>CAIYVZ010000084.1 GCA_903929755.1 uncultured Acidobacteriia bacterium
CACGAATACCGAATAACGGGCATGAGCGTCACAACCGATATACTGTTTCACGCTGCCGTAACCTCCTTGCGATTGAACTAAGCGCGTATTCGATTTTTACCGAATCGGCCGGAGTTGCGGCAGCGCCCTACATATAATCACAAAGAAATTCCTAAAATCGTCCGAACCAAATCAACAACTTAACCACGCCCCAGAAAGATCCTGCACGCCACCCCTGCTACTCCTCAATCGAGGAAGCACAAAATGACGACCATCTCCGAAGCGCAACTCCAGGCCAACCGCGCCAACGCGCAGCACTCCACCGGCCCCCGCACTGAAGCCGGAAAATCACGCTCCCGTCTCAACGCCACCCGCCACGGCCTCACCGGCCAGTTCTTCGTCCTCTCCGAAGAAGACCGCCACGCCTACGACACCTTCGAACAGGGTATGCTCGCCGGCCTCAAGCCCGAAGGCACCGAAGAAAACCAGCTCGCCGTCTCCATCGCGCAGGACCACTGGCGCATCAACCGCTCCCGCGCCATCGAATTCAACTCCCTCGGCATCGGCCACGGCGAACTCGTCGATGATGTCAACGCCAATTCCCCCGAAGTCCAGGCCGCCATCGCCCAGGCACAAACCTGGCGTCGTGAGCCGCAATACTTCGCCACCATCGCCCTCTACGAACACCGCCTCAACCGAACCATCGCCCGCAATAAGAAGGATCTCGCCGAACTCCAGACCCGTCGCCTCGAAACCGAACGCCAGGCCCGCCGCGAAGCTGAACTCCTCCTCCGCCAGGCGTACCGCCGCCAGGAAATGGTCGATCCCACCACTCCCGTCCAGGTCAATGGCTTCGTTTATTCAGTCCCCGAACTCATCACCAGCATCAACCGCGCCGTCAACCTCAAAGAGGCCGCCTTCTATGAAAAATACGGCTGGAAGACCACCTTGCCCTACCCCTGCGAAGACGAAAGGCTCCACCTTGCCGCCTAAACTCGCCCCGCTCTCGCTCACTCTCCCCAGCCAACGCCAGAACTGCGTCCAAACAACCACATTCCCGTCCGCAAACCGGACATCTAAATCTTTGCTATACTGACACTTATCCCTCAAAACCATGGCTGATCAGGAACTCCCACCGCAGGGTCCACCCGCTCCTCCCCAACCGCCCGAGAAAATCCGGCATACCGGCAAGGAGGGCAATCAAAACAACGTCCCGATTAATATCGAAGACGAAATGCGCAGGTCCTACATCGATTACGCCATGAGCGTCATCGTTGGCCGCGCTCTCCCCGACGTCCGTGACGGTCTCAAACCCGTCCACCGCCGCATTCTCTACGGTATGAGCGAAATGGGCCTCGCGCCCAACCGCCCCACCCGTAAATGCGCCAAAATCGTCGGCGAAGTCCTCGGTAAGTTCCACCCCCACGGCGATTCCTCCGTCTACGACGCTCTCGTCCGTATGGCGCAGCCCTTCAGCCTCCGTTATCCCCTCATCGACGGCCAGGGTAACTTTGGCTCCGTCGATGGCGATCCGCCCGCCGCCTATCGGTATACCGAAGCCCGGCTCTCCAAGATCGCCACGGCGCTCCTCGAAGATATCGACAAGGAAACTGTCGATTTCCGCCCCAACTTCGACGACTCCGAAGTCGAACCCGAAGTTCTCCCCACCCGCGTCCCGAATCTCCTCGTCAACGGCTCCTCCGGGATCGCCGTCGGCATGGCCACCAACATCCCGCCGCATAACCTGCGCGAGATCGTCGAAGCCACCATCCTCATGATTCGTGAGCCGGACGTCACCTTCGACCGTATCTGCGAAATCGTCCTCGGCCCTGACTTCCCCACCGGCGGCATCATCCTCGGTCGCACCGGCATCCTCGATGCCTTCCGCACCGGCCGTGGCAGCCTCCGCATCCGCGCCAAAGCCGAAATCGTTCCCTTCGGTAAGGATCGTCAGCAGATCATCGTCTCTGAGATCCCCTACCAGGTCAATAAGTCCCGCCTCATCGAAGCCTGCGCCGGTCTCGTCAACGAAAAGAAGATCGAAGGCATCTCCGAAATCCGCGACGAAAGCGACCGCGATGGCATGCGCATCGTGTTCGATCTCAAGCGCGGCGAACAGGCTCAGGCCATCCTGAACAACCTGTACAAGCAGACCCAGCTCCAGACCAGCTTCGGCGTTATCAATCTGTCCATCGTCAATGGCCAGCCCCGCGAGCTGAGCCTGATGAGCACCATCAAGTACTTCATCGAGCATCGCGCCGATGTCGTCCGCCGTCGTACCGATTACGAACTCCGCAAGGCCCGCGAACGCGAGCATATCCTCCTCGGCTTCCGTCTTGGCCTCGATAACATCGACGAAGTTATCCGCATCATCCGCGCCGCCAAGTCGCCGAAGGAAGCCCGCGAAGGCCTCGTAGAAGCCTCCACCCGCTTCTACTTCAATCCGCTTTATTTGAAGGCTGCAGGTGCCGCCGAACCCCTCACCCGGCTCAGCGAACGTCAGGCGCAGGCCATCATCGAACTCCAGCTCCAGCGCCTTACCGGCATGGAACAGGATAAGATCGCCAACGAGCTTAACGACATCCAGCGCCGCATCACCGAGTACCTCGAAATCCTCGGTTCCGAACTCGTTCTCCGCGAACTCATCATCAAGGAACTCCGCGAAGTCCAAAAGGACTTCGGGGATGCCCGCCGTACCCAAATCGTCGAAGATACCGGCGACATCAGCCTCGAAGACATGATCGCCGTCGAGGACATGGCCGTTACCGTTAGCCACGGCGGCTACGTCAAGCGCACCTCCGTCGATACCTACGTCCGTCAGGCACGCGGCGGCAAGGGTCGCATTGGCATGGGCACCCGTACAGAGGACTTCGTCGAGTACTTCCTCGTCGCCTCCACCCATGACTACATGTTGGTCTTCACCAACAAGGGCCGCGTCTACTGGATCAAGATCTACGAAATCCCCGACGCTTCCACCACCGGCAAAGGCAAGCACGTCTCCAACCTGCTCGCCCTCCAGCCCGATGAACAGGTCAAGGCCTTCCTGCCCGTCAAGGCATTTGTGGCCGATAAGTTCATCGTCATGGTCACCAAGTTCGGCGTCATTAAGAAGTCCGAGCTCAGTGAGTTCGATCACCCGCTCTCCCGCGGCATCATCGCCATCGGCATCGATGACGGGGACGAACTCATCGCCGCCCGCCTCACCTCCGGCAGTGACTGGATCTTCCTCGGCTCCCACAACGGGCAGGCGATTCGCTTCAACGAAACGCAGGTCCGTCCCATGGGTCGCCCCGCTCGCGGCGTTCGCGGCATGGACCTCGCCAAGAGCGACTACATTGTCGGCGCCGAAGTGGTCGGCGAAGACGGCCTGATCCTCTCCATCTCGGAGATGGGTTACGGCAAACGTACCAAACTCACTGACTACCGCCTCACCAACCGCGGCGTCAAGGGCGTCATCAATATGAAGGTGACGCGCAAGACCGGCAGCGTGGAAGCGATTCTCTCCGTTAAGGAAGATTCCGAGCTGATGATCATCACCCGCGAGGGTAAGATGATCCGCATCGATTCCGGTGAAATTCGTCAGGCCGGCAGGTCTACCCAGGGTGTCCGTCTCGTCCGCATGGAGGATAAAGACACCGTGGCCGCAGCCTCGCTCATCCCCGAAAGCGAAAAGCCTGAAGAAATCGAAGGCGAAACGCCAGCCGTTCAGTAAAGCTCGCTTTCAATAACGTCCGTTTTAGTACAAAGTGGCGGGGACCCGGGTAACCAGGTCCTCGTCAACTTGTTTGGCCTCAACAAAACCTTTGGTATGCGCCTCCAGCATGGTTCCGAAACTCGGGACTGTGCCTTTTGGCGCATGTTTCGCGGGATTCCACAGATCCGCGCGCACCAAAGCCCGGCTGCAGTGAATATAGACCTCTGAAACCTGCACCACCAGAACAGTTTTCGGGGTCTTCCCCTGCACTTCAAATTGGCTCGTCAAAGCCGGGTCCCGGCTGATTACCGCCTCGCCGTTCACCCGAAGCGTCTCATCCGTGCCCGGCACCAAAAACAGCAGTCCAACCTGGCCGTTTTTCACGATGTTTCGCAGCGAATCGATCCGGTTATTCCCCCGCCGATCCGGTAGTAACAGCGTCTGGTCGTCGGCCACTTTTACGAATCCGGGCACGTCCCCGCGCGGCGAAACGTCGCCTTCCGAGCCCAGCATCACCATCGGTGAGGCTGCAATGAACTGCCTGCAAAGGTCGTCCAGCCCGGCCATCTGTTTCTTAACGGAGCGCTCCAGCGCCTCCCCGTACATAGCATCTAACTCGGCGGTATCTCGAACCAGAAAGGAAGCATCAACGTTCATGCACCCAGTCTACTGGCAATCAAACTGCAACGTGACCCACATGGCACAACACAAACTCGGCCGCAGATCCCTCCTCGGGATGGCCGGCATGGCTTTCTGGGCCGATGAACTCCTCGAAGCCTCCCCCCAGAACGTCAATCGGAACGGCAAGCCGTCTGACCTGAAGATTACCGATCTCCGCGTCGCCACCCTGCAGGGCGCTCCCATGACCGACCCCATCATCCGCATCGACACCAACCAGGGAATCTATGGCCTCGGCGAAGTCCGCGATGGAGCCAGCGCCCGCTATGCGCTCCAGCTCAAGAGCCGCATCCTCGGCCAAAACCCCTGCAATATCGACCAGATCTTCCGAAAAATTAAGCAGTTTGGCGGCGACGCCCGCCAGGCCGGCGGTGTCTGCGGCATCGAGATGGCGCTCTGGGATCTGGCCGGAAAAGCCTACAATGTCCCCGTCTGGCAGATGCTCGGCGGCAAGTTCCGCGACAAGATCCGCTGCTACGCCGACACCACCGAATCGCACGACCCAAAAGTCTACGGCCAGCGCCTCAAAGAGCGTCGCGACCAGGGTTTCACGTGGCTCAAGATGGATCTCGGCGTTGATCTGCTCGACGGCCAGCCCGGTACTCTCGTCCATCCCGCCACCGTCAAGGGTGACGGCGTCAGCAGCAACACCCAGCACATGTTCACTGGCATCGAGATCTCCCCCAAAGGCATCGAGAAAATGGCCGAATACGTCGCCGTTATCCGCGAGAATGTCGGTGACGACATCCCGCTTTCCGCCGACCATTTCGGGCACATCGGAGTCAACTCCTGCATCCGCCTCGGTCGTGCGCTCGAGAAATTCAACCTCGCCTGGCTCGAAGACATGATTCCCTGGCAGCAGACCGATCTCCTCAAAGAGATCAAGCAGGCCATTAATATCCCGCTCCTGACCGGCGAAGACATCTACCTCAAAGAGAACTTCGTCAAACTTGCCGCCGCCCACGCGGTGGATATCCTGCACCCCGATCTCGCCACCTCGGGCGGCATCCTCGAAACGCACAAGATCGGGGATCTGATTCAGGACTACGGCGTCGGCATGGCAATGCACTTCGCCGGTTCTCCCGTCTCCTGCATGGCGAACGTGCACTGCGCCGCTGCCACCGAGAACTTCCTGGTCTTAGAAAATCACTCCGTTGACGTCCCCTGGTGGGGCGACCTGGTCGAGGGCGTTTCGAAGCCCATCGTCGACCACGGCTTCATCACCGTTCCCGACGCGCCGGGCCTCGGCGTAACGCTTAATGACGATGTGATGAAGCGCCACCTGATGCCCAATACAACGTACTTTGGACCGACCGACGAGTGGAATGTCGATCGGTCCAATGACAGGTTATGGAGTTAGCCCGGGGCCTGACTTAGTCAGTCTTCGGAGCTATCGTCGGAGGGGCCTGCTCGCCGATATGGCTGGCAAGCTCCTCGCTCACATCCCGGAGAGCTTGCTGCTGCCGCTCGGGGTTCTCCAGGTCTTTTTCCAGCCGCTGCAATGCCGCGCCAATCACATCGCGGTGGTGCAGTTTGGAACCGAACTGAGCCGATAGCCCCAGCCAGATCTGGTGCGCGCGCTCCACGTCTTCGGGCCACAAACGGGGCGGGTGGGGCCCCAGGTTGACGAAGTGCGAAGGCCGGTCCGGGGTCAAAATCTCAAGCGAGAAAGCGTGCCGCGGTTCCGGCAGTTTCTCCCACGCTATGCCAATGCGGCGAGCCAGTTCCGCCGTCTCCATGCGGAGCGATGCGCCGGTAACAACACGCGAAACCTGGAGTGTTTGGGCCGTTTGCATGATCGCTCCGAACGGATCCGCACTGGGTACCACCAGCAGTTCCACGGTCTTGCCTTCCTTCTCGGCCATGCTGACGACCTTGGTAAACAGCTCTCGTTCGTACTCCGAGAAGACTTGTGCCGGAGCCAGTTGGTCGCCGCTGTTAATGGGACGAACGGTCATCACGATGATGTCGTGCCGCCGCAGGTTGGTCTTCCGCAACACCGACTGCAGGTGCGCCAGGTTGCTCATCTCGCGAGCCGCCACCAGGATGGAACCCGGACGGGCGTTCAGGAGCGTGGTCGCCATTTCCGGCTGCGAGTCGAGGTTGAACTCTTCGAGGCCCGCCAGATGGCCGTCCTTGCGCTTCCGGTTGATGTGTTCGGAAACGGTGAAGATCAGGAACAGCAGGACCGTGAAGGCAATACCGTAGATAGTGGCGAACTTCTTCGAGAACAGGTTCGCCACCGCTGTACAGCCCAGCAGCAGGGTCGCCATGCCCAGGCCGATCGGAAGCTCGATGCCTCCGATGGTGATGTTGCCCGGGAACTTGTATTCCTGGTCGCGCCGGTGATACCGAAGCACCAGAACGCCGAGGGCCTTCAGGAAGAAGCTCCAGACCACGCCGAACGCGTAGGCTTCGCCGAGCAGATAAACGTTGCCACCGCTTAGGGCGATGGTGACAATCTGCAGAATGGCCACCAGGTTGATGATGCGGTAGGTGGTGCCGAACCTGGGGTGTGGCTTGCGGAACCAGGGGATCAGCACGCCGTCTTCCGCCACCCGGTTCATCACGCCATTAGCGCCGATGATAGACGTGTTGGTCGCGCCCGAGAGAATCAGGACGCCGACGATCACGACGAAGATGTGGAAGCCCAGCTTCAGTAACTCTGGCCCCGCAAGGTGCATGGCGAGGCCACCCAGCAGGTTGTCCACATACTTGGGGCGGATGTCGTTGGGGATAATCATCGATGCGAACAGGGTGATGACGCCCGTGCCAATTGCCGCGTAGAAGCAGACGATGTTGCCCGTAATCTTCAGGTTCTTCAGCTTCGGGTAAGCGATTTCGCGATATACCTGAGCCAGCGTCTCGAAGCCCGACATGGAGAGCAGAGAGTGGCCGAACGCGATGACAACGGCAATCATCGAAATGGTGGGGAAGATAGTGCCCTTGAACCAGCCAAGCGCGTCTTCGCTGAAGTGGAGGTTCGCGGCAACCGGCGCCGGCGGGATTTGAGCGGGGCCGTGCAGCAAAAGCGTAATCGGGCACCAGACCAGGAAGATTACAACCATCACTGTGGTGACCTGCATGATACGAAGAGCCTTGCCGCTCGATTCGTGCATGCCCTTCAGGTTTTCCCACCAAAAGTAAACGGTAGCCAGAATTGCGAACCCGGCTGAGAAGAGATCGGGCGGAACTTTCAGCCCGAATTCATTCAGCAAGCCTGCCATATATTGGCCAGCGCTGACTACGCTGATGGGGCCGGTCAGGATGTAATCGAACAGCAGGGAAGAGACGGAAATTCTGGCTACAAACGGGCCCATGGCGTCGCGAACCACCACGTAAACGCCGCCCCGGACGAACATGGAAGAACTTTCGATATAGATGGACCGAACGGCAAAACTGAACAGCATGACGCCCAGAACGAACCAGGGCGCGGAGGGTCCAATAGCCTTCTCGGCGATGCCGCCGGCGTAGAACGCGGACGACGCGAGATCGGCGAGAACGATGGACGCCGCGCGCCAAAAGGAAATGAACGCGAGGGCGACGGTGGTCGCAATAACAACCTTGGAACCAGTAGTTCTGGCCACGGGTGATGACATGAAAAAGACTCCTGTTTCTCCCTCCACATCAGGTGGAGAGGCGCTCCCAATAGAGCCTGCGAGGTTAGCTGACGGGCTGGAGTTTGAAAGTCCTCCGTTCCTGGTTTGCTAAAAAAGCGCCCAGAAACTTCGCCCCGTGAAACCGGGTCCCCCGCTTCTGCCGCGAAGAGTGTCGCAACAAGAATTCGGCAATTTCAGGTTAACATGAGATTGTTAGAGTGTGGAAGCCCTCGCAAAGTCGGTAGTTCGGCGGTTGAGGCACGAAGGCCATGCCGCATGGCTGGTAGGTGGCTGTGTTCGGGATCTGCTGATCGGGCGAGCCCCCAAGGATTTCGATGTCGCCACCGATGCCGTACCGGACGAACTACGCCAGATCTTTCCCGGCGCGCGAGAGGTGGGCGCGCACTTTGGCGTAATCCTTGTTGTGGACGGGGAGCACTCCGTGGAAGTGGCGACTTTCCGCAGCGAAGGCACCTATTCCGACGGTCGCCGGCCCGATGCGGTGCGCTTTGAGACCGACCCCCGCGAAGATGTCCTTCGCCGCGATTTCACCATCAACGGCCTGCTTCTGGATCCCGAAACCAGCGAGGTGCTGGACTTCGTGGCAGGCAAGGCAGACCTGAACGCCGGCCTGATCCGAACCATCGGTGACCCGGAGTTGCGTTTTACTGAGGACCATCTGCGGATGCTGCGGGCGGTGCGCTTTGCCGCAGCGCTGGAGTTTGAGATGGAAGCCGGGACATTCTCGGCGATCCAGCGCATGGCGCCCGCGATCCAGCGGATTTCCATGGAGAGGGTTCGCGATGAGGTGTCGCGAATGCTCACCCAGGGGCATCCGCGGCGTGGTTTTGAACTGCTCTCGGACAGCGGCTTATTGCGCGAAATCCTGCCGGAAATCGAGGCCCTGAAAGGCGTGGCCCAGCCAGCGCAGTATCACCCGGAAGGCGACGTGTGGGCGCACACGATGATGATGTTGGAGGGCCTCCAAAACCCATCGCTCGAACTGGCGCTCGGAGTCTTACTGCACGATGTGGGGAAGCCTGCCACCTTCCGCATTGCCGACCGCATCCGCTTTGACGGCCATGTAGCGAAGGGCGTGGAGATCGGGCGCAGGCTTCTGACGCGCCTGCGCTTTTCTCTGGCCGTTACCGAGGCGGTCTGCCTGATGATTGAGAATCACATGAAGTTCCGCGATGTTGCGGTGATGAAAGAGAGCACTCTCAAGCGTTTCCTGCGGTTGCCAAAGTTCGACGAACATCTGGAACTGCATCGGCTCGACTGCCTGTCGAGCAACGGCCATCTCGACATGTACGAACTTGCCAAAACCCGCTTTCACGAGACCCCGGAAGCGCATTTACGGCCTGCGAAATTACTGGGAGGGCAAGACCTGATTGCAGCCGGTTTCACGCCCGGTCCGGCCTTCGGACCCGTCCTCCATGATGTGGAAGACGCTCAACTGGAGGGGGTAATTACGACTCGGGAGGAGGCTCTGGCACTGGCGCTTGATCTGTTAGCGTCTTCAGTTTCGCCTGCTGTACCGCGATCAAAGTTTTCGCCAGCATCGCCGCCAAAAGGATGAGGACCATCGCCATCACTTTACCCGTAAGGATGTAGGCAGCCGCCAGCATGAGGACGGCGTAAGCGACAATCGCGGGGGCCAGCTTCTTATTCATAAACAACTTGATTGTGACACGCTAACGCCTGACAACAACGGTTGAGGCCCAGGCACTGCTGCCTCTGGCATCCCACGCCTTGACGACGATGGTGTTGGTACCGACGTATAAAGGCACGCCTGCCGCGAGCCAGTTGGTGGTCCCCTGGGCAATGCCGGCCGCGCCTGCCGAGGTTTGCCAGGTGACGCGGGAGATGCCCGAGCCGGAAGCCGCAACGCCTCCCAGCGTGAGGGTGGCACCCGAGACTGTGGACGTGAGAGGGGCGGGGGTGCGGATGGCCACCGAGAGCGGCACGTTCGAGGTTGAGGGGGAAGCTGCGGCCGCCTGCCTGGTGACAGTAACGGCTGCGGCGGCGCTTTGCAGCGCGCCGTCATAGGCGTTGATGGAGATCGCGTTGTCACCGACGACCAGCGGAATGCCGGTCGTGTTCCAGGCCTGGGTCCGCAGCGTGGCCTTGCCGGTGGCGCCGCCCGAGGTTTGCCACTGCACGGTAACGGGAGCCTTGCCGCCTGTCGCGGTGCCGGACAGCGTGGTGGTTTCGCCTGTCGTCGAGACTGGAACCGCGTCCACAGTCAGGCGCAGCGCTGGTGGAGGGACCGGGTCTGTGGGTTGGGTAATGGGGGCGGGGGCGCTGCCGGCAGGCTTGCCATACAGGCTCTGGGCTGCGGCGATATCGTTGGCGGAGAGTGACGAATGGCTGTGATAGTAGGGGTACATCACGTCGCCCGGCTTGTCGGAATGGCCGAGGCCGATGGCGTGCCCCGCTTCGTGGAGCGCCACACTGAAGATGTCAGTATCGCCGCCCGCATGCCAGTTTTCATCGGCATCCAGATGCATGTCGCCGGCGAGGGTCTCGGCATTCACGGGAACCGGATAGAAGGTATGGGCCAGCGAGCCGGTGGGCCCGTCGAAGGGGTAGGAATCTCCGTGTGCGCCGCTGACGAACTTGATGAGGATATTGCGCGGTCCCCCCGGGTTGGTGCCGGGCTGGAAGGTGAGATTGGTGACTTGCGTCCATAAGCTCAGGGCGCGGAGAACTTCCGAACGGACGGTAAGCGCGGGTATTTTGGGGGTTACAGAACCAAAGAGATAAGTGAGGTGGAGGAAGTGGTCCGCGTCGAGGTCCCAACCGTGGACGATGGTGGCGTATTGCCCGGCCATACCGTTGGTGGTTAACATGCCCGCGCAGGTGAGAAGGCCTTCCGGCGCGGTGTCTCCGGTCAGGTCCGGATCGGCGGGAAAGATGTAGGCGACCTCGTCGTAGACTGCCAGCTTTCGGAGCGCGGCAATATCTGCTGAGACGATGCCGTGCTGTGTCTGGAGGTACGGTACGCGCCGCAGTTCCACGCCTGCAGCACCGGCTACGGTGTCCTGTTGGCCGGGGGTGACATCGGAGTGAAATTCGATGAGCGCGAGGATCTGGTCGCCGTTCTGGTCGCCGTTCTGGCCGTTCGGGGTCAGGGCGGGACTGAGCTTGTCGGCAGCGTCCATCGGGCCGGCCCACGAGATACCCTCGCGAACGTTTACTTTACCGCCGGGCGCCGAGACAATGACGGCATTGTCGGGAAGGGCTCCCACCACGCTGATGCCATCGCGTAACAGAGCGGCAACTTCCTCCGCGCCGGGAGGATGATCATACTGCAGGATTTTGTGGACGACCGAGGTATCCCTCAGGGCATCGTCAACTGATTGAAGTTGTAGCGCGTCAGCCGTCGTGGCTAATGTGCGGGTCTTGAAATGTAAATCCTGACCCCAACACGCACAGGCCAACAGCAGTAAGCACCTCCGAAGGTACCTCTCCATGTATTAACATCTCCATGCATTAACATCGGTTCGGGTGAGCAGGGACTCTATACCTCCACGCGTTAATCTGGAGATGTCCCTTGTGAATAAGATCGCAGTAGCTCTCACCATAGCCGGGTCTGACCCCAGCGGCGGCGCCGGCGTTCAGGCTGATTTGAAGACGTTCCACCAGCACCGCGTTTATGGCATGTCGGCCATCACGCTGGTCACGGTACAGAACACGGTGGGCGTGAGCCGCGTGGAATTGTTGTCGCCGGAACTGATTGCGCAGCAGCTTGAGGCGGTACTCCTCGATATCCCGCCCGATGCCGTGAAGACCGGGGCATTGGGCGGAATTGCGGCGATCGAGGTGATTGCAGCGGCCCGGTTCAACTGCCCCTTGATTGTGGACCCGGTGATGATCAGTAAACACGGTGCTCCGTTGATGGCGGAAGCGGCGCGTGAAGCCCTGAAGACGCTGCTGCTGCCGAGGGCAACGCTGGTGACGCCGAATTTGCATGAAGCCGAGGCGATTACCGGGATGGTGGTGGATTCGGTTGAGTCCATGAAGGAAGCGGCTCGCCGGATTCAGGGGATGGGGTCGAAGGCGGTGCTGGTGAAGGGCGGGCACCTGGAGGGCGACGCCATTGATGTCCTGCTGGCGGATGGGGTGTTTACGGAGTTCTGTTCAGTGCGGTTCCCGACGCAACACACGCACGGCACCGGGTGCACCTATTCCGCCGCGATTACGGCCCTAACGGCTCGTGGTTTGGGGCTGGTGGAGGCGGTTTCGGCGGCTAAGAACTTCATTACCGAGGCAATTCGAACGGCACCCGGCCTGGGTTCTGGTTCCGGTCCGGTGAATCATTTGGCGGGTTCGATATACGCGTTCGATACAATCAAGGTTTCATGACCAAAGTCCAGAAGCGTTTCCAGCTCCAAAAGCCACTCGACGAAGCTCTGATGCAGCAGATTGCTGATGCCCACTCGATCTATGGCATCGAACGTATCGTGATCGGCAGCTCGAACCAGGATCTGCTGGTGGAATTTGACGCCACGCGACTGCGCGCGGCCAACGTGGAAGCGGCTCTGCAGCAGGCCGGTATTCCGGCCCAGGTAATTTAGCCCCGCCGCCTGGTAGTTGCACGAAGAGCCATCAGGGCCAGGCCGCAAACCAGTAAAGAGACTGATCCCGGTTCGGGAATTCCGGGGCCCAATTCCACTTCTCTGTCATCAAGGGTGACGCCGTCAACGGCCAAGCCGGAATCGAACGCGGTGTCTGTGGCGTTGGTCGCGCCTATCGCGAGATAGTAATTTCCTGCCGCCGTCACGGTGTACCGGGAATTGACCCAGCCCGTGTTGCCGCAGCCGGGACCGTAACAAGAGCCAGAATCCGGGCCCAACTCTTCCCACGTTGTTCCTGTGATGAGCGAGACGCTGGACGGACTGAGCACTGCGGCATTGGGGGGCAGGCCAAAGCCGGGAAATATGGGACCTGAGGCGTTCGTTCGTGCGGCGAACAACTGCGCGACCTGACTGTCCGTAGCGGCGTCAATCAACGCCGCCCAGCCATAGTCAGGGAATGTCTCGGTGCCATCGGAGGTGAGATAGAGAAAGTTAAACTCCAGCAGCGAACCTGAGTCAGCGGTAAAGACAGCCGACGTCAGGATGGAGCCGTTCGTATCCTCCAACTGGAAGCCAATTGGTAGCGAGCCACCGGCCAAGGGGCCTTCATAGGTGGTGATGTATTGGTAGGGGCTCCCCGTCGGCGTAGTGGGGACATCGCCATTGGCAATTCCACTGCCGCAGGTGCCAAAGCACGAGCCTGGGGTCAAAGCGGCGGCGTTCGCCCCCATAGAAGCAGTCAGGCTCAGACAACACAACCACGCGAGTTTTTTCATTTCGGATCCTCCGTAAAAACGCTGGATCCGACTGCATCAGGAAGGTTTTGTCGTTATTCGGGTTCTGTCAGAAAGCACGACAGAGACCGTCCTGCTGCTCAGCGCGGTTAGAGAAAACGGCGATGAATCATGCAATAGGATCTACCGAGAGTGTAGGCCTGTTTCCGACTGGTGTAAAGGTGTTACGCCCACCACTTCTCGCCTGGGGCGAGGTGGGCCTTGACGGTGTCCGGATTCAGGTCGATTCCGAGACCCGGTTTTGAGGTGTTTACCTGCACGAATCCCTTCTGAATATACGAGCCTTCGAGGGCGAGGAGTTGGTCCATCCAACCTCCGACGCCTGTGATGGTTTCGCAGCACAGGAAGTCTCTGATGGCTCCGGCCCACTGGCAATTCGCCCAGGTATGTAGTTGGCTGGCGGTGTTGTGGGTGGCCATCGGCAGACCGTAGGTTGCGGCCATATCGGCGATGCGTTTGGTTTCGAGGAAGCCGCCGGAGTTGCGCAGATCCGGGTTGAGAATGTCCGCGCCCTGGTTGGTGATGAAGTCTCGAAAACCTTCGCGGCGGGCGAGGTTTTCTCCGGTGCAGATCGGCACTTTCGAACTGTAGACGAGGCGCTTCCAGGAGTCGGAATAATCGACTCCGAGAGGGTCTTCCAGCCACAGAGGCTTGATGGGCGCGACGGCTTCGGCGATCTGGATTGAGGTGCGCAGGTCGTATTCCCAGTGGCAGTGGACCATGATGTCGTGGTCCCACCCGATGGCTTCGCGGCAGTTTTCGAAGCCTTGCGCGGCATCGCGGAGTTGTTTGGTGGAGAGCGTTCGGTCAGTGGCGTGTTGCAGGCCAAATTTGTGGCCGGTGAAACCGCTCTTGTCTTCTTTGATCTTCGCGGCCCATTCGCGGCAGGAGGCTTTGTCGAGCATGTCGCGCGGGGCTTCGTGGTCATAGACGCGGACCTTGTCGCGGAAGGCTCCACCCAGCAGGATGGTGACGGGCTGGCCGAGGAGTTTTCCGGCCAGGTCCCAGAGCGCCATTTCGATTCCGCTGGCGGCGCGCAGAAAGTTGTGAGCGGAGCCATCGGTACGGGTTCCGCTCAGGTTCTTTGTGCCCTCGCCCAGGTGGGTGTAGAGCGTGTCGATTTCGAGGGGATCTTTGCCCAGGAGCCAGGGCTTCAGGTCGAGGATCTGCTCTTTGACACCGACGGCGGGCGTGCCGTAAGCTTCGGCGATGCCGTAGGTGCCGTCATCGGCGGTCACCTTCACCAGCACGTAGGTGCGGGGACCGGTGAGCGTCATGGTCTGGACATCGCGGATCTTGTAGCGGCGACGTTCCGGGGCGGCAAGGGCTTCGAAGGCGGGGAGCAGCGCGGCACCTCCGAGAACTTTGCCGAACTGCCGTCTGGAGAGGGACATGCGCTGACCGCCTTCTAGTGAATTTCGGGCTCGGGCCACGGGACGCGCTTTTCGAGGAAGTCGAAGTCGCAGCCTTCGTGAGCCTGAGTTACCCGCTCAGCATATAACGCCAGATAGCCGCGCGTATACTTCGGCTCGGGTTTCACCCATTCGGCGCGGCGGCGGGCAAGTTCTTCGTCGTCGATCAGGATGTCGAGGCGGCGGTTGGGAACGTCGAGGCAGATGGGGTCTCCGTCTCTCACCAGCGCCAGATTACCTCCGATCCAGCTTTCCGGGGACACGTGCAGAACGCAGGTTCCATACGCGGTGCCGCTCATGCGAGCGTCGGAGATGCGGACCATATCCCGCACACCGAGCGACAGCAGTTTCTTCGGGATCGGCAACATGCCCCATTCGGGCATACCGGGACCACCGAGCGGACCGGCGTTTTGCAGGACGAGGACTGAATCGGGCGTGACTTCCAGGTCGTCACGGTTGATGCGTGCGTCCATGTCGTTGTAGTCCTTGAAAACCACAGCGGGACCGGTGTGGGTAAGCAGGTTTTCGCTGGCAGCGGAGGTCTTGATGACGCCTCCATCGGGGCAGAGGTTGCCGTAAAGGACCGCAGTGCCGCCGCTCGAAACCATGGGGTTTTCGCGGGTGCGGATGACTTCATCGTTGTAAGTGGGAGCCCCGGCGTTGTTCTCGCCGAGAGACTTGCCGTTGACGGTGATGGCGTCCGTATGCAGCAGGTCCTCAATGCGGGCCATCAGGGCGCGCAGGCCTCCGGCGTAGAAGAAATCCTCCATCAGGAAACGGCCGGAAGGGCGGATATCGGCCAGCACCGGGACGCGGCGGGAAATTTCGTCGAAGACGGTGATGGGAAGGTCAATATTCGCCCGGCGGGCCATGGCGACGAGGTGGATAAAGGCGTTGGTGGAGCCGCCGATAGCCATATCGACGGCGATGGCGTTTTCAAACGACTGGCGCGTGAGGAAGGTGGAGGGTTTCAGGTCATCCCAGACCATCTGGACGGCGCGCTCGCCGCATTCCATGGCCATGCGGACGTGGTTGGAATCGGGCGCGGGGATGGACGACGCGCCGGGGAGGGTAAAGCCGATCGCTTCGGCGAGGGCCGTCATGGTGGCGGCGGTGCCCATGGTCATGCAGAAGCCGGGGGAGCGGGCGATGCCGTTTTCGATGTTGCCCCAGTCCTCCTCGGTGATGTTGCCGGCGCAGCGTTCGGTCCAGAACTTCCAGAGGTCGGTGCCGGAGCCGAGGGGTTTGCCGCCCCAGTTGCCGCGGAGCATGGGGCCGGCGGGAAAGAAGATGCTGGGCAGGTCGATGGAGATGGCACCCATGAGGAGGCCGGGGGTGGTTTTGTCGCAACCGCCCATCAGGACCGCGCCGTCGATGGGGAGACTGCGCATAGCTTCTTCCACGTCCATGGCGAGGAGGTTGCGATAGAGCATGGGGCTGGGCTTGGCGTAGGTTTCGGAGATGGAGAAGGCCGGGATTTCGACGGGGAAGCCGCCCGCTTTCCAGACCCCGCGTTTGACGGCCTCGGCGCGCTCGCGGAGGTGGTAGTGGCAGGGGTTAATTTCGCTCCAGGTGTTGATGATGGCGATGACGGGCTTGCCGGTGAAGTCCTCTGTGCGGAAACCGGGCTGCTTCATGCGGGAGCGGTGGCTGAAGCCGCGCATGTTGTCGGGGCCGAACCAGCGGTAACTACGGAGTTCCTCGGGGCTTTTGGGCATGTCTTGTTTATGATATCGGGCGGGGCGTGAGGTAGTGATGGGGGGGCGGTTGCTTTGTTCGATAGTGGGCCACGGGGCACCATCCGACTTGGAGTACGGCCACGAGATGCGCTGAAATCAAGATTCATGAAATTGTCGGCCATACGGCGAGCGTTCTTGATCGGCTGTGTCTTTCTTGTGCTCGGGGCACCGGTGTCAGCGCAGGCGCAGCAGGATGAATTCGTGAAGTGGACCTGGGAACACGCGATTCCCTGATCCGCGATCGAGGCTGGAGCCGACTTGAGGGATCTCTTACCGCTCGAGGCCGTCATCGGTTCTGCGAGGGTAATGGCACTCGGCGAACCTACACATGGTGCCTGCGAGCCGCTCGCCTTCCGGAATCGGGTGATACGTTTCCTCGTCGAACGGATGGGATTCACAGCTGGGGCTTTGGCCAGTTCGGCGAGAATCGCGGGTTGGTCGGTTGGAGGCGCAGGTATAATTCTGACCCGGCGCGGCGGCGAAAGATCCGCTTTTACCGCATTGACCGCGGAGTCAGTTTTCGGGATGGGTGTTTTTTCGTCTGCCCCGGCGTGAATTCTCCGCACCGGATACTGGACCGATGCACCGTCCCTGATATCGGCACTGAGACCGCGATCCACTGGCACGTGCTCGTTACCCGCTGTGCGTTATCAGAGCTGCATGATCTGCCTGAGTCCATCCTCAAGTGCCGCCATCTCATCCGCCGTGACTATGCCCAGTCGATTTCGCAGGCGTTCCTTTGCCACCGCTCGGATTTGGTCACTCACAGCAACTACAGTATGCCCATCGCAGGAGACCGGGATCAGGATCGGCGGGCTGGCCTTCGGCGAACTCGACAGCGGGACAACGATCACGGTCCTGCGCCTCTCATTGAGGACCTTCGCCGAAATCACAACGCAGGGGCGAGTCTTGCGAATCTCCGAACCGAGCGTCGGATCCAGGGCTACCCACCAGATTTCACCACGCTCCGGGATCACTTCCATGGCTCTGCCATTTCGTCGCCGATTCCGTCAAATTCCTTCTCAATTTCGGCCACGTCCAGGTCCTGATTCGCGATCTCGCAGGCACGGATCAGCGCGGCGTCGCGCTCTTGCAGTCTTGCAGCCAGCGCTTCACTTGCAAAACGTGAGCGGTCACGAGAAGCAACCCTTCGCAGAAGCTGCGCAGCCAGCGACTCGGGTATGCTGAAGGTCATCTTCTTCGTTGCCATAAGTCCATAATACCCGAAAGTCATAATACTGGGGACTGGGGCGTTACCTCATGCAGCCACAAGTTGTTGACTATACTAGCCCGGGGCAGGTTCTTGGGGAATCGGCGCCGACTTCAAAGGTCACGCCGCCGGACGTACGCGGACTCTTTGGAGAATCTCCTGGCCTGCGCGTTGCCGTGTCAGGCGCAAGTCGTCTTCGAGTTGCAAGCCAAGCCAGGTTTCGGGTGAGACGCCGAAATAGGTCCCGAGCCTGAGGGCCGTGTCCGCGGTGATGGCGCGTGCGCCGTTGACGATGGCGCTGATGCGGTTGGGTGGCACGTCCAGGTCGCGGGCCAGTTGGTTGATGCTGATGCCTAACGGCTTCATGAAGTCTTCGAGGAGAATTTCTCCCGGATGGATCGGATCAAGTTGTTCTTGCGGGTTCATGCTGGCCTCTTCAGTGATAATCGACGATCTCAACGTCGTGGGCATCGCCTTCACGCCACGCGAAGCAGCCGCGCCACTGGTCGTTGATGCGTATGCTGTGGGTTCCGGCACGATCGCCCCGGAGCAGTTCCAGTTGGTTGCCCGGCGGTACGCGGAGGTCCTCCAATCGCCTTGCCTGCTGGAGGTACAGGAGTTTTCGGCGCGCCGGGCGTTCGATCGATTGAAACGGACGTACCATGCGGTCCTGAAACAGCGATGCGGTGTCTGCGCATTTGAACGAACGAATCAAGTTGTAGGCGATTACGCGTATGGTGTTATGTCAAGCGTCATAGACGGTGCCCTGGAGGCAGGCTAATTGGGTTAATCTGGTTGAACCATGGCATCGGATGAGAAGTTCGTTCAATTCGTTTGCGACCAGATGGCCGCGGCGGGGGAAATTACGACTCGCAGGATGTTTGGCGAGTATGCGGTTTATTGCGACGAGAAGGTAGTCGCGCTGGTCTGCGACAACCGGCTGTTTGTAAAGCCGACGCAGCCTGGCAGGGAATTGTTGCGGGTGGTGGTGGAAGCTCCGCCGTACACCGGCGCGAAGCCTCATTTCCTGATTGAGGACGATTTGGACGACTCGATTCTGCTGTCGAAGCTGATTTCGGTTACAGCGAGTCAGATGCAGAAGCCGAAGCCGAAAGCGCCGAAAAAGAAGAAGACGGCTTAGTTGAAACCCTGGACAACGTCAGCCCGTGTCCGGCGTAAATCGTATTCGAGTTGCAAGCCAAGCCAGGTTTCGGACGAGACACCGAAGTAAGTCCGGAGCCTTGGGGCTGTATCCGCTGTAATGGAACGCGTGCTGGGGGAAGAATGTTCGCTGTGCCTTAAACTGAAGCCAATGAGCGAAGTGCGGGTCGCGGCCGGAAATGCTGCATTTGATGAGAAGATCCGCAGCATGGCGGAGAGTGTGCAGGCGCGGACCCGCTATCACTCGATTGAACTGCCGGATGGCAGCGTGCTGCCTGGCCTGCAGCCGATTGAACACCTGAAGAGCCGTCTGGCGCTGTTTGGTTTGCCGGAGGATTTGCGCGGAAAGCGCGTTCTTGACATCGGCGCCTGGGATGGGTGGTTCAGTTTCGAATGCGAGCGACGCGGGGCGGCGGTTGTCGCCCTGGATTGCGTGGAATTGGCTACGTTCCTGGAAGCGAAGGAACTACTGGCGTCGAAAGTGGAATACCTGACGCTGGACGTGGCCGAGATTAGCGCGGCGCGGCTGGGGACCTTCGATATCGTCCTGTTCTTCGGCGTGCTGTATCACCTGCGGCATCCGCTTTTGGGGCTGGAGCGGGTGCTGGAAGTCTGCACGGATGTGGCGCTGATTGAGTCGTTCGTGATTGAAGCGGAAGCTCGGGCGATTCCCACCGTGATGGAGTTCTACGAGCGGGCGGAACTGGGTGGCCAGCTTGATAACTGGTGCGGACCTTCGCCGGAGTGTCTGGTGTCGATGTGCCGGTCGGCTGGGTTCGCGCAGGTGGATTTGTTGGAGATTACGAGCCAGAGGGCGTCGGTGAAGTGCCAGCGGCATTGGCCGGATACGGGCGTGGCAGGCGGCCCCGCTCCGCTCCTGGTTTCCGCAGTGAACAGCCGAACGTATCTTCCTGTGTTTCATCAGTTTAAAGATGAATATATCTGCTGCTTTTTTAAGTCTGCAGAAGAGGGTTTAGCGGTTGACGACCTGATGCTGGAAGTGGACGGTTTCGGGGTTCCGGCGATTTTGGTGGCAGCGAATGGCGCGGGAGCGTGGCAGGCGAATTGTCTGCGCCCGGTGGGCTTGGCACCCGGTCGGCATTCGGTGACGCTGGGGGTGCGGACCAGCGGACGGAGTAATCCGGCGCAGTTTACGGTGCTGGATGCGGAAGGCAAGGCTCCGGTCAGCGGTGGGGCATCGGCAGTGAGCCATGCGGCGGAACTTTGCAGCGCGGAGTATCAGGCGTCCGCCGACTTGCGGCTGACGGCGGGCCGGGCGGGGACGCTGGTGGTTTACTTCCGTTCGGAGGCGGAGGAACTGGGGAGCGCGGATGTATGGATAGAGGTAGCGGGCAGGACCGTACAATCTCAAACGATTAGTTCTCTGGGTGACGGGGTTTGGCAGGGCAACGTGGTGTTGAGCGAGGAACTTCCGGAGCCGGCAGGGGTCCGGCTGCGGTTGGGAATTGGTGACTGGAGCGAGCACCAAACAGTCAGGCGGGAAACAGTCAGGCGGGGATAATTCGCTTGGACAGGGTACTGGAACTACGGCCTCTTGTTCTGGCGCATGCCGAGGCGTTGTACGCGCTGGTGGCGGCGAACCGGGAGCGTTTGCAGCGGTGGATGCGGTGGCTGGGCGCGCAGACGATGGGTTGCATCGAATTGAGATTCGCGTTGCCGGCCCCGATAGGTACCGGTGGTACTGCAGAAATACTTACTGAACCGTTACACCTCTGTTACACATGCCTTATGAATTTCACGCTATGATTTCTAACAGAAGGAAGCGTCGGGGATAGGGTCAAAAGGAAGACGGGGAGAATAGGGTGGGGGGCGGTAGCCAAACATCGCGGTGGTGTGGACGGGGGGCGACGGCCTGCCTGGCCGCTATTTTCCTGTCTGCGGCATCGGTCGCGTTCGGGCAGGTTACGGTTGAGGGGGTGGGCGGGGCGAATGCCGCTGTCTCTCCGAACGGCAACTGGCAGCTAAGAATTCCCGAAATGGGATGGTCTTTTTCCGGCGGGGTCGGCGCGTCGCTCTATTACGCGATTCCGGAATCGGGTAAAGACAAGCTGGGTGAGTATCGGCAGGTGACGTTCCGCTATCCTGCGCCGGGCACTGTCCACATTTCTTCGATGCGCCTTTATACGGCCCGACCCGTGGCGATTTTTTCCACTACGTGGGAGGGCGACACGCCCAACATGGCACCGTTTCCGGTGATCACGCAGTATCCGGCGCTGCAGCATCTGAGTTTCAACGGGATGTTCGCGCAGGAAGATTTTGCGAATGTGGTACCGGACAGCGCTACGGCATGGTTCGATGGTACGGGGAAAACCTGGGTAATCTCGGCAGCGACGAACTTCATGACAGCTGAGACGGCGCGCAATTCCTCGGATGCGATTGAGGGCCGGATATCGGGCCAAATTCCGACGCTGCCGGCTGGCTTCACGCACGAGACGATTCTGACCTGGGGCCACGGCATCAACAAGACTCTGGTGGCGTGGGGCACGGCGCTGACGGATAAGTCGGGCAAAGTGCGGCCGGGGAACGGCGTTGATACGCTGCTGAGCCATTTGAGTTACTGGACTGACAATGGTGCTTTTTATTACTACAATCCGGGTGAGTTGCCTTATGCGGAAAGCCTGAAGGCGATCCGCGCGGAATTGGCGGGGAAGGGCATCCGCCTGGGGTCGCTGCAACTGGATAGCTGGTGGTATCCGAAGGGGCCGGATAACAGCTGGTTCAGCCGGTCGGGAATCTGGACGTACACGGCGGCTCCGAACTTGTTCCGGGGGGAGTTGGCGGAATTTCGCCGCGAGGTGGGAATTCCGTTGACGACGCACGCGCGGTGGATTGATGCGGCGAGTCCGTACAGGACGGAGTACGTGATGTCGGGGGATGTCTCCATTGATCCGAAGTATTGGGAGAAGACGGCGACTTATCTGAAAGCGTCCGGTGTGGGGACGTATGAGCAGGACTGGCTGGGGCTGGCCGCGCACACGGATTTCAATTTGAAGGACCCGGATGCCTTTTTGGACAATATGGCGAGCGCGATGGCGCTTCGGGGGCTGACGATTCAATACTGCATGGCGAACCCGAACCACTTTTTGGCGAGTTCGAAATACAGTAATGTTACGTCGATCCGTACCAGTCAGGACCGATTTGGACGGGAACGGTGGTCGCATTTCCTTTACTCGTCCAGGCTGGCGACAGCGGTTGGTGCGTGGCCGTTTACCGATGTCTTCATGAGTTCCGAGCGGGATAATCTGTTGCTGGCGACGCTCTCGGCGGGCCCGTTGGGGATTGGCGATGAACTGGGTAAGATCAACCCGGAGAATCTGTTGATGTCGGTTCGCAAGGACGGGATGATTGTGAAGCCGGATGTGGCGGTATTGCCGACGGACGACACCATTCTTGCAGACGCTAAGGGTGTGGATGTGCCCATGCAGGCAGCGGCGTGGACGGATTTTAACGGACTTCGGGCCAACTACATTTTTGGGTACACGCGCGGGGCGAACTCGATGCTGACGATTGATCCAGCGAAATACGGCATCAGCGGCGAGGCCTGGTTGTACGACGTGCTGAAGGGTGAGGGGCGGTTGATTGCGCCCCGTGCGACGTGGACGACCGACTTGGGGGCCGATGTGGGGTACTTCCTGTTGACGGCGGTGGGGAAATCCGGGTTGGCGCTGACCGGTGACAAGGAATTGTTTGTGACGATGGGGCGCAAGCGGATTTCCGAGGCTTCCGACGACGGGGTGGTGGATGTGACGGTGGAGTTTTCGGTGGGCGAGACGATGCGTTCGCTTTCCGGGTATTCGCCGCGTCCGGTGAATGTTTCGGCGGTGAACGGGCGGCTGAGTTCGCCGGTTTGGACGGCATCCACGCAGACGTTCACGGTGAACGTGCGTCCGGAGGCTGGCTCTCGCACGGCCCGTTTCAGGCTGTCCCAGGCAGGCCATGTAACGCCGCCACCTGGTGGGGGGGCGTGTGCTCCGCGTTGTGCGGTGCCTCCGGGCAACGGGCCGGTGCGGTAGCGCCTTTCGCCTCTCTGGTTGACCTGGCGAATGGGGCCTGATAGCGTGTTCAATGATGAAACGCAGAGGCTTCATTCGCGCTCTGGCCGCCACACCGGCCATTCCTGTCCTGATAGCTCAACAACCGGCTGCCGCGCCCGCGCAGGCACCGACGCCAGGCGGACGGGCGGGCGGTAGAGGCGCGGGCAGTGGCGGGGCCCCCACTGAGCCGCCAAAGATCGCGCTCTCTGATGTGAACGATATGGCTGAGGGTGGTCGCCGTTTTTTCACGGTGGCGCAGTTCGCCACGCTGAAGAAACTGGGCGGGATCCTGGTGCCGCCGGTGAAGGGCAATATTGGCGCGCTGGATTGTGATGCGGCCGAGTTTCTTGATTTCCTGATCGGAGTTTCGCCGGCGGACCGGCAGCAGTTGTATCGCAACGGCCTGAATTCACTGGACGCGCAGGCGCGGAAGCAGTTCGGGAAGGCGTTCGCCGAGATTGATGCCAAACAGGCCGACGGGATTCTGAAGCCGCTGCTGACGCAGGTGGCGTGGGTCTACGATCTGCCCAAGGAGCCGCTGAAGAGATTTGTCTACCAGGTCCACTCGGACTTGCGCACGGCGACGCGGAATTCTCCGGAGGCTGCGGCCGCGCTGGCGAATTCAGGGCGGCGCGGCGGTGCGGGCGGCGGGCTTTACTGGAACCCGATCGATCCGGTTTAGACCGCAACTGACTTGACGAAAACAAGGGAACTGACGTGGCGAAAAAAGAATACGACGTATTGATTGTGGGCTCCGGGCACTCGGGCGGGATGGCCGCCAATATTCTGACGCAGCAGGGTCTGTCGTGTCTGATGCTGAATGCCGGACCGGAAGCGGACTATACGCGGGACCGCGTCAACAAGGCGGCGCATGATTTGCCTTATCGCGGTTTTGGCAAGCCCGGGCGTCTGGAGCACGTTTATCAGGCCAACGAATATAACGCCAACCAGTGGGTGGACGAGAAGGAAAATCCGTATACGTATGACCCGGCCAAGCCCTATAACTGGGTTCGCGTGCGGCTGCTGGGGGGCCGGTCGTTGTTCTGGGCCCGGCAGTCGTTTCGCCTCAGCGATTTGGAGTTCAAAGCGGCTGAAGTGGACGGTGGCGGCGAGAGCTGGCCGATCAGTCTGGCCGATCTGGATCCGTATTATTCCCGCGTAGAGGGCATTTTTCGGGTATCGGGCCGGAAAGAAGGCTGGCCTCAGTTTCCGGACGGAAATTTCATTGAGACGACTTATCCTCCGGACAGCAAAACCATTCAGACGGTAACGGACCTCTGCAAACAGAAAAACATCGGGGTTTCGAAGATGCGGTCGTCGCAGGGGCAGAACGGCCTGGCGAGTTCGATTAATCTGCTGCTGCCGGACGCGGTTGCCACGGGCAAGCTGGACGTGGTGGCGAACGCGATTGTCCGTGAAATTACGCTGGACAAGGACACGGGGAAGGCGAACGGCGCGCACTTCGTGGATCGGCACTCGAAGCGTGAAATGCACGTGAAGGCGAAAGTTGTGGTGCTGGCTGCGGGGTGTCTGGAGACGACCCGGCTGCTGCTGAACTCGGGGCTGGCGAACTCGTCGGGGGTGCTGGGGCATTATCTGCACGATCAGATTTACGGCGTTTCGGTGGTGGCTTCGGTGCCCGAGGCTCGTGACGGGAAGGCTCCGCAGGGGCTGATGGGCGGGACGGCGTTCCTGCCGCGCTTCCGGAATCTGAATAAGGGCGAAAAGCGGAACTTCATCAAGGGGTATTGCGCGATTATCAGCAGCGGAGGCAGTGCGCAGCCGAACCATTTCGCGGCCTATGGCGAGGACCTGCAGCAGAAGCTGGAGCATTACGCGGGCTCCTGCGTTTCGGGCAGTATTTACGGCGAGAGGGTGCCCCGGTTTGAGAACCACGTGCGGATCAACAAGACTGTGGTGGATGCGTGGGGGATTCCTGTGCTGCACGTTGACGTGAAAGACAGCGACAACGAGCTGAACATGGCGAAGGACTCCGCCGACACGATGGAAGAGGTTTTCAAGAACGCCGGCTGGGAGATTATTTCGAAGACCGACAAGTTCTATCCGCCCGGCTACAGTATCCATGAAGTGGGGACGGCGCGGATGGGGGATAACCCGAAGACGAGCGTGCTGAACAAGTGGAGCCAGAGCCATGACATTAAGAATCTGGTGGTGGTGGATGGCGCGAGCTTCGTGACGTGTGGCTGGCAGAACCCGACGATGACGATTCTGGCGCTCTCTATGCGGGCATCGGAGCATCTGGTGGCCGAGATGAAGCAGGGCAACGTCTAAGCTGCGT
The DNA here is from genome assembly GCA_903929755.1 of uncultured Acidobacteriia bacterium. Lineage (GTDB taxonomy): Bacteria > Acidobacteriota > Terriglobia > Bryobacterales > Bryobacteraceae > BOG-234. Next base: position 25,201 of record CAIYVZ010000084.1, read on the forward strand.
TTTCGGGGCTGTTTACCGGGGCTGCGTACCGGGGGGGCGTCGTTAGCGCTGGCGGCCCGAAGGCGATAGAATGCCTTTGACCCCATGCGTGCTATCTGCTTGTCCGCCCTTCTTTTGCTCCCTGCCCTCGCGCCTTGTGCGCAGGACTATTTTCCGCCACCTGACGCGAAAGGTGGCTGGCGGGAAGCCAAAGATCCTGCTGCCGCCCGCAAAGCCGCGGCTATCGACACCCACCGCCTGGATCAGGCTTTCGAGTACGCGCAGCGCTCCAGCCAGCACGGCGGGCTCCTTGTGGTCCGCCACGGTTATCTGGTTTTCGAGCGTTACTACGGCAAGGGAAATCGCAACGCCAACCCCACCATGGCATCGGTAGGGAAAGCCTTCGTCTCGGTAGCGTGCGGCATCCTGCTCGATGAGCGCAAGGCGGATTTCCCCGATGGCCTGGACCAGAAAGTCTTTACGCAGAAGTATCTCCCCCAGGCCTTCCCTCTCGATGACCCGGCTAAGGCCGACATCCGCCTCGGCCATCTCCTCAGCATGGCCGCCGGACTTCGCGGTGACGGCAACGGCAACCCCGGCTTTGTCAACGGTATCCCGAACCCCATGCCGCCCCTCGCCAAGCCGCTGGAAACCGGTCTTGATCAGGATATGACCGCTCTCCGCATCCCGCTCTGGACTGTGCCTGGCGGCGGCTACTCCTACGCTTCCGGCTCCCCCCACATCGCGTCAATCGTGGTCCGCAACATTACAGGTAAGGAGGTTCGCGACTATCTGGACGAAAAGCTCGGCCAACCTCTCGGCTTTGGTACGTGGGGCTGGCAGAACCATAACGGGGCGACTGCCCTCCCGCACAATCCGGGAGGCGGTGGTGTGGCAGTTCATTCCACCGATGCGCTGCGCTTCGGCTATCTCCTGCTCCATAAGGGTGACTGGGCCGGTAAGCAGATTGTGTCCTCCGGCTATGTGGACAAACTCTCTCACCCCTCGCCGTACCAGAAGCACGCGCCCTACAGCCTCAGCTTTGAACAAAATGCGGACGGCCACGTTGCAGGCGCCCCCAAAGATGCATACTTCAAGTCCGGTGGCGGAGGCTTCGGTATCTACGTAATCCCCTCGCTCGATATGGTGATCTACAAGATGGCGGGTAATGACACGCAGTACGACCCGGCAGCAACCGGCCTGAAGCAGGATTATCCCTACGACGGCAGCCGGGATAAGTGGAAGCCCGAGCCCCATACCCAGTTCTCCGACGGCCCCATTGGCGTTGACGACGGCGTCCGCCGCGTCCTCGAAATGGTGGTCGCGGCGATAATTCCGTAAAATACTGCGCAGGCATGTCCTGAAACGGAACTTAACTACGCTAAACATAGTGAGGAATCCTGATGAACGTTTCGGTTGAAGATCTAAAGTACGCGAAGAACATCACGCTGCCCATCGTGAACGCCGCCTATAGTCGCTTCCAGGGTAAGGCGGGAGACGTGGACGGCATCACTCATCTGGCCGACATTACCGTGGAGCGTGCCGACCTGGACCGCTTTGCCGCCGAAGAAGATGCGGCGACCAGGAAGTTGCTGTACCAGGTCTTTGGGGATAACAATCTGTTTGGCGGATTGGAGCGGGAGGATGCAACAGGCACAGGTTTCGTCGTTTTTCGTGGTACCCAGACCGCCGCCGACTGGATAGAAAATGCTCGCCTGTTGGCAGCCCCGTTCAAGGAAGTCGCCGGTGCTCCCGCCGTCCATTTGGGCTTTCATCGCGTCTACCAGTTGGTCCGCAAGAGTCTGACCAGCCAGTTGGCGTCTCTCAATTTCGCAGCCGGTCTGAACCGCGTCATCGTTACCGGGCACAGCCTGGGCGGCGCGGTAGCCAGTCTGTGCGCCCTCGATCTCGCTTCGCATGGAGTGCTGCCGAACCTTGAATGCTGTACCTTCGCCAGTCCGCGGACTTTCTACTTTACGGCAAGCTCGTTTGTAACTGCTGTTCCGAAAAGTCTGCGCGTGGCCAATTCCCTCGATATTGTCACCCGGGTTCCGCCCCGCGAGCTTGGCTACGTGCATGTGCACGGGGGGCTCGATATCGCACCGAAGTTCGAAGATTTTCACGATCTGGATAAAACCTACGGGCCCGGGCTGCAACAGATCATCGAGCAGGCTACGCACTCGGCCATTGCTGTCAGCAACGCAGAGTCGGTCCTGGGGCTTTAACCGCGGGCGGGAAAGCTGGGTGGGGGAAAGCTGGGTGGGAGTAACATGGGTGATCTCCATGCTCCCGCGCCTCTTTACCGCAACCCTCGCTCTCGCCGCCCTGCTGCCCGCGCAGAATAACTGGTTCCAGCCCGCCAGCCTCAAAGAACCGGGGCTCGCGAAGGCTATCCAGTCCGTAGACGACCGTTCTGCTGCCATCATTGACGAATGGATTCGGCTCGTCGAAATCCCGGCGCAATCCGGCAAGGAACAGGCGCGGGCTACCTACATGAAGGCCGAGATGGAGAAACTGGGCCTCTCCGAAATCCGCATGGACGGCAAGCTCAACGTCTCCGGCGTCCGTAAAGGCACTGGCGGAGGCCCCACCGTCGTCTTCGCCGCCCATACCGACACCGTTTTCCCCGAGGGCACAAATGTGAAAGTGCGGCGTGAAGGGGATAAGCTGACGGCCCCCGGCGTCGGCGACGACACATCGAATCTGATGGCCACTCTCGAAATGTTTCGAGCCCTCAATCGCGGGGAAATCCGCACCAAAGGCGACCTCATCTTCCTTGCGTCCTCACAGGAAGAACTCGGCCTGCTGGGCGCGAAATACTGGCTCGAAAAGAGTGGCTACAAGCCGGACATGTTCATCGCCGTGGATGGTGGCATGAATACGATCTGGTACGGCGCGCTACGTATTTCGCAATTCAAGTTCTTCTACACCTCGCCCGGCGCCCACACGCTGGAGAGTCGTGGTGCGCCCAGTCCCGCGAAGGCAATTGCGAAGGCCATCACGGCCATGTACGACATCCCGCTCCCGCCCGTTGTGCCTGGCCTTGATAGCTTCAAGCTCCCCACCATCAACGTCGGCATGATTTCCGGCGGTACCGTCACCAACGCCATACCTCGTGAAGCCTGGTTCACCGTTGACCTGCGCTCGCTCGACGGTGTCACACAGGATAAGCTCGCCACCGCCGTAGTTTCCGCCGCCACCCAGGCCGCTCAGAACGAAGGCGTCGGCTTCCGCATGGAAACGGTCTTCGCCGTCGATTATTCCAACGCGAAACCGCCAAGCGAACGCCTGAACTACCCCGTGGTCCAGACCGCGCTCGCCACCGCCAACTACTTCCGAAAAGCCGGCACCCCCGAGATCATTCCCGCAGATCTGGGTTCCACCGACGCCAACAACGCCGTGGCCATGGGTATTCCAGCGGTCGCGATCGGAGCCGCCTCCACGCATATGGCGCATCGCCTGGAAGAATTTGCCGAAGCCGGCAGCATCATCCCCGGCATCAAACACCTGCTTGCGCTTGCCGTTGCGCTCACCACCCACTAAGCGGCGTTCGTCAGCACGCGGGATGTCCCGAATCGGAGCCTGATCGCCAGGCAACCTCGATTTCCACCGACGTGGACGAGTACGGCTTCGAATGGGAAGCCGATCTCCATTGCCTGCTCGTTTCCAGACTCACTTTTTGCAAAGTTGCGAAAAGTAAGATGTCCTGGCGGGACCGGAGAACCTGGTTAAACTGGTAGGGGAAGGTGAACCTGAATATGGCGACGCCACAGACAGTGATTGATTGGTCGCGTTGCTCCGTCCTGGAGAGTAAGGCGGACACGCAAGGGGGCGCGTGGGTGTTTCGTGGCACCCGGGTTCCCGTCACGGCCATTCTGCGTAATCTGAGTGAGTTAAGCGTGCCGGAACTTTCGCAAGAGTTCCCCACGGTGCGGCAAGAGCAGATAACCGGATTATTGGATTTTATCGCGCGCAGCGCCGAACCGCGTCCCATAAGTGCCTAAACAAGTCTTGCTCGATGAAAATCTCCCGCAGAAGCTGCGGCTGCTGATCAGCGCACATCAGGTCGTAACTACCGCGTGGCAGGGGTGGGCCGGGAAATCGAACGGCGCGTTGATTGCGGTAGCGGAAGAGGCGGGGTTTGAGGTGCTGGTCACGGCGGACCAGGGCTTGAATTATCAGCAAAACATGCTGGGTCGAAAGCTGGCGCTGGTTGTTCTGAGCACAAACAAAAACAGTCTCGTCATTGCGAATATTGGGGAGATTTCTGCGGCCATTGATGCCGCGCATCCCGGCAGTTTCGCTGTGGTTGACCTCGGCCATTGACGAAGAAATGTCTGTCAATGACAAACCTGCATCGCTTGAAGCAGTCGGGCATCTATAAGAGACGGCACCATGAAGATTGTCGCCATTTCCGGCAGCCAGCGTACTGCTTCGGCCAACACGGCCATGCTTCAGTGACACAGTTGCCGTCGTTCGGGGTCGGCTTGTCATATCCGGCGTTTCAGGCCCCCGGCCTGGCCTCATCCGCTCACTTAGCCCCGCTCACTTAGGCCCGCGATTCCGTTTCGTTGTAACCAGGGAGCGTTTCGGCTGCGGAAGCTTCCACTTACGCTTACCCGACGCGTCCGCCAGACCCAACCAGTACCTATGGTGCCGTGATCCGGCTTTCTGCCATGGTCAACCTTCTGGTCGCACCCAGTCTTCGCTACAAACGCAAAAAGAGGCCAGCGTTTCCGCTGGCCTCTTTTTGTGTCGTGCTTTACAGGGGCTACTTCAGTGACACGGTTGCCGTGGTCTGGGTCGGCGTCCCATTCACTGTCAGCACAATCGGGACCGCCGTACCAGCAGTCACGCCAGCGGGAATCTGCAGATTGAACTGCTGCAGGCCGTCCGTGGTTCCGGGTGTGTTGCCGGCGTAAAGGACGGTTGCATCCACGCCCCCGATTGTCGCCGTTACGTTACCCGCAACAGTGCGAAGGCCATTCGTCCCGGCTGCATTGAAGACGCCGAAACCGGTGCCATAAACCGACAACCAACTGCCTCGGGTGGAGGGGTTCGTGCTGGTGTTGCGGGTGCCGTCACTGTTCACGATGGCGGCCTGACCTTGGCCGTTGCCTGTCTGTGTAAAGATGCCGGGCACAACGCCTGCCGTAGTGAGGCCGTTGAAACTCCAGGCGGTGGGCCCGTTACAGGCCACCGTTAAGGCTGCGGGCGTGGTGATGTTGGCAGGGGCGGCGTAGTTGAGTTGACGGGGTGGATAAGAACTCCAGCTGACCGCCGTGCCGTTGCTGCTGACAACCGGGGCGGTGGCGCAAGTGAAATCTGCACGGTAGAGGGTGATCCGGGTTCTGCCACGCCTGGCGCTGTGCCGCAGCTCACTTCCCCCACGTCGCCTCCGCACGGCCCGAAAGCGCGTGTCGCTGCTTAAACCGTCTTCGTGCTGCCGCCATCGGCGTCAATCAACGACCCATGCACGTACCGCCCGTGCTTCGACAGCAGAAACGCCACCAGCCCCGCGATATCCTCGGGCTCGCCCACCTGGGTAATCTTCTCCTCGCGGACAAAGATCCCCAGTGCCGTCTCCCGATCCACGCCATGTTCCGCCGCCGTCATTGCCAGGCGTTTCTCGAACCGAGCCGTCCGCACCGGACCTGGATTGATGCAGTTCACCTGCACCCCATCCTGCAACCCCAGTTCCGCCAGCGCCTTGGTCAGCGATAATAATGCCGCATTCACTGACCCGCCAATCGTGAACTGAGCCCCCGGAGTCCTTCCCCCCGACCCCGAAATATTCACCACCGCACCCTTGCCGGCCTTCAGATGCGGCCACGCCGCCCGCGTTACCCGCACCGCGCCGAACATCTTCAGCGCATAGCCATCCATCCAGTCTTCTTCGGTCAGCGTCAGGAAATCGCCGCGCTTTGTCGCCCCGGCATTATTCACCACAATGTCGAGCGATCCGAACGCGTCAAGCGCCGCCTGCACCGCCCGCGTGGCTGATTCCGGCAGGCGCAGATCCAGCGCAAGGCCGGCAGCCTCGCCCCCGGCGGCGCGAATCTCCGCCACCGCCTCGCCCAGCATGGCCTCATCGCGGGCACACAACACCACGCGCGCCCCGTCCTCCGCCAGCCGATTCGCAATCGCGCGGCCAATCCCGCGATTGGAACCCGTAATCAGTGCCGTCCTGCCCGAAAGTTCGCTCATTCCTTAGCAGGATATCTGGTCCGCAACACTGAGCGGTCGGCGTCCGAGATTCCCGCGTTGGCGGCGATGTCCCCGCGCTTCTTCAGCAGCCGCCGGTAGCGCCCGAAATACTCCGTAATGTCGCCGCCATAGCGGAAGCTGTACATGATGTCGGCGAACGTTGACGTATGCGCAAAACCGATGCCGTGCCCCGCTTCGTGCAGGCATGTCAGATACACAATCGCGTCCCGCAGCATATCGTCGGTGCGGGTGGCGGCAGCCATGTCGAGGCTCAGCATGCGCGTATCTGGCAGCACATAGATATCGGCGCCGCGCTTGCCATCCACGTTCACCGGGACCGCCTCGCCATACAGGCTGCCCTGGCCGTTCGCCCAGTGAATCCGGAGCCGCGCATGGGCCTCCGTCGGGCTGGCTTTGAACGTAATGCCGCCGGCCGATTCGCGTGACCACGCCTCCAGCGCCCATTTGCCCAGCTCCGGATCGCTTGGCTTGCAGCCTGTAGACTTCTCAGCCTCGGCAGTGCACGGGTCCACCCAGTAAGTCCATTCTTCGGCCAGGGCCGAACATCCCGAAAGCACCAGCAACAATGTAAGCCGCCAAATCGCCATGCCGGAATTGTACAATCAAGCCCAGACCCCCGTCTCTAAAACATGGCGCTCCCCCGTAAGATTCTGATCGCGAACCGCGGCGAGATCGCTCTCCGCATTATCCGTACCATTCGCGAAATGGGCCTCCGTTCCGTCGCTGTCTATTCCGATGCCGACCGTGCCGCGCTCCACGTCCGCAAGGCCGATGAAGCGGCACATCTGGGCCCCTCGCCCTCCTCAGAGAGCTATCTGAACATCGGCAAAATCCTGGACGCTGCCCGCCGCCACGGAGCCGACGCTATCCACCCCGGCTACGGTTTCCTCAGCGAAAACGCCGCTTTCGCCAAAGCCTGTGAAGACGCGGGGATCACTTTCATCGGCCCGTCGTCGAAGTCCATTTCCATGATGGGCTCGAAAACCAGCGCCCGCCGTGTGGCGAAATCCGGCGGAGCCCCCATCGTCCCTGGCACGGAAGAGGGCATTTTGGACGCCGCAGCAGCCGAGGGCATCGCCAAAACCATTGGTTTTCCCGTCATGCTGAAAGCCGTCGCCGGAGGTGGTGGCAAAGGCATGCGCCGCGTGGACCGTCCCGAAGACCTCCGCTCCGCGTTCGAATCCGCCTCCAGCGAAGCGCTTCGTTCCTTCTCCGATGGCCGTATTTACCTCGAAAAGCTCATCGAGAACGCCCGGCACGTCGAAATCCAGATCTTTGGCGACCACCACGGCAATCTCGTCCACCTGGGCGAACGCGAATGCTCCGTCCAGCGCCGCCACCAGAAGGTAATCGAAGAATCGCCCTCACCCCTGATGGCCCGCCACCCTGGCCTTCGGGAGCGTATGGGCGAAGCGGCCGTGAAAGCCGCACGCGCCGCCGGATACTTCAACGCCGGCACCGTGGAATTCCTTGCCACCGACTCGGGCGATTTCTACTTCCTGGAAATGAACACACGCCTCCAGGTAGAGCACCCGGTCACCGAACTCGTCACCGGTCTGGACCTGGTCCGCCTCCAGCTGGAAGTTGCCGGCGGAGCCTCGCTGCCCTTCACCCAGGCCGATGTTTCCCTGAGCGGCGCCGCTATCGAGTGCCGCATTTACGCCGAAGATCCCGCCAACAGCTTCTTCCCCTCGCCAGGCCGCATAGCCACCCTGGCCGAACCCTCCGGCCCCGGTGTTCGCCTCGATTCCGGCGTCTACCCCGGCTGGACGGTGCCCCTCGAATACGACCCCCTGCTGGCGAAGCTCATCGTCTGGGCCGACACCCGCGAACACGCCATCGCCCGCATGCTCCGAGCACTCTCCGAGTACCACATTGGCGGCATAGAAACCAACCTCTCGCTCTTTCGCCTCATCCTGAATGAGCCGAACTTTGTCGCCGGAGACCTCCACACCGGGTATCTGGACGCCCTGCTGCAGACTCAGCCCAATTTCAACCCGGCGCCGCCCCATCACATTCCGCCCATAGCAGCCCTGGCCGCCTCGCAACGCAAGGCCGCTGCTACATCCCTGGAAGTCACCGCCGAACCTTCCCGCTGGAAAGCCGCAGGCCGCGAGGAGTTGTTCCGATGAGCCGCCGAGTCCTGATTAACGGCCTTCCTGTCGATCCCGCCGAAGCCGGTTCAATAATTGAATGCGAACCCGGCGTGTACTCCATCCTGCATGCCGGCGCGTCCTTCGAGGTGCGGGTCTCTGCTGCTGCTGACCGTCTGGAGGTGGATGGCCATCTTGTGCGCTGCGCCCTCGAAGATCCCCGCCAATGGAAGCGCTCCTCCGCTCTTGCCGGAGCCGGTGGCCGGGCCAACATCACTGCGCCTATGCCGGGCAAGGTGGTCCGGATCCTGGTCGCCACGGGAGACATGGTTACAGCAGGGCAGGGAATTGTCGTCATGGAAGCCATGAAGATGCAGAACGAACTCAAGTCCCCGGTGGATGGCGTGGTGGCTCGCCTCGCAGTCTCTGAAAACGAAGGTGTGTCGGCCGGAGCCGTGCTTGCTGTTATTGAAGCGGCTGTAATCGAAGCCGCAGTTCCGGACGCGGGATAATCGAAACGAACATGACTCCTGCCCTATGCCCGGATTGCGGTGGAACCGGATGGAAGATCGTGGAACGCGAGGAGCTCTCCGGAGCCGTCCGCTGCCACTGCGTTTCCACGGAGCGGGCCACCCGGCTCGTCGGCGAATCGGCCATCCCTCCCCTCTACTCCAACGCGTCGTTCGAAAACTTCCTGCTGCCCCGCGACAACCCCATCGCCTACCGAGAACTCACGGAAGTCTTCCTGCAGGTCCGCGGTTATGCGAGAGAATTTCCCAACACCAAACGTCCAGGCCTGCTTTTGATGGGCTCACCCGGGACCGGCAAGACCCACCTCGCTGTAGCCGCCTTCCGCGCCCTGCTCGGCAAAGGTTTTGAGGGCCTTTTCTTCGACTACCAGAACCTGTTGGACCGTATTCGCTCCGGCTACGACAAAGAATCGAATCTCGGGGATAAAGAAGCCTACCGCGAGGCTCTGGAGCGCGAAGTTCTGCTGCTCGACGACCTCGGCGCGCATCGTGTCACCGACTGGGTGGAAGATACCGTCACCAGCATCATTACCCACCGCTGCAATAACAGCAAACCCCTCATCGCCACCACCAACCTGATTGATGCCGATGCCGGGTTCGCCACGTACGAAAAATCGGGTACCGGCATGGTGGACCACCGCACCACGCTCTCCGAACGTATCGGGGCCCGCGCCCGCTCCCGCCTGTTCGAGATGTGCCTCGTTATCAAGATGCCGCTCATTGAGGATTACCGCGTGCGGAAACAGAGGTCCTGACTTGCGACGGGCGATCGTTCTGGCTGTGCTGGCTATTACCGTCGCCCCGGCAGCTCCGCCTGTGCCCGCTTGGGTGGAATCCGTGGAGTTTCCCTGGGCTGCTACCCCCCGCCACCTCTGGGAACGCGATCTCCTCTGGCTCAAAGATGCTGGTATTACCCACGTCAGCCTCCCGTCGGCAGGGGACACCTCCGAACTCCTGCCGCTCATCCGGATCATCCGACGCCTCGATCTGGAAGCCGATCTGGAAGGCCCGGTTCCGGCCTCTCTGGAGGCGCTCACGCGGGTTCACGAAGGTCCGCTCACCGCACCGCTCCCCGGTCCACCAGTCCGCATCTCGGCCCTCGCCCCCGACGCGCTGAACCGCGTCACCGAACAGTTTCTGAACTCATCCCGGGCCGTAATCTGGACCGACGTCTTCGACACCCTCAACGGTTCCACCTTCCACCCGGGAGCGGTCGCCTTTAATGGCACGGAACGCCCTGCCGCCCTCACGCTCCGCAGATGTGCCCAGCTCACCCGCTATTGGGGCCATCTGGGCACGAAACTTCGTCCGGTAGCCGGTTCCCAGCCCCGCATCCCGGTTGCAACCCTCGGCGTTCACCAGTTCGAAACCGCTGGCGGAGCCGCCTTTGTGTCGGTCGTGAATAGTGCACGCGCGCCATGGACCGGTGACCTGCGAGTCTCCTACTCTGCCGCCCGCCGGTTCCTCGCGCTGCCCGGCGTTACGGTGCCGCCCCTCGACAGCCTGCGGCTCCCCGTCAACATCCCCCTCATGGCGGGTCCCCTTTGTCGCGATTGCAGTGCTTTCGCCACGCCGGACCACCTCATTTACGCCACCGCCGAACTCAGCACCATGGAGTACGAAAACGGTATCCTGGCCATGGAATTCTACGCCCCCACGCCAGGCGAAGCCCTCCTCCAGCTCTCCCGTGAACCTTCCGGGCCGCTCGTTGCCGGTGGTAAACCAGCACCCTTCGTGTGGGACGATGCTTCAAAACGCCTGAAACTGAGCATCCCCGCCGGGCCCGCTCCCTCGCGACGCATCCGCATCGCCATCGCCATTGAACCGCCCGACGCCACCGCATACTTCCCCAGCGCCAAAGTCTTGCTCATCGGCGAAGAGAACCGTCTGATCGCGCAGTATTCCTCCGAGGCCATTTCGCAGCGTTCCCGCCTCATTGCCCGCACAGGCATTGAAGCAATCCGAGACGCCACGGACGCAAAGTCTCCTCTCGAATCCGTGTTCCGCCTCACTCCGCCCCCGGTTGCCATTGACGGCGACACCGCCGACATCGCCCTTGAAGCGGACGGAATCCGCCTGAGTCACGCGCAACCGCGTCTCCGCAAGCCGGCAGCGCTCTCTTTCGGCGATGGCATCGCCGTCCGTCTCGCCGCCAACTCCACCCTCGCCCTCTGGCCCGCCACCATCCCCGTGAACCAAAAGGCCGGCCGCGAGGTGACGGTTACCATCCAAAACAACGCCCCCGAAATCCGTACCTTTCAGCTGGAATTGAGCGCCGAGGGTCTGGAATTTTCGCCTAAATTGGCCAATGTGACGGTGGGAGTTTCTGCCCGCCGTCCCGTCACCTTCCGCGTCTTCTCCAGTAACGCCAAACCCGGGCTACACGAAGGCACCGCGCGCCTCTCCGGAGCCGCCGCCGAATCGGAACCCGTTCGCTTTCTCATCCTCCCCCAGACTGCCGCCGTCGCATGGTCTGCCGAGGGCTTCCATTTCCTCGAAAACCTGCGCCAAAGGGCTAGTTTCCTCCCCGGGCGCTGGCTGGAATTCATTGGCAAGGAAAATGGGCGCGACGCCCTCCTGCCCGGCGGTATCGCCTTCACACCCGGCCCCCTCCGGACCTCTGGCGACGAACTTGTGGCGGGCCCACTCCCCGGCAAAATCTTCCGTATCGCGGACCTGGAAGCGCTTGCCCCCAGGGCTCCCCACAAGCCCGAATAACGCTCCTTTTTCGTTACATTTCCAGCACAACTTCATAACACACCGGCGCCGGATTTCTGTTACCTTCAATCCGGTCGCATCCGATTCCAGATCGTGGCGGCAGGATTTGGCCAAGTCCAACGTCCACGTATAAGAGAGGAACGTATTTAATGAAGAAACTCAAGTTCGCACTTCCGCTGGTGTTTCTGGCGAGCCTTTCGGCCCAGGCACTTTCAGCTCAAACATCAGAAACGCGCGTTTACCGCGCGTTACTTTCCAACGCCAATGAAGTTCCCGCAGTCGCGGCGGTAGCCACCGGCACTGCCAACGTTTGGCTCCACGTCGTTCGCGACGCCAACGGCGCCATCACGTCCGGCAGCATTGATGCCAACGTCAATTACCTGTTCGGTGCCGCTACCACCATCACCGCCATGCACATCCACACTGGTGGCGCTACCGTTAGCGGAGCCGTGGTGGTTCCCTTCGGCGTTGCCCGTACCGATGTCACCACCGCCGCCGGCAGCCTTCCCCCGCAGCAGACCAATTTCCCCACCGCAACCGTGCCGCTCGACACCATCAAGGGCATTGTTGCCAACCCCGGCCAGTGGTACTTCAACGTCCACACCACGGCTAACGGTGGTGGCGTGATGCGTGGCCAGTTGCAGCCCGCTCAGGTTATCGTCCGCATGGCCCAGCTGAAGCCGGAAAATGAAAATCCGGCCATCACCGGCCAGCCATGGTCCGGCGTCGGTTCCTACATCAGCCTCATCACCCGTGATCCGCAGGGTACGGTCACCTCCGCATACTCCATTTTCGACATGAAGTACACGGGTTTTCCCGATGATACGAGCTTCACCGGGATGCACATTCACCTCGGCGCTGCCGGTGGGAATGGCGGCGTTACTCTAAACAGCGGCCTGCCCAGCGCCGTCGCGGTGGCCGCCGGCGGAGCAGGTACCCTGCACTCCGAGAGCGAAGTAAATCTCGCGACCGCTGGTGCCCGCCAGAGTCTCGATCTCCTCTCGGGTGATACCAGCCAGTTGTACTACAACGTACATACCAAGGCCTTCGGCGGCGGAGCCATGCGCGGTCAGGTTCTCCGGACCGACCAGACTTCCTTCCAGCTCTCGCCCTCCGGCGCGCAGGAAAACCCGGCCGTCAATGTCCCCAACGCCGTCGGCAACATCCAGATCTTCACCGTCCGCAAACCGGATTCCACGGTCGCAGCCGGCGTGGTCATCTTCGATGGCAACGTTAGCTTCGCCAGCGGCACGAACGTAACCGGCACCCACATCCACGATGCGCTGGCCGGTGCCAACGGCCCCGTCACCATTGATGCGGCTCTGGCGTCTTCTCCCGTTCTGGTCACAGATGGTACCGGCAACTTATTCCGGGCCACTACTGTCGCCTCTGGTCAGGCGCTGGCTTCGCTGAACGACCTTCTCATCAACCCGGAAAAGCACTACTGGAACATCCACACGAACCTGAACGGCGGCGGTGCCGTTCGGGCACAGATGGGTACCGCGGTCACTTCGGCGCCAGCCATCGGAACCGTTCAGTCGGCTGCTCTCGCCCCCACCCAGGTGGCTGTTGCTCCCGGCGGTCTGGTTTCCATCTTTGGCAGCAACTTCTCGAAGGTTGCGGGGAACACGGCGGGCTTTAATCCCCCCAGCCTCCCCACCTCGCTCAACGGCGTCAGTGCTACTGTCGGCGGCGTCCCGCTCCCGCTGCTCTATGTTTCAGACACGCAGATTAACGCGCAGGTACCGTTTGAAATCGTCAGCTCCGGCCTGCCTGCCATCGTCACTTCCGCCAGCGGAGTCTCCACGGCGGTCAACATCGTGTCCTCCGTTTACGCTCCGGCCATTTTCGGCACCCCGACTGGCCCGGTCGTGATCCGCGCGAAGGACGGTAGCCTCATCTCAGCCACCAACCCGGCCGCTGCTGGTGACGTCCTCAACGTGATTGGTACCGGCTTCGGTCAGACCACTCCGGCTCTGGCCACCGGCCAGCTCACCCCCGGTGACCAGACCTACGCCACCGCTTCCGTTACTGCCAAAATTGGCGGCATCACGGCGGCTGTCGCCTCATCTTCCGCAATTACCGGCCTCTCCGGTGTGTACCAGGTAACTCTCACCGTGCCCGCCGGGCTCACCGCCGGGACCGCCAAACTGCAACTCCAGATGGCGGCCTCGCCTATGGCGATCTTCGGCGCTCCCAACTACGCCGCGTCCAATTCCGTCGATCTGGCCGTGAAGTAATCCAACCGCAAGGCGGTTGAGACAAAACAGGGCGGGGGCGAAAGCTCCCGCCCGTTTCTTTTTCACCGCCGTCTACACTGAAGTCAAAGCTCTTGTCCACGCTCTTTGACCTTCCCCTTCTCCGCGCCCTCAGGCATCGAAACTTTCGGCTGTTCTTCAGCGGCCAGATCATCTCGCTCATCGGGACCTGGATGGAATCGGTGGCGCAGGCCTGGCTCATCTACCGTCTTACTGGTTCTTCCGCGCTCCTCGGGCTGGTCGCCTTTGCCGGCCAGGTCCCCGTACTGTTGCTCGGCCCTCTCGCCGGACACGCAGCCGACCGCTTGCCCCGTCGCGCCATTATCCTCTGCACACAGTCGGCCTTCATGGTGATCGGCCTGCTTCTGGCAGCGCTCACCCTCAGCGGTAAAGTGCAGATCTGGCAGATTTTTGTCCTCGCCACCCTCATGGGCATCGTCGCCGCGTTTGATGTTCCGGCCCGCCAGTCATTCCTGGTGGAAATGGTGGGCCGCGAGGACATGATGAATGGCATCGCGCTCAACTCCACCATGTTCAATTTCGCGCGCGTGGCGGGCCCCGCCATTGCCGGTCTCATCGTGGCTCAAATTGGCGAAGGCTGGTGTTTTTTGCTGAATGGCGTTTCCTATATCGCCGTCATCGCTGGCCTTGCCATGATTCGCCTGGGGCCTCTGCCCGAAAGGCCCCCCTCCACTACCTCACCCTGGCAGAACATCCGCGACGGCTACACTTTCATCGGGCAGAATATGCCGGTCCGCAATCTTCTGGGCATGATCGCCCTGCTGAGCTTCGCCGGCCTGCCCTTCATTGTGCTGCTGCCCGTCTTTGCCGAAGGCATTCTGCATAGTGGGGCGAAAGGTCTGGGCCTCCTCATGTCCGCTTCCGGCGTCGGAGCCACTACCGGAGCCCTGCTGCTCGCCTCTCGCGTCAACGTAGCGGGTCTTAGCCGCTGGCTCTCATTCGCGGCCATCACGTTCGCCGTCGCGCTGGCAACTTTCGCCTGGTCCACCAACCTCTGGCTCTCCGCCAGCCTGCTTCTGCTTACCGGCTTCGCCATGATGGTCCAGATTGGCTCCTGCAATACCCTGATTCAGTCCATGGTGCCCGACCACTATCGCGGTCGCGTGATGAGCGTGTATTCCATGATGCTGATCGGCATGAACCCACTGGGCGCTATGGCCTCCGGTTTCGCCGCCGCCCGCTGGGGCGCGCCCGCCACCATCACAGCCGGAGCCATTGCCTGCCTCCTGGCGGCTCTCATCTTCCTCGCGCTCCTGCCATCGTTCCGAACCGCCGCGCGAGGCCAGGGGTGTGCGACATAGATGGATAAAACGGCATTATTTACCCCCCGCACCTAGTACTTCTTCCAGCTATCCCTCGGAACGTTGTCGCTGTACCCTAAGCCTGAACCGTCCTTTCGGCGCGCGGTTCAACAGGTGGTAGCAGGCACCGAACCAGGAGATAACGGAGGCTATATGAAAAGTAGTGGGGTTTGGGCAGTGCGAGTGCTCGCGCTGTCGGCGTTTGCCGTGGTGGCATATGCGGGACCTGTCTGCGGATTTGCTCTGAACGGCTTGAACTGGGTGAACAGCTGCGATGTTGCGGCCACGCACGCTCTGGGGAGCACGGCGTTCATGTCGGGTATAGTGGACGGGAATTCGTTTACTCTGACGGCGTCAGGCATGGTCAAGGTGTGGACTGGTGTGGGCTCGGGCGGTGCCCTGCAAACCGAAATCTATGACATGACTCTGATCGGATCCGGAATCACTGTAACTGCCGGCGACGGCGTGGCGGATGGCGTTCAGACTGCCGGTGCAAGAGCTGAATTCTATACGGGCGGCACCATTACGCAGCAGGGAAACGGCGAGTTTGCGGATAGCTTCTTCGACGTATTTTTCCAGATCGACTTGCAGACCCCCGGTGGCCCCTTAGTGCTCCACAACAACCAGGCCCAGCACACAGCGTCCGTGATTAACCAAATCCCCCCGGCCAATGGAACGCCTTACGGCGACCCCCTGGGGATTCAAATTCAGTTGTTTGATACCAATGACCGCCTCCGTGGAGCGACTTGGGCTACCCTTGTCCCCAACCCCAGCGGCGGTGCCGATATTCCTGGGCCTCATATGGACATTAGCCCCGAGCCAGGCACCTGGCTGCTGCTCGGTTCAGCGCTGGGCCTGGCGGGAGTGCTGCGCCGTAAATCCAGAGCCTAAGCGGACTCTGCTCTGGCTCAGCTACCTGTTGCGGCGCAATCAAAATCCGCGGGCTGGTTTGGCAGCCAGTTCTGGCTGAAAGCCTGGAGTCGGGGCTGGCGCCGGGCGGCGAGGCAGGTCGTCATCGGAGACGTTTCACCAGCATAGGTGCTTCTGGCTCGGGCCAAATCCTGCGCCAGAAGCACGGGGACGCTGTTCAAGCAGCCGAAACTCGACGCCTGCCCCCAACGCGGGCGCTCTCTGCGGTTGCCGCGTCGGCACCTCCACCCAAAGACCATCCTCACCTTGCGTTGCCGCGATCTCGATGACTCCACGGAGGATTACCGGGCCACTCGTCGCGCCGCCCTGACAACAACGTAAAGTATTAGGAGGCTCCCCATGTCAACTGCTCCGCTGCCCATCTTTACGATTGACGAATATCTGAAGCTCGAACGAGCTGCGGAGTTCCGCTCGGAATACCTTCAGGGCACCATTGTCGCCATGGCAGGCGCTGGCCGGAACCACGGCTGGATCCTCGGCGAAGCCTTTGCGCAACTCCACGCCCAACTGCGCGGCAAATCCTGCGGTGCCGCCACAAATGATCTCCGCCTCTACATAGAAAAATACCGGGTCCTGACCTACCCCGACATCGTCGTAACCTGCGGTCCGGACGTCTTGTTCGGCGGTGCCAAAGACACGCTCGCCGACGCCACCCTCATCATCGAGGTCCTCTCCCCCTCCACCCAAAGCTACGACCGTGGTGAGAAATTCCTCTACTACCGCGCTCTTCCCTCATTCGCCGAATATCTGCTCATTTCGCAGGATGCCATCCGCGCCGAACACCACACCCGCCAACCTGACGGAGCCTGGCTCCTCCGCGAAATCTCCGACCCGAACGCAATTCTGGAACTTAGCTCCATCGGCTGCAAGCTCCCCTTAGCCGCCCTCTACGAACGCGTGGAATTCGACCCGCCCGCTTTCTCCGCCTAACCCGCGCTACTTCACCTTCAAATCCCGCTGCACCGCCCGCACCAGCGCCGTAATCTCATCCCGCGACACCCCGCGCCACTGCACAATCACGTAGAACTTCCCCTCCTGGAACTTCACCGTGTCCGCCTCCGCCCGGCCTTTTTGCATGGCCTCAAACGCAGCAGCCTCCGCCGCAAACCCGCACGCCGTCACCTCGGCCGATCCCTTCGTCGAGTACTCCGCCTTCCAGCATGCAGGCTGCGTCTTACCTGCCACGCCAGCCGGGACGGCTGTCTTCGCCAGGCTCTT
Source organism: uncultured Acidobacteriia bacterium (assembly GCA_903929755.1). GTDB lineage: Bacteria > Acidobacteriota > Terriglobia > Bryobacterales > Bryobacteraceae > BOG-234. The sequence continues at coordinate 42,477 of CAIYVZ010000084.1, forward strand.
CCGCGTCCACCCCGGCGTCGCCGACTCAGGCAACTTCGGCTCTCCCGGTCCGGCTTCGCCACATCCTGCAAGAAGCCCTGTCATTACAAGGAGTAAACTAAAGGTTTCCCATCGAACAGTTCTGGTCACATGTTTCATCGACCTTGAGGATACCTTGTCTCTTTCCATTCTTAACGACTCCACACGCGCTAACTCTGACGCCGCCTTCTCTCGCTTCGAGTCCGAAAACACCCTCGGTCGCGTCCGAGCTCTCGACCTCCGAGCTCGCACCGAGGGTCTCGCCTCTCTCAAACCTTCTGACGACCCACTCATCCCCATTTCGATGGAGATCAACGCGGATGGCCAGGTTACCAAAAACTCGCTTGGTGTCCTGAACCTCGCCTGGCAGGCCGCTGAGCACCCCGAGTGGGCCGCGCAAATCACGGCCGAAGTGGACGAAATCCGCCAGCGCATTCAGGACACCCACTCCACCCGCCTCCGGTTCATCATCTGGGCCGGCATGGGAGGGTCGATGGAAGACAAAACGGCGTTCAACGCCGCCGGTCTCTTCAAAGGCGGGCCCCGCTTCTACTCGCTCGACTCGACTGACCCCCAGAAGCTCAAGTCCATTGTCGATGACATGCAGAAGCGCGCCGGTAAGCCCATCGCCGAACTCCTGCCCGCAACGCTGGTGGTCGGCATGGCCATGGGCATGACATCTTATGAGCCCGTCGTCAACCTTGAAAAGCTCGCCAGCCTTTACGACAAGTTCGGCATCGATTCCACGCCGAACTTCATCTACCTCACCCTCCCCGGCTCCCTTCTGGACAACTTCGCCGGCCCCCGCGGCTACCGTCGTGTCCCCCTGCAGCCCGATAACGACAACTCCACCGCCGGCCGCCACTCCGCCCCCCTCACCCGCGGCTCTCTTTACCCCCTTGCGCTCGCCAACCAGCCCCTAAAGCCCTGGATCGATGGTGCCCAGCTTACCGACGCCGAAGTCAACGACGCCTTCAAGCTCGCCGCCTTCCTCCACTCCAACGGCCTCGCCGGTCGCGACAAAGTCACCCTCCTGCTCCCCAAATCCTGGGCCTCTGCCGCCCTCTGGACCAAACAGGACGTGGAAGAAAGCCTCGGCAAATCCGAAAATATCGGCATCAAGATCGTCATCGACGAACGTGTCGCTCCTCGCCACTACCACCGCTCGGAGGACCCCAAACAGGACCGCGTCTTCCTCGCCATCCAGCACAAAGGTGAGCCGCATCCCGAAGCCGACGGCATCGGCAAACTCCGCGTCGGCAAATACCCCGTCGCCATCGTCACCTTCCCCTCAAAGGCCCCCCTCTCGCGCTACATGCAGTTCATTCACTACGTGGTCTTCGGCCTCGGAGTCCTGCGCGAGATGAACTTCGTCACCCAGCCCGCCGTTGAGCTCTACAAGGCCATCACGTCCGAGATATACAAGGAAGCCCAGACCGTCGGCGGCATTCGCAACACCGAAGCCTGGAAGGCGCTCATCGCGGGCGCAGGCAGAAGCTGGAAGGGTGGCATCGGCCTCGAGACCCCGGAAAACCTGGCCGCAGCCATCAGCGGCGCATTCAATCACCACAAGATCAAATACGGGGAACTGACCTTCTTCGGAGACACCCGTTACTCAGAGGAAGGCCGGCAATTGCGCGCCATCCTCGACGAAGCCGCCAACCGTATCTTTAAATCGACCTTCCACATGGTCGCCGATGTCTATGAAGGCCCGGCCATGAATCACAGCTTCCACGAGATGATCATTGGCCACGGCAAATGCTTCTCCATCGTGCTGCTGAGCGAAAAACAGGCCCGTTTTGCCGTAGCAGGCTACGAGCCGGACTATCACACAGCCCAGTTCTTAGCCACTTGCCAGGCCCTTCGCAAAAAGGGTCGCATCGTCCACCCGGTGCTTGTAAAGGATCTCAGCCCGGAGTCGCTGGCACTCCTCGAAGCGTTCTTCGCCGAGACGGCCCGCGAGCTCAAAGCCCCCTACAAACCGCCACCACCGCCTCCGGCACCGCGGTCGTTCCGCCCCAGTAACGACATTCCACCGCGCCGCTACCCCAGTCGCCGCTAAAACCATTTGGCTTTAGCGTTTTCCGCTGAGCCTGACTTCGCTGCGGTGGCCCGGCCTCGTGCCGGCCACCCACGGAGGTAGCCCTATACGGAGGAACCCCTCTACGGGGGGACAGTGTTATGCGGCGGGACGTTTCGCGGCCGGCTTCTTTTTTATCTGTAGGGCCGGCCGTTTGGCGGTCGCGGGTACGGCTCTTCTTGCGGTGGTGACCTTCTTCGCTTTTGGCTCAGAGCGGGTCGCCGTTGTCTTCATGCCACCGCCGGGTGTTCGGGCCGCTTTCGGCAGCGCTGTCAGATAAACAGGCGGCGTATCGTAATTATCGCGAATATCCACCGCGTTCGCGTGCTTCTGCCCGTAGATGTAACGGTAGGCGTCGGCATTACGGAGTACGGCCTGCACGTAGTCGCGGGTCTCGTTGAACGGAATGCTCTCAATGAATTCAGCGGGTTCGTTGTACGTCTGGCCCCAGGCCAGCCATTGGCGCACTCTGCCAGGGCCGGCGTTATAGGCGGCCAGCGTCTGCGTCCAGTCATTATCCCAGTGGTTTAGCTGCTGCTTCAGGTAGGCGGTTCCCAGTCGGATATTGACGGAGGGGTCGAGCAGCGTTCGGGAGGTTGGCACCGGAATGCCCTCTTTCCGGCCCATCTCGCGTCCGGTGGGGTAGACGAGTTGCATGAGGCCGAGGGCTTTCGCACGGGAGGAGGCTGCGGGGTTAAATTCGGTCTCCTGGCGAATCAGGCCGGCAACCGCGTAAGGGTCCAGGCCTTTGGCGATGGCAGCCTGCTCGATATCGCTCTTATAAGGCAGGGGAAAGAGCATCTGCCAGAACGTGAGGGGGGCGTCTTCGAACGGGACGGAGAGATAGTCGGACGAGAAGCTCTTCATGATGCGGAGGGCATTGAAGGGTGTGGGCATGCTGCGGGCCAGTTCGATGGCGAGCAAATGAGCCTGTTCGTTTTCGGTTCTTGCACCAAATCGGAGTTCGGAATCCGCCAACTCGGTGAGGCCCGCCCCCATCAGGACCCGCGCGCGTTCCACTCGACGCTGCGTGGCGGAATTGGCAACCACGGCGGAGAAGTCCCGGGCGGGGGCCCATTCGACGGCGTTCAGCCACTCGGCGGTGGCGAGGTCCAGTTTAGCGGTGGCGAGTCTTGGTTCGGTCAGGCGTTCGCGGGAGAGGACCGCGTAGAAGTAGTGCGGGAACTGTGCGCTGTTGCGCTCAAACCAGGTGCGGGCTTCGTTGTACTTGCCGGCGGCCCAGGCGGTTCGGCCCAGGTAGTAGAGCGCGGCGGAGGTGCGGGAATCGCGGGGGAAGCGGGCTACCTGTTCGCGCAGCAGGGCGACGCGCTCAGGACGTCCGGCGGTATAGGCATCCCAGGCGAGTTTCCAGTGGGGTGCGGCCGTGGCCGGGTCGAGGGGGAAATCTTCCCAGGCGGCCCGGAGGAGCGGGGTGTACTGGCCGGAATCGTTCGCTGAAACGAACCGGTTTCCGGCCGCCAGCAAGGCTTTCAGGCGCCATTCGGACTTGGGATTCCGTTCGTTCAGTTGGCGGATGGCGACCAGCATCTCCTCGTCGTCGTTCAGGTGGCGCGCGGCTTCCGACAGGTAGTAGAGGAGGCGGGCATCTTCTTCAGGTGTCTTCAGCCGCAAACTCTTCAGATAGGTGAAGGCACCGGCATAGTCGCCAGCCAGGTACTGGGCGGCTCCGAAACCCGCGCGGGCTTCGTCGCGGGAGGGTTCGGGCAGGGTGCCAGCCAGGTCGCTGTATTCGCTGCGGGCCGTGCGGTAGTCGTGGAGGTCGATCAGGTGTCGGGCCCGTTCCAGTTGTTCGGCTGGTGTTGCGTCCGGAAAATTGGCACCCATGGCGCTGCGCAGGCGTTCGAGCCCGTTCTGCGACTGCGCCGAAAAGTCGTTGCCGGGGTAGCCGTAGAAGGCCTTGCGATAGCAGAAAAGGGCGTTCAGATGGTCCCCGGTGGCTTCGTAGGCGGTCCCCAGGATATATACCCCTTCCGGTTGTGGCAGGGTAGGGGTGGACTTCAGGACCTCGATGGCCTTCGCGTACGAGGCGGCTTGCTTCAGATTGATGAGGGCACGGGCGTGGACCACGGCGATGCGCCCGGCGAGCGGGGAAGCTTCCACGGGCCTGGCGCGGTAGGCGTCCAGCGTTCGGGCGGCGGCGTCTGGCGAGCCCGAGAGCAGTTCCGAGTAACCGAGATAATAGGCTCCGTAGTCGGGAACTTTGGATAGCTGCAGGCCCCGCAGGAACTGGGTAGCCCCTGAGTAATCGTGCAACTCCCAGGCGTTGACGCCGCGGCCCAGGCGATTTGCGGAGCTCTCGGCGGCCAGCGCGACTCCGGGCAGGGCGATGGCGATTACGGAACCGAAGATGAGGGCGAGGCTAGGCCAACGGGCCGGGGTATTCACTACCCAGCAGACGTTCATCGTCATGCGCAAGACTCCGTAAAATTTCGAGGTGAAGATAGTCGACCATATTGGCGGACTTTGCCATGCAGTTTTCTTGGAAATTCGTGCGGGCTCCGTCGATCTGCTCGCGGAGACTGCCATAGATATTGCCGGCGAAAACGCCCTGGCGCAGGGCATCGGAGTGATAGAGGCGGAATTCGGCCACGCGCACACGTGCCACGCGCTGGGCGTTGAGATGTAGTTTCTGATCGGTCGCAGAAAGATCCTGCCATTTCAGGGCGATGGTGGCAGGCCTCTCGGGGTCCGTGGTCGCGGGTTTGGGGGCGGGAGCCCCGGCGATTTGGATCAGGCCTGTTGGGCTTAAACCAGGCGCTTCCAGCGGCTTCAACGCCGGAGGCACGGCCGGCACCAGGGCTTCAAGGCGCATTCCTGCGGCTTCGGTGAGGAGTTCCAGTGCGCCCGTTACCAGGTCTCCCGAGGCCATAAAAATGCCGGTTACCACCCCGCGCACGCTTACCGGGAAGAGGTGGCAGCGGCTTTCCGGCCCAAAGGCATCGGAAAGCGGCCCGGAGACTTCACTCGGCGAGGCGAGGGCGGTGATGGGGTCGGTAGTCTCAACCACGGCGTTCAGGGCCGCGGCGTCCTCAAGTGAGATGGTTTCGGGGAGGTTTTCGCTCTGCAGATTCCGGCTGGCCAGGAGCCGGGCTTCGCCCTCTTCCACCACCAGGACGGCGGCGGACGTGGCCCAGGGCGCGGTCGCTTCCGCCAAAAGCTTCATGGCTCCGGCCTGTGAAGGAACCTGGCGGAGACGCCGGAGCGTCTGGTTCAAACTGTCGCTTACGGTGCGGCGAGTTCGTTCGGAGGTTTCTTCGCGGGTTTGGATACGCGCGGCTTCAGTCCGCTCGTCACCCAGACGCCGTTCTTCGGCAACGGCGGAAGTTACTGCCGCGCTCATCTGCTCGTCCAGCGCGCCAGCGAGATCCGCCACCAGCGCGGCATGGTACTGGTCGGCAATTACCCGCCACTTTGAGTCGGAAACGTTCTGCCCGAGGCCTTCTTGCATTCTCTTTCATGGTAGTCGAAAACGACAGAAACGGAAAGCTTTAGCCGCACCGCAGGTGATACGGCGAGGTATAAGCGTGTCTGCATTATTGGGGTTGCAGTTGGGCGCCGACATAGTGGGAGATCATAATCGATATGGCGAAGAACAGACTTGCGGGAACGGTAGTGGCGATTACGGGCGGGACCCGGGGGATCGGCCGGGCGATTGCGGAACGGTTGCTGGACGAGGGCGCTCGGGTGGCGATTTGCGGCACCACGCGCCAGTCAGTGGACGCTGCGCTGGAAGAGCTGGCCGGGCGCGGTGAATTGTTGGGATCGGTGGCCGATGTCTCGAAGCTGGAAGATGTGAAGCGCTTCGTTGCGGCCACAATGGCTGCCTGGGGCCGGATCGACTCCTTTATTAACAATGCAGGGGTGGGAACTTTTCGCGCTGCCGCCGACCTGACTCCCGAGGAGTGGCACCGAATGATTGGTGTGAATCTGACTGGTACGTACTATTGCTGTCACGAGATTCTGCCGATATTTAAACAGCAGGGAAGTGGCGACATAGTCAATATTAGTTCTCTGGCTGGTAAGAATCCTTTTGCTGGCGGTTCAGGTTACAACGCTTCGAAGTTCGGTCTGAACGGGTTTTCGGAAGCAATGATGCTGGATCACAGGAATGACGGAGTTCGGGTTTCTTACGTAATGCCAGGAAGTGTTGCTACCCAATTTGGAGGCAGTGCTCACGGGAGCAAGCCGGTTGAAACGGGCGAGGACTGGAAAATCGCGCCCGAGGATGTTGCGGATGTGGTGCAGATGCTGTTGGAGATGCCGCGACGCACGACAATCAGCCGGGTAGAGATCCGGCCTTCCCGACCTGCAAAGAAGTGATGTGGTGAAAAAACGCTGGAGGGTTTGCTGGCATGTTCCAGCCAGAACACCGACCAGAAAAGGGAGCAGATACTCCCGCAGAGTACGGAGGGAGGACAGGACAATATGGTCCGGCTGAACAGAACTTTGGACCCGCAATTGACGGGGCAGGACGCAGAGAGGCTACACCGGGATTTAGGGAGACGCATTGTCGGCCAGGAAGAGGCCGTCGAGCAGATTGTCAATATCTACCAGATGTATTTGGCGGGGATGACCAGTCCGGGGCGTCCTGTGGGGAATTTCCTGTTTTTAGGGCCCACAGGCACCGGCAAGACCCGCCTGGTGGAGGCGACGGCGGAATCCCTGATCGGGGATCCGCGGGCTGTGATTAAGGTGGATTGTGCCGAGTTTCAGCACAGCCATGAGATTGCCAAGCTGATCGGCTCGCCCCCGGGCTATCTGGGGCACCGTGAAACGCACCCTATGCTCTCGCAGGAAGTGTTGAATCAGTACCATACTGAACGTTTCCGGCTGAGCTTCGTGCTGTTTGATGAGATTGAGAAGGCGAGCGACGCGCTATGGAACCTCCTATTGGGGATTTTGGACAAAGCGACCCTGACGCTGGGCGACAATCGGCGGGTTGATTTCTCCCGGACGTTGATTTTCATGACCAGCAATCTGGGGGCGGTCGAGATGGGCAGCATGCTGCGTCCCGAACTGGGTTTTGCCTGTCAGGAAGTGGAGCGTCAGCGGGAAGCCGGGCTTGTGGACGAGAAGCTGAACGAGAGGGTGACGCGTGCCGGCGTGGAGGCCGCTCGACGAAAGTTTAAGCCGGAGTTCGTGAATCGTCTGGATAAAATTATTGTGTTTCGGACTTTGGGCACGGAAGAGTTGCGCCGGATTCTGGATATTGAACTGACGCTGGTACAGCGGCGGGTGTTGCAATCAGTGGCCGGGATTCCCTTCATCATCAATGTGACGGAAGAAGCGCGTGGGTTCCTTTTACGCACGGGGACCGATGTGAAGTATGGCGCACGTCATTTGAAGAGGGCGATTGAGCGCTCGCTGGTGCACCCGATGTCGAATCTGATGGCTTCCGGGCAAATTGAAGGCGGGGATTTGATTGCGGTCGGTTACGATGCCGCGCGGGATTGCCTGTCCTTTGTAAAAGAGGCGGCAGCCCTGGGAGAAAACGTCATGGTGGAGATGCTGGATTCGGTATTCGGGATGCCCGCCATGTCGGCGGCTGCCATGACTCCGCCCGAGTATGTGCAGCCTGCGACGGCGCGGGTTCATCGCCGGGCCTGAGTCGCTGTCGGTCAGCATACGCTACGCCAGGCGCGAGGACAAAGCCCCGCCTGGCGTGAGCACAGCCCCCGGCAGGCGAGAGGACAAGGCCCCGCCGGGCGAGAGCACAAAGCCACGCTGTCTGCGAGCACCAGGAGACGATAGAATAGCTGTTTCAAATGCAAACACGACAACTTGGAAACAGCGATCTGAAGATTACGCCTCTGGGCATTGGTGCCTGGGCTATGGGCGGCGCCGGTTGGGCTTTCTCGTGGGGCCACCAGGAGGATCAGGAGTCGATCGGTGCCATTCACGCGGCGCTGGATAAGGGCCTGAACTGGATTGATACGGCAGCGGTTTATGGTCTGGGTCATTCCGAAGAAGTGGTCGCGCAGGCACTGAAGGGCCGGTCGAACCGTCCTTATGTGTTCACGAAGTGCGAACGTATCTGGGGCGAGGATCGGCAGATTCGCAAGAGTCTGAAACGCGAGTCGATCATGGCTGAATGCGAGGCCAGCCTGCGCCGTCTGCAGGTGGATACGATTGACCTCTACCAGATTCACTGGCCGGAGCCTGATGAGGACGTGGAAGAAGGCTGGGCGGCCCTGGCGGAACTGAAGCAGCAGGGCAAGGTCCGCTGGATTGGGGTGTCGAACTTCAGCGCATCTCAGCTGGCGCGTGCGCAGGCAATTGCGCCGATTACCAACCTGCAGCCCCCGTACTCGATTTTGCAGCCCGAGATTGAAACGGACATTCTGCCGTACTGTGGCGCGAACAACATTGGCGTGATTGTGTATGCGCCGATGAAGTCGGGCATGTTGACCGGGGCGATGACGCGCGAGCGTCTGGCTACGCTGCCCGAAGACGACTTCCGCAAGCGCAACCCTTTCTTCCAGGAACCCATGGTGACGCGCAATCTGAAAGTGGTGGATGTTCTGCGTGAGATTGGTAACCGCCATGGCCGGACGCCGGGTGAAGTGGCCATCGCGTGGACTCTGCGGCGTCCGGAGGTAACGGGCGCGATTGTCGGGATGCGGTCCCCCGCGCAGGTGGAGGGTGTGGTGGGCGCGGCAGATTTCCGTCTCTCAGCAGAAGAAATCACCGAAATCGCCAACATTCCCCAGCTTTGACAGGCCGAGTATGACTGAGGCCAGGCGATGACGCGACGGACCTTTACAACCGCATTCATGGCCGCCACAGCGGGCCGGGCGCAACCGAAGCGCCCGGTCCGATTGGGCGGCCCGATCTTTTTGAAGTCTGAAGACCCGGTGGAACTGGCGAAAGAGCACAGGAAACTGGGCTACAGCGCTGCTTATTGTCCGGCCGCCAGGGTAGGGGACACAGCGCACGTAAACGCCATCGAAAAAGCCTTCGCAGCGGAAAATGTTGTGATTGCCGAGGTTGGCGCCTGGGTCAATATGCTCGACCCGGACGCTGAAAAGCGACGGAAGAACCTGGAGTATGTGGGCGAACGGCTGGCTCTGGCCGAACTGGTGGGCGCGCGGAACTGCGTCGATATCGCTGGTTCGTTTAACCCCGATTACTGGTACGGTGCGCATCCGAAGAACCTGTCGAAAGAGTTTTTCGATGCCACAGTGGAGAACTGCCGCAAGATCATCGACCAGGTAAAGCCAAAACGAACCCTTTTTACCATCGAAATGATGCCCTGGACCGTGCCGAACGGTCCGGATTCCTATTTGCGGCTCTTGAAGGCCGTGGACCGGAAGGCATTCGGGGTCCACATCGATGTGTGCAACGCGGTGAACTCCCCGGAACGATTTTACGACAACGCGGCGCTCATCAATGAACTTTTCCGCAAGCTCGGCCGCTCCATCGCCTCCTGCCATGCGAAAGATCTGCAGTGGATCCCCGAGTACAACGTTCATTTTCTGGAAGTGGTGCCTGGTAGGGGCGTGATTGACTATAAGACCTACCTCCGGAACGTGGCCTCCCTGCCGACGGACGCGCCGCTGATGCTGGAACACCTGAAAACAGCTGCGGAGTACGACGAGGGACGGGTTTACATACGCAAAGAAGCAGCCGCTGCCGGTGTGGTCTTTGCCTGATCTGAATCTCTCGCTTCACCACCGCCATCCAAGCTCATAGCGAGCACCTTACAATAAAAGAAACGGTGCGAGTGCGCCAATCCCATGCTGACAGTCAAAGATAAATCCGATACCAGACGCCTTCCGATGATGCCCATTCGGGATGTCGTCATATTCCCCCACATGATGACCCCCTTCGTGGTGGGGCGCGAATCCAGCGTCCGGGCCCTTGAAGAAGCCATGGCCGGTGACCGGAAAATTTTCCTTGCCACGCAGCATGATGCTTCCACGGACGAACCCCGGCCCAACGAAATCTTCCACGTGGGGTGTATCGCCAGCATCGTCCAAAGCCTGAAGCTGCCGGACGGCAACATTAAGGTGCTGGTGGAGGGTGTGGAACGCGCCCGCCTGGTCTCTGTTACCGACGATGAAGGCTTTTTCCGCGCCGTCGTTCGTACGTATTCCTTCAAGGTGGATCAGGGCGCGCAGCTGGAGGCCCTCACCGGCCGCGTCACGTCCTTGTTCGAGCAGTACGTGAAACTGAGTCAAAATCTGAACTACGAGACCATGGTTGCGGCCATTCGCGTGGACGATCCGGGTAAACTGGCCGACACGGTGGGCGCCAATCTTCAGCTCACGATTGAAGAAAAACAGGAACTGCTCGAAATTTTTGATCCGGTTGACCGCCTGACGCGCGTTGCCGAGATGCTGGACATTGAGACCGAAAAGCTCGGTGTGGACCGTACCATCCAGGGCCGCGTGAAGCGCCAGATGGAAAAGGCCCAAAAAGAGTACTACCTCAACGAAAAGATCAAGGCCATCCAGAAGGAACTGGGCCGCGGTGAGAAAAGTGAATTCGATGAGCTGAAGAAGCGCATCGAAATGTCGGGCATGACCAAGGACGCTACCGAAAAAGCGATGGCGGAACTGAAGCGGCTGGAAAACATGCCGCCCATGTCGGCTGAATCCACGGTCTCGCGCAACTATCTGGACTGGCTGCTCGCAGTGCCGTGGAAGAAGCGTTCCAAGGAAATTCGGGAACTGAAGTTTGCCGAGCAGGTTCTGGAATCGGACCACTACGGTCTCGAAAAGATCAAAGAACGCATCCTGGAATTCCTCGCCGTGCGTCGCATGGTGAAGAATCCCAAGGGTTCCATTCTGCTGTTTGTCGGGCCTCCAGGCGTGGGAAAAACCTCGCTGGGCATGTCGATCGCGAAGGCTGTTGGCCGCAAGTTCATCCGGATGTCGCTCGGCGGCGTGCGCGATGAAGCCGAAATTCGGGGCCATCGCCGGACCTATATTGGCGCGCTCCCCGGCCAGGTGATCCAGATGATGAAGAAAGCCGGGACCCGCAATCCGGTCTTCATGCTGGACGAAATCGATAAGATGTCCACCGATTTCCGCGGCGATCCGTCGTCGGCTCTGCTGGAAGTTCTCGATCCGGAACAGAACTACATGTTCGTGGATCACTACCTTGACGTGGAATATGACCTCTCGCAGGTCTTCTTCATTGCGACGGCGAACGTGCTGCATACCATCCCGTCAGCCCTGCAGGACCGCATGGAAGTGATCCGCCTCTCCGGTTACACGGAGCTGGAGAAACTGGAAATCGCCAAGCGTTTCCTGGTAAAGAAACAGATGGAAGCTACCGGTCTGGACGACAAGCACATCGAATATACCGATGAAGGTCTTGCCAGCCTGATCCAAAGCTACACTCGCGAAGCCGGCGTCCGGAATCTGGAACGCGAAGTGGGCAACGTGGCGCGCAAGGTGGCGCGCAAGGTTGTCACCAAGGATTTCAAAGAGAAGGTCGTTGTCACGGCGGCTAAGGTGAACGAGCTTCTGGGACCCCAGAAGTATCGCGATACGGTTACGGAACGCAAGAACCAGATCGGCTCCACCACCGGGCTGGCGTGGACCGAAGTTGGCGGCCAGATTCTCACCACCGAATGCATCCTCATGGAAGGCAAGGGTAAGCTCACGGTTACCGGCAAGCTGGGTGACGTGATGCAGGAATCGGCGCAGGCTGCGTTCAGTTATATTCGCTCCCGGGCGCTTACGCTTGGGCTGCAGCGTGACTTCTATCGCAATCTGGACGTCCACCTGCACATTCCGGAAGGTGCCATTCCGAAAGACGGCCCCTCGGCCGGTATCACGATGGCCACCACCATGTGCAGCGCTCTAACCCGAATTCCCGTCCGTGGCGACATCGCCATGACTGGTGAAATCACCCTCCGCGGTACTGTTCTTCCCATCGGTGGGCTCAAGGAAAAACTGCTGGCGGCGCACCGCCACGGCATCCACGAAGTCATCGTGCCGAAGGACAACCAGAAGGACCTGGTTGATATTCCGGAATACGTCCGCAGTCTGATGAAGGTCCACTTTGTGGAGCACATGGACGAAGTTCTGCGGATTGCGCTCGAACGCGAACTGGTCGCGTTGCCCATCCCCCCTTCCGGAGTGGACCTGGCCACCACACCAGAAACCGATCGCGCTCACTAAAGCGACCTTCGATTAGTTAATGGAAGCGTTCGTCCTCGCCGCCGCGCACTACGGGTACTCCCTGCTGTTCGCGGCGGTGCTGGCCGAATCACTCGGTTTCCCCGTACCTGCCGCCATTGCGGTTCTGGCCGGCGGAGCCGCTGCCGCGCAGGGTGTGATGGTGCCTTGGCGTGCGCTGGGGACCGGGGTTGGTGCCATGCTAATTGGCGATAACATTCTCTTTTTCCTCGGTAGAAAGACCGGGTGGTGGCTGCTCGGCGTTCTGTGCCGCATCGCGCTCAATCCGGAATCTTGTGTCGCGAAAGCGGCGGAGTCTTTCTATAGACGGGGGCGGGTCCTCTTGATCTTTGCCAAGTTCCTGCCCGGGTTGAACACCATGGCACCGCCCCTTGCGGGTAGCATGGGCCTGCCGTTGATCCAGTTCTGGGCTTTGGATTCTCTCGGGATCCTGATCTATATCGGAGCCTACTTCGGTGTTGGCTTCATCTTCAGCGATATGTTGGGCACCGTCCTGCGCGGCTACTCGGCGGTGGGGTCGGTAATCAGCTGGGTTCTCGGCATCGCAATCGTGATCTGGCTGGCCAACCGGGTCCGCCTCTGGATGCAAACCGGAGCCCGGCAGCCCGTAAAGATGCTCACGCCTGCCGACGTGGCGAAGCTTCAGGACGTAGTGATCTACGACGTCCGCAGCCACGGGTATCATGACGAGGGAACGCTCCGCATCCAGGGCTCGCTGCGCCTCGAACCAAACGCGCTGTCTCTTACGTTCGAAGCACTGCCCCGGAGCAGTCAAATCCTGCTCTATTGCACCTGTATCCGGGAAGCCACCGCAGTCAAGATAGCCCGCCAACTGGGGGCACAGGGCATCAAAGCCGCCGTTCTCAAAGGTGGCCTCGACGCATGGAAAAAAGCATCTATGCCGGTGGAACCCGTTCCGGCTGATGAGGTTGTCCACCTGCCCCGATTTGCGTAAAAACTGCGCCTGCCGGGCTTTGGTATCATCGGGTGGTCAACCCCGATTCCTCACCCCCTTCTCCATGGACCAAGCCAGCCGCATATTAGCGAAGTGGGCTGGCGCTTCTGCAACCGGCACCGAGCTGGTATCACACGAGCGCCTGGCGGTAGGTGCGTGGAAAAAAGCTGTCGGCAAACGTCTGGCCGACCGTGCCCGGGCCGTCAAACTGGTTCGTGATCGCCTCGTCGTTGGCGTGGATGACGAAGTCTGGCAGAAAAACCTCTGGGGGCTACGCTACCAGATTCTGAAAAATCTGGAAGCTGCGATTGGGCCTGGCATCGTCGCCTCGGTGGAGTTTCGCATTCTGCCGCAGAAGATTGAACCCCAGCGGGAGACCATCTCGTTGCGGCCGGTTGACGAAGCCGATCTGATTACCGACCCCGGCCTGCGCCGCATCTATCGCAACGCCCGCCGCCGCGAAACTGCTTAAAGGAACACTTTGAAACTGACAGAAAAGGAAGTCCGTTACGTCGCCGGACTGGCGAATCTGAGCCTCTCTGAGGACGAACTGGCGCGCATGGTCCACGATCTGGGCGGTATCCTCACTCAAATGGACCGTTTGGCCGAGATCGATACCACCGGGGTGGAACCGATGGCGCAGGTCCTCTATGACGCCGGGGACGACACGGCAACCCTGCGCGAAGATGTGGAACGTACGCCGCTGGGCAGCGATGCGGCTGTGGCGAATGCCGTAGTGACAGCGTCGGGCTACTTCAAAGTGCCACTCGTGATTGAGCGCTAGAGAAATTGAGCATTAGGGAATCAGAATCGTGAGCAACATCGCCAAACAAACCATCAGTTCCATCCGGGAAGGTCTGCTGTCCCGCCGCTTCTCGGCTACCGAGATCACGGTACAAGCGCTGGCCTTCGCAGCGGGGGAAAACCCGAAAACCAACGCCTACCTCCGCCTTTGTCCGGAGCGCGCTCTGGCCGCGGCAGCTAAAGTTGACGCCGCCCTTGCCGCGGGTGAGTCGCTCGGCCTGCTGGCCGGCGTGCCGGTTGCCGTAAAAGACGTGATCCTGACCAAAGGCGTGATTACAACGTGCGGCTCAAAGATTCTGGAACACTACAATCCGCCCTACGACGCCACGGCTGTGGAGCGCCTCGAAGCGGCTGGCGGCATCATCATCGGCAAGACCAACTGCGATGAATTTGCCATGGGCTCTTCGAACGAAAACAGTGCTTTCGGCCCCGTGCGGAATCCAGTCGCGCCTGATCGTGTTCCCGGTGGTTCCAGCGGTGGGTCAGCCGCAGTTGTTGCGCAAGGCACGGCGGTCGTCTCGCTGGGGTCTGACACCGGCGGCTCCATCCGGCAGCCGGCATCATTCTGCGGCGTGGTGGGCGTTACTCCCACCTATGGCCGCGTGTCGCGCTATGGCCTCTCCGCTTTTGCCAGTACGCTGGACCACATAGGCCCCTTTGCCCGCAATGTGAGCGACGCTGCCACGCTGCTGGAAGTGATGGCCGGTCGCGATCCCCTGGACTCCACCTCCGCCGCCGCACCGGTCCCCAGCTACGCGGCCTCTCTGACGGGCGACGTCCGCGGGATGCGCGTCGGTGTGCCCGTGGAGTACATGAAGCACGCGACCGGTGAGACGGCCACGCTGATCTATCAGGCTCTCGACACGCTGCGCGGCCTCGGCTGCGAAGTGGTGGACGTCAGTCTGCCTTCCACAGACTACGCCGTGGCCACCTACTACGTTATTGCCACCGCCGAAGCCAGTTCGAATCTGGCGCGCTACGACGGTGTTCGCTACACCACGCGTTCGGCGGAAGCGTCGTCCCTGATCTCCATGTACCAGCACTCGCGCGGCGAAGGTTTCGGCCCCGAAGTGAAACGGCGCATCATGCTGGGCACCTACGTTCTGAGCCACGGCTACTACGACGCGTATTACGTGAAGGCGCAGCGCGTCCGCGCCCTGATTGCTCGTGACTTCACCCAGGCTTTCGGCGGCTCTGCTCAAGGGAAGCTGGATGCCATCGTCGCCCCCGTCTCCCCCTTCCCCGCGTTTAAGCTCGGTGAGAAGGTGGACGATCCCGTCGCCATGTACCTGTCCGACATCTACACCATCACGGGAAGCCTGGCGGGCATTCCGTGCATGAGCGTGCCCTGCGGGCTTACGTCGGAAGGTCTCCCGGTCGGCCTGCAAATCCTCTGCGACCACTTCAAAGAACCCGAAATGTTCCGTTTGGCGCACGCGTTTGAATCCGCCGTCGGTTCCGCATCATCCAACTGAACGCGAACTTCTCGAATATAATTAGGAGCATCTATGGCATTTACCCTTCCGAACCTTCCTTACGCGCATGACGCTCTGGAACCGTACATCGACAAAGCGACGATGGAGATCCACCACGGCAAGCACCACAACGCTTACGTCACAAACCTGAACAAGGCTCTGGAATCGGCCCCCGAGCTGGCCGGTAAGACCATTGAAGAACTGCTCGCCAATAACCTCGCGATCGTTCCCGAAGGCATCCGTACCGCCGTCCGCAACAACGGTGGCGGCCACTACAACCACTCCATCTTCTGGACGCTGATGGCTCCCGCCGGTTCCGGCGCGGCTGGTCCGTCGGGCGCACTGCTCGACGCAATCAACGCTTCATTCGGTTCCGTGGATGCCTTCAAGGAAAAGGTCAATGCCGCCGGTGCAACCCGCTTCGGTTCCGGCTGGGCCTGGCTGGTGAAGAACAACGGTGCTCTCGAAATCACCTCCACCCCGAACCAGGACACGCCGCTCTCCGAAGGCAAGCAGATTGTCCTCGGTGTGGACGTTTGGGAACACGCGTATTACCTGAAGTACCAGAATCGCCGGCCCGATTACCTGGCCGCCTTCTGGAGCGTTGTGAACTGGGCTGAAGTCGAAGCCCGTTTCGCAGCCTAACTTCACTTCCACTTATTGTTTCCTGCGCCGGACGGAGTTACCCTTCGTCCGGCGCTTTTATTTCTGCCTGAACATATTTCGCCGAGCTGCGTTTCTTTGCATATGCGCCTGCTCACTGCCGCTCTTGCTCTCACGCTCTCCCTGCCTGCTTTCGCCCAAACCCCTCTGGAATTCGAAGTTGCCTCTGTAAAGCCTTCGGCGGACCCGGGGCCACAGCGCGCACAGGCTGGCATTCGCATCGATGGCGCACAATTCACGGCCAGCTTCTTTTCCCTCAGGGACTATATCGGCATCGCCTGGAGTCTGAAGCCGTATCAAATCACGGGGCCGGAATGGATCGGCTCTATGCGCTTCGATATTGCGGCGAAACTCCCCGCCGGAGCCTCCCGCAAGGACGTACCGGAAATGATGAAAGCCCTGCTCGCCGAGCGCTTCCAGCTAAAGCTGCATAAGGACAAGAAAGAATTTGGCGTCTACGCCCTTGTGGTGACCAAGGGTGGGGCGCGTTTGAAAGAATCCGCGGACACCGAGTCCGGCAACGGGAACGTGAACGTCAACGGCGGCGGAGATGCCAGCGGGACCAGCGTCAACCTGGGCAACGGGAGCGCCTACACCTTCGGCAGCGAGAAGTTCGAAGCGCACAAGATGACAATGGCCGTGTTTGCAGACGCCCTGGGCCGCTTTGTGGATCGTCCCGTAGTTGACAGGACCGACCTTACCGCGGCCTACGATTTCGCGCTGCCCGTCACGCCCGAAGACTTCCGCGCCATGCAGATTCGTTCCGGCATGAACGCGGGTGTGGTGTTGCCCCCTCAGGTGATGCAAATGGCGGAAAGCTCGTACGATTCACTCCACACATCCCTCTCGAATGTGGGCCTCAAGCTGGAACAGCGCAAGGCGCCACTCGACGTCGTCATCGTGGACCATGCCGAGAAAACCGCCGGCGCCAACTGAACCCGCTTTATCGGTGATCCACGCGGAAGGACTCGGCGGTTACATAGCCGGTCCTTTCCGCCACTTCCCGTCGAAATGTGGCCTCGTCCACAGTCGCCCCTGTGCCTGCCGCCCGAAAACACGTAGAGCCTCGCTCCGCGGGCGGAGGGTGCATCGGATTTAATGAACGGCCATAGTTGAAACTTGAATCCGACGGAAACGTTACAGTAACCAGATTTTCACAGAAGCGGGATATCATAAGGAGTACGGGGCCTCTCAAAAAACTTATGAATAAGACAATCGCGCGATTCGGTTTACTGCTCACCGTCGCCGCCGTCTCGTCTTTCGGACAGACGTCGGCCGGTTTCGGAGCTATCAACGGTGTGGTCGAAGACGCTACTGGATCCATCATCCAGGGCGCCAAGGTCACTATCGATAACTCATCCAAGGGCATTCACCGCGAAACGGTTACCACCAACGCGGGAACTTTTACCGTTCCAACGCTCGTGCCCGCTTCCGGTTACAAGGTTTCCATCGTCAAGGAAGGCTTCAGCAAATACGAAGCCAAGGACCTGGAACTCGCTGTCGGCCAGATCATTTCCCTCACTCCCCGCCTCACCGTCGGTTCCACTTCCACGCAGGTGGAAGTCACCGATGCCGCGCCAGTCATTGAACGCGACAAAACGGACGTCTCCCAGGTGGTCAGCTCCAGGCAGATCCTGGAACTGCCCATCAACGGCCGGCGCGTGGACAACTTCGTGTTGCTGACTCCTGGTGTTACGTCGGATGGCCCTTTCGGCCTGATCAGTTTTCGCGGCAACGCCGGCGGCAATGCGTTCCTCACCGACGGTAACGACACCACCAATCAGTTCTATGGTGAAAACGCGGGCCGCACCCGTACCACCAACATCTCGCAGGACGCGGTTCAGGAATTCCAGGTTGTCACCTCGAACTTCCTCGCTGAATACGGCCGCGCCTCCGGTGGCGTGATCAACACGATTACGCGCTCCGGCTCGAATAATGTCAGCGGCACCTTCTACTGGTTCTTCCGCAACCAGACTCTGAACGCCACAGATATTACCGCTAACGGTATCAACCCGTCTGAACATCGTCACCAGACCGGCGCCAGCATCGGTGGTCCCGCGAAGAAGGACAAAATCTTCTACTTCTTCAACGGTGAAATGCAGCGTCGCTTTGCCCCGCTCGTTTCTTCCAACATCATTACGGCAACCTCCGGCTCCGGGCCCTTTGACGCCAACTATAACCTGCGCGCTTCTGCCTGCCCGACGGCTTCCGCTGCCCAGTGCGCCGCCGCCCGCGACTTCGTTGTCGGCCGCATCAAGCCTCAGCTGGTTCCCCGCACCATGGACACCAACCTGATGTTCGGCAAGCTCGACTACCGCCCGAACGACAAGAACTCCATCAGCATGAGCGCCAATTATCTCGATTTCCGTTCGCCGAACGGGATCCAGACGCAGCTCTCGCTGGCTGACGGTTCCGGTGTAGGCAACAACGCCGACACCAACGTGTTCAACCGAACCTTCCGCACGGAGTGGACTCTGGTTCCGAACGCCAACTCCGTCAACTCTCTGCGCTTCGGCTTCTTTAAGGATCGCCAGTACGACCCGGCGAGCCCCAGCCTTCTGCCCGCCACTGGCCTTGCTTCCATCTCCATCACAGGCACGGGCGGCAATATTGGTTATGCCAATGGCTATCCCCGGCTGAACCCCAGCGAAAATCGCTACTCGATCATCGATACCTTCTCCATCAACGTCGGCGCACACGCCCTGAAGTTCGGTGGCGATTGGGCCACTGTGGAAGATTACGTGAGCCGTCTGGCCAACCGGTACGGTTCCTACACCTACCCCAGTTTCAACGCCTTCGCGCTGGACTTTAGCGGTAACACCACCGGAGCGCGCAACTACAGCTCTTATAATCAGGCCTTCGGTAACCCCATCGTCTCTACCAAAATGAACGAAGTTTCGTTCTTTGTGCAGGATCAATGGAAGGTAACTCCGAAGCTTGTCATCAGCCCCGGCGTCCGTTATGAAACGGCGTTCCTGCCGCAGCCGACCATCACGAACCCCGACTGGAAGAACACAGCAACCATTCCGCAGACGCGCAAGAACTTCGCGCCCCGCCTCGGCATCTCTTACTCGCTGGACAGCAAGACGGTGATCCGGGCAGGCTACGGTCTCTTCTTCAACCGCTACAATTCCTCCACCGTGGAAAACGCGTTCGTCACGAATGGCGTTTACCAGAAGACGTACACGCTTGGCACTGCCGCTCTCATTTCTGCCGGTGGTCCCGTGTTCCCCACCCCGCTGGCCGCTACGCCGAACGTCGCTGGTACCGCCAGCGTTCTGTTCCTCGATCCGACCTGGCGCAATCCGTACTCCCAGCAGGCAACCTTCGCTGTGGAACGCGCCATTGCCAAGGACACCAGCCTGACGGTCTCCTACGTCTGGAGCAATGGGATGCACCTGCTGCAGACCCGCGATGTGAACACAGCAGCCCCCACCAGCACCTATACCTACCCGGTTCTGGATCTCAGTGGCGCCCAGGTTCGCAGCTACACCACGCCGCTCTACACTGCCCGCGTGAACCCGGCCTTCGGTTCCATCTACCAGTTGGAATCGGCCGGCAAGAGCAGCTACAACGGCATGCTCGTTCAGCTCTCCCGCCGGTATTCCAACTGGCTGTTCGGCAACGTCGCCTATACCTGGTCACACTCCATCGACAACAACCAGGGCGGCGGTGGCAACACCCTGTTCGGGTCCACCTTCGCAACTTCGGTCTTCAACGGCGACTACAACCAGGAACGCGGCAACAGCTCCAGTGACCAGCGTCAGCGCCTGGTAGTGAATGCTGTTGTGGCTCCCACGTTTACGCACCGCAACGATTGGTTCTCGAAGAACATCATCAACGGCTGGCAGCTCTCGGCTGTTGAAACGGCTGCTACCTCGTTTGGTATCACGCCCACCACCTCCGTTACGGACCGCCCGTACGCCAATGGCGTGCAGATTACCACCCTCAGCACCAGCTCCATCAACGGTTTGGGTGGTTCCAACCGCGTTCCGTTCGAAGATCCGGCCTACCTGAAGCTCGGCAACATCTACAAGCTGGATGCCCGCATGCAGAAGAACTTCCAGATCACTGAAAAGATGAAGCTGGCCCTGTTCTTTGAAGCCTTCAACGTCTTCAACCACGTGCAGGTTGCCGGTTCCGGCGCTCGTGTCGCGCTCCAGTATCGCGCCATCCGCCAGACTTCGGGCCCCCTGACCGGTATCACCGCTCTGGTTCCGCAGACCTCGTACGGCACCATCGCGGCCACCCAGGCTCCGCCGGACGGCACCACCGCCCGTCGCGCCCAGGTTGGACTTCGCTTGTACTTCTAAGCGGAAATTCAGTCACGCTGTTTCACTTCGGGCCGGGAGCCTCAAAACTTCCGGCCCGAAGTGTTTTTAGCGCCAGTCGAAAATCAGGGATTTGATCGCCAAAATGGCTACGGCGCTGGTGAAAACCCGCCGTAGCCAGACTTCCGGCAGCCGCCTCGCAAAGCGTGCCCCAATGAACGCGCCCGCGAACGCGACGGCCCCCAGGATGCCGCCAAGCGGCCAATTAATGGCACCATGCAACGCGAAGATCAGCGCCGCCATCATCGAGGATGCCAGACTCATCAACCGTGCCAGGGCAATGGATCGCAGGAACGTATACCCGAAGAAAAACGTAAACGTCGCTACCAGCATGGTCACGTAACCACCGCTGAAAAAGCCTCCGTAGACCGCCAGGGCAAGCGCCGCCACATAACCAGCTCTCAGCCTCCATTGCGGCGGCGCAGGTGGCTCGCCGTGGTGACGCGGCGAGACCAGCAGGAACGCCAGAACGGCCAGCATGGCCCCCGGCACGATGATCCGCAGGGCTGACGAGGGCAACAGCAGCATCAGCCACGCGCCGCCCGCCGAGCCCGCCACGGTAATCGCCACAAGCCGCCACAGGCGTCGCCTGCAGCCCGGGTCTTCGCCGTGGAACCCCAGACTGCTGCCACCGTTCATCAGCACCAGCAGCGCCATATTGGTGGCAATGGCCGCGCGCGGTTCCACGCCGAACTGAATCATCAGCGGAACCGTGAGCAGCGAAGTCGCGCCTGTCGCCGACGTGAGGACACACACGACGAACATGCTGAGACTCAGCGGGATGATGTGCGGGGGCAGGTTTCTATTTTACGGTCTGCGTGTCGAGAGCCCATTTCGTACGAGCCACGCCCACTACCATCAGTTCCAGGTCGCCCGCGCCCGTGTTGTCGATCGAGTGCACCTCGTTCAACTGCACCGGCACCGCATCGCCCTTGTGGACCGGGGCGCTTTCAGCTCCTACGTGCGCCACGCCGTCTCCGGCCATCACGTAGTAGAACTCTTCCACGCCCTCATGCCGCTCTTTGGGCGACGAACCGCCTTTCGCGACATTCAAGTGATCCACGTACGACCAGTTCGTCTCAAAGACATCGGGCGGCAGCGCGCGGCGGTACTGCATGCCGTTCACGGGCTTCAGCAGCGTTTTGTCGAGCAACATGTGGATGAACGTGGGAATCGGGTCAATCGGTACGCCCACCCGCGGGTCCCCCAAATTGAACGCATCGTACTTGCCCTTCGTCTTCGTCACATTGATATTCATCCACTGCAGCGGTTTGTCGGTGGCGTTATAGATGGCATGGGAATGTCCGGCCCGGCAGAGAGCGCCCGCCGGAGCCTTCAGGATGGAAGTCCGGCCATCCACGGTGAACTGCGCTTCGCCCTCCAATACCACAAACATCTCTTCACACTGGTTGTGGAAGTGAACCCCAATCCCGCTCTTCGGATTGATAATCCCCCGATGCAGGAAGAAGAGGTTCGTATTGAACTCGGGCGAATTGAACATCGCCATAAACTCCATGCTGCCTGCGCCGTCGTGGACGGCAGGAGAATGCCGGTACCTCGCAGGGTCATTATGCGCGATTCGCGACGCGAGTGGCTCGCGGGCAAACAGCAGAACTACAGGCAAGAGGAGGCAAAAAGTGGCGCGCTTCATTTCGACAGCGATTATATCGCTAAAACACGGATCTCGCCCTTACCCCAAACCGCCTGCCGTCCCACACCCGTGTATTGGGCTGCTTCCAGCCAGGGCAGGAACTCTCCCAGGTCGCCTTCGTAGATGGCGCTGCCGGTAAAACCGCCCAGTTCGTGCGTCTGGCCCGTTCGGGTGCTGGTGCGGGTGGTGCCGACCGTCCGGATCTGGCACGAGGTCATCCGGATCTGTTCGGCGCGTTTGCCAATGCCGCGAAAATCGGTAAAGTCCGGGCCCTCGCCATAGATGGTCTGTAACGTGGTGATGCGGTCCCGAATCCGCCGGAACAGGGCGGGGAAGTCGGGTTCGTCCATTAGCCTGCCCTGGCTTTTCAGCTCGGTCGGTGTCAGGAAATCCACCTGTACTTTCGCCGGTGCCGTTTCGCGCGGCGTCAGGGTGCAACTGTGGGGCTGCACGGTCATGTTTCGCAGGATGACGCGGCCCCGCGTCGGGCCCAGGCCGTGCTCTTCCAGGCTCGCGAAGGTTTCTTTCAGATGCGCCGGAATATCCGGGTCGGCGGTGAACACATGCAGCCCAAAGCTGAACTCACCGCCGGCTTCCATGCGGCTCGCATCCAGGTGGCGCGCACGAAACACGAAGGGTTTGGGAATATCCACCATCCCGCTCGGAAGCGAGACGGCCGGCGCAGGGTCAAAAAACCGCGCATACAGGCAGGTGGCACGGTCCGGGCACTCCGGCGCCCCTGGGCAATCTGCGGTGCATGCCACGCGGCGGGACAGGATTCCCAGTGCGCCGCGAAGCACATTTCCCGCTATCAGGCGGGGAAAAATCACGGGCTCCAGCGCCGTGAAGTCAAAGGTCAGTTCCCGCCATACAAACCGCATCCACCGCGATAGTAGCAGGACAGCGTACACTCTTCCATGTGCGAGTCCCTCTTGCAGCTCTGCTTGCCCTGACGCTCTATCCCGCCGCGCTCAGCGACCTGCAGACGGCTCGGCAGAAGCTCAACCTTCTGGAACACGGCAAGCCCCCCGCCGGAACCCGAATCTCGCTCAATGACCCGGAACTCCGCGCCTGGATCCGCGACGAGGCTTCCTGGTGGGCCTCGTTCGGCGCCTCCAACCTCCGTTTTACTCTCGGCCAGGGTCGAGCCACCGCTTCCGGCGATGTCGATTTTCTGAAAGCCCACAAGGCCGCCACGGGGCAGGACGCCAACTGGCTCCTGAAGAATCTCTTCAGCGCCACTCGTCCCGTCTCTGTAACAGCCCGCTTCTCCTCCGCCGACGGCAAGGGCCGGGTCGATCTGGAACGGGTGGAGGTGAACGGCGTGGCCGTGGACGGCGCCGCGCTCGACTATCTGATCCAGGATTACGTGAAGCCCAATTTCCCGGAAACGCTGGTCAGCGAATGGTTCCCGATGGATTACCGTATCCACCACTTCACAGTGGCTCCTTCTGGCCTCACCCTGATTATTGGAAAATAGAATTCATGCAATCATCCCGTCTGTGCGCCGCACTCCTGCTGCTCGCCACCACCTCCTTGTTTGCCGATCAGATTATCCTGAAAAACGGTGACCGCATTACCGGCACCGTCGTCAGTAAGGACGGCGCAAACCTGGTCATCCAGAGCGATCTGTTTGGCGTCGTCACTACCGCCTGGGACAAAGTGGAGTCCGTCCAGGGGACCGCTCCCGTCTATGTAACCAGCAAGGAAGGCAAGACCACCGAGGGTACCGTTTCAGTTGCCAACGGCGTTCTGGAAGTCGGAGGCCAGAAGCTGCCCGCGGCAGATATCACCGCCATCCGTAATGCAGAGGAACAAAAGGCCTTCGAACGTCTGCAGGCTCCCGGGTGGGGCCAGCTCTGGGCAGGCACCGGCACGGTCGGTTGGGCGGGCAGCGCGGGCAACGCCAAGACCCTGACCTTCACCAGCGGCGTGAAAGCCACGCGTGCCACCTCGCACGACAAGACGACCGTCTATTTCAACAGCATTAAGGCGTCCGCGCTGATCTCCGGCAAGAGCGCCGGAACCGCCGAAGCGGTTCGCGGAGGCCTCGGTTACGACCACAACTTCAGCCCCCGCCTCTTCGTCAGCACCTTCAACGACTACGAATACGACAAGTTCCAGAACCTGGACCTCCGGTTCGTCGCCGGCGGCGGCTTCGGTTTCCACGCTCGTAATACGAAGCGCATGAAGCTCGACGTCATCGGCGGCGGCGACTTTAACCATTCCGCCTTCGCCACTTTCACCCGAAAATCGGCCGAAGCTTACTTCGGCAACGACTACGAGTTCAAGCTGAACTCGGCAACCACCATGTTCCAGTCCGCGCGCATGTTCAACGATCTGACGAATACCGGCCAGTACCGCGTCAATTTCGATTCCGGCGCCTCGGTTAAGATCTCAAAATGGCTGAACTGGAACCTGTCGATCAGTGATCGCTATCTGAATACACCGGCGCCGGGGCGGAAGTCGAACGACATCCTGTACACCACCGGCTTCGGCTTGTCATTTGCCCGCTGAGGTGCCCGCTGAGGCGGCCCAGGTCTTATAAAGCTCGCCAACTTTGGCTTCGGTGGCATCGCCCGGGTGGATCACGACACGGTACTGGAAGTGGAGCTTTTCGCCCGGCTTCAGCGTCAGTTCACCCGCGTGGTCTTTGTTCTTCAGGAAGTCGTGCAGGCCGAAGATGTTGTTGGCGAACAGCCCGTATCCGCGTATGTGCCAGTAGGTGGGGAAGCGCGGATTGCCAGGGGTGTCGAAGATGGAAACGCCCAGTTGCTGGCCTTCCACGGTGCCGGAAACGTCCATCCATTCCGACGCCTTGCCCCAGCATTCCGCTTCGAGGCGGCAGCCCTGCGCGTTGGTCATAATGCCCGTCCGCTTCGGTTCCGCCGGAGCCTTGGTGCCGGGTTCCTCGAGGCCGGGCGCGAGGCGGATGCCGAAGACGCCGTCTTTTTCATCCCCGAACGTGACCGTCTCCTTCGCCGTCAGAACAAAGTCGAAATCGACAATGCGGTTCTTGCCGGTGCCGGAGTGGAAGGTCATCCGGCGGTCTTCATTCAGGACGACCACACCATCCAGTTGCTTCCATTCGGCAGTGAACGTGATTTCCCCAGTCTTGCCCTTCGCCTTGATAACGGGCGCGCCTTTTACAAAGATGTGGCCGATCTTGCCCTTGTACTTGGGCTCTTTTTCGTAAGCGAATTCGTTATTCCAGTAGTCGTAGCCGTTCACGGACTGGTGCGCAAACCACATAGAGCGCTGGTGGGGGTGGTCGGTCAGTTCGCCTTCCTTCTTATCCATCGGGAAGCCGCGAGTCACCGCCGTCCCGGACGCAGCCCGCAGGGGATGCAGATACGGCTTCGGCTGTTCCGCGCCGTAGTAGAAAGTGGTGAATGGCTTGCCATCAATCTCAACAGCAATCTGATTGGTGCCCTGTTTTACGGCGACTTGCCCAAAAACCGGCAGGAGGGCTACCAGGCCCAAAGCGAACGACTTGTACATGTAAATCAGTAAACCACACCGGCCAGCGAGGCGCTTTACGGTTCGCAGGTCTCTAAGTATTCTTCGGGGGGAGCCTCGGCGATTGGCGGCGGCGTCCGGAAGAAGACGAAGAAGCCGATGACTGCGGCCGCGGTGAGCGAAACGGCGGCCATCAGGAACGACGCTTCGTACCCGAAGTGCTCGGAGATATTGCCGGCGGCGAAGGAACTCATGCCAACAAAGAGGTCATAGAACGCGCTGAGCACGCTAACCGCAGTGCCGTGTTCATTCGAAGGTGTGCGCCGCAGGACGGTTCCGGCGACCGCTGACCACGGGAACGAAAATCCGAACCCCAGCAGGGCTGCGGCGGAGATGGCGACCACGGGGCCCGGTCCGCTGGCGATCACCAGCAGCCCAATCGCCATGCAGACGATGCCGCCAAAGAAAGTGATGGCAGGGTTGATGCGGTCGGGCAGCCCACCCAGGAAAAAGCGCGAGACCAGAATGAACCCGGCGTACGCGGAAAAAGCCGCAGCTCCCGAGTTGCCATGCTTCGCCAGGTGCAGGATCAGGAATCCAGTGATAACCGGGTAGTGGACATTGATGAAGCCTATCGCAAAGCCCGGCTTCAGCATGCTGACCGGCAGCCAGTTTCGCTTCTTCGGATTGGGGTGCGGTTTGTAAGTTTCGGGCACCTTCGTGAGCATCACGAACGCGATGAGCGCCAGCACGGCCTGCATCATGGCCGCACGCTCGAAGCTGCCCAGCCAGTGGCCCACTACCGGACCCGCCGCAATGCCACCCCAGATGCCGGTGGAGACGTACCCGAGCGCCTGTCCGCTGCGTTCCACGCCGCCCAGTTCTACCGCCCACGCTGCCGCGCCGGTGTAGAGACAGGCTTCGCCAAAGCCCTGCAGGATGCGGCCAAGGTAGGCGCCGGGAATGCCGATCGGCAGCAGGTAAGCGGCTCCGGCAATGCCACAGCTGGCCAGACCAGTCAGGAAAGCCCGCTTGCGGCCCTTGTTATCAGCCAGCGGCCCGGAGAAAAAACGTCCGCCGAGTGCCACAAACGAGAAAATTCCGATGACGAAGCCAACCGTGCGGTCACTCCCGCCCAAATCGTGCCGGATATGCGGAGCTATTTGGGGCAGGACCGTACCCATGCCCAAAAAACCTAAGAATGTCGCAAGAATGAGCGTCCAGAAGAGGAGGCCGAAATCACGAGGAGAAGAGGATGCCAAATACTAGTTTAGCGGTCGCCTTTGCGTTTTACATCAATGGAAAGCCGCTTGATCTTCTGGTTCAGTGTGGAAAGCGGTACACGAAGCGCTTCTGCCGCCTCGGTCTGGCTCCAGCTGAAGCGTTCCAGGTGCTCCATGATGGTCTTGCGCTCAAAATCGGCCACAATCTCAAACAGCGACGCATCGGCGGGCAGGGCATCGTTTTCACTCCGCCGAACCCGAATTCCGTTGGCGTGCAGCAGGTAATCCGGCAACACATCCACCGGGATAATCTGCGCGGAAGCCAGCACCACCGCCCGCTCCACCACGTTTTCCAGCTCGCGGACATTTCCCGGCCAGTTGTGGTCCATGATGATCTGCAGGGCGTCGGGCTCGAACCGCAACGTCGTATGGTCGCCGGAATCGAGAAACTTGTCATTCTCGCGGCTGAACTTGTCCAGGAAGTGCTGCACCAGCAACGGAATATCCTCGCGCCGATCGCGCAGAGGCGGCAGATTGATGTTGATGACGTTGAGCCGGTAGTAAAGATCCTCGCGGAACTTTCGCTCATCCACCATCTTCCGCAGATCAGCGTTGGTTGCCGCCAGTATCCGGACATCCACCCGGCTCACGTCATTCGACCCGAGCGGCGTGAACTCCTTCTCCTGAATCACGCGCAGCAGTTTTACCTGTGTTTCCGCGCCAATCGTGCCCACTTCATCGAAGAAGATGGTGCCTTTATGGGCAACCTCGAAAGCACCTTTCCTCGATTGAATGGCACTGGTGAACGCGCCCTTCACGTGGCCAAACAGGGTGGATTCCAGTAGATCCGACGGGAGCGAACCGCTGTTCACCGCCACAAAGGCGGCATCGGCGCGCGGCGAATTCGCATGGATTGCCTTCGCAATCAGTTCCTTGCCGGTACCTGTCTCGCCCGTTATCAGAATGGTGGACCGGCTGCTCGCCACCTGCATCACCAGGTCCAGCACGCGCAGCATCCGCTCGCTCTTGCCGATAATGCTGGGGAAGCTGTAGCGCTGTTTCAGCGCCTTCTTCAGCTCCGTATTCTCATCCAGCAGCCGTTGCCCCGCAATTGCACGGTCAATCTCAATCAGCAGCTTGTCGTTATCCCAGGGCTTCGAAAGATAATCCGTGGCACCCAGTTTTACGGCCTGAACGGCGGCTTCCAACGTCCCGTATGCCGTAATCATGAAGATTGGCGTGTGGCGGTCTCGTTCGCGGATGTCGCGCAGAACTTCCATACCCGACTTCAGCGGCATCATCAGGTCCAGCAGGACCAGATCGTACGCCCTTTTGTCGAACTTCCGCTCGCCCTCAATGCCGTTCTCAGCCAGATCGACTTCGTAGCCTTCCATGCTGAGCAGCAGCTCCAGACTCTCGCGAATCTCGGCCTCGTCATCAATGATCAGGATTCTTCCGCGAGACGTGCCCGGGACCCTGTACTGACTCTGCCCCGTCATGCCACCACCGCTTCACTCACCGTCCCGGTGCCCGAGCCGCCATTCGGCGTACCCGAGGCAGGCTGTTGCAGCAGCGGGAACTGCAGCCGGAAGCAGGTGCCCCCGCTTTCCCGTGCCGAGGCTTCTATGTGCCCGCCATGTTCCTGAATAATGCCGTACGTGACGGAGAGGCCAAGGCCGGTGCCGCGGCCGGCGCCTTTGGTAGTGAAGAAGGGGTCGTAAATCATGCTGAGATGTTCGGGGGCGATGCCATGGCCTGAATCCATGATCTCGATTTCTACCTTATTTCCGATTGCGCGGGTGACAACTTCCAGCCGCCCTCTCGGTTCCATCGCGTCGCGGGCGTTCAGAATCAGGTTCAGGAACACCTGCTGTAGTTTACCCGCATTGCCCTGGATCCTGGGTAACTCCGGTGCGTAAACCGCTGCCGTTTCCACGCCGGCCTTGCGCAACTGGTGTTCCAGCAGCGAAAGTGTCTCCTGAATCACGCCGTTAATCTGTACGCTCACCAGTTCCGTTCCCGATGCCCGGGAGAAGTTCAGCAGAGAATTGACAATCTCACTCGCCCGGAAGGTCTGGCGCGAAATCTTATCCAGCATCCGCGACTTCTGCTCGTCACCCTGTACCTGCCGCGCCAACATTTGGGCGTACGTAGAGATTACCGCCAGTGGCGTGTTCACTTCATGAGCAACACCAGCAGCCAGCAAGCCAATGCTGGACAACTTGTCGGCCTGGACCAGGCGGCGTTCCAGCTCAGCGCGGTGCGTAATGTCATCAAAAATTACCAGCCGCCCAATCTGTTCCATTTCGCGCGACACGAGCGGTGTAATCGCGATATTAACCGTCGCTTCGCCCCCTGCGGCGTCAAAAGTGAACTTGTCCAGGTGGTGGATTTTCACTTCATGGCGGGTTCGTTCCAGCTGCTCCACCAGCGGCGCGGGCAGCAGTTCGGCCAGCGTGCGGCCCGCAGCGTCTTCACGACCAATGCCGCTCAGGCGCTCCATTTGCGTATTCCAGCTCTCCACCTTGTCATCCAAACCGACCGCCAGAATGCCGACGTTGATCGACTCCACAATGTTCTCGCTGAATTCCTTCAGGCGCTCATACTCGCCGGCCTTCTCCGAAAGCGAGCGATAGAGATCGGCATTTTCAATGGCGATGCCGACATAGTTCGCCAGCGTCATCATCAGTTCCAGATCGTCGGTGGAGAGGAACTCGCCCGTTTCCGTCCGGCTCACCCCCAGGAACGCGACCTTCCTGCCACGTACCAAACACGGCAGGTAGTAGTTCAGGTCCAGATCCGCAATCGTCTGCCTTACCGTTGCAGGCCACGCACTGGCAATCGCGTCCAGGTGGTAGCGCGTGCGCTCAAAGAACACGTAGGGCGTGTTCCGTTCCCAACTCAGAAAGCTGAGGTCCAGGTCTGTCTGTCCGGTCAAAGGTCGGGCACCCGATCCCATCGACGCCCGTAACTTCCAGTTCTCGCCTTCCGAATTCCAGTCGTTGAAAAAGAAAGCCACGTGACGGATCGACATCGTCTGCATCAGGCGGTCCGCCACCGACTGCAGCATGTTGTCCAGGCCTTCCGTGGAGTTCAGTTCGCGAACAAATTCCACCAGCGTCTTCCGGTAGTCGTACGCATCGCGGTAAAAATGCCGGTCCAGCTTATCCTGGATCCAGTTCCGAATCGGCTGGAACAGGAACGTCGCAATCAGCATCACCACAATCAACTGGGAGCTGGATATGTCCTTCACGCTCTTCTGGATCAGATTGGCAATTGCGAAAACCGTGCCATAGAAGGCAGCCAGAATTATCAGCGTGGCCAGCGTGTACGCATAGCCCCGCCGGAAAATTACATCCACGTCCATCAGCCGGTAGCGCAGAATCGCCCAGGCGATCGTGAGCGGGATCAGCGGCAGCGTAATCACCGAGTAATTCAGCAGCGGACTGAACTGCAGGTTCAGCACGAACGGCACGGCATAGAGCAGGCCAAATGGTGCGAAGCCGAAGATCATGCCGTTGCGCAGCCACTTGAGCTGTTGGCGGACCACCGGGTCTTCCGCCTGCCGGTAGCCCTTCTGCAGAATCACGCAGCTCAGCGTCCACGTAATGGTGATCAGCCCCATCCACGTCCGGTCCAGTAGTTCCCGAACTTCCGGCAACGCCGCTTCCGAAACCAGAATCCCGTTCGCAAACACCAGAAAAATCAGCGTCAGGAAGCTGCCTGGCATGTACAAGGCCAAACGCATCCAGCGCCGGTACCACGGAGAATTCTCCGGGAACGTCAACGAAAAATGGAGGAACAGCGCAGGCGCCAGCCACCCGGCGATCACGTTGCCCATGTACATTACCTGGTCAAACGCGTTCAGTTTGCCCGTGTAGTGGAAACAGCAGAAGATGAATGAGACCAGGCAGAAGACGTAAAAATGCCGCGCCTTTATCGCACTTCCTCGCCGGAAGTAGATAAACAACCCAATTGCCAGGTAGAACGCGCCCACCAGGTATTGGTACGTGTAAGCCACGCCCCGGGCCGCTTCGCCAATGATGACTGTCGCCTTTACATCGTTCACACCCGAGCGGCGGACCACATACGTCGCCTTCGCCCAGGCCCCAAATGACGACAACCGGCGGGGGATGTCTTCCACCGTCATCACCGGAACGCCCTGAATCGACTGCAGTGTATCGTTCACCCGGATACCAGCGCGGTCGGCCGGGCCATTCTCCAGAACCTTCACGGCCCTTACGCGACCATCCCTGACACGCCACACTGCGCCGTCATCGGGTAGAGGGAAACGCTGGAGTTGCTGATAGTTCAGGACAGCAGCGATCGCCGCTGCTAACGTGAGAACCGTTAGCAGCGCCGTCGACAGCTGAAACTTTAACTCCTGAAGCATCTACAAATACACCTATCCCTTACTTTAACGATGCACGTTTCATGCCAATTTAATCCCGCGAATGGGAATCTCTTGTGTTGATAACAAAGGAGATCCACAAGGCCGATGCCAGCCCCTTCCATTTTCGGGATATTGGATGCTTCGGCGTCTTGAGAAGCGGAAGAACTTTTCCCGCAATCTGTTGCATTCTTCAGGACCAGTAACCCGTATTATCCATTGTGGCCATTGATTTTGCCAGCGTCGTAAACGACAACCAGGCTATGGTTTTCAGCCTGGCCCTGCGTTTCCTGCGGAACCGGGAAATCGCGGAGGAACTGGCGCAGGATGTCTTCCTGCAGTTTTATCAGAATTTGGGCCGAATCGAATCCCCCGCGCATGCCACCTGGTGGCTTCGCCGCTCCGTCTGCCACCGGTCGATTGACGAGGTGCGTAAACGCAAGCTCCGTCCCGCTGTCGGGCTCGAAAGCGCCCCGGAGCCTGCCTCCCTGGAAACGCCCGGAGACTTGTTCCTCTTGAGCCGCATTCGCCGCATGGTGCAGGCCCTGCCGGAAAAGGCCAAAGCCGTGGTTCTGCTCCGCTATCAGGAAGATCTTGACCCCACTGAAATATCCGAAATGTTAGATATGCCCGTCAGTACCGTAAAAAGCCATCTGCACCGGTCGTTAACGCTTCTGCGTGGCCACCTGCGGAAAGAGGAGATGGCCTGTGGCGTTTGAAGAGCCTGTGGAGTTTGAAAAGGCGGTAAAGCGTGCTTTGCGGCAGGAACTGCCGCCGCCCGATTTTGCAGCGAAGGTTTTGGCCCGCGCGGCTGCGCTGGAAGCCGCAACTCGAGCCCCGCAGTCAGGAAAAATGATCGTTCTCGCCGTCTGGCGCAAACCAGCAGTCTGGGCCATCGCCGCCGGGATTACCCTGGCCGCGCTTATTCCCACCGGCATCTCGGAATACCGCCATCGTCGGGAGCACCAGGCACGTGAGGCCAGCCGTCAGCTGCTTCTCGCCCTCGATATTACCCGCCTCCAGCTGCAGAAGACCAAACAACGACTACAGAAAGTGAGCAAACAAAACGCCCTATGAAGAACATCCTGATCATGGCTCTTCTGGCGCTGCCGCTCGCAGCACAGGACAGTTTCGACTTCAAAACCCTGGACAAGCTTGGCACCAACTCGAAGAACCACACAAATATCACCCTCGATGGCGATATGCTCAAACTCGCGTCCGGGTTCCTTGGGGCAGCCGGCGGCAAGGACGCCACTGACGTAAAGAACCTGGTGGACGGCTTGAAGGGCATTTATATACGGTCCTGGGAGTTTCGCCGGAAGGGCCTCTACAACAGTGCCGATCTGGAACCGCTGCGCAGCTACCTGAAGCAGGCGAAATGGACCCGCGTCGTCGAGTCGAAGGACGAAGACGACCTCTCCGAGATCTACCTGCTGCCCCAGTCCGGTGGCAAGTTGGGCGGGGTCGCCATTGTTGCCGCCGAAGCGACCCAGGTTACCGTCGTCTACATCAATGGCTCGCTCAGGCCGGAGGACCTGGCCAAGCTCAGCGGCAACATGGGCATCCCCGACATCGGAAGCCAGTTGGGCAACCTGAAGAACGCCGAGAAGAACACAGAGAAGCACAAAGAGGAAGATTAAGGTATGTATCTCTCCGCTATTCTTCTCACCATCACCTCCTTCCTGCAGCCTGTCCCGAACGCCGTCGCCACTTTTGACGGGACCTTCAAGGTAAGCAACGGGAAGTTCATTGAGGTGCAGATGGAGAGCGGCGAAACCCTGCGAATGTATCTGACACGGGCCACAAAGTTCATCCGCGATGGCAAACCCACCAAAGCCGCCACGTTCCATGAAGGCGACAAGGTAACCATAGACGCCGAACGCGATATCCGCATGAACCTGCTGGCAGTAAAACTCGAAGCCGTAAAGTCCGAACCCGCCAAACCCAAATGACCCGCTGCCTCGCCCTTCTGCTTCTCGCTGCTTTGCCGTGTGCCGCGGAAACGCCCACGGCCGACGCCATCATGCGCCGGGTCGCCGAGAATCAGACCAAAGCGCAGGATGCCCGCAAGAACTTCGTCTACGACATGAACGTTTTCGTCCGCCTCAAGCGCGCCAACGGAAAACTGGCCCGCGAAGAGAGCAGGGAATACGTGGTCGCCCCGGCCCCCAAAGGCGCGAAGCGCAACCTTGTGAAGGTGGAAGGCAAAATCCTCGATGGCAAGCGCGAAACCACCTACTCCGAAGCCGACTACAAAACGAAGGACATGGATATTGACGGCGCCCTGACCGACTCGTTCGCCAGGGACGTCATGTGGAGCAAGAACGATCTGGGACCCATGCTCGACTGGTTTCCCCTCACCACGAAACGCCTCGAATACTACAACTTCACGCTCAATGGGGAAGAGAACTACCTCGGCCACCATGTCTACAAGGTCGCCTTCGATGGCCATGGAGAAGATGACGACTGCTGGAAAGGCGAGGCGCTCATCGAGAAAAACGAATTCCAGCCGGTTTTGATTACCAGCCACTGGGCCTGCAAGATCCCCAAAGCTGTCACCATCCTGCTGGGTATCAGCGTCCACGACATCGGCGCCAAAATCACTTACCAGCGCTTCGCGAAGGACGTTTGGTTCCCGGTCACCTGCGGGGGGGAGCTAAAGCTCCGAGTCCTGTTTGGCTACGCCCGAACCATCGCGTTCAGCGCCAAAAATTCGGGCTTCCGCAAAGCCGACGTACAGACCGCTATCGAGTTTGAGACCGAAGCGTCCGCCACGAAGAACCCGTAAACTAGCGCGTGGCCTTCATCACCGTCGCTACCGTGGCCAGAATCTTCTCCTCGGTATTGGGCGCCCACGATGCAGGCAGCCCGTAGTAGTACATGGAATCGAAGGCCTCATACCCACCCTCTTGCAGGATCCGAAGCGACGGAATATACGCCATCACATCGTTCGAATATCCGGCCACCACCACGCCCGCCGCCGGATATGCCTTCTTGATCGCCAGCGCATAATCCACCACTACCTCGCCCCCCAGCGTCACCAGCGTGAACTTGCCGCCGAACGAAATCGCCTGCACAGGATACGGATATCTTCTGATCGCCTGACCCGTGTCCATCCGGGCCAGCATTGCCTTCGCATGGCGCACGCGGTACGGATTTGAATCCGCCAGGCGCGCTTCAAACGTCGCCCGATCATTCGCCTCAAACTCCAGTTCCACCGTGCGAAAAGCAGCTTTCATCGGCCCGTGCAGCAGCGTCTGTCGCCCTCCAAGCACTCTCGCCACTTCCGCGGCCAGCGTCTCGCCATGTTGGCGCGCCAGCGCCGCCGTGCCTCGCGGATTCGGGTTTTGGTCCGCACCCGTCAGCATCAGGAAGAGCGCCGTGGCCCCCGGGTTTGCCTTCTCAATCGCCTCCTGCGCATACCCTGCGTAATCGCCGCTGACTGCGTTATTCCCGCCCGTCAGCGTCGTGTTATGGCAGGCGTAGCCAAACAGCACCGCCTTCACCTTGCCGTCCGCTCCGGCAATTTTCATCACCGGAACCTCCGCATCCACCGGACCCTCAGGATTTACCCCAATCGAGACACCCTTCGGCCCCATCACGCGGCGATTGATTCCAAAATGAGCCTCGCCATGTCCCGTCGTGATCGTCACCGGGCTAAGGTCCACAATCGCCCGGCCAGCCACTTCGAACAGGGCTTCCTGCAGCCGCGCGGCGTAAGCCTCCACGGTACGCTGCTCCGTCTCCGGCAGCTCGAATAGCAGCGAAAGGTTGTTTTGTATATAGGGCGCCGTGTGTGTATGCGACGAGTTAAACACGATTCCTGCCCGTTCCAGACCATATTTCTGCTGAATTCTGGCCGCCACCGGATCTGTGATGGTTCGGGGCAGGCCGATCAAATCCGTCGTAATCAATACAACCTGCTCGCGTTTGCCTCTTGTGATCGCCAGCGCTTTGGCGTGTATCTGCGTCAGCACACCTTCCGACGGTTTCGTGCGCGAGGCGTAACCGGAAAGCCGGATTGGCTCAACCGGAGTAATGTCCACCGCCGCAGCCCCCGCCCGGTACTCGGGCGAGGCTGCCTGCATCGGCGAGATACAAATACAGAGCACCACGGCGGGTACCAGCCCCGACAATCCTTGTTTGATGGTGAGTTTCATGACGAATACAAACATCTTAGCCCCGGCGCCTGTTATTCTGAGACCATCGAACGATGTTAAGCACTCGGGCCCTCAGACTTTTCGCGGGTATTTGTTTCGCCTCAAGCTTGGCATTTTCCCAGGGCGCGGATTCCGCCTGGCAGGATCTGGTCATGCAGGGCCTCAACGCTGCCAGCGAAAACGACATTCCCAAAGCCGAACATCTTCTCATCAAGGCCTTCCACGAAGCGGAACATTTTGGGGCGAACGACGTTCGCGTCGGCACCACGCAAAACAGCCTCGGCCTGGTCTATAAATCGGCAAAAAAATACCACGAAGCCGAAACTGCCTTTCGTAAGGCGCTCGGCATTCTGGAGACCGCTTACGGTCCGGAAAGCATTGATGTCGGTAACGTGAACTTCAATATCGCCAGCGTCCTGCTGGAGTTGGGTAAGTCCGAACAGGCGCTAATTTTCCTTCGCAACTGCAAAACCGTCTACGAACGGCAGTTGGGGGGCGAGAGTCTGAAAACCGCCGCCGTAATGTGCATGACCGGTGACGTCTACCGGGGCATGAAGAACTACAAAGAAGCCGAGCCCCTCCTGAAACGCTGTTCCCAAATTCGCGAGGCGAGCGGTGGTATGCTCAGCGCCGACCTGGGTGAAGCGATGCACAGTCTGGCTATCGTTTACCAGATGCAGGGCAAATATGGGCTGGCCGACCCCGCCTTCAAACTTGCGGAGCGGATCCGCGAGAAAACGCAGGGCATTATGAGCGCCCCCCTGGCCGACACGCTCGAAGCCCACGGCACCATGCTGAAGCAGATGGGCCGCGACCCGGAAGCGGAGCGGGATCTGAAGCTGGCTGCCGTAATCCGCAAGCGATTCCCCAAAGTAAAGTAAACCCTGCCCCCCGGCGGAACCCCGTGAAACGTGATGCGCCAGGCGCGCATCCACCATTACGATGGTTTATCCCCTGTCTGTTGCCCTCTTGACGGTTTCGCTGGCTTTTGCCCAGGACAAACCGGCTGTTGGGAAAGACGCTACTTTCAGCACCGACGTTAAAGTTGTCAATGTTTTCGCCACCGTCCGCGATAAGCAGGGAAAGGTTGTCTCCAACCTGACCAAAGATGATTTCACCGTTCTGGAAAATGGCATCAAACAGCCAATTACCTACTTTTCGAAGGAAGTGGACCAACCGCTGCTTCTGGGGCTCCTGGTCGATACCAGCAACAGCCAGCGTCGCGTTCTTCCCCAGGAAAAATCTGCCAGCTACGAATTTCTCGACAAGGTCTTGAAGCCGGAACGCGACAAGACCTTCGTCATTCACTTCGATTTTGAAACCGAACTCCTGCAGGATTTAACCTCCTCGCGTGATGACCTCCGCCGAGCCTTGGATCTTCTGGAACTTCCGGCCGGACGCGGCGGCCAGCGTGCAGGCAATCAGGGTGGCGGCTCTCCTGGTGGAGGCTCTCCTGGTGGCAGTCCGGGCGGCCAGCGCAGTGGCGGAATCCCGGGCCTTGGCGGTGGCATCGGCTTCCCGGGCGGCAGCATTGGCTTTCCAGGGGGCCGCGGTGGCGGGCGTCGCGGCGGTGGTGGCTATCCTCGCCAGGGCGGTGGCCCGCGGGCTGGCGGACGCGGCGGCCCGGCGGCCGGAACCACGCTCTATGACGCCGTTTACCTCGCGTCCGACGAAGTTCTCCGCAAGACTCCCGGACGCAAAGCCCTCATCCTCCTCACCGACGGCATGGACATGGGCAGCAAGACCTCGCTTACCGCTGCCATCGAATCTGCCCAGCGCGCCGACACGATGGTCTATTCCATCCTGTTTTCTGACGCACAGGCCTACGGCGGCGGCTTTGGCGGCCCTTCCGGCGCCGAAGGCAAGCGCGTTCTCCAGCGATTGGCGCAGGAAACCGGCGGCGGTTTCTATGAGGTGTCAAAGAAGCATTCCATTGACCAGATCTACACCGAGCTCCAGGAAGAACTACGAAATCAGTACAGTCTGGGCTACTCTCCGGCTGGCGGCGCTGACCCCGCGTTCCGTTCCCTCAAAGTAACGGTGAAGCCTCACGATATGATCGTACAAGCGCGTGAAGGCTACTATCCGACCCGGTAACATCCCCTCAGCCGGCATCGCGGCTTCTTCCATTAAATCCTCTACTGTCCTGCTCATGGCCATCGCCTGCGCTCTCAGTGTGGGCAATATGTACTTCGTCCAGCCGTTGCTCGGCAACATCGCCCGATCGCTAGGCGTCAGTTCCCAGGCGGTAAGTTATCTCCCCATGTGGACCCAGGCGGGCACCGCACTCGGCATGTTCTCGTTCGTTCCGCTGGGCGATATTTTCCCCCGCCGGGGCCTCATCGTCACCATGTGCCTGTCGATTAGTCTCTCGGCCATCCAGATGGCCCTGGCTCCGAATCTGCAGGTGGCCAGCCTGGCCGGTTTCGCCACCGGCCTTACCGCCATCGTGCCCCACCTGATTCTGCCCTTCGCTGCCAAACTCACCTCGGTGCGCGACCGTGGCCAGGTCCTCGGCAACATCATGAGCGGCCTCCTCGCCGGCGTCCTGCTGGCCCGCGTGTTCAGTGGCCTTGTTGGCGAAGCCCTGGGCTGGAGAGCGGTCTACTGGATCGCGGCGGTTCTCATGGCGCTCCTCGCCGCTTGGGTCAGGCTCGGTCTGCCGAAAGATATGCCCGAGGGCAACCTCGGCTACTTCGACATGCTTCGGTCCATCGTCCACCTCACCCGGACCCAGCCCGTCCTTCGCGCCGCCGCCCTCACCGGAGGCCTCACCTTCGGAGCCTTCTGCTCTTTTTGGGCCACGCTGATCTTCCTGCTCTCCACGCCGCCCTATCACTACGGAGCCCGCATGGCCGGCCTGTTTGGCCTGGTGGGCGTTGCCGGAGCCGTAGTGGCACCTCTAACCGGCAAGTTCACTGACAAGCGAGGCCCCGCCACCGCTATAGCCGTCACTATCGGCTTCACCGTCCTCGGCTGGGTTGTATTCCTGGTTGCCGGACACTGGCTCGCCGGCCTTGTCGTCGGCGTCATCCTGCTCGATCTCGGCGTCCAGGGCTGTCATGTCGCCAACCAGACACGTATCTACCCCTTAGCCCCCGAAGCCCGCAGCCGTCTCAACACCGTCTACATGATGACGTACTTTATCGGCGGCTCCGTCGGCTCCGCTGCCGGTGCATTTGCCTGGAACCGTTTCGGCTGGCCAGGCGTCTGCATCGTAGGTCTCGCCCAGGGCGTAGCTGCGTTTAGTCTGCGCGGCACACGAAAATAGCTGCGCGATAATTAATATTAATGAGTTCTTTTAGGGTCCTTCAAACTTTGGTCGTGGTGTCACTCGCCACCTTTGCGGCGCAGGCGCAATCCGCCGACACACAACCGGCCACCGCCACCCCTCCGGTCGCCGACGCTGCATCGGATGCCAGGGCTTATGGCGTTCTGCCCAACTACCGGACTGCCGAATTGGGTGGCACCTTCACCCCAATCACAGCCCGGCAAAAGTTCACCATCGCCCGCAAGGATACCCTCGACTGGCCTTCTTATTTCACGGCATCCCTGTTTTCCGGCATATCTCAGCTCGGCAACAGCAATCCGTCGTTTGGTCAGGGGATGAAGGGCTTTGCCCATCGCTATGGAGCGTCCGTACTTGACCAGGCTGCCGGCAACTTCCTCACCGAAGCCACGCTGCCCATTCTTTTCCATCAGGATCCCCGCTATTTCCGCAAAGGCACCGGCAGCATTCGAGGACGTATTGCGTGGGCTGCGTCCCGTGTCGTTATTTCGCGTAACGATCACGGCAACTGGAGCTTTAATGCCTCAGAGTTTGTCGGCAACGGCATGATTGCCTCCCTCGGCAACGCCTACTACCCGGACGCACGCGGCTTCAACCCCACCATGCAGCGCATGTTCTCCCAAATCAGCACGGACGCGCTTTCTCAGATCCTCAAAGAGTTCTGGCCCGACGTGAAAAAGAAAATGGAGCAAAGGAAACAGCGTTCCCTTGCTCCATTAAAGTAATGAATTGAATTCAGTTCTAGTAAGTTGCCCGGCCGCCGCTCGCGTCGTAACACTGAGCGGTAACAAATGAGCAATCCGGGCTCGCCAGGAAGTGCACAACAGCAGCAATTTCCACCGGCTCACCAGTACGTCCCATCGGAATCTTCGCAGTCATATAGCCAACCTGCTGCGGCGTCAACTGTTCCAGAATCTTGGTCCGTACCACCGCCGGAGACACTGCGTTTACGCAGATCCCGTCGGTCGCATATTCCTTGCCCATAGACTTCGTCATCCCGATAACCGCCGCCTTGCTGCCTGAATAAGCAATCATGTTCGGATTGCCTTCCTTGCCTGCAATGGAAGCGATGTTCACGATGCGCCCGTACTTGTTTTCCTTCATGGTGGGCAGCACAGCGCGGCAGCAATAGAAAATGCCGTTCACGTTGATCTGCATCACCTGCTGGAATTCAGCATCGGAGTATTCGGTCACAGGAGCCGCTTTACCGGCGACGCCCGCATTGTTCACCAGAACATGAACGCGTCCGGTGCGGGCAATAACTTCCGCCACAGCCGCATTCACCGAGGCGGAGTCCGCCACGTCCATCTTCACGCCAAAGGAATTATTGCCCAGCGTTGCCGCGGTTGCGTCCGCTCCGGCTTTATCCAGATCAGCCACCGCGATAGTGGCGCCGGCCTCGGCGAGGCGACGTGCTATCGCCTCACCGATTCCGGTCGCGCCGCCAGTAACGATCGCCGTTTGTCCGGTAAGATCGAATGGCATTGGCTTAATCCTCGCGCTTTACCTGAACGCTGAGTTCCGCCGTAACATCGCGGTGCAGCTTAACAGGTATTTTGAAATCGCCCAGATTGCGAATCGGGTCGTCCAGCTGGATCTTACGGCGATCCACCGTGAACTTCTGTGCGGTCAGTGCGTCGCCGATATCGGCGGCCGTCACGGAACCGAACAGCTGGTCGTTCTCACCCGCCTTGCGGAGTATGGTGATAGTGACCGCGCCCAGCAACTGAGCCAGTGCCTGCGCCTCTTCCGCGAACTTTGCTTCGCGACGAAGGTGCGCCTGACGCTCCTGTTCCACAATCTTCTTGTTGGAGCCAGTGGCCGCAACAGCAAGCTTACGGGGCAGAAGGAAATTCCGCGCGTAACCGGCTGCGACCTTAACTACGTCGCCGCGGATTCCGAGCTTTTCGATGTCTTCACGAAGAATGATTTCCATCGTTATCTCCTTTAGAGCGTGCCCGCAAAGGGCAGCAGCGCAATGTTGCGCGCCTTGAAAATGGCGTCGGTTAAACGACGTTGATGCGGTGCGCAGACACCCGAAATGCGGCGGGGAACAATCTTGCCGCGCTCAGCAATGAACGACGCCAGCAAACGCGTGTCCTTGTAATTGATGTCATCAATGCGCTCCGTGCAGAACCGGCAGACTTTCTTCCGCCGGAAATAGGACTTCTTGCCAACAGCGGCAGCTTTATCCCCACCTGTGGGACGCTGCGAAGCCGCGATGGGTCTTCCACCTCTTTGTTCAGCCATTGCGAGTTCTCCTTATTCTGCTGCGGTTTCAGCTGTGGTTACAGCTGAGGTTTCAGCTGCGGTTTCAGCTGGCGATTCTGCCGTAACGACAGGCGCGCCGGGTGCCGGATGCTCCGGAACTACTACCACTGGCGGTGCTGCCGGAACTACTGGCGGCGCTGCTGCGGCGGGAACTCCAGGAGCTGCATGGGCCGCTACCTCACCGGCTCCACCCATCATCTGGGCTGCGAGTGACGGCTGCGGGGCTGGCGGCTGCGGACGACGATGCGCACGCTTTTCACGCTCTTTTCTCCGCTTTTCAATCCGCTTCAGGCTCTCGTCAATGCGGACAGTCAGGAACTTGATCACCGAATCCTGCACGCGCAGGCGGCGTTCGAATTCCTTCACCAGCGTTGCTTCCGCCGTGAACTGCATCAAAACGTAGAATCCTTCCCGGTTCTTTTCCACCCGGTAGGCCAGACGTCTTTTTCCCCACTTATCGACTTTGTCGACCGTACCACCAGCTTTGGTGATATTGCCCGACAACTGTTCGATGAGCTGGTCGATCTCTTCTTCCGTTGCATCGGGTTTAACGATGAACAGATTTTCGTAGATTCTCATCATTCCTCTTTGGTGTTGGCTCTGGGCGCGACGGTTATTGTCCGGACCTGCCCGTTAGGGCTGGGTTCCGTTAAAACCGGTCATGGACTTTTCGACGCCTTCGGCGATTATGGATTCCGTTGCATCAGCCGCAAAGCTGATGAACTTCTCCAGCGTTTCATTTTGCTGTCGCGAAAATCCCGACAGCAGGTAATCCGCCCCGGACTGCAGCGGATGGCCGGGGTGCACCCCCAACCGAACCCGGGCGAATTCTCCCGAGCCAAGCTTTGCGATTACGTCCTTCGCTCCGTTATGCCCCGCCGGCGAGCCTTTCGGCCTCACTCGCAGCGAACCCCACGGAAGATCCAGTTCGTCGTACACCAGAACCAGATCCTGAAGTGCAATCTCGTTTTTGTCCATCAGTGACTTGACCGCGATTCCGCTCAGATTCATGAACGTCTGCGGTTTCGCCAGCAAGACCGGTTTGCCTGCTATCGTTCCCTGGCCGATCACCGCCTGACACTCTTTCCGCGTCATCCGGATGCCGTGCCGGGCGGCGAGCATCTCCACCACCAGAAACCCCAAATTATGGGGCGTAGCAGCGTAACGCTCGCCGGGATTCCCGAGACCGGCCACAAGGAACATTACAAGCTACTTCTTTTTCGCGGGGGCGGCAGCGGCGGCGGGCTCTTCCTTCTTGCCCTTCTTCACCACTTCCGGCTCGGCCTTCCCATCGGCGGCCGCAGCTTCTTCCTTCATGCCAACCACGTGCGCCACAACCGCGTCGCCCGGTGTCAGAATACGGACGCCCGGCTTCACCGGCAGGTCGCTCACGCGGATGCCGCTGCCAATCATCAGTTCCGTAACGCTCACTTCGTAGTCCGTCGGAATGTCGTCCGGAACGCACTCGATTTCAATCGAACGCGTAACCACGTCAAGAATACCGCCCTGCTGTTTTACGCCCTTCGCTTCGCCCGTCGTGTGGATCGGGATGGAAACGCGGAGCTTGCGGGTCAAATCGATGCGGCGCAGATCAACGTGCAACAGGTGGCCCTTTACCGGGTCAAACTGCTCGTCTGCCAGAATCACAGGCGTGCGTTCCACACCTTCCACGTCCACGTCGAAAATGGAGTTGTGGCCGCTCTTGCTGCGCATGATGCGGGTGATATCTTTCGGGTTAACCGAAATCGGTACCGGTTCCTTGAACGCGCCGTAAATCACGGCCGGGATCTTGCCGGACACGCGCAGACGGCGTGCTTCATTTTTTCCCCGGCTGGAACGTGCAATGGCCGGTACTACTGTATCTGTTCTCAAGTGCTTTCTCCTTAGCGCAAGTCCGTTTCAGGGATGCCCGTAAATTCCGGGTCCCCGATGCGTGGGTTGCGGTTATAACCTGTTTTGTTCCTGAATCCGCCCGTCCGTTTAAGGACGCTGGAGCCCGAATCTATGAGTTTAGCATGTGATCGGCTATTCTGACCTCTTGGAAGAGACTCCCGAAACCCCGCCTGAAACTGTCGCAACCGACACCGAGACTCTTCAGCCCCTTATCCGCCGCCGCATCCGCATTACCGTTGCGTACGATGGCACGGAATACCACGGCTGGCAGATACAACCCGGCTTCGCCACCATCCAGGGCGTGCTGGAAGAGATCGTCAGCGGCATTGAAGGCGCCCCCGTTCATGTCGCCGGTTCCGGTCGCACCGACGCCGGCGTCCACGCCCTCGCGCAGGTAGCTGCTTTCAGCCTCACCAACCGCATCCCCCCGGAGAATCTCAAAAAGGCGATCAATCGTCTGCTCCCCCCCGCCATCCGTATTCACAACGTGGAAGAGGTTCACGCCGACTTCCACCCCCGCTTCGACTCCCACGCCAAGACCTACTGCTACACCATGTATCGCGCCGAAATCTGTCCGCCTTTCGATTCCCGCTACGTCCACCACCACCCTTATCCCCTGAATGAGGCCTGGATGAGTCTCGCCGCCGCGTGCTTCATTGGCCGTCACGACTTCCGGCCCTTTGCGGCTAAAGACGAGCGTTACATCCGGGGCCAGTCCACCGTTCGGACCATTTTTAGCTCCCACCTCCGGCGCGAAGGCGACCGTCTCATCTACACCGTTCGCGGCAGCGGATTTTTGAAACATATGGTCCGAAATATCGCCGGAACCCTCATCGAGTGTGGTCGCGGAAACTTGCCCCACAACATGTTGCCGCATAAGTCCGGCCAGACTGCGCCCTCACGGGGCCTCACGCTGATCAGCGTTGAGTATTAGACCTGTCCAGGGCTGCGATCCGCCTGTTGGGCCATTCCGTACCCCCCGCCCGAAGCGTCCCCCTCCCTTGTTTCCGCAGAGTTACAAACCCCAATACCGTGTTACGCTGG
This sequence comes from uncultured Acidobacteriia bacterium, assembly GCA_903929755.1. Classification (GTDB taxonomy): domain Bacteria; phylum Acidobacteriota; class Terriglobia; order Bryobacterales; family Bryobacteraceae; genus BOG-234. The sequence continues at coordinate 86,355 of CAIYVZ010000084.1, forward strand.
ACCCGTGCCCGCCCTCTACGATCTTGATCCCGGTCCCGATACCCCGGAAGTAGTACGTTGCATCGTTGAGATCCCCCAACATTCCGCCAATAAGTACGAATATGACGGTAAACTGGGCGTGTTTCGTCTGGACCGCGCGCTCTATTCGCCGCTCCATTACCCCGGTGATTACGGCTTTATCCCCGGTACCCTGGCTGACGACCACGATCCCCTCGATTGCCTCGTTCTCGTGCAGCAGCCCAGCTTCCCCGGCGTTCTGATTGAGGTTCGCCCCGTCGGCGTCCTCAACATGGTCGATGGCACAGAGTCAGACCAGAAAATCCTCGCGGTCCCCACCCGCAACCCCCGTTACGACCAGATCCACACCATGGATCAGATCTTCCCCCACGTTCGTCGCGAGATTGAGCACTTCTTCTCCATCTACAAGGAACTTGAGGGCAAGGTGACCACCATGACCGGCTGGGGCGGCCCCGCCGAAGCTCGTCGCGCCATCATGGATTGCCGCCAGCGCTATCTTGATATCCGCGCCGCCGAAGCTGCCGAAAACGCCTAGCGTCGCGTCATCGCCCCGGGCCTATCGAACGCGTTTGCCTTCCAGGTAAACCGCTTCGATTTCTATGTTTCCATCGTTCAGGCGGAAGGCAACTATGTCGCCGCTGTCGCCTTCCGCAATGCCCCTCTTATGGCCTTCGAGGTTGATCAGGCGAGAGGGGTTCACCGTTGCGGTGGCGATTGCCTGCGGGAGCGTCAGCCCACCCAGGGAAATCATCCTGGCCACTCCGTCATTCATCTTCAGGGCCGATCCTGCCAGCTTGTCGGTTCCGGCAAGGACCACCCGCCCGTCTGCGGTCAGGTCGGCATCCTGTTCGCCCAGGCGGTAGCGTCCCGGTGTGGCTCCTGCGGGGGCCGAGGCGTCCGTCACCAGGATCGCACGCGCCGGCGTCTTCGCGCGAAGGGCGCTCTGCAGGAAAGCCTTACCTAAATGGATACCGTCCGCGATGAAGCTGGCGCTCAGGCGGTCCTCCGCCAGCTGGTCCCAAATGTAGTTGGGGTGCCGCCGCATATTCTGGTGGGCTCCGTTGCCAAGGTGCGTGGAAAGTGTGGCTCCGGCATCCACGGCGGCGCGGATCTGGTCGGCACTGGCTCCCGTGTGGCCGATCGAGACAGTCACGCCATCGGCGGCCACGGTCGCAATCCATGCGGCAGCTTCAGGCCAGTGCGGGGAGATCGTCACCACGCGGATTTGATGGGCCGTGGCGTCCTGCCAGCCACGGTATTCATCCACAGAAGGTGGCCGAACCCAGCGGGCGGGGTGCGCCCCCCGGGGACCGTCTTCGGGGCCGATGTACGGACCTTCCACGTGGAACCCGGCGATCGCGTGTCCATGCTCCACTTCCAGTTGGGCTCGGCGCAGATTGCGGAGGCAGCCAAGCATCTCGTCGGCTCCGCCGGTGATCACCGTGGGCAGGCAGCGCGTCACGCCGGTCTGCAGAATTGCGTCCAGCGCTCGGGCCAGATCCGGGAGCGCCGCTTCGGGATCGTTGAAATCGATCCCCAGGAAGCCGTTGATTTGGATATCGACGAAGCCCGGTGAAAGGTAGACCGGGTCCGCAGCAGTGTCCGGAATTTCGTGAACATTCGAAATCGTACGCGAGAAAGAAACTTCAATAGTTTGCCCTGTTAGGGCGCTGCTGCCGGAACAAATCACAGGCTCTCCGTTTTATCCACAGGTTTTGAACAGTGAGGCCACAGGATACCCACTCTAAGTCCTTGATTCCGTGGGGCAAGAAAGCTGTTGAAATCCCTGCGGAGAAGGGTGGATTGCACTGGCCAAACACCTCCTCTTCACGTTACAACAGAAGGACGGATTGGCTGGCGCGTGACTCCGCCGGATGACCTCGGGGGAGGTAGCCGTTGAGGGGGTCGCGCGCACAGTCGTCTGGTTCTGTACTATCCCCTTCCCAAAAAATCTGCATATACCCGCTACAAATCCCGGTGGCGTTTGGGTTATACTCTTGGCTGGACGTTCAGAATGAACTTTCCACTGGAGAATACAATCATGAAAACAGTAACGGCGTTGACAGCTATGTTCCTCGGTCTGGCGGTTAGTTCTTTCGCGGCCGATTTCAAAGGTTTCGTGCAGGATGAGAGCTGCTCCACCAAGCCCGCCATGAAGGACAACGCGGCTTGCGCAAAGAAATGCATCGATGGCGGCCAGAAGGCTGTCCTCGTGACGCCCGACGGCAAGATCTACAAGATTGCCGATCAGGACAAGGTTAAGGCGCACGCCGGCCACAACGTCACCATCACCGGCAAGCTGGATGGCGAAACCCTCTCCGTCGAAAAAGTAACCATGTAATTGCGCGGGGACCGTCTGGTCTCCACGTAGTTCAGAATTGAAGCCGTCGCTGGTCCAGCGGCGGCTTTTTTTCGTTCCTCTCCCCAGCGTAGCGACGTTTTGCGGCGCGGCCTGCCAGAACTTGCGGTGGCACCATTCTACTGTCTTACCGCGGGAATTGGCACCTTGACCACACCCTCCGTATTCGTGATATTTCCCCCACGGTCTTATTTCAGAGCGAGCTGTTTATTGCTGATTTCATCGCGGAGAATGCCAGAACGGTTCCCCGCCATACGTGATATATTCATAATCTATAATCTCGCGCGCCCATCGGGGTCTGTGGGCAAGGGTCTGCGGTTATATATTCTTGCCCTCTGTCGGTTCGCCCGAGATTAAGTCCACGTAACGAAAGGGTTGAAATTTAATGAAGTTGCTCAGTCGAGCCTTGTTCGGGGGCGTGTTTCTGGCCGTATTAGCCACCAATCTCCCCGCACAGTCTATTTATGGAACATTTACGGGGATCGTATCCGATCCCTCCCAGGCCGTGGTTGCGGACGCCAAAATCACGCTCCGCGATGAGAACTCCGGTTCCAAACGCGAAACCAAAACCAACTCAGGTGGCTATTACACCTTCGCCTCTGTACCTCCTGGCGTCTACGAAATCGGCGTGGCTGCACCCGGCTTCGAACTCTACCGCAACACCGGCACCAAGCTGGGCGGCGGCGATAAAGTAAACGTCAATGTGGTCCTCAAGGTCGGGGCCACCACCGAGACCGTCGTGGTTTCCGGTGATGTCGATCAGGTTGCCCTCGTGGATTCCGGCGAGAAAACCGAACGTCTCACCACCAGGGAACTCGAAAACTTCGTCCAGCTCGGCGCCAACGCCGCCGAGTTCATCAAGATCATGCCGGGCTTCGGCATCTCCAACGGCACCTCGAACTACGCCAACTACAACGGCCAGACCGTCGGTATCAACGGCAACGGTGGCGGTGGCAACCAGAGCCCCCTCAACGGCGCGTACTCCTATAACGGCCTGCCCGGCAATTCCCTCGACGTCACCGCCGACGGTGCGCACGTATCCGACCCCGGCTGCAACTGCGCTACTCCCGTCAACCCCAACTCGAACATGATTTCCGAGTTCAAGATCCAAATGTCGAACTTCAGCGCCGAAAGCCAAAAAGGCCCCGGCGTCATCAGTTCTGTCGCCAAGGGCGGCGGCAGCCAGTTCCACGGGTCAGCCTTTGCCACCTTCCGCAATGCCGCCCTCAACGCGAACGACTGGCTTTCCAACTTCAGCAAGGTCGCCAAGCCGGAGAACAAGTACTACTATCCAGGCATGAACCTGAGCGGCCCCGTGCTCCTCCCCGGAACCGGCTTCAACAAACACCGCGATAAGCTTTTCTTCTTCACTGGTTTCCAGTACTTCTACCAGGTTCTCGATACCGGTCTGCTTCGCGGCACCGTGCCCACGCCAGGCATGGTTGGTGGCGACTTCTCGCCCAACGAACTGGCCAAACTCGGTAACTTCACCTCGGCCAACCAGCCGCCTTCCCCCATCAACGCCAAAAATTTGGCCCTGTATCCTGGTGGCATTCTGCCCCAGTCCATCCTCGATCCCAACATGCAGGCCATGATGCGCCTCCTCCCGAAAGCTAACGCCAACCCGAACTCGAACGGTGGCTACAACTGGGTCGATGATCTGCACTTCAACCAGAACAGCTTCCAGTCCATGTCGCGCATCGACTACAGCTTCAGTGACAACACCAAGCTCTATGTCCGCTACAACGGCCAGCGCGAAGTCCAGCTCTTCCCCATCGGCCTCTGGTCATCGGCCACCAATCAGGCGCCCTACCCGTCAGCCGTCCAGGGTAAGAACCGCTCGGATTCCGTTACCGCCTCTCTCACCCATGTCTTCAACACCTCCATGACCAACGAGGCTGTCTTCGGTTACACCTTCATCGGGTTCCCCAACGTCTTCGAGAATCCCGATGCAGTAGACCGCTCCAAAGTCGGTTTCAACTACAAGGGCCTGTTTAAAAACGGCGTCCCGCAGATTCCGAACATGACCGGCAGCGGTGAAACCATTCCCCTCTCCAATCAGGGCGGTTTCAACGTCGGCGGTCCCGGACAGGGCCTTTACGCGAACAAGTACATGCCCAGCTTCAGCGATACGCTGACCAAGGTCTGGAGCACCCATACTGTCAAGGTCGGCATGTTCTGGGAACACATTCGCAACGCCCAGCCCGCCAGCAATGCCACGAATGGCGCGTTGAACTTCAACAACACCAACTCCAATTCGCTCGGCAATCCGTATGCAGATATGGCCACCGGTGTTCTGAACAGTTACGCAGAGACTTCCTTCAACCGTATTAACGATATTTCCTACAACACGCTCGAAGGCTTCGTTCAGGACAACTGGAAGATTACGAAGAAACTGACCCTGGAACTGGGGCTCCGCGTTACCCACTTCACCCCGTGGGCTGACAACCTCGGCTTCGGCTTCTCCGTATTTGACTACTCAAAATACAACGCCAACTGCAAGCCGACCGACTACTGTGGTTTCCTCTGGAACAAGCGCGACTCGTCAGTCCCGCTTGGTGGCTTCCCCACCAACTCAGCGTTCTACCAGCCGCGTGTCGGCTTCGCCTATGGCCTTGACAGCAACACCGTCATCCGCGGAGGTTGGGGCCGCTACTACTACCACTCCGGTCAGTTCACCACCGGCCTGAGCGTCTCCGCCGGCATGCAGACCGTTACTCTCACCAGCAATCAGGGTGGTCCGGCCAACAATCAGCCTTTGTTCGCCCGCATGCTCGATACCCAGACCTTCTCCACTCAGGCTCTGTCCACCGGCGCCGTCGATACAAAGGACGATAAGGACCCCAACACCGACAGCTACAGCCTTACCGTCTCTCGCCGTGTGCCGTTCTCGGGCCTCCTCGAAGCGTCATACGTTGGGAACCACAGCCGGCACCTCCTCAACCAGGCTGGCTTCGGCAGCGACATCAATATGGTTCCCGTCGGGGCCATGTTGTCCTCGAAGAATAGCGGCGTCGACCCCGGTACCCTCAACGCGAACAACTTCCGGCCCCTGGCTGGTTTCGCCGGGTTGCCGCTTTCCACCAACAACCTGTACGCCAACTACAACTCGTTCCAAACCAAGTACACGCGTACCAAAGGCAACAAGATGTTCCTCGTGAACTACACCTGGGGCAAGGCTCTCGGCATCGTCAGTTCCACGCTGGATTCGTTCAATCTCAGGAACGACTACGCCGAACAGGCCACCAACCGCAAGCACATCTTCAACGCCGCCTACTCTTACACCTTCGGGGCCTACTCGAAGAACAAGATCGTCGGCGGTCTCATCAACAGCTGGCAGCTCTCGGGCGTTACCCAGCTGCAGAGCGGCGTGAACCTGACCGGCCAGCGCGGCCAGAACTTCGCCATGAACCTGAATGGCGGGAAGATCCCCGGCACCACGTTCAACATCAGCAACACGTCGCTGCTCGGTACCCCCAACATCCAGCTGAACCCCGTCCTGACCTGTGACCCGAGGAAAAACCTCCAGCCGCACCAGTTCATCAACGCCAGCTGCTTTGCCTTCCCCAACCAGGTCGGGCAAAACGGTGCCACCACGCTCCCCGCCATCTACGGCCCCGCCTACTTCAACTCGGATCTGGCTCTCTTCAAGAACTTCAACATCAACGAGAGACAGAAACTCCAGATCCGCATGAACGGCTACAACTTCCTGAACCACCCCCTGTGGTCATTCAACGGGTCGAACCTGACCCTTGGATACACCGCCGCTGGTGTTCTCAGCACCCCGCTGTTCGGCACCGTGACCACCAAACAGGGCCACCGGATCGTTCAGTTCGGTGTAACGTACCAGTTCTAACCAAACAACCAGCCACATCGAAGGGCCGCCCGCGTTCTGTACCTAAAGCGCGGGCGGCCCTTCGCCTTTTATCATGAATTACGTGAATCGGTTCTTATTGGCGTTCCTGCTCGTCGCCGCGGCGGCTGCGCAGACGCCCGCCCCGCCGTCCGGGGAAGCCATGCTGAAGCAAGCCATTTCCCTCCACCAGTCCGGCAACATCCCCGGCGCCATCGAAGCCTACAAAAACTACCTCGCCGTCAAACCCGAATCCCCGCTCGCCCTCTCCAATCTCGGAGCTGCTTATTCAAAATCCGGGCGCTTCGAAGACGCCATCACGCAATATCGCCACGCCCTTCGGCTCCAGCCCACGAACGCGCCCGTCGAAATGAACCTCGGCCTCGCCTATTACAAGTCCGGCCAGACCGCCCTCGCCGCCACCACCCTCGAACACGTCCACAAAGCGGTACCCAACGAATACCAGCCTGCCCTCCTCCTCGCCGATTGCTGGCTCGCCATGGGCCGCAACAAAGCGGCTGCCGCGCTCCTCACCCCCTTTGCCGAACTACATCCCGATGAGCGCGCCCTCGCCTACATTCTTGGCACCGCCCTCATTCGCGACCAGCAACTCGAAAAAGGCCAGATCATCATCAGTCGCATCCTGCGCGACGGGGAATCCGCCGAAGCTCACCTCCTCCTCGGCTCTGCCAAACTCTCCGCCCAGGAATACCCTGCCGCCCTGCAGGACCTCGCGCGCGCCGTCGAACTCAACCCCCATCTCCCCTACGTCTACTCCTGGTACGGCCAGGCCCTCCTCCGCACCGGCGACCCCCTCCGCGCCACCGAAGCCTTCCGCAAAGCCCTCGAAGCCAATCCCTTCGACTACACCGCCAACCTCCAGCTCGCCATTCTCCTCAAAGAGGACAACCAGCCCGAAGAAGCCCGCCAGCGTCTCCAGCGAGCCCTCCAGGTCCGTCCCCGCGACCCCGACGCCCGCTACCAGCGCAGTACCCTCGACCTCCAGACCGACCACCTCGAAGACGCCCGCCGCGAACTCGAAGCGCTCGTCAAAGAGACCCCCGCCTTCACCGGAGCCCACGTCACCCTCGCCACCGTCTACTACCGCCTGAAACGCAAAGCCGACGGTGACCACGAACGCAAAATCGTCCAGGCTCAAAACGCCGAGACGCAGCGACGCCAGCAGTCCGGAGAAAACGTCAAGTGACCCGGAGCATCCCCCTCCGCACGTTTCCCGTGCTCCTCCGCCTGGCCCTCGCCCTCTGCACCCTCTCCGCCACCGCCGCCACCGCTGCCACTCCCAGCGACTGCGCGCCCTGCCACCCCGCTCAAACCGCCGCCCACGCCCAATCCGGCATGGCCCGGGCTCTCCTGTCCCCTCGCACCCCCTCACTCCGCAAACAACTCGGCCCCTGGTCCTACGAAATCACGGGCTCCGCCTATTCCGTCACCGATGGCAAAGAAACCCTCCGCCTCAACCTCCCCTGGGCTTTCGGTGAAGGCTCAACCGGCCAGACCTTCCTCTTCCAACGAGAATCCCGCTGGTACGAATCCCGCGTCAGTTACTTCCCCGGCATCCATGCCCTCGACCTCACCCTCGGTATGGAAGACATCAAACCCACCACCCTCACCGAAGCCGCCGGACGCCTCATCAGCCCCGCCGAACTCACCCTCTGCTTCGGCTGCCACGCCACCCTCCACAGCAAGACCGACCCCACTGGCCCCAACCTCATCCCCGGCGTCCAGTGCGAACGCTGCCACGGCGATGCCGCCCAACACCTCGCCACCCAGTCCCCCCTCCGCCCCCTCGGCAAAATGACCACCGAAGAGATGTCCGATTTCTGCGGCCAGTGCCACCGCACCTGGTCCGATATCTCCCTCAACGGCCCCCGTGGCATCCGCAACGTCCGCTTCCAGCCCTACCGCATCGCCACCGCAAGGTGTTACGACCCCACCGACGCCCGCATTCGCTGCACCGCCTGCCACGAACCCCACCACACCCGCGAAACCTCCCCCCAGGCTTACGACGCCAAATGCGCCGCCTGCCACGCCCGCACCGCCCTCGGTACCACCGCCTCCCGCCACATCTGCAAGATCGGCACAAAGAACTGCGTCACCTGCCACATGCCCAACCTCGAACTCCCCGGCGCCCACAAGAAATTCAGCGATCACCGCATCCGCATCGTCCGCGCCAACGCGACCTACCCTGACTGAAATGAAATTCACCCGACGCCAGTTCGCAGCCCTCGCCGCCGTCCCCCTGCTGGAACCAGCGGCACCCGCCCAGACCCCACCCCTGTTCGAGGAAATCCCCCCGTCCCAATCCGGCATCACCTGGACGCACCACAACGCCCTCTCCCCCGAACACTTCCTCCCCGAAGCCCTCGGCCCCGGCTGCGCCTTTCTCGACTATGACAACGACGGCTGGATGGACATCTATCTCGTCAACAGCGGCCCGTCCGACTTCTTCCAGCCCACCAAGCCTCTCCGCAACGCCCTCTACAAGAACAACCGCGACGGCACCTTTACCGATGTCACCGAACAAGCCGGCGTCGCCGGAGGAACCTTCGGCATGGGCGTCGCCGTCGCCGATTACGATAACGATGGCTGGCCCGACATCTTCGTCACCTCCTACGGCAACTGCATTCTCTACAAGAACAACCACGACGGCACCTTCACCGACGTCACAGCCAAAGCGGGCCTCAAAGTCCCCGGCTGGACCACCAGCGCCGTCTGGTTCGATTACGATAACGACGGCCGCCTCGACCTCTTCATCTGCAGTTTCGTCGACTACGGCCCCACCGCCCACCGCTCCTGCGGCCAGAACCAACTCGGCCTGAAGTTCTACTGCATCCCCCGCTTCTTCAAGCCCACCGCCAGCTTCCTCTACCACAACAACGGCGACGGCACTTTCACCGAAGTCGGCGCCGGAACTGCCATCGCCCAATCGCTCGGCAAGGGCCTCGGCGTAGTCGCTACCGACATTAATAACGACGGCTTTATGGACCTCTTCGTCGCCAACGACACCGTCCAGAATTACCTCTACGTCAACCGCGGACCTGACAAAGCAGGCAAAACGAAGTGGAAATGGGAAGAAATCGCCCTCCCCGCCGAAGTGGCCTTCAGCGCCGCCGGCCAGCCCCGCTCCGGCATGGGCGTCGATGCCGCCGACGTCTTCAACTCCGGCTATCAGGACCTTTTCGTCGCCAACGTCGATCAGGAAATGTTCTCCCTCTACCGCAATCAAAAGGACGAGACCTTCCGCGACGTAGCCTCCGCCAACGGAGTCGCCCAATCCACCCGCCTGCTCAGCGGTTGGGGCCTGAAATTCTTCGATTACGACAACGACGGAGCCATCGATCTGATCCTCGCCAACGGCCACCCCGACGACATGATCGAGCGCTATTCGCCCACCGTCAAGCACCGCGAGCCCCTGCTCCTCTTCCATCAGGCCGGAGGCAAACTGACCGACGTCAGCGCAACCGCCGGACCCGCCTTCACCAGGAGCTACCCCGCCCGAGGCCTCGCCGTAGGAGACTTCAATAACGACGGCCGCCTGGACGTCCTCATCGGCAACAACGGAGCCGCTCCCCTGCTCCTGAAAAACAACGCCGGGGCAGGGAATCACTGGTTAGGCCTGAAGCTCGAAGGCGTTCGCTGCAACCGAGACGCCATCGGAGCCCGCATTCGCTGGTCAGCCGGAGGCGTAATCCGTTCCCGCCTCAAAAACAGCGGAGGCAGCTACCTCTCCTCCCACGACCCCCGGGAAGTCCTCGGCATCGGCCCCGCCACCAAACTCGACTGGGTCGAAATCAAATGGCCCCAACCCAGCGGCAAAATCCAGCGCCTCGACAATCCGCCCCTCGACCGCTACATAAGCGTTCGCGAACAGTGACGCCGGGCACAGTCGGGTGAATTGCACCTCGCTCTCGCCGCACCGCACCCGTCAGGAAGCGGCACGCGGTAGCACGGTTTCGATGCTTGAGACACCTTGCTCACAGCGGGACGGCACGAAATGCGAGGTTGGCGGACCTGCTGCGTCGTGCAAAGATCATGGAGTTGGTCCAGAAGCTCTGAACATCGGCCCCGGAATCGTGTGTTGTAACCTTTCGCCATGGTGTTCGCAAAACATCTTCGTGAAGGAATCCGGCGGGGCAACATCACCTGCAGCGTGCGGGTCTGGACTCGTCCCCACGTCAAAGCCGGGGGCCGCTGCCGTATGGACGAGGGCGAGATCGAGATCGAGTCTGTCCAGGAAATTGAGCTTTCTGAGGTGACTCCGCATCTGGCCCGCGAGTCCGGTTTCCCCGGTGTCGCCGACCTGCTGAAGGTGGCAAGGCACGGAAAAGGAGGGAATATTTACCTGATCTGTTTCCGCTATCTCCATACTCTGCGTTCTGAGTCGGTAGCCTGCCAGGTTTTCAGATGTTCAATTTAAAAAAACGCTACCGGCGGCATTGCACACCGCCCGTCTCCATGCCCGGCCTTGCCAGCAGGAAGCCCGCCCACAATTCAGTCGCCAGTGTGCGCGTGGCGAGGAGGAACGCTGTGGCCTTCCTCCTCGATGGAAGGGACCGAAGCAGCGGTCTGAAACCTTCTCCGACAGCGGTCAGCAGCCGGGCTGCTAGGGTAGCTGCAGCAGTCGATCCGCCCGGAATTTTGAGGTTGAATGAAAAACCAGATCATCACATGGGTCATCGCACTGACCTGCGGTGGCTTAGGCGGGGCGTTCTTTAACCAAGGGTACGTGAACCGGTCGACAGTGATCCGGTATTCCGTTACGAAGAGCGTTCTGGGAGGTGATTCAGCGTCTTCGACTGTGGTGCCAGACTTCCGCCTTCAAGTCGGTGATCAGGCGATCCGGGCACTCTGGATTCACACGATTCGATTAGAGTTCGCATCCGGTCCGGAAATTGAAAACGCAGCAATTGGAATTCACCTCAGCAAGCCTGTAAAGCTCCTCGGCAGAACCATAACCCGCGATCCGGGAGAGGCGCTCCACATCAACTGTGACCCATTCGTGGTCCGACCCGACTCCAGCGCGACACTATGCAAGGTTCGGCGGTTTAACAGCAACGTGGGTGCCTACGACATTTCGTTCGCGACCGATGGCGACACTTCAATCGGCCTCTCAATCGACTATGCGTGGGGTCAACAATAGTTCTTGTAGGTTCTGTCGTTTCTATGAGATCTGGAAGAGAAGAGCTCGAGAAACTCATGGCCCGAGCCGAACGATTTTCGCGGGACCAATCGCGGGACCAATGACGTCCGGCCACTGCCCACCTCTTCAACAGCATCGGGCGGCGCTGCTTCGTCTGCGGATAATACGCGGTCGCCCGGACCTCGCCGATCAGCCCGTCGTGTTTCACCTTCTCTCCCGGCTGGGTTGGGAGCAGTTGCGGAATGGTACCTGAACGAGATCACTCAGACTGGATCTTCCTGCGTGGCACTTCCCTTCCGGCCCTCTCAGATTCCGGCGATCAGGCATATACTGAGATCAAAGAGCACATGCCAATCGAACTCACTCCGGAAAATCAGAGGCTCATCGACGACGCTATCCGATCCGGTGCCTACAGTACGCCGGAACAGGTCATCGGTCGGGCGCTCGAAGTGCTGAGTCTTGAGGACGAGTGGCTTCGCGAACGCCGCCTCGCAATCGACGAGAAGATTGCCAGAGGTCTGGCTCAGCTCGACAGAGGCGAGGGCATCCCCGGCGATGAGGCGCGCGCCGCCCTGCAGAGCCGGAAAGCAAACTTTCTAGCCCAACAGCCAACCACCCGGTGAATCCATTCATTCTTTCCGCGGACGCCTGGGAAGATACTTGGCTCATCTGGCAGAATCTGGCCGAGATATCCGCTCCGGCGGTCGCCGACCGAATTGAATCCGAGTTTGTGATCCACGGCAAACGTGACATCCAGGCACTCCTTGGCAAGCGCCAAATCCACTGAGGCCTAAACAAATGACCGCAGCTCTAACCTGAACCAGCCTGCCCGGAATTTCCCACGAATCATCATCCAAAGCGCCAACACGCCAGGTTATTGTCCTCGCGCGTTCCTCAAATCTCTTGAAAGCGACGATTTATCGCTTCAGTTCCAGGTTCCCCGCGCCCAGAACAGCGTGCAAAGTGTATTTGCCGGGCCCGGACCATTTCAGATGCGGGGCCAGGCCCGATCCCGATTCGCCAAACGGCCCGGCATCCAGATTCCCCACCGTAACAGCGGCGTCCACGCCCGCGTAATCGCCGGAGTTCGGGATCGCAATCGAGACATTGCCTGCCTTGCTGTCGATGTCCTTATTACCCGCAATGGCCGAAATTTCAAGATTGCCGGCACTCAACCGGACGGTCAGGTCTGCCGTAGCCGGAACCTCCACCGTCGCCCGGAAGTTCTTATGCGGCGTGTCCTTAATTGCCAGATTTGCGTGCGTACCGCTGGCCGTCAGGGTCGCGTTGGCATTCCCCGAGTCGCCTGCAAACGAGACGCGGATTCGATCATCAGAACTGGCGCGAATGGTGTAGTCGCCCCCGTCCAGTTGCATTTCGATACTTCCCGCAGACGCAAACGGCTGTTCGGCCTTCGTCGCAGGAGCCTGTTCGGGTTTCGATGTACAAGATGTGGCGACCATTGCCGCTACAACAACCGCAACAACAAAAAGAAGGGTGGCTTTTGATTTCATCGCGTCTCCCGATTCCTGCCAGTATATCCACCCAGCCCGCCGCCTGTGACGTGCGCCCCGACTTTATTTTCGCCCTCTTTTCAATAACATCGGCGAGTTTGCCACGAATCCTGCACGCCACACGTGCCACTCTTCGGGCAGGAAGGTCCAAAATCCGCCTTCCGAAAGAGAGAAACCATGCCAAAGCAATCAAACACGAATCCAGACGTCGGCATCTCCGCTAAAAGACACCTCGCCAACATAGCCAACGCGCTCCTCTCCACCGGCCCCAAAACCGAAGCCGGTAAAGTCCGCGCCGCCATAAATGCCCTCAAGTCCGGGCCTTGACACCGTTTCTGGTTATCCCCACTGAAGCAGGGCGCGTGCCGACGTTTCTGGTCAACACGGCCTCACCGGCCAGTTCTATGTCATGAACGACGCCGACCGTCTCGCCTACAACACTTTCGAAAAGAGCTTCCTCGACACCCTCGCCCCTGTCGGCCCCGTCGAAACCCAGTTCGCCATCTGCATCGCGCAGGACCACTGGCGTCTCAACCGCTCCCGAGCCATCGAATACAACACCTACGGCCTCGGCCACCACGAACACGAAGGCGAAATTGATGCCAACTCCCCCGAAGTCGAAGCCGCCATCACCCAAGCCAAGACCTGGCGCGACTACGAACGCGGTTTCACCAACATCCCGCTCTACGAAACCCGCGTTCGCCGCGTCATCGCCATGAATGAAAAGCGTCTCGAAGAGCTCCAGACCGTCCGCAAAACAGCCGAAGCCAAAGCCGGCGAAGAAGCCGAACTCCTTCTCTGTCAGATGGTTATGGACGGAGAAGAGATCTCCGAAGCCACCCCGCTTCAGGTCAATGGCTTCGTTTTTTCACCCTCCAAACTCATCGCCGGAATCAACCAGCGAACCGCCCTCGAACGTGCCCGTTTCTACCGCGCCAACAACTGGGACAACTCCATCCCCTGGAAAGGAGCTTTCCATTTCGACATAAAAACCACCGCACCCCTGCCAAAAGCCGCCTGAAACACCTCGAAACCGGACCATATGACCAATCCCCCTGCCCGAAGTGTGCCCCGCCGCTCAACTCGCACTTCCCCTCAACCCGCTATACTCAGGGTTTCCGAACCTCCGCCGTCCCGCTTACGTATCTGTCTAAGGAACCCGTCACCTATGAGCCAAAACGTTCTCCCGCAAATCCACGAACTGCTCGCCTCCAAAGGCTACGCCGTCACTGAAACCGGCCCCGGAGCCCTCCAGATTCAGGACACCGACAGCGGCCTCTCCATCGTCGCCGTCCTCGAAGGCGAAATCGTCTTCTTTTCCATGGTCTGCGCCAGCGTCCTCGGCGCCGCCCTCACCCCTTCCGTCCTGCATAAAATGCTCGACGCCAACAACGGCATCTCCACCTCCCACTTCCAGCTCTTCGCCCACGGCGACTCCACCACCATCAGCCTCAATAATTTCTGTAAACTCCAGGAGATGGGCCCCGACGACGAGGACGACATCCTCTCCTGCATCAGTTTCCTCCTGGCCGACGTGCTCCACGCCCGCGACCTTCTCGCTTCCGACCTGGCATAACTCTTTCTTAAGGACATAAACCCATGGGATTCTTTTCAGATATCTTCAATCGCACCGGCCGCGTCGCCCGCGGTCAGGCCAACCAGGCAGTAAGCGCTCTCGAAGACGCCACCTTTGAAGCCACCGTCCAGCAGACCATCGCGGACATGAAGACCGAGCTCAATAACGTAGTCCGCGCCTCGGCCTCCGCCATGAGCAACTACAACCAGCTCGACGCCGAATACCAGAAATACGTTCGCCAGTCGGCCGAATGGAAGGCACGCGCCGGCCAGGCCCTCGACGCCGGTAATGAAGACCTTGCCAAGAAGGCGCTCGCCAAAAAGGCCGAGTCCGACAAGCAGGTCACCTCCCTCCAGACCGCCATCGACTCCGCCCGCACCGCCAGTGAGAGTCTGAAGTCTCAGGTCGGCGACCTCAAGCGCAAGATCGAAGACGGCGAACGCACCGCCAACACCCTCGTCGCCCGCAAGAACGCCGCCATGGCCCAGCGCAAGGTCTCCGAAGCCCTCGCCGGGGTGGGTAATGCCAATAATGCTTTCGCCACCCTCGCCACCTTCGAAAAATCCGTCGCGAAAGAAGAAGCCACAGCCAAAGCCTTCGGCGAACTCGCCAGCGCCGGTAAGGACGACGGTCTCGAAGCGGAATTCGCCGCCCTTCAGGGTGGCACCGTCGATTCCGAACTCGAAGCCCTCAAGCGCGAACGCCGCATCGGTTCCGTGCAGGTCCAGAAGGAATTGCCCGCAGCTTCAGGTCACTAATCGCAAATGTTCTGGGATAAAAAAACACCAAAACCCGTCGAGGACCTCGCCAATCTCACCGTGCGCGAGGCGCGCCTCAAAGACACGCTCTCGGTTCCCGGTGTCGCCGATGATTTCTCCGATGTCGACTTCACCGTCGACCGGCGTGACGTCTTCGAAGCCGGCAGCAACCAGTGGTTCGAAGTCTCCGGCACCTGGCGAGGCCGTCGCGTCTTTCTCGAAGTCCATCTCGGCGACAACGTCGAGGTTTATGGTAATTTCGACGGCCGCAAACTCACCCTCGACGACTTCGGCCTCATCGAAGACGACCTGTCCGACCTCGATGCCCGCCAGAATCCCAATGACTTCCTCGATTTCGAAGGCAAGTTCTGGCTCTATCGCTTCAGTCGCGAAACCGGCCGTTTCACTGAAGGTCACGAGACCGGCCAGGGCTTTTATACCTGGCAATTCGAGGAGCAGGACGGCAAACGCCTTCTGAGCTTCCGCAAATACGAGGGTGAACCCTTCGCAGTGTCCATTTGGACCCGCCTGGAAGCGGCGGACATCACTGTCTTCCGAGGGGCGTAACATGCACCGCAATATCACAATCGTCCTGGCAGCTCTCGCGCTCGCCGGCTGTTCCAGCCTGCCCAGTTCTCTCCGCGATGAGATCGCCAAAGAGAACGACAAGCTGGAACAGGCACGCAAAGACTTCACCCGAGCCGAAACCACCGTCAAAGAGGATCTGGCCAAAGTTCCTGACCTCTTCAACGGCACCGCCGTCGCTACCGAATGGCCCGCGCGACTCGCCGTTGCCAAGTCGAAACTCGACCGCGCCGAAGCCGCCCGCAAGAACGTCGAGCAGGTTTCCAAGTCTTCGGGCCCGGAATCCTCAGGCAAAGAGGCCATCGTCCGCATTGAGTCACTCCTCGCCGACCAGCACCGCAACCGTCAGGCCGCGCTCGATGAATCCGCCACCGTCGTCGGGGAAGCCAACCGCTGGCTCGATTTCCAGCGCAATCTGCCCTTCCATCTCACGAAGATGACTGAGGCGCACCAGAAACTCGCCGCCGCCGACGTCACCCCCCTGGCGCAAATTGTCGAAAAGGCCGCGCGCGACTGGCCCGCCAAAAAGAACGATCTCGATAGCCGCCTCAACGCCCTCCGTTCGGCCCCCGAGCGCGCCGAAACCCAGTGGCAGGCTACCAACGAGGCTCGTGCCGCCGCCACCGCAGGCAAGGCAACCGGACCCCAAATTGCCGCCCTCATCACTGCCGATAACGCCCTCAATGAGGCCGTCTCCGCCAGTTCAACCAAGGCCGAGGAACTGAAAGCCCTCTCCGGCCAGCTCTACGACTCCTGGGATAAGATTCTCGAAGACCTCGAAGCCTCCGAAAGTGGTCAGGATCGCATCTGGCGCGAGAAGCTCAAGACCGTTAAAACCCACTTCGTCGATGTCCCCCTCAAGAAGACCGAAGTCTCCAGCGACACCAACTGGGTGGACGTTCCCGCCACCGCCTACCGCGCCAATGAGAACAATCTCGGCATGGCCATCGCCCACAAGCCGGAAGGCCTCTACGATTCTGAGGCCACCACCGTCGCCCAGCCCGCCGGTTATGCCTACATGGCCCCTCCCGGTGAGCGTAATCACTACGGCTACTGGTCCGCCGGACCCTCAGGCAGCAGCGTCTGGACCTGGCTTCCGCAGTACCTGATCATGCGGGAACTCTTCTGGGGCCGCAACTATCAGCCCATCTACGTCACCCAGTACAACGGCTACCAAACCGCCGTCCGCTCCGGCCAAAGCTGGTACGGAACCGAAACTCCCCAGTCCGCGCCCAAATACGGCACCCACGGGACCTTCACCCAGCAGAATTACTCCACCAGCCGCTACGTGCAGTCCGGAGGTTACAAGAACTCCAGCTTCTCCTCACGCCAGTCCGGCAGCGGAAGTTCCTCGCCCTCGGCCACCCCGTCCCGCCCCGGATCTTCCCCCGAAGCCAGCCCCGACACAGGCCGCCGCTTTGGGAAATCGAACGATACTCCCGAAGTCGGCAAACGCTTCGGCTCCCCCGGCAGCGAAGATCGCCGCGCCGCCCCTTCCGCCCCACCCAGCGGACGCCGCTTCGGCAGCCCCGGTGGCAGCAGCCCCCGCCCCCCCTCCGGCGGCCGCCCCTTCGGCCGCCGCCGCTAGTCAAATGCTGCCGGGCCGATTCGTGGGACAATCATTCCCATGCTTCGTTCCCTCGCCGTTTTCCTGCTGACGCTCAGAGTTCTGGCCGCCCAGAACACGCTTCCTGATGCGGACCAGAAGCTTGCCCGCCAGATCTGCCAGGAGATGGTGGAAAGCCGCACCGGCTACACCACCGGCAGCACCACGCCGCTGGTCGAAGCCCTCGCTGCCCGCTTCAAAGCGGCTGGGTTCCCCGCTGCGGATATCTTCGTCGGGGGAGCGGCCCCCAAAAAGGCGAACCTCGTCGTCCGCTACCGTGGCTCCGGAACCCGCAAACCCATCCTCCTGCTCGCTCACCTGGATGTGGTGGAAGCCCTCCGCGAAGACTGGACCATGGATCCCTTCGTCTTCAGCGAAAAAGATGGCTACTTCTACGGCCGGGGCACCGCGGACGACAAAGCGCAGGCCTCCATCTGGGTCGCCAATCTCATCAAATTCAAACGCGAAGGTTTTCGCCCCTCCCGGGACATCATCGTCGCCCTCACTGCCGACGAAGAAGGCGGCGGACCCTTCAACGGCGTTGACTGGCTGCTCAAGAACCACCGCGAGCTGATTGACGCCGAATTTGCCCTCAACGAAGGTGCGCGCGGCATGCTCATCAACGGAAAACGGGTTTCCAATGAAATCGGCCTCGCCGAGAAAGGCTTCTCCAACTTCCGCTTCGAGGTTCGTAATAAAGGTGGTCACAGTGCCCGCCCCGTCCCCGATAACGCCATTTACCACCTCGCGGCAGCGCTTTCCCGTCTCGCCACCCATAGTTTCCCCATGGAATTGACCGACGTCACTCGCGTCTACTTCCGGCAGTTGGCCAAGGTCGAGACCGGACAACTGGCCATTGATCTCGCCCAGCTTGCCGAAGGTAATCAGGCCGCTATGGAGAAAATCGCAGCCACCTCCGCACCCCTCAACGCCATGCTGC
Organism: uncultured Acidobacteriia bacterium; assembly: GCA_903929755.1. Lineage (GTDB taxonomy): Bacteria > Acidobacteriota > Terriglobia > Bryobacterales > Bryobacteraceae > BOG-234. The sequence continues at coordinate 104,725 of CAIYVZ010000084.1, forward strand.
GCACCACCTGCGTGGCCACCCTGCTCGAAGGCGGGCACGCCGAAAACGCCTTGCCCCAACTCGCCGCCGCCAACATCAACTGCCGCATCCTGCCCACTGACACCATCGCCAATGTCCTGTCTGTCCTGAAGCAGGTCGCCGGAGACAAGGTCACCGTCACCGTCACCAAAGATGAAGGCAGCAGCCCCGCTTCCCCCCTGCGGCCCGACGTCCTCAAAGCCTTCGAACGCCTGACCGACATCATGTGGCCCGGCGTCATAGCCGTCCCCAGCATGGCAGTCGGAGGTTCCGACAGCCGCTACCTGCGCGTTCTGGGTATCCCTTCCTATGGAGCACAGGGCCTCTTTATCGACCGCGACGATGTTCGGGCCCACGGTCGCGACGAACGTATGCTGGTCCGGTCCTACTACGAAGGCCAGAAGTTCCTGTACGAACTGGTCAAGTCCCTTTCGTCCGAACAATGACCACCCCACCAGTCCTGCTCGTCACCGGAGCCGTCCGAGGGAATGGCGCAGCCACGGCCAGGCTCGCCGCCTCACGAGGGTACTCCGTCTGCCTGAATTACCTTCGCGATCACGCCGCTGCGGAAGCGCAAGTCCGTGACATCGAGGCCTGTGGTGGCCGAGCCATCGCGCTCCAGGCCGATATCAGCTCCGAAGCGGAAGTCGTCGCGCTCTTCAAACAGCTCGACGCCACTCTTGGCCCCATCACCGCCCTCGTCAACAACGCCGCAACCCTCGAAACGCAAATGCGCCTCGAAGCCCTGGACGCAGCCCGCATCAGCCGCATTTTCGCCGTCAACGTTCTCGGCACCATGCTCTGCGCCAGAGAAGCCGTGAAGCGTATGTCCACCCGCCACGCGGGCCACGGCGGAGCCATCGTCAACATCTCCTCCGGAGCCTCAAAATCCGGCTCTCCGAACGAATACGTCGACTACGCCGCCAGTAAGGGAGCCATCGACACTTTCACCCTGGGTCTCGCCCGCGAAGTCGCCGAAGAAGGCATCCGGGTCAACGCCGTCCGTCCCGGCTTCATCTATACCGAAATGCACGCCAAAGGCGGAGAACCAAGCCGTGTTGACCGAGTCAAATCCCTCGTCCCGATGCAGCGCGGAGGCCAGCCCGAAGAAGTCGCCAACGCCATCCTCTGGCTACTCTCCCCCGAAGCCTCATTCACCACCGGAGCCATCATCGACGTAGCCGGCGGACGCTAACGAACTGACCAGGTGCGGGGGGGCGTACTTCCTGCGGATTTTCTAATTGACATCTGCTCTTTCTTCGTTGAATATAGATCTACTCTATGCGTCCATTTCTCCGCGTTCGGCATGCAGTAGTTGCATTATTTCTCCTCTCCACAGCGGCATCGTTTAGCCAGGTTCGCCTCGCCGTCCGGCCTCCCATTAAGAGGCAACGCCACGCTGAAGCGGCGTTAACTCCCGACGAGCAGGCTGCTGTCACCAAAAATTGTGGCGAAAATGGCGTCCCCAAACTGGCTCCCGACCAAAACTTCGGCTCCACCACCATCATCTATCGCAAGGGCTATGTCCTCGAACACAGCGCCTTTGACAAGATCCCTCTCTGGGTCTGCGAAGGCTTCAATAAAACTCAATGGGATCCATCCTCCGCCCGCACGGACAATTTCCGTCCCGACCCCCTCCTGAAACCCGGCGAACGTTCCGAACTTACCGACTACGAAAAGAAGGGTTTTGACAGGGGACACATGGCCCCCGCTGCGGATTTCGGCAGCAAGGACCTGAAAAACGAGAGCTTTTTCCTCTCCAATATGGCCCCACAGGCTCCCAAACTCAACCGCGTCTTCTGGAAGAATCTGGAAGATCTGGTCCGTAAATGGTCCACCGAAACCTCCCCGATCATCGTCTACACAGGAGGTTTCTTCTTCGATCCCAAAGAGGAAAGCCCCGCCACCGCCAATGGCCAGGTTGAGTTCAAACGCATCGGCAAGAACAACGTCGCCGTCCCCACCCACTTCTACAAAGTCGTCTTCGGCAAGAACGACAAGGGGCAAATGCGCGCCGTCGCTTTCGTGCTCGAAAACAAGGAGGCCCCCAAAGGGGCCACTTTCGAAAGCGTGATTCAGAGCATTGAATGGATCGAAGACCACACGGGAATTACTTTCATGCCCGACCTCGATACTGCCGTTTCGGCCAAACTCAAGCACACTCCGGGAAAGCTCTTCTCCGCCAATGCCGACCAATAACCAGGCTCTGGTCTTCGGCAAGCTCCGCGCAGGACTCCAGATTTTCAATCCGCAGGTGGCGCGTCCCGGAACGCTCGGCTTCCTCCTCAGCAAGGGAGGAGACACCTTCATCATCGGTGCCAAACACGTCCTCACGGGCACCCGGCCCGGCCTTGGCGACCCGATCCGCCAGCCTGCCGGAACTTCCGACATCGCCATTGTTCGCCGCGTCAGTGCAACTCTCGATTGCGCCGCCGCCGTCCTCAATCCCGATCAGAAATTCGTCCTGGAACTCCTCCACATCGGAGTGCCGGGCCCCGCTCTCACCCCCGCGCTGGGTATGCGCGTCATCAAGGTAGGTTCCACCACGGGAGTCACGGAGGGCGTCATCGATCGCATCAACGACAACGAAGTTACCGTGAAACCCCTCCGCGACGCGCCCCTCGAATACCAACTCACCGAGCATGGTGATTCCGGTTCCGTCTGGCTGGAACGCGATTCTCACTCCCCCGTCGCCATGCATTTCTCCGCGCAAAGCGGCGGTGCCTCCGTCTCCTTCGCCATACCCTGGCCTGTCGTCCTCACTGAACTGGATCTCCTGTGAAACTATCTTTCCGCGCCATCTTTCTGGTAACTCTCCTGGCCCCTTCCGCACTTCCCTGGGGACCCACGGGACACCGCGTCGTCGCCGAGGTCGCTCAGCGCCACCTCACTCCCCCGGTACGCGAAAAGATCACCAAGATCCTCGGAGGCCGCACCCTGGCCGACGTCGCCAACTGGCCCGACGAACTCCGCACCGATCCCCGCTTCGATAAATACAAACGCCTCCACTTCGCCACCGTCCCCGACGGCACCGCGAGCTATGCCGCTGCGCCCAAGGACGCTTGTGGCGATCTCGTCGTCGCCATCGACGCCTTCCGCACGTTCCTCCGCACCGGCTCCCGCGACTCGCTCTACTCCGTCAAAGCCCTCACCGACAAAAGCGACGGTACCTCCAAAGGCGCCTGCAATCCCCAGGAAACCGAGCCCCTCAATGCCGACACTTCCCTCCGCTTCCTCGTCCACCTTATGGGTGATCTCCACCAGCCACTCCACGTCGGCGGCACAGACCTCGGCGGCAATAAGGTAAGCGTCACCTGGCTCGACCGCTGGAAGACCAACCTCCACGCAACCTGGGACGATGAGATGGTCGACTTCGAGCGCCTCGGCTACACAGAATACGCGGCCTTTATCGACCATGCGCCCGACCCCTCTGCCTTACAGCAGGGCTCCACCCTCAACTGGGCCGACGAAGATGTTACCGTGCGACCCAAGCTCTACGTTCTGCCGGCCGGCAACAAAATTTCGTACGACTACATCGGCCAGCAACGCGACCTCATGCGCAGCCAGCTTCTTAAAGGGGGCCTGCGTCTGGCCTCCGTTCTCAACACCATCTTTCAATAGGAGCCAATCCCTTCATGTTTGAAACGGACGTCTATTGCAGCACCTCACTCTCGGCAGATCTGCTTCCCGGCGACATTCAGGAATTGACCGCCCGCGAAATCGACATCCTCTGGCGTCTCTTCCAGGCCATCGGTCGCGTCTGGCAGGACATCGGTCAGGATTCAGTGAATATCAAGAGTGACTGGCTCGAGTTCGTGCACGCCAAGACCCGCGTCGCGCCCAGCTACACCGGCGAATACTCCAATGCCGCCTCTTGCCTCACGGAACTCATCAATAAGTACGGTGAGGATGCCGCTTATCAGCAGCTCCTCCTCGAACACGGCATGCCCGACCCTCCACCTCCACCCCTCACCCGGGTCGCGCACGCCAAGGTTTACGTCATCAATGAATTCATCCGCGTCCAGGTCGCCAAAGCCGGCTTTAAGTCCTGGAAGGGCAGCAATTACAAGGGCTTCATCGGAGGCTCCCGCTATAACCGCAAGCCCCGGGCACGCTCGGCAGAAGGGCAGACTGCATGAAGATCCGCGAATTTGATTACGTCTTCGTCGGCTCCGGAGTAGCCGCCTCCACCGTCGCCAAAACCATCCTGGAGAGCAATCGCCTCGCCTCCATTTTGATCCTCGACGCTGGTCCCAAAGTCCCCGCGCAGGATCGCCGAGCCTGGTGGGACTACCTCGTCCGTGACCGCCGCCCCTACGACTACTGTTACGACCAGAAGGGCGAAAACCAGTCCGTCGGCCAAACCGAATGGAGCTTCGACGATGGCCGTGTTTCCATGTACGGCGGCTCCACCGTCCACTGGGGCGGCTGGTGCCTCCGCTTTAAGCCTGAAGACTTCGAGGTCTTCTCCCGCACCAAAGAAGGCGCCGACTGGCCCATCTCCTACAACACGCTCGAACCGTACTATGGTCGCGCCGAGGAATATCTCTCCGTGTGTGGCGATGATTCCGAAGGCTGGACGGCACGGACCACGCCCTACCCCCGTCCCCCGTTTCCCTGGACCGCCGCCGATGGAGAAATGATAGCCGCTTTTAAAGAACTCGGCATCAAGCCCGGTAAACTCCCCATTGCGCGCTATCGCAAATGCATGACCACCGGAACCTGCAAGTACTGTCCCTTCGGGGCTCGCTTCTCCGGTCAGATTGCCCTTGAAGAACTCCTCACAGATGGTCGCCACCTCAACCTGGAAGTTGTCCACAACGCGCCTGTTTCCCAAATCAACGCTGAGTCAAAGAAACGTATCGAGAGCGTTGAATATCTGGACGCTCTCACCGGCGAACGCTACACGGTTCGCGCCAACACGATCATCGTTTGCGCCGGGTCCTACGAAACGCCCAAGCTGCTCCAGACTTCCAAAAGCGTCTACTGGGAGAACGGTATCGGCAATGATTTCGATCTGGTTGGCCGTTTCATCAGTTCCCACCCCTTCCTCATTGTTCGTGGCAGCCTGGCGCACAACACGGAAGAGTGGTTTCAGGAGTACGATTTCCCCACACTCATGTCGCGAACCTACGACTCCCCGGAACTACAGGAAGATGGTGGCAAAATCTTCCTCTTCAAAGACCGTACCCAGCCCAATGTCGATATCGCCAGCCTCATGATCCAGGGTAAGACCCGCGCCCAGATTGATGCCATTGTTGAGGGTGGCCGCACTCAGGAACTTCAGGCGTTTATGGATGACCGTGGCCACCACGACAACCGCGTCTCTGCCGGACGCGGCCTGAACCGCTTCGGCCTTCCCCAAACCCAGATCGACTTCTCACGCCCTCCCGAGTTTCAGCAGGTAGTCAACCGGCGCCTCGACCTTATGGAGAAGGTGATTCTCGCCATGGGCTACAAAGTGGAGAAGAAGACGATCCGCACCCAGTCCGGTCACCATATGACATCCACCTGCCGTATGGCCAAAACTCCCGATCAGGGTGTTGTCGATGAAAACCTCCGCGTCTTCGGCACCGACAATCTTTATGTCTGTTCCAACGCCGTCTTTCCCACCGGTTCCGCCGTCAACCCAACTCTCACGCTGACCGCCATGTCGATGCGCCTCGGCGACTATCTCAACTCGGGGGCTGCCTAGGCCATGATGTTCTTTAACTCCGCCTCAACCATTCAGGAACTCATGAAGTGTGCGCTCGACCAGCGCAACACGATGGAATGGCTGCAGACCGCCCTGCAGTCCGCCATTACCCTGGAATTCGCCACTCTGCCGCCCTACCTGACGGCTTTGTGGTCAATCAAAAACGAGAAGCATCCCGTAGCTGTCTCCATCCGCGAAGTTGTTCAGGAAGAGATGCAGCACATGGGGTTCGCCTGCAATATGCTCACCGCTATAGGTGGACGTCCGCAGCTTGCCGGCCGCGTCCCCACTTACCCGGCGAAAGGTCTCCCCGGCGGCGTCATGCCGGATCTTGTGGTTGAAATTGACGGCCTCAATCAGGCCTCACTCACCACCTTCATGACCATCGAGCAGCCCGAAGTTGACGTCGTCACCGGCCAGCATGCCCCGCCTTCCACTTCGGACCATTTCGCCACCATCGGCGATTTCTACGACGCGATTGCGGCGGCTTTCGAATCTCTTCAACCCCCGCTGTCACTGGATCGCCAGGTCATCGGGCCCCGCACCGGCTGGGCCATCGATAACCTCAGTTCCGTCAAACACGCCATCAGCACCATCAAGGAACAAGGCGAAGGCTCCACCGGCTCGCCCCTCGATTTCGACCCCAACGACCTCTCCCACTATTACCGCTTCGCCGAGGTCCGCCAGGGGTACAAAATTGTGGAATCACCCGTCGAAAAAGACAAGTGGATCTTTGGTGAGGAAGCGGTACCCTTCCCGGAAGTGTGGCCCGCCGGCAAACTCCCGAAGGGCGGCTATGACCGCGACCATGTAACCGGCGCCGTCGAGCATCTCCTTGACGCCTTCGACAAAACCTACACCCAAATGGTGGATCAGCTCCACGCCACATGGGCTAATGGCGACCAGGCCGCGCTCTGGCGCGCCATCGAAGCCATGTTCAACATGCAGGAACACGCTCTTGCCCTCATGGCGATTCCCCGTTACGACGGCAAAGGTAACTATGTTCCCCGTTGGCGCTACCTGGGGCCAGCGGCCTGAAGCCTGACAGGAACCCTCATGTCACCTGACAATTATTCCAAAACCTGCCGCGACTGGTATGTTGCCCAGTCCGTAGAACTCGGTGCCTCCGCCAGTGAAGTCTGGGACGTTATTGGCGGTTTCTACACCATCCACAAATGGCACCCCGATATTGTGCTCTCTGAAGTTCCGGCAGGGCAGACCAACACCAACGCTCTTCGGCGCGAACTCACCTTCCCTGGTCAGCCCACTACCACCGAGGAACTGATCATGATGGACAACGCCAATTTCCACTACACCTACCGCTGGCACGCTGGTCCATGGGGAGAACAGGTCCAGAAGTATGTGGCTTCCATCCGCGTGATTGACATTGAGGACGGGCAACGCTGCATTGTCCAGTGGTCCTCAACGTTCTACTACTTCGAAGACGCCCTGCATGACTTTTACTGGAATGGTTTTCGAGCCCTCCAGGCGCGCTTTCCCCTAACATCGGAATAACTTACTTCATCAGAATTGAAACGGAGACAAAACTATGGGTTCAATGATTGAAATTAACGATACGTTGCAGTTGACCACCGAACAGGGCTTCCCGGCCGACGTCTTCGATTTGGCCTGTCACCAACAGAATCCCATCACACTCGATGACGTGAAAGACCGCATCTTTACCTTCAAAAGCAAGCCGAACGCCCGCATCTTCCAGCTCGATCCGGTTCGTGTTTATTTCGTCCACAACATCAACGGGAAATGGCTCTTCTGGGGTCACGTCTTCATTCAGTCCATCTCCATCACCAAAGATGACAAAGGCAACTGGATTACCGGCGGCACTTACAAAGTGACCGAGGTGTACGCCCCAGACTACCAGGAATCCTTCTCCCGCCACGAATCCCCGCCCGGTGCCAGCTTCTTCGACAGGTAACCTGGGCTCTGCTGTAGTTTTCGGATCGCCTCGATATTTTCAAAAAGTGTGTGCGCGCTTCCGTCGCAGGTTCACTTCCTGCCTTTTTTCGCACTGCCCCAAAAGATGAACGTCCCCCGGTTCGTCGATGTCACGATGTCCAGAGCTCCATCGCCATTCAAATCTCCCGCCGAGAACTGAGACCCCACTCCCGACCGGTTGTGAATCAACTCCGGCACAAACTCTGCACCCCCGGGAGCTTTCTTATTCCGCACCGTCCGGAACCAATACAGCACCGGCTCGCCCCACGCGTCCGCATCCGTATCGCTCTCCAGATGCGAGAAATGCCGCTTCCCGGTAATGAAGTCCGGAATCCCGTCCCCATCCACATCCGCCGCCAGCCCCGCATGCATCTCCGAAATGGTCACGTTCCCGGCATTCTTCGTGGCAAAATCATCCATCACGATATGCCGCTCAAAGGTAATCTCACCGCCTACGCGCTTTTGTTCAAACCAGGCCAGCCCGAAGCCGTGCGCGTTCAGCACGCAGACCACATCGTTCAGCCCATCCCCGTTCACGTCATAGACAGCCATCTCCGCGCCACCCGCGCCCTCTGACCTCCCCCAACGCCCAAACGCCACCGGATGGTATTTCCAAACACCTTCTCCCGATCCCGCCGCCGGTTGCTCCCACCACCCCGCTGCATTCAGAACGTCCGGACGTCCGTCGCCATTGATATCCCCCACGCCCAGCCCGTGCGCATAAACAACGCTCGGATCAGAAATCCGGCGCTGCGCCCACGGTTCCGTCGGTTTCGCCGGATCATACTTCGCGTAGGAATACCCGTTCGCCGTCCCGAAAATCACTTCCGGCCGCCCGTCGCCATCCAGATCCTTCAATAGCGTGATCTCCGTATTCACGCCCGTCAGCACCGGGTACTTGTCCCACCGCCGGTTCTCACCCCGCGGATTCACATACAGCACCATCGGTCGGCTCTCGGTCGCCAGGACATCGGGCCACCCGTCGCCCGTAAAGTCATAGGCGTAAGTCACCATATTCGGAGTAAACTGGGTCCCCGGCGCATAACTCTGCCCGATGTAAATCTCCTGCCGCTCCTTGAAATCCGGACCTAGGTAGATATAGGGCCCAGCCACGATATCCGGAATGCCGTCATGGTTGAAGTCCGCAATCGCCGTCCCCCACGCGTAATAGAACTCGTCGATCTTCTGCACGCGGAACCGGCTCGACGTCTGCTCCACCGGAATCTTCTGCGAATGCAGGTCCTTGAACGAAACATCCTTGAACCGAACCTCGCCGCCCCCTACGAACAGCGCCATCGGACCGTATCCCGACGTATCTTCGGTCGAAACCGGGTCATAATCCACGCCCGTGTTGAGCACAGGCCGCAGAATATTCGCGTTCATCATCAGCTCAATCTCATTCCACCCGTCCGCCCGGAACCCCGGAGGCGGAGGTGCCAAGGGAGCCAGCGGGACCGGCAGCGACATCGGCTTCCCGCCTTTGCCCGCACCACCCCGGCCCGGCCCCCGTCCGCCACCACCACGCCCCGGCGCCGGAGCCGCATTCGCCGCCGGCGCGACCCGAATAAACGGCCCTACCGCCGCCAGCTTCGTCCGGCTCAACTCTTTTCCAGCGGCATCCAACGTGACTGAATAACTAAACTCATCGCCCACCGCCAGCGAGAGAAGAATCCCTTTCATCCCGGCCCCAGTTTTCTGCGCCCGCAGCAAAACCCCCGTCTTACATTCGCCCTTGCACTGGAACCGCGCAAAGAACCCGACATCCTGCCACGATTTCTCACTCACCAGCCATCCCGTGCCCGTGCCGGTGATCTCACCACCGCTGGCGGTCCACTTCGCATCGCCCAGCGGCTTCCACCCCGTCAGGGCCGAGCCGGTGAACGTGGAGTCCGCGCGGAAATCCGGTACCGGCCCCTGGGCGGAGGCCAGCACGGCCATCAGGAACGGAAGAATTATGCGTCTCATTGGCAGCCAGTATATTCGATCCACCCGACGCGATAGAATCACTCTGATCCTTCTATGAAAAAGCTCCTCCTCGCAGCCGTCCTCTCTCTCGGCGCAGCCTTCGCCCAGCCACAGCCCGCCAACTTCGGCCCGGACTCCCAGCCGCAGCCCAATGTCGCCAAAGGGACGGTCACCAAAGCCGTCCTCGCCCCCGGCAAGACTTACCCCGGCGTCCCGCACGACTATCAGGTCTACGTCCCCGCCAAGGTCGACGCCGCCAAGCCTCTCCCTTACATGGTTTTCCTTGACGGGAGCGGTTACGCCGGCGACGGTATGCGCGTCCCCGTCGTCCTCGATAACCTGATCGCCAAAGGCGAACTCCCCGCCATGGCCGTCATCTTCGTCAACCCCGGCAATCTCCCCCCCGCCAATCCCGAAACCCAGCTCGCCCGCTTCTCCCGCGACTGGGAATACGACGATGTCCGCCCCAATTTCTCCCGCTTCCTCATTGAAGAACTCATCCCCGAAGTCGCCAAGAAGGTGAACCTCTCCACCAACCCTGATGACCACGCCATTGGCGGCACCTCCACCGGAGCCGTTGGCGCTTTCATGGCCGCCTGGTATCGCCCCGATGTCTTCCACCGCGTCCTCTACTTCATCGGCACCTTCGTCGATATGCGTGGCGCCAACCAGGTCCCCTTCTGGCTCCGGAAAACCGAGCCACGCCCCCTCCGCATCTTCCTGCAGGACGGCACCGCCGACATCGACTCCTACGCAGGCAACTGGCCCCTCCAGAACCAGTCGATGGACGCCGCCATGAACTTCTCGGGCTACGACCACAAGTTCGCGCTCTACCCCGGCGAAGCCCACTCCACCCGCCTCGCCTCGGAAGTTATGCCCGACATTCTCCGCTGGCTGTGGCGCGGCTACCCGGCTTCCGTCTCCCAGAACACGCCCGCGCTGGTTCCCGTGCCCCCCGGCCGTGGTGGACGTGGCGGCGGTGGTCGTGGCCCCAGCTTCCGCCAGCCCGCTTATAACGTTGTGACGCCGGATAAGCAGTGGGAACCCATCGCCGGCGACTACACCGCCGCAGCGGCCACCGCCGCCAACAAAGCCGGTGACGTCTTCTTCGTGGATGCCAAAGCTAACCGCATTTACAAGGTTGGAGCCGACGGCAAGCCCGCCGTCTTCAAACAGAACGCCGGTGGCGCGAAAGCTCTGCGCGGCGGTCCCGATGGTCGTCTCTACGCCATTCAGGCCCCCGGACGCCGCATCGTTTCCTGGGGTGCCGACGGCGCAGAGAAAGCCGTAGCCTCCAACGTAGACGGTTTCGACCTCGCCATCGCCCAGAACGGCAATATTTATTTCACTGACCCGGTCCACAAGACCGTTGTCCTGATTGACGCTAAAGGTCAGCGCCGGACTGTTTACTCAGGCGGCGGCATTGAGGCACCCACCGCCCTGGCTCTCACTCCCGACCACGCGTTCCTTAACGTGGTGGACGCCAAGACCCGCGAACCCTGGTCCTTCCGCGTCGCCGCCGATGGGAGCCTGGAACACGGAGCCCCCTTCTTCCGCATGGAGACCTCCGAACAGAATCGTCTGGACACCGCCCTTGAAATCGCGGTCGATAACTCCGGCAACATGTACCGCGGGACGATTATGGGCATCGAAATGGAGAGCGCCAGCGGCCGCATGGACATGATCCTGAACCCGCCGAAGTACGGCAGCGTGGTCAGCCACGTAGCTTTCGGGGGCCCGGACCGCGACTGGCTCTATGCGGTCGAAGACGGCAAACTCTACCGCCGCCAGACCAAACGCAAAGGCGCCGCCGCCTGGGAACCCGTCAAGCCTCCCCAGCCGTCGCTGTAAGCAAGACGTGTGCGTTGCGCGCAGTGGAGGAATGGAGTAGGATATGGAGTATGGCTACCGTCACTAAGCCGCTGAACATCAAGGATGCGGAAGTTTACCAACTTGCGCGCGAACTGGCTGGCCTTACCGGCGAGTCCCTAACCGACGTGGTCCGCCATTCCCTGCGCGAACGCTTGCAACGCGAGCGTCAATCTAATCCTGACCCTATTTGGCTGGAACGCCTCCGCGAGATCTCTGATCGTTGCGCCGCCCGCCCAGTCATTGACCCTCGTTCGGACGACGATCTGGTCGGCTACGACGAGCACGGCCTGCCCAACTAAATCCATGGTTATCGATACCTCGGCACTAGTTGCTATCCTCCAGCGCGAACCCGAACGTGATGCCATGCTTTCCGCCCTGGCCCGCGATCCGAAGCGTCTCGTCTCCGCCGTGACCGTCGTCGAAGCGGGCATGGTTCTCGAAGGTCGCTTCGGTCCTGATGCGCGTGTCGATCTGGAACTCTTTATCTTCCACGCGGGTCTGACGGTTACGCCTTTCGACGGAAGGCAAGCCGACGCAGCACTTCGCGCCTGGCGAAAGTTTGGCAAGGGACGCCATCCCGCACAACTAAATTGGGGTGATTGCTTCGTTTACGGTCTCGCGAAAGCCGTTGGCGAATCTGTGCTGGCGAAAGGTCGCGATTTCCCGCAAACCGACATCCCCATGGTTCCGCTCGCCTGAACTCACAATTCCGCTAAAATGGCATCAGGCGACCGCAAATGCCCTCCAAGCCACGCAAGCCGAAGAAGTTCAACGCCGGAACCGAAGTGCGCGCTATCGCCCGCGAGCGGCTGGGCCGCGTCAAACCCGCGATCGTCATCATCCCCAAAGCCGAACGCAAGCCCAAATACCCGCCCAAACCCCACGCTGAAGATTAGCCTCGAATCTCCCTCCGAACCAAGCGCCGATAAACAGGCACGGGCGATATACTGGTGAGTTCTTCCTCGCTTCTCAAACAGCGCTTCTTCAACAGCATCAGAACACCCGAAAGGACCATATTCACTTGCGTAAGAAAATCACAGTAGTCGGCGCCGGCAATGTTGGCGCGAATTGTGCCGTCTGGGCCGCCAAAAAGGAACTGGGCGATGTCGTCCTGGTTGACCTCGCCGAAGGCATCCCCCAGGGCAAGGGTCTCGACCTGCTCCAGGCTGGCCCCGTCGAAGGTTTTGACGTCACCATCACCGGGACCAACGACTACGCCCCCACGGCCAACTCCGACGTCGTCATCATCACGGCCGGCATCGCCCGCAAGCCTGGCATGACCCGTGACGACCTCCTGATCACCAACTACAACGTCATCCGGGCCGTCACCGAAAAGGTTGTTGAGCAGTCGCCCAACGCCATCCTGATCCTCGTCACCAACCCCCTCGACGCTATGGCGCAGGTGGCTCTTATGGTGTCGGGCTTCCCCAGAAATCGCGTCATCGGTATGGCCGGCGTCCTCGACACCGCCCGTTTCCGGACCTTCATCGCCCAGGAACTCGACGTCGCGGTCACGAACGTTACGGCCGTCGTCCTCGGTGGTCACGGTGACACCATGGTGCCGCTGGTCCGCCTCTCCTCCGTTTCTGGCATCCCGCTCACCGAACTCATCTCGGAAGAGCGCCTCGCCGCCATCGTCGACCGCACCCGCAAGGGCGGCGCGGAAATCGTTGCCTTCCTCAAGACCGGCAGCGCCTACTACGCCCCCGCCGCCGCAGCCGTTGAAATGGCCGACTCCATCCTGCGCGATAAGAAGAAAGTTCTGCCCTGCGCCGCCTACCTCGAAGGCGAGTACGGCATCAACGGTCTCTTCGTCGGCGTGCCCTGCAAGTTGGGCGCGAACGGCATCGAGAAGATCTATGAAATTAAGCTGACCGAAGACGAATCCGCAGCCCTCCACAAGAGCGCGGCGGCCGTTCAGGAACTCGTGGACGTCATCAAAGCGAAGATGTCCGCAGCCTAAGCAGCGCCCGTCCGGCAGGCCCCCGCAAGTTCACTCTTGTGCCATTCGCGGGGGCCTGCTAAAACATAATCAAGGAGAATTGTCATCGTCAGGTTTTGCGTGCTGGCCAGCGGCAGTGCGGGAAACTCAGCCTTCCTGGCCACGTCGAAAACCCGTATCCTCATCGATGCGGGCCTCAGCGTGAAGGAACTGAGCCGTCGCCTCGCCGAAATTGGCGAATCGCCCGAAGACCTGGATGCCGTTCTCATCACCCACGAACACTCCGATCACGTCGCGGGCCTCCCTCGCCTCATCCGCTTCCGTGACCGCAAAAAGAAGCCCATCCCCGTCTACCTCTCCCGCCTGACTGCTCCGGTAATCGACTGGACCAACCCCGATGGCCAGAAGACCGAAATCCCGTCCGTTGTTGAGCAGTTTCAGGCCGGATCCGGCTGGATGATCGGCAATATCGCGGTCCAAAGCTTCACCATCCCGCATGACGCCATTGACCCCGTCGGCTATACGTTTATGGCTGAAGGCGTCAAAGTCGGCGTCGCCACCGACTTGGGCTACGTCACGGAATCCCTCCGCCAGCACCTCCGCCGCGTCCAAATGCTGCTCCTCGAATCGAATCACGATCTCGACATGCTCAAAGTCGGACCCTACCCGTGGAGCGTCAAGCAGCGCGTGATGGGCCGCAACGGCCACCTGTCCAACGACAGTACCTGCGACTTTCTGCAGAATGACCTCGATTCGGGCGTCCAAACCCTGATCCTTGGCCACTTGAGCGAACACAACAACCACCCAGAAATCGTCCGGGTCGGAGCTGGCCAGACGCTGGAAAAGCGCGGCCTGACCCCGAACCTGATCATCGCCGAACAAAAACAAAAGACTGAGGTTTTCACCGCTTGATAGCTCGTTATACCCGCCCCGAAATGGGAGCCGTCTGGACCGACCAGAACAGATTTCAGCAATGGCTGGAAGTTGAACTCGCCGCCTCCGAAGCCCTCGCCGAAATGGGCGTCGTGCCTGTGGAAGACGCGCGACTGCTGCGCGAGCACGCCGGTTTCAGTGTTGAGCGCTGCCTCGAAATTGAAAAGATCACGCGCCACGACGTGATCGCCTTCACCACTGCGGTTGCCGAATCCATGGCCGCCGCCGGCCACGCGCAAGCCTCCCGCTGGTTCCATTACGGCATGACGTCAAATGACGTCGTGGATACCGGACAGGCTCTGCAAATCCGCCAGGCCGCCGGCATCGTTATGGCTGGCCTGAAGAATCTCCAGGCCGTTCTCAAACGCCGAGCGCTTGAATTCCAGCACGCCGTGCAAATCGGCCGGACCCACGGTGTCCACGCCGAACCCGTCACCTTTGGCCTGAAACTTGCCATCTGGTACGAAGAAGCCGGACGTAATATCAAGCGGCTCGAAGCTGCTACTGAGGATCTTCGCGTCGGCAAGATCTCCGGCGCCGTGGGAACGTTTGCCCACATTGGCCCCGCCGCCGAAGAGGCCATCTGCTCGCGCCTCGGCCTGTATCCCGCGCCCGTGGCCTCCCAGGTGATCCAGCGCGACCGCCACGCGCAGTTCATCGCCACGCTCGCCACCCTCACCTCGCTGTGCGAGAAGATCGCCCTCGAAGTCCGCCACCTGCAACGCACCGAAGTTCGTGAAGCCAGCGAATACTTCGCACGAGGGCAAAAAGGCTCCTCGGCGATGCCCCACAAGAAGAACCCCATCGTCAGTGAGCAGATCTGCGGCCTCGCCCGTGTGGTCCGCGCCAACGCTCAGGCTGCCTGGGAGAACAACGCCCTCTGGCACGAACGCGACATCTCCCACTCCTCGGTCGAGCGCGTCATCCTGCCCGATTCCACCATCCTGGCCGACTACCTCCTCGAAAAGACCCGCGACCTGGTGGACCGTATGTTTGTCTACACGGAGCGCATGCGCCGGAACGTGGATCTCACCCAGGGCCTGGTCTTCTCCGGCCAGCTCCTCCTCGATCTCTCCGCCGCCGGCATGCTCCGCGAGGACGCCTACCGAGTCGTCCAGCAGTTGGCCATGGACGCCTGGGACAACGAATCTGATTTCCGCGCCTCCGTGGAAGCCAACGCCGAAATCACCGCCCTGGTGCCCAAAGAAAAGCTCGTGGAAACCTTCTCGGTGGAACGCCAGCTCAAGCACGTGGACGCCATCTTCGAGAGAGTTTTCGGCGCCTGAGTTTTCGGAAGCTAAGCCGGGCTACGCCTTCAGCCCCAGCAATTTCGCCCCGTTCTCCCCACGGATCTTGTGATATACCTCGGGCTTCGACATCTTCTGGACGCTCGTCAGTGTCTGCCGGGCAATGCATTTCCCGTGCAGGCGGGGATTCGGGTTGGTGGTGCCCCGCGCACACTGGCCCAGAACGTGTCCGCGCGCGCGATGAACTTCGTCTTCGGGAACGCCTTGAGCATAGCGTGGAAACGCTTAAAACCGCCGTTAAAGACCCGGTTGCCTGAAGCTTGCGGAACATCGCCAAAGTGAATCTGGATCGGCACATTCAGGTCGGCGGGGAGCGCGTACATGAGCTTCATCTCAGGGCCGTCGCACTGCACCTGGTACTTGATCTTCCCCAGCCCCAGCGCGCCGTCTTTCACCGCCTGGGTCAGCACAACGGCGGATTCCGGCTGCGTGATGTCGGCGCTCACAAACCACACAAAGCGGTCGGGGTACCTGGCGATCAGAGCCTTCGTCCGGCCGGGGGACCCTTCCGTAATGCGTCGACCTGCCTCCCGTTTAACGGCCTGCAGCTATCGCACCGGGAGGTAAGCGCGCGTTGGTCTGCACCAATGCACACGCTGTAACGTTGATCGGACAAGAGGGGTGGTCCCCCGGCATACCACGGAAAATCAGTCTCCGCCCTCGCACGGCAAAAGCAAAGGGCGGCGCTGCACGCGCCCGTCTTCCACTACGCGGCGCCGCCTTCTGCTTATCGCCGCTTCCGTCGAAGGGTGCCGACCGCCGTCATCGCCAAGCCCGAGATCGCAAACACCCATGTCGTCGGCTCCGGCACCACGGTCCGCTCGAATGGAGCGCCCACACCGGTATCCGCAAGATGCACGGAAGCTATTTGCTCCGGGTAGCCGTTGGAGTCCAGCATGTCAAGATCAGAAACGTAGAAATCGACCGACGCGTACGGGAACGAATAGGTGCCCGCCGGTACCGGTCCAGCGCTGGGCGCAAATGTTCCGAACAGCCAGGTGTAAGAATCGCCAGGATTGAGATTCAGGTTTGCCGGCGCCACGAATGCGGGCGGATCGAAGTTGAAGTTGAAATTGTACGGGGTTCCGCTAGTACAACCCGCAACCACAAAGGTTTGCCCGCAGCCATAGCCTTCATTTACGATGATCTCAAAATGATCGTTCTGGAAATCGGGTACTCTCGGGAGACCAGGCCATATATTCGCGGTCCAGTCCGGGACCGGTGATGTCACCACGCTGAAAGCGTCCGTGACCACGGGATCAGAATTCGCGCCCAGTGTCAAAGTCAGCCACACTGGAACCGAATCATTGGGGTAACAGTTCAGGTAGGGCGGGAATTCTTGAGTAGGGACGTGGGCGGTTGTGCCAGGCGGTGTGAGCGGATGGCGCTGTTGAGGTAGTCGAGAGGGTGACGGTTCTGCATGCGGCAGGTTTGCGTGACGGTCAGCAGG
>CAIYVZ010000085.1 GCA_903929755.1 uncultured Acidobacteriia bacterium
GCGGTGCCGTCCGCAGCGACGAGGGCGCTTGCGCCCGAAGTGCGAAGGGCGACACCGCAGCCAGGCGGCAGGCAGGGGCTATCGAAAGGTGATTTCTTCGGTTCATTTCCAACCCACACGAAGGAATCGACACCATGGCCCAACGCGTAGAGCATCATCCCCTCGAGGCTGCCTTTTCGGCCTTGATCGATCATGGCCTGGACGGCGCCGGCGAGGCGCTGCGCATCCTGGTCAATGAAGCCAGCAAGATCGAGCGGGCTCGGTTTCTGAACGCCCGCCCTCATGAACGAACCTGCGAACGCACGGATTATGCCAATGGTTTCAAATCGAAAACCGTCATGACCCGCGTCGGCGAGCAAACCTTCGAGGTTCCCCAGGTCCGCGGCGGCGGCTTCTACCCGAGCGCGCTGGACAAAGGAACCCGCACCGAACGCGCGCTCAACGTCGCGCTGGCCGAGATGTACGTTCAGGGCGTCTCGACGCGCAAGGTGATTACCGTCCTGCAGGCCCTGCTCGGGCCGGAGGTGGCGATCTCCTCCACCCAGGTCAGCCGCGCCGCCGAACAGCTCGACGCCGGCCTGGCCGCCTGGCGGGAACGGCCGCTGGGCGAAACCCCGTATGTCCTGCTCGACGCCCGTTATGAGCGCATCCGCGAAGGCGGACGCATCATCGACTGCGCCGTGCTGGTGGCCACCGGCATCACCGCCGACGGCAAGCGGCGCGTGCTGGGCGTCTCGGTGGCATTCTCCGAGGCCGAGGTGCATTGGCGCAGCTTCCTCGAAAGCCTCGTCCAGCGCGGTCTGCACGGCGTCAAATTCATCGTCTCGGACGATCATGCCGGCCTCAAGGCCGCGCGCAGGGCCGTTCTGCCCTCGGTCCCCTGGCAGCGCTGCCAGTTCCACCTTCAGCAGAATGCCCAGGCCTATGTCGCACGGCTCGACCAGCGCAAGCCCGTCGCACAGAGGATCAGGGCAATCTTTAACGCGCCCGACAAAGCCGAGGCTGAACGGCTGCTCAGGCAGGCCATCGGCATCTGGGCCAAAGAAGCCCCGAAGCTTGCCGCGTGGGCCGAGGAGAACCTGCCGATGGGCTTCGCGGTGTTCGAGCTGCCCGCCGCCCATCGTGTCAGGATGCGGACAACCAACGGCCTCGAACGCATCAACCGCGAACTCAAGCGCCGGACCCGGGTGGCTTCCATCTTCCCCAACGCAGCCTCTTGCCTGCGGCTCGTGTCAGCGCTGCTTGCCGAATGCGACGAGGACTGGATGAGCGGAAAAATCTACCTCACAATGGAAGCGTGAGCACCTAACCGGAATGAACCAACTCGAACGAATTTACAGAATAGAGGTTGCACTGCCCCGATTTGTGCCTAGGATCCGGCTCTTCCGGGCGAATTGATGACGGGGGGAAGGGTACGAGATGGCCGAAGCGAAAAGCAACCGATTTACGACATACTTTCCACTGCTGCTGGATGCACTCCGTTCGGCGGATCCCAACCCAATGCGCCCAGCCGAAGCCATGGCTTGGATCCGATCCAGGGCGGAGGTTCCGGCTGACGACCTGACCCGGTTTGTCCAAAACGGCACGCAATCCATATTCGAAAACGATGTCCATTGGGCGCGCTTTTACCTCGTCAAAGCCGGCCTTCTTGGAAATGCACGGCGCGGATTGTGGAGCCTGACCCCTGAGGGGCGTGAAGCGAAGCTCTCACCGGAAGACACCTGGGACCTGTACGTTCGGATTCGCGACGCTAACCGGCCTGGAAGTCCCGTGACGGAGGAAGATGCGCTCGCCCCCGGTGCCGCAGCAGACAACGAGGAGGAGGGAAAGTCCTACTGGTTCGTTGGCTCAGTTTGGAATGGGAACGACGATCAGCTTCCTCGTTTTCTAGAACAAGGCGTCTGGGAGAACGGTTACGAAGATCAATTTTTGGACTTGGTTCGCCGGATAAGGCCCGGAGACCAGATCGCGATAAAGGCAAGCTTTGTCAAAAAGCGTGTACCGTTTGAGGTCGGCGGCAAGGCCGTATCGGTCATGAGAATTAAGGCTACGGGCACGGTCCTCGATAATGCCGGTGACGGGCGGACGGTGAAAGTCGCCTGGGACCCACCAACGGAACCGCGTGACTGGTATTTTTACACCTACCGAACCACGATCGTTGAAGCCGACCCGGAGGCCGAAGACGGTCGCCGATTGATCGATTTTACGTTCCGAGGTGCGCCACAGGACTACGCGTGGTTTCTGGCACAGCCTTATTGGCTGGAGAAATACGGCGCTAAACCGGAGATCATCCCGGATGACAAGCAAGGAAACCAGACAACGACCGAAGACGACGAAATTGTCGAGGAAGAATCTCCTTACACGATTGAAGATATTGTTGCCGATGGATGTTTTTTAACAAACGCAGAGCTATCGGAAATCCTCGACCGCTGGCGCTCCAAGATGAACCTGATACTCCAGGGCCCACCCGGCACGGGGAAGACCTGGCTAGCGAAACGCCTCGGGTTTGCGCTGGCCGGCTCCAATGACCGCGAGACGGCTCGGTCGAGACTTCGCGTTGTGCAATTCCACCCGTCGCTTGCATACGAGGATTTTGTGCGCGGCTGGCGGCCTGCTGGCGACGGACGCCTCGATCTCGTCGATGGCATCTTGATGCAGGCGATCCAAGCCGCTGAGAGCGAACCAGATCGGCCGTTTGTGCTGGTCATTGAAGAAATTAACCGCGGGAACCCGGCTCAGATTTTTGGCGAGATGCTCACGCTGTTGGAAGTTTCGAAGC
>CAIYVZ010000086.1 GCA_903929755.1 uncultured Acidobacteriia bacterium
ATGTCACCGCCCGGTACTCCAATGGAACAGTTGTGGTACCTGGGTTTGACCAAAAGAAAAAGGAACATCCGTTAAAAGGGGCCAAACAACAGCAAATCGAAGCTGAAATTCAAGGGATCGCATCCTTGGTTTTCGTTGGAACGTATTTACTGTTCTGGAACGTATTTCCTGTTCTGGATCGTCGATCTACATTTGCAAGGTAGAAATTCCATGACTTCTTGTCTGCAGATGGCATAGACTAGCGGGTAGACGTAGTGCTTCCAGCTGCATAAATTGGCCTCGTGCCGACAATGCTGTTGAGTTGCAATGAGATCTGAAAAGCAATCGAACGGTGGATTTTTTGTGTCAGAAAAATCACAGGCTCAAAAAAGTTCAGATTCTCGGCAACGAAAGAAGGCGAAGATTGCTCGGCATGTGCAAGTTTTGAAGGATTCGGAACATAACAACGGAGTGTTGCGCGAGGTACTCGTGGCTCAATCCAACGAGTTGTTGGAAAAGCAAATTGTGGTCAGGGATCAGAGATCGCAAATCACTCAACTCAAGAATGTTGCCAGCTCGTTAGGAGATCGGGTGCATCGACTTCAGGCCGAATTGTCGAGCGAGTTTGTCCTGCGTCAAGAAGCGGATCATCGTTTCGAAAATCTACGACGAGCGAGTCGCGGAGCTTCAAGACTTGCAGTCGGCGAATTCTTGACATCTCTCCACGCCAGCAATGACGACATTTCTAGCTCTGCTTCCCTCGCCACATGCGATCAAGACTGATTCGACTGCCTTGCTCAAGAAACGTCTCGCTGATGCCGAGCGCGTCACCTGCGACTACTCCAAGTTTACTGCCAGTGACCTGCGGGAGATGGCCGCGGCCACGGTGTGGTGGTCCGACGCCAACACCGAGATCAATGTGCAGACCTTGACTGCCTTGCACGCTGCGCAACGCGTTACTCTGTGTCGGATGTTCAAGATCGCGGTGTCATCGAATGTGTCTGCAGTGGTGGACTCCATCCTCGTGGCGCTCGGTTTCCCGGCAGGCGGGGGCGGCGACAAGGACTCGGCCGCGCCGCCTGCCGGCTCGTTCTTGGCTCTTCTTCAGACTGAACTCCCAGACGAGTACGCTACCGTGGCCGGCGCGGACCTCGCGGCCTGCCGGGGCATGTTTGATCAGTCGCCGTTCGTCCCTGCCGCCACAGGGGCGCCGGCGACTGTACTCGCCAAGCACCGGGAGTCGGCTGCCATGGCGCGCTGGTGCTACACTTTTCTGCATGCCGACGGCGACTTCGATCGCCTTGGGGACCGACATCGCGCCGCGCTGCATGCGGCAATGCAGTTGACCAAGGTACAAGAAGACTGCCGCCGTCTTATGATCCTCGCTGTGATGGCTGACTGGCGGCGGCGCCTGGCCGACTCAGACAAGCCGGGCGGCGGGCCGACCGGGGCCGGCGGGTCGGCCGGGTCCGGTGGGCCTGCCGGCTCTGGTGGGCCGGCAACTGCAAAGGGGTCGGTGGTCACGGCCTACATGGACCTGACTCAGATGGGTGGTGCACTCATTGACTCGCCGGCGCCACCGGCTGCCGACTGCATGACTGGCGGGATGGTCACCCCATGGTGGTTGCATCGGCTCCAGCACGTTGTGCCCACCTCGACGGGGCCTCAGCGGAATGCGGAGCACAATGTGCTCTCCCCCTACGGCCTGGGCCCAGCCAACGCACCCGGCGCAAGCGTTTGGGACGCGATGCTCGGGGCCGGGGCATCGGCATTCGACCAGGTGGTGGCTGAGCACGGCGGGGCGCACGCGGATGAACTCCGCCGCCACTTGTACCTGCATCCTACTCTGCACGTCGATTCCAATATGTTGCTGGGGCCCGAGGAGCGGAGTGCACTGGCCACGGCTCGTAAGGCTGAGGACCCGCAACGACGAATGGCAACAGCATCGTTGGCCTCGTGGCCGTGGCTCCAGGACCTCCGGGTCTCCGCGGGCCGCTCCTACGGCACGTATGACATGGGGCGTATGCTGGCCGTCGCGCTTCGGGTGGATAGCGACTCCTTTGCTTCGTCCCTTGAGCGGCTCGCACGGGACGCTCGGGCCCGTGACCGGGCGGCACTCACCCGGTCATTCCGGGCCGCCACGGATAGTGGTAATCTCAGTGCCCTCCTTCTTGAAATGGGCGTGTTGCAGCGGTCGGCGCATCACGACCTTCAGACAGCGTTCGAGGTTGCACATGGGAACATGTCCCGATTCCCTAAGTGCCCTCTCATGGTGGAAGTCGCAGCGGGTCGGGACTGTCAGCGCAACCGGGTGAACAGCTTTTTCGACTCGTTGGGCAAGATTGTGCGGCAGGCAGCGGATCTCAAGCCGTCCCACGAGTACGACCAGTACACCGCTGGGGCATACCTCAGCTTTGTCAAGGGATATATGGACTCCGTGGTCGCGACCTCCGCCACAGACAAGCAGTACCTTCTGGCGGGGGCCAACTTTGGCGGAGCAAGCGGTGCCGGGTCCTGTGGGGGCGCCGGCGGATACGGTGGGGGGGGTGGGGGCGTTGGGGGTTCTTCCTCTCCTCCCCCCTACGGAGCAGGCGGTTCTGGGTCTGCGACCCCCGGGGGGGGAGGCAACACTCCTCGGGGTGGTGCCCAGTCGGGCGCGCAACGGGGTGGGCAAGGTCAAGGGAAGGGGACGCCGCCTGCGCCTCGCGCAACGCAAGCGGCCCAGCAGAAGCAGGTTAAGAACCAGCAGCAGCAGCAGAAGGCTGCGAACATCTCGTATGGGGTTCACGCTCCTTGCTCCAAGACTATCGTCGGGGAAACCATCGGGCTGGATGGCCCTGGACCTAACTTCACGTGTTGGGGCTGCAACACGGCCGGTGGCCACTTCAAGGGCGAATGCCCAACCTTGTGGGGACAGAGGGGCAAACCGCTGCCCGGCTTCAACAAGGACGGCGACCGCGAGCCAGGGGCGTGGAACGGCGACGAGCCGAAGCGGGCGACCTTCAAGAAGTGGGTGTCCTTTCTGGAGGACTCGGACAACTTTGCTGCCGGTGTGGTGCCGGCGAATTTCCCAGGGGCGCCAGAGCTGGACGC
>CAIYVZ010000087.1 GCA_903929755.1 uncultured Acidobacteriia bacterium
ATCACCATTCCGATACTACATTCGTAAAGTGATCGGCATCAGATCGGAATGCTGATCGGCTTCATCTCGGAATCGTGATCGACATCACTTCGGAATGCTGATCGACATGCCTCGGAATCCCCATGGATCTCCTGCCGCCGGGCAAATGCCGCTGAATTGACATAGCGCAGCAGCATGTATGTCAGCGAGACATCCGTACTGATGAGTGTCTCAATTCCCTCGAATTCCAGTTCTGCGCGCTGTCCCTCCCGAAGCAGTCGGAGCCGGGACGCCTGATTAGCCGGAATCCGTTTGCTGCGCACCATCACCGGGCGGGCGAAGAAATACCCCTGAAACAGGCTATAGCCAGCGTCCCGGGCCCAGGCATATTCCTCTTGCGTTTCCACCTTTTCGGCCAGCATGACAATGCCTTTCGGCTTGTATTTGGCAATCATCCCCGCCTGCTCTTCCCGCGAGCTGAGACGAATATCTACTTTGATTACATCCACCACGTTTGCCAGTGCTTCGAAATTTGGAGCCCCCGCATAATCGTCCATAGCGAGCGTATAACCCTCGCGACGGATGCTTCGGCACAACTCCACCAGCGCCTCCGTCGGTTCCACGGTTTCAAGAATCTCGATCATGATCAATTCCGGCGGCATGGTGCGATGCATGTTCGCCGCAAGCAGAGCGTAGTCGAAGTTGACAAACGCTTTCTTTCCCCCCAGCAGCTTGTTGACACCGATTGACATCACCGTATTCGACAACACGTGCATCGTCGCCGCAGCCGCTTCCGTCCCGTCGAAAGAGTTGGTTGCCCGATCGCGCCGAAACAGCAATTCGTAGGCCTGCACTTTCCCGTAACGGTCAAGAATTGCCTGCCTCGCCACCAAAACGTCCACATCACCTCTATCGTCGAACCGCGTCAAATTTCTACCCAGTTTCCCAACAAACCGTCGAAATGTCGGTCCGTGGGGTTCACGCATCCCGGAAAGAACTTTGCACATGCAACTTTCATCGCTCTTGAGGGAATGTCAGCGCCCGGTGCCGCCGTTACCGCTGCCCGGAGTTTTCCGGAAACCAGGGCCGGCCGCTGCCGTCTCGACATGCAAGCCTGGTCGCCCGGAAAGTACTGGAGGGTGGCTCGACTATCGTCACGCCCGACAGGCTGCTGCAATGGCCCCGAAAACTGATCTCCCACAAGTTATGACGGCAGTGCGAGCCGCCGCCCGGCTCAACCCAATGCCAATCCGGAATCCGGGAGAATCTGATTGTCTGTATGGCCAACTGGAACGAGTTTCTGGCCCAACGGGGGAGCAGCTCGCGGCAACGGATTTCTGTGCGGTGGAGGTCTGCTCCGGGCGAGCCAGCCGCCAATCAAAACCAACGCCGCAAAACTCGATAAATTCAGACGAGTGAGACCAGAAACGGACAGACACGGCAAAAGGTTTGCTTTGTTGGGGATACTGCGAGGGGACTACGGAAGGGCTGGTGTTAACAAACTGCGGCTAAAATTCGCGCGGACAAAATTTGGCTCAATTCGCCCCTGACATCATTTTCACCGGCTGGTTAACAGGGCCACCCACTAAGTTATTGAAAACACAACATCGGCGCTCGGCCCGGAATTGCTGTTCTGATCTGCGGATGGAACGGCCCGAGCCATACAGCGCCACGAACATCAAAACAGAGAAATGGGGTAGTGCGGAGGTCCTTAAGACCAGGGACCGCCAGGAATCCACTCGCGACGGGCGGCACTCCCGCTGCGCTCGGCATCCAGTGCTGGCTTAAGAAAAGCCGCGATGTATCCGCCAACTGCCGGAAGTTTCGGCAGGTCGCCCAGGGCGAGCCGCTTCCCGAACGCCGTCCACTGAGTCAGCTTTGCGGGGTCCTCCAGAAACTCGCCGGTCAGTGCGAGCGGCAAGTCTTCGGGTACTGGCGTCTGGCGCCGCTCAAATGTGCTCCCGAGGGCACGCGCCAGCTGCCCGATTTCAAAGTGGTGAGTTTGGCCAAGGGTCCAGATGTCGAAGAAGTCCTTCATCCGGCTGTTCGCGATGCCGAGAACAACCATCGCGTGGAACTTTTCGGCGATAACTGCCTCAGGTGGATACGCGCGAAGGACCGGAGCGGCGAGAGGCAGGAGCACCGGAAAGGTGAGCGGTCCGGGCGCCGGGTCGACGAGATCACCAAATCCGACATCGATCTGCATGACGATCCGTGCCCCGTCCAGACTGGCCGGCACACGCAGGCGGACGCCTTGGTATTCGGCGTCCTCTTTGATTCTGCTTCCCTCGATGCCGGCAAGATCGAATAGAATCCCGTCTGACTCGACCAGCGCGCAGATTTCACGAATCCGCTGCGTGACGTCCGGAATTTCCGGGGATCCAAATCCAAGAAGGTCGAGGTCGCGTGTCGGACGGTGCATTTGTCCCTCCCACGCGAGAAACAGCATCGCACCCTTGAGGACAAAGCTGTCCTTGTGAGCCGACTGCGAGAGTCGATAGAGAAATCGCTCAACGATCCAGCGGCCGAGGAGGAACTGGAAGTCTTCGCCCCGCTCCCGCGCCAGAGCCAGCAGCTTCGCGCGGTTCGATCCAGCGATGTTGGTGATCTTTTTCATACCGCCGACTCCAGGTAAGGCCGGATCACATTGGACACCCGGCAGACCTTTGCGAAGCGGTGGATCTGGTCAACCGTGGCCTTGCGGGAACGCAGTGCGTCTCGCAGCGCTTCAATCGCAACATCGACTCCGAGCTTGTTCCTGTATTTGAAGCAGTCGGCCACCGTTTTCGCTGCGGAGTAGACTGGCACCCGAACGCCTTCGATGGTGTGGTGCTCAACGCCTTCGATCAGCGCGGGCCCGGAGAACCGAACCACTCGAAGCGCCACTGACTCAGCGACCGGCTTGTGAGCTTTGAAATCAATTGCCATCCAGACTTCGTGCGGATCCTGCGTCGATAGGCCATGGAATCGCAGCGCGGATAGAAGGCAGATCACACCGCCCGGTGTCCGCGTGGCCGCGATGGCAAGGCTGTGATGCTCTGTGATCGATGACTCCGGCAGAGAGTAGACGCCGCGGGCCTGGCGGACGAGAAGGCCCTGGCGATAGAGGCGAAGCAGCGATTCGCGCGCAATTCCACGCGCCTCAACGTCGCGCAGGCGGACCAGCGGTTGACGTTTGGCTATGGCGAGGATGCGCTGCGCGCTTGTCATGTTGCGTTACATTGGTATTTTACACTATCTACCGATATAACGAAACAAAGATAGCCTTCTATCAACTGGACTGCCCGGGCGGTTCGATTCGAACGAACTTCAGCGTGCGCTCGGCTGCATTGTACGAGACTGATCGCAGCGCTTCCTTCGCCCTGGCAGCCTGCTCCCTCGAGACCATACGCATATCCGCGCCGATTTCCTTCAGAACGGCCATCTCAACTTCGCCCGCGTTGATCATGACGCCCTTGCATGCCTCGCGACCACCCGCGGTGGATCGGCATCGGTAGTAAAGTCGGACCACCGGGCCGAATCGCACGGTATGGGTACCCATCGGCTTGCCGCAGTTTTCGCAGATCAGGATGCCGCGGAGAACCCACGGTCGAGTAACACGATTTGCGTTTTTGCGCGGTGCGGCGGTGCGTCGGCCGGCAATCCGATCCTGGACCCGGTAATACAGTTCGCGGTCAATCAGCGCCTGGTGACAACCCGCGTAGAAACTGTTCTGGTGTTCCACCATTCCCGCGTACGTATGATTCGTCAGAATGGCAAGCTCCTGGCGGGCGGTCCACGGATTTCCGCTGCCCATAACCCAGCCCTGGGCATTCCCAAATGCCGCAATCGCGGACGGCGGCAGGCCTTGATCAGCCAAAGTGAACATCCGCCTGATCGCCTCGGCTTTTTCCGCGCAGACGACCAACTGCTTCGTGCGCGGGTCGGCATTGTATCCAAATGGAGTCGCGCCGGCGATCCGCCTTCCGTGCGACTTCAGGTGTGCGCGTGATTCCGCGATCCGGGTCGCTGCCAGGTCTCGTTCGAACTCGGAGAACGATGCGAGGATGTTCCGCATTAAGGTGTCCAGCGCTGCTGCCCCGGTCTCGGGTGCAGTCGCAACGTCCAGTTCGACGTCGTTGTTCTTCAGTTCCTCAAACAGCGTGGTGAAGTGTCTGAGATTGCGAGTCAGGCGGTCGAGCCGATAAATGACGAGTCGATCGATGCCACGCGAACGAACCACTTCCAGCAACCGAAGCAGTGCGGGCCTTTCCAACGTGGCGCCGGAGAGCCCGTCGTCGGAGAACCGCTCTTCGATCAGTTCGAGGCCCAACGAGCGCAGTGACCGGATGTACTCGCTGCATAACTCAAACTGAACATCGCAGGAAGAGATGTCGTCCTGCGACTCGACGGACACGCGCGTGTAGATGGCGCAGCGAATCTTTCTTCGTACTGGAGCTGGCGCCGGTAGGTTAGCATTGCGCACGACACTCCCAGAATATTCGCAGCGGCCACCTGGGGTCGATCACCGCTGTTAACCAGGCGGCGGATTTCGCATCAAATATTTGATTCGGGCGTTTTGTGTGTCAGGTATTCTCCAGGAGCCAGGAGAATGCGCGGAGAGAAAATGGCCGCTTCGGGTGTTTCCCGTGCCTCACCGCTGTTAACCCAACGTCTCTGGAGAATTCTCAGAGACGGGGGAGAGAACCGATCTTCCCCTTGCAGCGGTCTCGGCTGTCAAACTGCAGGCTCGGCCAGCAACATTGAAAACATTGATCTTGCTGCCCAATCGACCGCCTTCGAGGCAACCTTAGCAGTCAGGAAAGACGTGGCCCGGGCGAGTCAGACGCCAACCAAAACCGACGCAATAAAACTCGAAACATTCAGACGAGTGAGACGACCCTGTTAACCAATTTCCGCTCTCCTCCCGCCCCGGAGAAAAATCGGCCTGGAGAGAGGAAAAACGAGGTGAACCGGGCGCGCAGACGTTCTCTCCGAGAATGAGACCAGAGAAGGAAGACTCGGCAAAAGGTTTGCTTTGTTGGGGATACTGCAAGGGGACTACGGAAGGGCTGGTGTTAACAAACTGCGGCTAAAATTCGCGCGGACAAAATTTGGCTCCGCAAGCGCTACACGAAGGAAAAGGGACGAGTTTAAGAGAGACAGAGACGCGGGCAAAGCCCTGTCGATCAACAAGTTGCAGTAAACGGACTACATTTGCCCGCCGCGCGGCGTTTCGAGTTAACCCGCGCGAAACAGAGAACTGACGGATTCCGACCGCAGCGGGGAGCTACAGGATTTCATTTCCAGACAACGCGCTCAAACTACGGACCGTTTCGAACTCGACGCCGGCGCCGTCGTAGCCGCCAAACAGGCGAACGCCTCTGGAAAACACTCGGCTCAAGGCCTCCCAACTCCGTGCCTCAAACAAGACTCGTGCCGTCTCTTCATCAGCACACGCCATTACCGTCAACTTCTCAGCGGCGTTCGTCCGAACCTCATCGCTTTCCTTTTCGTCTCGCATCGTGTTTCGGAACGCTTGAATGGTTTCTGGCACAGCCCCGCGCATTTCGTACAGAAATTCCGCTGCTGACATGCCGACGGTGCCAGTCTCTTCCGATGCCAAGCGCTGTATCATCCCAACTTCCTCTTCAGCGATGTCCGCAGTGAGCCAAAGGCACTTAAGCGCTG
Organism: uncultured Acidobacteriia bacterium; assembly: GCA_903929755.1. Classification (GTDB taxonomy): domain Bacteria; phylum Acidobacteriota; class Terriglobia; order Bryobacterales; family Bryobacteraceae; genus BOG-234. Next base: position 5,650 of record CAIYVZ010000087.1, read on the forward strand.
CCAAGCGGGCCCGGTTCTCTGTTGCAGGATCGAACGCCATAGCTCGAATGGCTGCACCTATTACTGGACCCCACTCTCCCGCCTTGTACAGTAGGCGTGCGGAGGTAATGCGGGCATCCACATCCGCGTCTTGCCTAAAGACTCCGCTGCGGAGGGCACCAAGAGCTGCAGAATCCAACCGCGTCTCCTGGATCAATATCTCGGCGGCCATATTGCGGACCCAGTCGTCTTCGCTTTCGTCGAGCAGCAGCCTATTCAATAAAGGCGCTGGCAGACATCCACCCTTCGCGTCGCGAAGGCCCAAAAGAGCCTCTACTCGAACCGACGCCCGATGATCCCGATCGGAAGCAACCCCCTCCAACGCTGCCAACAGTCCCTGCTCTGCGGGATCAGCGGCGACGACATACCGAGCGGCTACAACTCGTGTGTATGCCTTCTCGAAGCGGTGGCGGGCGACATTACGGAGCGTGCTGAGTACCTCTCTACTCGACACGGCATTCTCCCCGAGCTTCTTGACCAGAAAGGGCCGGACAGGTTCGTCAGTCCATTCGAGACACTCTGTCAAAACCCGCAAAGCCTCTGGTTCAAAGCGCGAAATGTTCGCCAGCGCTTCCAATGCAATCCCGCGTTGGATCGGGTCTATCCGGATCGCATAGCGAGAGAAGTCGCGAAGAGCCTTGATCAATTCATCGTTCGATTGGTGCCTGTGGCGAATCCGACAAGCCAAATGAACGCCCTCCACCATGCCGTACGAAATGGCCTTCGTCACTTTTTCTGAGAAACCCTCTTCACCGACGTGACCGTCGAGGACCGCCAAAGCGCTCCAGGAAGAATCGTACATGGGCACGATCACCTGCATTAGGTGCTGGTGACGCGCGCCCAGGAAGTTAAACATTTGCTGACTCAGAAGATCGACCTGACTCGACTGCCGGTCATTTCGGCGTAGTTGGACCAAGCAATGCAGTGCGAGCACCCGGCGGTGCCACGCCATGTCTTCACGTCCGTTGATCAAAAGATCGATCAAAGGAAATGCATCCCTACCAAGGGATCCTGCAAGAAAGCAGATCGTCTGCCACCACTCAGGAAGCCACGACTTACGGTCGAGAAATACTGATAGCAGGAATAACATGTGTCGATCAGGAAGTTCGACGGCGGCGACCTGCCAATCACTCTGTCTTATACGCGTCGCCATGTGGCGTGCCGTCAGGAACTCGAGAACTGACCGGTGAATGAAACTGTAGAACGGTTCCCCGGATGGAGACGACGCTGCGCGCACCAGAACTCGACAGTTAGTCAGAATGTCGATCAGCCTTCCAGCGCCGCGCCCTGCTGCGGACAGCAACTCCAATTCCGAGAATAAGTTCGACTCCGGTCGGGCAGCGAATAGAGTGAATGCGACATGCTGGACTGCGAGGAATGTCTCGCCCAAGGCTCCATCGTATTGGAGGGATTCATGATGACTCATCAGCCGTCGCAAAACCCGCTCGTAGAGTTCCGCGACGGTAATGTCGACCGGCAGCGGCATCGACGGCGCTTCATTTTCGAGACAAGAAAACGTGGCTATCAACGGCGAACCGCATGCGTCAAGCAGGGATGGATTGTGCGCCAAGATGTCTGAAAAATGATCACCACGGCTCGTGTCGGCCGAGTAGAAGCGCCGAACAAATCTGCGGACTTCATCTGCGCTGAACGGCGCGAGATCGTACCGGTCATATCCGACGCTGAGGTTCATCTGGTCGAAAACCGCAGTCCTGCACGTGACTATTACTGGGCCGCGCCCCCTTATCTGATCCAACCATGCAAAAATGCGCTTGCGGGCCGCCTCACCGGCGACTTGATCGAGACCATCCAGAATCCAGGTGCATCGTGCGGTGAAGAGTCGCGCGGAGATCCATGATTCCAGTAACCGTGACTTCGGCCGCAATTGAGCCATCGCAGCAGCGGCCAGTGAATCTTCAGAGGTACGCCCCAGCATTTCCAGCGAAAGAAAAACAGGAAACGGCAAATCGTCGAGGGATGATGAGCGCGTGTTGATCGCCGCTTCAGCCATGCGCGCTATGGAGATCACTGCCGTCGCGGCGAGTGTTGTCTTCCCGCCGCCGGGTGGTCCGACGATGATCGCTCTTTGAATTGCCGGCAGCTCTTTCTTCCACGGAACCAACTCAGTTCGCACATCCTGAGGAGACTCTTCGTTCACTATCGCCGTAGCTCGATAAACGGTCGATACTCGACCTGAAAGGGATTCTTTCCCTCGCTCCGGCCGGATGATGAGCGGCCTCTTTAACACCATTGGGTCAAGGCCAACGTCGCGGAGCCGGAGCACAGTTCCGTCTTTTCGCGGCCAGTCGGTCCTATCGAACTGGTCGATCAGTCCCCGGTAATACACGAGTAACTCTTCAGCCAATTGAGATCGTATGCTGAGTAGTGACGACAAAGTGCTACACACCTCCGACCGTCAGCGGCAAAACGCCGCACGGAGAAAGAATCTGAGTTGTGGTCGTTTGCACAGCGGCCATTATCGCCGATGAATGCCTGTTATCGTCGTGTGGTGCCCGTCTCATGCGGTCAACGAACGGGAATATTGGCTGAGAGCGAAATCGCCGACGGTGGACAGATCGCATACGGGGCACGCCGACGATGGCGGAGTTGTGGCGGGCAGCAGTCGCGGAACTCCCGACGAACCGTAGTCCAGTTGCAGCCATGAGTGATCACGCAACCTTCCTCCGACAAAGTCTTCCAGCATTCGAAGCGCGAATCCGGTTGCAATCTGATTCAGAGAGCGCAGGCTGCCAGCGCGCCTCGCGTTCCACGGCAGAGTATCCTCGCGATGGGCCGTTTCGAGACCGGGAATTCCACCGACACACAGCAGGCACCGATCTGGCAGGACCAGCCGGATATCGGCGCCCATTGGCCTCTGAGGCGTATTCAGAATTCCGGTCCCAACGTCCAGGATCGGCTTCATGTAGATTTTCGCCAGGAAAGCAGCCGCGTGACGTGCCGCCGCATTGTCAACGCAACAAATCACCATGTCGGCCTGCTTGATCGCCGCCAGGGCTGGCAATGCGAACACCGATTCGGCGATACCGGTAATCTCCAGCCCTTCAGCCCGAGGTAGGCGCATCATGAAGTTTTGGACCGCGACCGCCTTAGATGACGCTAAATCGGCTTCGGCAAAGTCACCTTCGGCAAGCGAGTGCGCTTCGAGATGGTCGGGATCAATCAGGGCGATGCTCTTCGCTCCTGCCCGGGCAAGCGACGTTGCCATGAGGCTGCCATTTCGTCCGCAGCCGATGATCGCCAGATTCAACTGCGTCAGACGCCGCCAGGTGCTTTCACCCAAGGCCCCTGCCGTCCGTGACCATCGATCGTCATCGGGCAATTCCACGACGGCGTCCCGCTGCTGACGCATTCCGCCAATCCGCGGGAGTCCAGGTCCCACGATATCGACTGCGTCCAGCGGGGCCGCATGTTCGCAACACGAAGTCTGGCCGGCGAACGAGACCGTATCCTGCGCCATTGACAGCACGACCACCGCGCCCTCCCCCCGAGACGGGAAGCGGCTGAGTTCTGCTCTCACCACTCCTGCGGGATCGACGCCCCGCGGGGCGATCCGGAATACCACCAGATCGCTCGTCGATGAAATCGGGCGCGGAATCCATTCCACAGCGCCCACGAGGTATCCGCGGGAACCCACGAGATGACTTGTTCCGACCGGACACACCGCTATTGCATTCGGCTCCCGAATGAGGCGCTGGAGCAGTTCTTCGAAATGGCGATGTGTGAGTGCTACGCGGGAAAACATGGTGTACAAAGGAACTACGTTGCGGGATCCGCTGTTTTGTGGAAGTGATTCGGATTGGATTCCGCAAAAACCACACCTATGGAACCGTATGTAGGGGTAGGAGGTTCCAATGGGAACTATTTCGAAACGCTTCTTGAACACCGCCAGTATCGAGCCCCGGTTGGGCGCAATGTCTCCGGAACTGCCGGCTCCGACGTCGGCCGACATCGACTGCTACATCGGACGCCTGGAGATTGCCTTCGCCACGCCTGCCGCCGAAACGGCCGGAGGGCCGGACGGGCGGCGCGATCCTTACCAGTTCGATTAGCGCGGAACGCGCCGGGGCGCAGTTCGCACCGGCGCACCAACTCCCGGCCTCCGGCCCAGAGCGGTCGATTCTTCGAGCGGAGGATTGAGCCTCTCCGGCAGCATTCCTTAAACTTGTATTCATACCAATCTGATTGATCTGTTCATGACTGGAACCCGAATACTCACGACTGCAACTCGGGGGCTCGCCGCATCAGCGGGCAGCGAGACGCTTTTTGGCGTGCGCTCGACTCTGGCGCACGAATTGATCGAATGGTACGAGGCGATTATCGACCGCTTCGACAAGACTGAGTGGAAACGTCCCGCCGTGGGCGCGGTCCGGCTTCGCGACATCCTGGTGGACACGAAGGTCTATCGAGAGTTTCGTGAAAAACGAGCCGGAGCGGCGGATGACCGTGCTGGCCGGGATGATCGGCGCGACTTCGATCCAGTACGCGCAAGGATCAACGAAGAGCCCGACCGCATGCGTCGCCCGGATCTCGTCCTCTGGAAGGACGAAATCCCAAACATCCGGCATGCCGTGATCCTCGGGGGGCCCGGTGCAGGCAAGAGCGTTCTTGCCGCGGCGATGATGATTCAGATCGCCGACCGCGCTTTGGACCAACTCCGCAGCCGAGGAACTGATATCGATCTTTTGCCTCTGCCCATCTTCCTCAGGATGGAAGACCTGGCTGCGGCAGGAACATCCTCCCGGCGGGCGGAGACGGCGATCGACATCCTGCGGCAGTATCTGCCGGTCGGACCGAATCTTGCTTCCTGGATGGAACGAGAACTGTTCTCGAACCGGGCTACCTGGGTGCTGGACGGTCTGGATCAGGTCGGTGGTGCGGCCCCGATCCGAAGCGCCGACGCGTGGCTTACCGCCATCGGAGATGCCGATTGCAAGGCGGTAGTAACGTGCCGAACACAGAGCTTTACTGCGCAGAGGGCACCCGGCAAGAAGTTCGCCCAATACGATCTTGCGCCATTTGACCGCGCGGGGTTACGCCAGTTCATCGAGTCCTGGTTCGGCGAAAAGGATCCGCGAGCGCGCAGTCTTCTCAACGCGCTACGTTCCAGCCCATCTCTCGACGATTCCTGCCGCACACCCCTCGTGGCGACTTTCGCCTGCATCGTGCATGAAGACGAGCGACGGCCTCTCGATCAAGCCACGCGCAGGACGGATCTGTACGAAAGAATCATCCGGCGGATTCAGGATGACGAAGAGAGCGTGTTGGACGACATCGAGAAGGAAGCGGAATATCTCTCGCTCCAGCGTTTCGCGTGGAACCTTTTCTTCCCGGGTCCGGAGCGCAATCAATTCGCCGGCTCCGAACTGCTGTCGGCGGCGGGGCATGTCGGGTCTGGTGCCGCGGCACAGTGGATCAAGCGGCTCCTGGATTGCCGGCTGCTCATCAAGAGCGGCGTCGAGGCCCGCGACGGTTCACCCCAGTACAGCTTTATCCACCGGACCATTCTGGAGTTCCTCGCCGCCCGGCACCTCGCGACAGTTGTCAACGAACGTGGATGGCAGGAGCAATCTCTCGAAGTCGCGCCCAAAAGGATGTTTTCGCCGCTGGCATTCGTCGAACGGAAGTCTTGGCTGCCGGCGTGGGCCGCTGCGGTCAACTTCCTTTGCGGGGCGCTCGGGGAAAAGGCAATGCTCCTGATTGAAACCCTTTGGCACGGAAGAAATGACATTGCGTGGCATCGGCGCGGCTTGGCCTTGCAGTGTCTGGCTGAGGTTGCCCCTGAGTCCCGGAAACCCGAACTGGTGGATGAACTCTGTCGCGCAACACTTCTCTTCCTGCGCACATGGGACAGTTGGACGCACACGGGTGGGTCAGTTTCGCAAGACCGACCGTATTGCCTCCAGGGATATTTGGAATGGTGCAAGGCACTATGCCTTTTGAACGGGCGCGTGTCGCCAGACGGAAGGCGCGTACTGGATCAATTACTTGGTGAACTCGCTTCGGAGGACCGACAGGCACCGTTTCGTATCCTTGGCGCGGGTGGCTTCGCAACTGCCTACCATCGCGAGTATATTCTCGCCGTACTGCACTCCCTGGACCATGGGGATATTCACGCGCGCGCACTCGCAGCGACGACGCTTGATGTGCTTCGCGAAGCTTCAATATCGCTTGCCGATGAAGTCCTTCCGTCTCTAATTGACATTTGCCGCCGAGAGGACGTTTTCCTATTGCAGTGCGGCGAGTTGCATTTCCTTTGGGAATCCGGAATGGCAGCCGAAGCTGCCCGCTCTCCGCAGATTGTAGAAGAACTCGTTCATTACCTTGCCGCTGCAAAAGACCCCGAGGTTCGGGCAAGGGTTGCGAGCCGAATCGGGGAAATGAAAGAGGCAGCTGGCCGGCATCCGATAGTGATTCCCGCTCTGTTGCTAACAATCCGCAAAGATCCACATACTGAGCCGAGGATTCGAGCTACTTGGGCGCTCGGGTACATCGGGGAACCTGCTGCAAGGCGTTCGGAAGTGCTGAACACTTTGCAGTCCATGTTGGAGGACACGGCTCTCGACAGGGAACTCCAAACTGCGGCGTCCGGCGCGCTTGAACTGCTGGGACCTCATCTGGCCGCCGCGGCTCCGGAACTCGTGGCATCTCTGCTTGAGAGGTGTCTGACCGGAATGCCGTGGCGCCTCCTTGATGTCCTCACAAAGATACCCACTCTGTATACTCATCCTGACTTCATGCGGACAATCCTGCGGGGCCTTTCGGACAATACCGGGCCTTCCCCCCAGTGCACGCCCAAGAAGAGCGCAGTAATCTTGCTTGGAACGTTCGCCGAGTTTACGGCGGCCAGCAGCGACCTGCTACAGAGACTGCTGCAGTTGCTCCGGACGGATGCAGATCCGAACGTCAGGAACCGTTCTGCCGACACCCTGGGCGAACTTAGTTCGTCACCGTCGCGCGATCAGATATTCCAAGAATTGCTGCGCACAGCCCGTGAAGATCAGTCACGGGACCTGAGAGAGTGGGCTACCAAGTCGCTCATCAAGATCGGGAGTGATCGGCCGGAAACACTAGCGATTGTGATCGCGATGCTCCGCAATAATGTCCGGGGCGCGGACAAGGCGTTGAGAGACATGAAGGAGTACGCAAGTCGCAGTCTGACCACCGTAATAACCGTTCTTGCATGCGCAGTGGAAAGCCACACCCGGATGGACAACTCGAACAATAGTACAAGCGTGTTGTGCGACCTAATTCCGGGGATCGCTCACCATCTTCCAGAGATGCTCCCTATGTTGAAGCGCTATTTCCTGGAATCGAAAGATTGGTTTGGATTGGGAGAAGTGATGATCGCGGAGATCTCCAAAGGGATGCAACCCGACCGGGAACTGGTTCGCTTGCTGTTTGAAGCGCACCGCACCAAGGAAAAGGAGAGATCTTCAGATGGGTCGCAGGCACTTGATGCACTCATAGCGGCCGGGTATCGAATCTTTGAAGGACCGATCTTGGACCTGGTGCATGTGGACACACTGGCAGAACTGGCGTAAAGGAACTCGCCTAACGTCAGGACGCAGGGTTGCATCTCTGATCGAAATGCGGCGCGAACGCGCTCTCCGATCTCCCGGTATGATTGTTAATCCGAGGGCACTACCGGACCCGCAACCAGGCGCCTTTTACGTTTTGAGGACGACTAAGCGAGCGGAAGAGCCTTTCAATGCGTCTTCCGCCTCCTTCTTGTTGTGTAGGCCGTTCTGCTCGTCGTGAGCATCTGCCACGATAACCGTGTCCATCCCATTCTCGATCGCAGCTGCCAGTTTTAAGGCCATGCCGTCAACTGCGCCGAACTCTAAGTTCGGGGGCTCCTCCCAGCCGGCTTTGAACCAGCCCTGCCCCGGCCTAATCTTGGCTATCACCAACACGCCGGGGTCGGGGTGTGTTTCCGTCATGAGATGGTAGAAGGCCCTCGCGGCTGCTGCCCCATTTGATTCGCCATGAATGACGCCAGTGACCTCCAGAGACGCAGCTTCTCGAATTCCCCAGCACACCGGATGTGCCAGTTGTTTGCATTCAGCTGACATATCCTCCTTGCGTGGTTGCCCAGCCGCAACACTCAGTGCACCGAGCCAATCGTCAGCGAACGGCAGTAACGCAGAGTCCGGGTGCACGAATAGCGGTAATCCCACAGCATCGCCACGCACAGTCTCCAAGTCCAGGTTCCAGATAAGACCCTTCGCCGGAGTCTTTTCGTACATGGCTATTGGGACACTCACCCGACGAAGTGCCCTTGGGGCATCCTTTGGCTCGTCGGTGCCAAGCCAGTAACCCATCCAGTATGTCGCGGCCGCAGGAAAGAGTTTCCAGATGTCGTCGAACTCACTCCATCGCGCAAGGGCCGCACTGGGGTCCAGCTTCCAAGTCTCGTCGGTAGCTAACTCTCGCTGGGCGGTCTCGATCATCGATTTGAGTGTGTTCTCATCTTGGAGTCTGAACGCGACCGCAGCTGCACAGGAAGAAATAAGCGCCATCGCGTGTCGGTGGACGCGGTCAGAGATTGCCGACTCGCCGTCTGACCACGGCTTCCCACCAGATCTTTCGACCTTCTCATGAAGGTTCTGCAACCGACTGAGGTCCTTCAGGGCACTGAGTGTCTTGAGCGTATTATGTAATAGTCGCTCTTGCCCAACGCAAGCCCTTACCAAGGTTTCGGTGAGGTTGGTCTTAGCTTCCAGATCCAGCTTTTCCGCCACCGGAGTTACGCAGCCTCCTGGGGGAAACACACAAGGAGGATTGCATCATCTTTAACGGCGGCCAGTTCTCCAGAGGTCAGCGCCAGGTAACCTGCTCCCCGGTGAAGTGCCGCGCTTTTCTGAGGCAGCGCGCGATCTTCAACTACCACCTTTACCAAGTCGTGCGGGAGAGCGCAGATATCGATGGTTTCCGATTCCGTCGTCCGTACCACTTCTACGCTGCCACCCGCGATCGCGAGTTCCACCTCGGATGTTTGGGTCGGTGTCGCCCCACCTGGCCCCTCCAAAACCATCGGCGGCGCAAAAACCGGCACCACAAAGGCGACCAGCCTCTTCCACCAGTCAACAGAATGGAGGGATGGACGCCCGCCCGTTAGCTCTTGCGCCCGCTCCGCGACGATTGGCAGCCCGAAGACTTTCTGGCATCTCTTGCAGTCGTGGAAGTAGACATGCCGCTCCATTGCGTCCCGGTTCCGACCCGTCGCCAGACACCATGCAATATCTTCGAGCGACGGACACTCCAGCAGATACGACGCCGCCAGCGTGCGCTGACAATAATCGCAGCCCTGGGCATGGTCCTGGTGGTCAAGAGCGATGCTGTCCCGCGAGGTCGTCAAGAAAGTTTGGAGTGGCGGGCAATTCGGAGTGCTCGCAGGATAGCTGGAACTGGAATCTCCGCTGTAGTCCTTGTCGCCGTATAGAGCAACAATCAATTGCGAGGTATTCATTCGGTTTCGTCCTTTTCTTCCTTCTTCTTCTCCGTCTCGACCGTAATCGTGATGTTCTGTTTTGTTCCGCAACTTCCCTCTACGCGGAATGTTTCAGATCTTCGAGGTGCTCGATGGTAAAGGTCCGGATCGATAGTAACGGTGAAGTAAAGGCGCCCATTGCGGCCATTCCGAGGCTCAGTGATAATCAGCCAGTTTGATCGAGGTATGAATCCTGGAGCAATCCAATAGCGCGCTCCGGGCCGAGGAAGAAGCAAGAACTCCTGTGGTTTGGAGGGGCTTACACGGTTTCCCGTTACCTCAAACTCCTGCTCAGAAGGAACCACAAGGGTATTGCCAAAACCATAAAAACCCTTTGCCGCCAAATCGAGCAGGAGTGTTTCCTCGGCCCAATCTAGGATCTTTTTAACGAAATTCTGCTTTTGTCCCTTCTCCGGCACTTTGGGTCGGTCCGGATCAAGCTTCCACTCGTCGTGAACGGGTTTGTCGTCGAAGATCTCTTCCAGCGTTCGGCCTATTATTCTCTTCTGGACGAGTACATGCCGCTCGACTGAACTCAAAGTCTCGAGAGCTGTCTCCAGCAAGATCTTCGTCTCAATAGACGGATCTGGCGGGGCCGGAATCTTCTGAACGTGCTCGCCGTCATCCAAAGATTCAGTGTTCTTCCCGCCGAGTCGGCGGACTTCGTCAATTGCTTTGTTCCGACAAATCGTGCAGAAGAAGCTCCTTGGATTTCGTTGAGCGTCAACGCTCCCGGCGGCTTGCACGAACGCTAGAACGGACTGCATAAAAACATCTTCTGCAAGGTAGCCCCATCTATCACCGAGTATTCTTCTCGCGATTGCCATACACATCTGGCGGTATGACATCGCAAGATTCGCGGCTTCGTCGAGATCCATACGATTGACTTTAACAATACGACGGCTGGCGCGAGGGGGGAATCGTCGATGCGCCTCGCGGATAAGGCTGGTAAGCGCGACGGCTTGGTTCAACACGCCCTGGCTGGCCATTCTTACGAACAGGCTCCGGTCCATGGGTCAGCGCCAGACAATCCCCGAATCTCCACGAAATCCGCAATCCCGACAAACCCGATCCGAACGTGCATCGGTGGGGTTGTGATTTTGCGAGCGCTCAAGTAGTCTCTCAGCTTCTCAAATATTCGGACTCGGAACTCCGGCGCAAAACTGAACCAGACGGCATCGCCCGGCTGAAAGCGGCCCTTCAGCGCGCCGTAGTCCTCCGGGCGGCAAAAGAACACTTGCAGCCCCGCGCCGGGGTCGCTGTAAGGAACACCGCTGTGCAGGGTGGCGTGCCAGTGCTCGGCCGCGGCGAAGATGTTCTCGAATCCGGTGCGGTCGACTTGAATGATCAGAGCGTTCGGAATCGACGGGATTTCGACTGTGTTCGTCTTCGTCTTGCTAACGTAGCCCTTCGAAATCGCGCTCTTCTGATCGGCGACCGTCTTGTGACTCGGGGGGGCGGTCATCATCAGGTTTACCACCTGCTGCGGGGCGGCTGCCTTGACTCCCGGGCTGAGGGTGATCAGCCCGGGAAGTACCAACAGGAGCAGCAACAAAACGTGGATCGCAAGGCTGGCCACTATGGCTTTACGTTGCATGGGTCATCCTTCCCACAGAACCGTTCCGGCAGCTTTGTGTAGTACTCGTGCCAGAGGCGGCGTTCGTCCTCGACCGACGATGCCAGGGACTTGAATCTCGCCGCCGTACTGTTTAGTTCGGAGACGGCGCGCTGCCTAGCGAGCAGCGCTGTCATGGCATCCTTCTCTTTTGCCGAACGGGCAGCGGAACTATCCTCGACGGCAGAGAGAAGCTTCTGATAGCCCTCCCTAACCGAACGAATGGCCGCAGCCTCAGCCGAAGACTGCTGGTCGTGGATGTTCCCGAGGGAGCTGAGCAACTCGTCGAGTTCTGCGATGCGCGCCTTGATTGCGGCGGGGGCGTCGATCTCGCGAGAGTCGTACTCGCCATCCCCCGGAGATAAGAGCGCGGCCATTCCGGTCAGTTGGGCTGCGGCGTTGAGATAAAGCGACTCCTTCAACCGGAGGTATGCGCCCCTTGCCGCATCTGCCTTGTCGATCAGGTTCTGCGCGTCCTTGCGCGGCGTGTCCTTCGGGAGCGCCTCCGGCACGGCGGCAGTGACCTGCCGCCACTGCTTCGCGAGGCCCTTCCAGAGTTCGGCATCGGTGGGACCGCCCACGTAGCCTCCGGACTGCGCCGTCAGGGTGCAGACAGTGAGTGCGAGGATCGGGACAAGCTTCTTCATCGCCGCACCCTCTCCAACTTCGCAGGCTCCGGCTTCAACTGCACAAGCCGATGCTCCACAATGACCAGATAGCCTTCATAGATCGCGCGGTAGAGGTCTTCGTCGATCCCGGCCGCGCGCAGGTCCGCCATCAGGATGGCGGTCATGTGATCACTGTAGTTCTCGGTTTCCTGAACAGTACTCACGGAGGTGTCTGACTCGCCCACGATGCGTTTCAATTCACCGGCGTTCGCACGTTTCAACTCGAGGATCTCGTTGAGCCGGCGGGCGTCATCAGATTCGTCACCCAGCGCCTGGATGCGCTTCTCGACGTCCGCGATCTCGGCCTCTTCGGCCTGGAGCATTTCCGCCGCCTTCTTCTTCCGGTCGCCGATCTCGAGTTGGAACCGCTTGGCGTTCCGCTTGACATCCGCCCATTCATCGGCGTAGCCGGCGTCATACCGTTTGAAACAACCCAACTCTTTGATCTTGGCCGCCAGCGCCTCATTGATAAGACTGCGCAGGTAGCGGTACTGGTCGCTTGTGGCAGAAGCCGGGATTGTGGACGGGATCTTCGCGTCCAGAGCGACCCAGCCTGCGTGGATGCGCTTCGATTCGCGCAGCGCGTCGAGATACGGCATCGTAGCCGGGCATCCATCCTGTACGACGGCAGATGTAAGCGGGGCCGAGGGCACCTTCTTGCCGACGGCAACAACCGGGGCCAAAGGCGACGGCTTCTTCGACGTGGCCGGCGGCGCATCTCCGGCCGGATTCTGACCGGTGTCGTCGGGATGCCAGGCAGGCCAGGCCTCGCTGGCCTTGCCGCCAGCGGGCGGAGCCTTGGCGGGGGTGGACTGCGCCGCCGCAGCGAAGCACAGCCCGGAAATCATGCAGGTGAGGATGAGAAGTGTCTTCATATTATGCTCCTTCGTTCTTGGAATGATGGTTTTGTGGAGAAGTCGTTCTACGGGTGGGTCTTTTCCCAGTGCTGGTACTGGGTGAAGCCCACGTAGCCGAGTCCGCCGATTGCCCCGAGAATGACCACGGTCTTGACGGTCTTGCCGACGGCACGGCAGGTCGTGCAGGGAATCTGCGCCACCTGCTGGCGTGTCGAACTGAGTTCCTGGAACAGTCCGGGCTGCTGATTGTTGGTGTGGAAGGCTTCGAGCAGGATGGGGAGCCGCTGCTTCGGATTGGGCTCGGCCGTGCCCTGGGCCGTCAGTTCGCGAGCCCGCGAGCGGGCCGCCTGGATCTTCGATCCCATCTCAGGGCTGCAGGCCTGACCGTTGTAGGCCTGCCAGGTGGAAAGCGCCGTTTCAGCCTGGCCGCGATTGAGCAGGTCCGCGACCTTCTTGTTGTCGCGATCAATCGCTTTCTGGCGCTGGTCGATCTCGACGAGCTTCTTGTCGATCTCGGCCTGGGTGACCCCGGCTCCGGCGGTCGCAAAGCTGCCCGTAGTGTCTTTCAGCGACTTCGACATGGAGTTGTACATGGCGCGTGCGCCGTTGAAGTCGCAATTCTCCACGGCTTCGGCAGCCAGCTTCTTCTGTTCGAGCACACGCGCCAGCGGGCGGTAATTGTCGTCCTGAGCGCGGCCAACGCCACAAATAGTGACGGCGAGCAGGAACATCGCCGTAAAAGTCTTCCCGGTATACGTACTGGAATACATCTGAATCTCTCCGTTTTGAAATTCGACGCCCGTTGCCGCGTCTGCAATGTACTTCGCAGCCGGAACCCCGGGTTTTTGGCAACCGGTCAAAAAAGATCAGAAATATTTTGTTTGCAGTTTTCCAAAAACTTGTGGTTCACGGTGCGAAGTAGAGGAGGAAGGTAAATCAACCAATGTTCAAAACGATCCTGCTCCTGGCGCTGGCGGCCGTTGTGGTGGCCATCGTGGCGATCCCGAAGGCTGCCCCAGCGTCGCGCGTCGCCGTTCTGCAGTCGCTCGGGCAGACGGCACCCCGCAACGGCGTCCAGTTCTTCTCGGAAGCCGATTACTCGCGCATCATTGATAAGGTCGCGTCTACGGGCGGCGATCTGGCCTTTGGCACGGTCACCGACACCGATGCTCCGCTGTCCCGCATCGAGGTCAGCGCGTCAAGGAATGCCTATCAGAAGCAGCGCCGCGCTGCGAAGCTGGATGTGTTTCGCCGCCAGGTGATCCAGAGGCTGTCCTATACGCGGCTGTTCGACCATCCGAATCTGGCCGCTGCCATCAACCGGGCCAACCTCTTCTTCGGCGAAGGGCGCTCAACTCGTCAGTACCTGATTCTCATCGCCGACGGCGACAGCCAGCCGCTGCCCGCAGTAAAGAACGCCCACGTGCTCATCGTGAGCGTGAGTGGCCATGAACCGCAGATCCCCAATGCACGTGTTTTCGAATCGGTTGCGGCCGCCATCGACGGCATCGACCTCAACGACGAAGAAACGGAGAAGTAGGCATGATGAACACGACGAACACAGAACTCGACCGCAACCAGAGAGAAGAACTGGCTGCGATTCACAAATACGGACATCAGGTTCTTCAGGACCGCGCGACGCAGGAGGATGCCGACCGGGTCATGCAGGAGGTTGAAGCCGAGCAGCAGGCTGATGACGGCGTGAAGCAGTCGTCCGGAATGATGGACGCCATGCTAACCATGCTCCTGCCGGGGACCTTGTTCACCGATGGCGTAGTCGCGATCCCGCCCCTTGAAGATCGCTTCGAGAGTCTTGGGTTGCCGCCGGCCACAGCCTTTCTCGTTGCCATCACCACGGCGCTACTGATCATGTGCATGGAGACCTTGGCGGCGCTCGCGTGGTTCCGCGCGTACGATCGGTCGCTGCAGTCGCGCCGTTACGTTGCGCTCGTCGGCTGGACGTTGATCTGCATCATCGTAGTCAGCGGGCCGGTGCTGATGGGTCTGTCGCAACTCCTGCTTGTGATGGACGGATCTGCCGATGACAGCGCCCGACTGTACAAGGAGATCGCGCTCGTGATGCTGTTCGGTGGTGCCCATTTACTACTGGTGTCGAGCGGTAGATATCTCGAATCTTCGAAGAAGGCGGCCGTTCGCTGGATTACCGCGGCCGTGGCGCGCTTCCGCAAGGGTCGTGCCTGCAGGTCGGAGAAGAAGGTTCATGACCTTCTGTCGGAGGCTTACCGTGCCCACGTGCGCAATGCGACACGGGCGGTCAAGGACGGTTTCGAAGACGTCGAGGTCGGCCCGTTCGAAGATCCTGTGTTGGCGTTGATCCGGGTGCGTCATGCGAATGTGGACGAGACGATTCGCCGCTTCGGTGAGCGCGCAAGCTCGGCGGTCTGAGCCGGGTGCGACGATGCGGCCCCGTCGAACTGTGACGCGGGGCCGCATCAGGCACTTATCAAGGCATGTGTTCACGTTAGAGGATTGGGATCTTTGACAGTTCTCCGACCCAAGAAACGGTCAGGCTGCGATCTTCGCCGAAAAGACGCGCACCCTGAACCATCATCTTCTGCAGAACCGGGACCGCGTCATACTTACAAACGGGATTTGTCCATAACGCTGAGATTCTCTCGGCAACCGCGCCGCAACCCGGCTCCCCACCGATTGCGACTAGCAGTTCAGCTCCGCCGATTTGGACCGACGGGTCAGGATCGCACAACAGTTCTATGAGTTGCTCGATAACCGGCCCACGCACCGCGTCTGACGGCATCTTGCTCAGGGTCGAAATGCACATCTTTTGAGCCGAGGGTGACCACTTCACCATCTGCATCACGCGCTCGATCACTTCTCCACGCACTGCCGTGGGCTTCAGTTCACCCAGAGCTTCCGCTGCGATGAGTACAGCCTCTGCACGAGGGTCGAGGATGATCTGTATCAAACGATCAACGACTGTGCTGGTTGCCACCCTTGGGCCTGCCGCGCGAAGAATATCGACGGCAAGCCAGTGGCCTTCGGAATCGAGGCCCTGCAACATGGCAGTCGCCAAGCCAAGTACCGCTCTGTCGCCTGATTTTCCAAAGATCTCGCCCAGAGCCCCGGCCGCGGCACCTTGAACCTCGATGTTCCGGGCGCGCAGAAGGGTCAACAACCGCTCCTTGACGTTCGAACTCGCAGCCTTTTTCCCAAAGCGTCGGAGCGCCTCAGTGACTTCGGCGGCAGTTCCCGGATCTTCATCTGGAGCCCGCAACATCTCGATGAAGCGGTCGATCACATCGTTCCTAGCGGCACGCGGTCCCCATGCTGCAAATGCCCACGCTGCGCTGACCTGCAACAGCCAATCTGAACACTTCAGCATCTCGACCAGGTTGTCCAGGAGTTCCTCGCTAACCGCCCTTGTTCCCATTCGGCCAAGCGCTTCAGCCGCACGAGCCTTGACGTCTCTGTCCGGGTTCTGCAGCATCTCCCGCAGCTTCTGTTCTAACCGCCGCGCGACTTTGCCGGTGGCCATGCTACCCAAGCTTCCAAGAACATCTGCTGTCAGGCTAGAGCCCACGGGTCCCGGTCTCTCTGTGAGCATGTCCAGCAACTGATCGAGCACTGTTCCTGTTGCCGCCATGAAACCCACTTTGCGGAGGCCGTGCATATCCCGCCTTGCTGTCGTGGTATTCCGAAGGTCTGCGACAAGCCACTGCAAAAAAGAGATTCCGTCCGCAACCTCTCCTTCGACCTGAACCAGCGCGGGAAAGGCGTCCATCACGGTTGCCTCGATCACGCCCAAGCTGTCTCCATATGCCAGGTATGTCCGCCAGATGTCCCCGGTTATCTGGCGGAGGCGCTGCTCGTAGAGACCAATGTCCCTGAGTTCACCCAGACACTTGCCAGCAATTGCAAGCCTGTGCCGGAACGTGTCATCGATTGCAGCGTCGCAGAGCAGACCTAACAGAGGCTCTGCAGTCTGTAAAAGGCCCGAAAGCAGAACGATGGCCTCCTGCCATTCCGGTGCCCAAGCCTTCTTGTCCAACATGTCCGCGACTTTGATCACACGGCCTTGCATCCGAACCTTTGCCGATCTCCACCCATTTTGATTAAGATTTCGGCTAAGGTAGTCCGCAACCAAAAATTCGACAAGTGATCTGTGCGCAAAAGCGAAGTGCAAGCCTCCTTGTGATCGTCCTTCGGCTGACAGCACGCCCCGGTTCACCAGCGTGTCCCGTATTGAAGCCGCATTGGCCTGAAGTCCCGCGCTTTTCTTGTGCCGTTGAATCGCCTTCTTTAAGTCGGTATTGGAGAACAGGTTCGCGGCCGGATTCGCAACGAAGAGATCCCATGCCACGGGGCGCAGCAAGTCCATCAGGTCATCGAGTCGCGGATCGTTACGTTCCAAAACCATATGCTGTTGCCCAAGCTCACTGCGATGCCATGCCTTACGGAGCATGTCCCGCAATACCAAGGCGTAAAGATCGACGCGCCGAGTCTGGTGCGTCAGTTCTTCATCCTGATGTGCGAGGCATGCCAGCGTTGCCATCACAGGCGTGCGGCAGGCCATTTGCAGTGAATAACTGCTCCGTAACACTCCCTGCAGAGTGTCGGCGCGCCGGCTCTCGTTGCGATACCAACGCTCGACAAGCGACTCCACCTCGTTCGGATCCAGCGGCGCCAGTTCGTACTCGGTAGTCATTCGGCACGAAATAGTCCGCCGTTCCGCTTTCCGGCATGTAAGCAAAACCTTCGCTTGCCAGCTTCGCGCGTCGAGTTCCGCGAGGCAGGTATTCAATGCCTCCAGATTCTTCTCCTCCACCTGGTCGAGCGCGTCGAGGATCAGCCAGCAGTTGCCAGTCTTCACGGTCTCGCGAATCCAGCCTTCCAGTGCTCGTTCGAGGTGTGAAGTATTCGACAAACTGAGAGTCCGCAAGTCGCGTAACGCCAGCGAAAGCAACCGGTCGCCCAGAGCGCCCTCAGTTTCAGCGATTCTGTTGAGCGTCGTCCAGACAGGCAACGGCAACGAGTCGATGGGAGCGGTCCGTTTGCTCAACAAAGAAAGACCTTCCCTGGCGAGGTCGAGGACTCTGGTCTGCGTCAGGAAGGTCTTGCCGCCGCCGGGAGCACCGAGAATCAATGCCCGATCAATGTTCTCTTTCTCAACGTCCCACGGAATCTCAATCTTTCGCTCAAAGTACGGCTCTTCGTTCAGCCGGCGAACATTCGGGTCACCGAAATCCCGTCGGTCGAACCGTCGCTGCTCTTCCTCCCGTTCGTCTCTCGGTCGACGATCTTCTTTGACGATCCGCACCGGTATCGCGATATGGGAGACGCGGACCGGTCTGCCATCACTCCGCTGCCATGGAGTTCGGTTGGCGCGCCGAATTAGGGCCCTGTAGTAGAGCCGCATAGCCTCCGCCCGCACGGACCGAACTGTCATCAGATTTGTAGCCATCGACATCTCGCGAAGCGAAACGCTTTACCGTGCACGCCGTGCGGCGCAATCTTTGGACGGAAGTCTCCTGTGCTGCATTTTCACCTCACCAGTTCCACAAATCCTCGTCCCCCGGGCCGTATGTACCTCGTGAGGCTCACCGAATGACAACTACTTTAGAACTTCGTCTGACATCTGCAATGGAGGAGGACGCACCGATCATCGTCGCTGCGGTGCGTGGATTGGCCGATGATTATAGTGGACCCAGGAATTCAGACCAGGCAATAAGCTAAACTTTCGGCGGAGTCATTGATAAGGAGCAGTCGATGACAACGACGAGAAAACAGTACAGTCCGCAGTTCAAGGCACGCGTCGCCATGGAGGCGATCCGAGGCGAAAAGACGCTGAGCCAACTGGGATCGCAGTTCAAGGTGCACCCGATGCAGATTGCCAAGTGGCGCAAGGCGGCGATCGATCAGCTGCCGGAACTATTCGTGGATGGGCGGACACGCAAGGCCTCCAGCGACGAGGCGGACACGGATGCGCTGTACCAGGAGATCGGCCGGTTGAAGGTCGAGTTGGACTGGCTCAAAAAAAAAGTCGGCATGCTCGACTGACGAGCTGCGCCTACTGGTGGATCAAGACCATCCCGAGATTAGCGTTCGGCGACAGTGCGCGTTGCTGGGCGTGAACCGATCGGGCCTGTACTACCAGCCACGGGGCGAGAGCGAAGAGAGTCTGATGCTGATGCGGCTAATCGATGAAGAATACACGCGCCATCCGTTCCTGGGGAGCCGGCGAATCAGGGAATGGCTGCGCGGCCGCGGCTACCAGGTGGGCCGGAATCGTGTCCACCGGCTGATGCAACTTATGGGCATTGAAGCCGTATATCCGAAACCGAAGCTGAGCCAGCCAGGGGAAGCGCACAAGGTCTATCCGTATCTGCTGAACGGCGTCGAGGTGACGCGAGTCAACCAGGTGTGGAGTACAGACATCACCTACGTGCGGATGGCCGGCGGGTTCGTGTACCTGGTGGCGGTCATGGACTGGTACAGCCGGTACGTGTTGAGTTGGGCGCTGTCGGTAACGATGGAACTGGAGTTTTGCGTGGCGGCGTTGAAGCAGGCGCTGCGCCGGGGGCGTCCTGAGATCTTCAATACTGACCAAGGCTCGCAGTTCACCAGCCCAAAGTTCACCGGCGAGTTGGAGACCCGCGGGATCGCCATCAGCATGGACGGGCGCGGACGCTGCTTTGACAATATCTTCATCGAACGCCTGTGGCGCTCGCTGAAGTACGAGGAGGTCTACCTGCGCGAATACGCGTTGGTGCCAGAGGCGCGAGCCGGCATCGGCAAGTGGTTCCAGTTCTATAACCATGACCGACCGCACCAGAGCCTGAAGTATCGGACGCCCGCGGAATGCTACCGGAAGTCGCAGCCGGCACAAGGATGGGAACCTTTTTAGAACATGGGGGCCAGCCCCCAAACCCCCGAGGTTTAACGCATTGTGGCCCGAATAACTCGGCTACAATCATTGCACTTGAGCGGAGGATAGGGCAACGCAGAGGTGCGACCCGAGCGCCGACTCAAGTGCCTGAATGGCAGGGGCGGTTAACAGCCGCCCCATAAACCAGACCCGCCGATCCTAAGCGAAGCTTATTGAAGGCAAAAATTGGTCTTGACAACCGGGGCCACTTTAGATCTGGGCATGTCAACCGAGTGCGCTGCCACTGAAGAGTCCGTCCGTGCAGCGCTCCGTGGCCCGCACCCGGCGGTCGAAGCACTCATCGCGTGGTGCGAGACCGGCTGGGCCGGAGCGGCCGTCTTCTTTCAGACGCATTCGAGCATGCTCGCCCGTCCGACTCTGTTTCTGGACGATCTGTATGTGCGTCCCGAGTGCCGGAGCCGCGGCACAGGGCGCAAGTTGCTCCAAGGGCTGGCGCAACTCGCGCTTGCGCGAAACTGCGCGAAAGTCGAGTGGCTGGTGCCGAAATGGAACGTCCGCGCTATCGAGTTTTACGAACGGGAGGGGGCGATTCTGTTGGACGAGCGATACAGGTGCCGCCTGGACGAGGAGGCGTTGCAGCGCCTTATTTCGGCTAAATATGACAGCGGCGGACATGGGCGAGCATGAACGACCACCTCATCCTCAATCAGCTACCGAGGAGTAGTAGGCGCCGTTGTTCCGCAGTCAGGACCTTCGCATGAAGGGTCGACAGTCGACGGACAGCCTTCAGAGTTCCAAAACTCGGAGGATGTTCCTGATCGTGCAGGAGGCTGAGAACCGAGTCCAAGGCTCGCCTGTCCCCCAAACGCGCCAGAGATTCTGCGACTTCGACACGAATGATGGCATCATTCCGCAGCAATTTCATCAGCGGTTCAAACGCGCGCAAGTCTTGCAATAGGCCTAATGCCTCCGCAGCCGCACGTCTATTGAAATGCCGCGAATCCTCTAGCCGGTCGAGAATGGGATCGACAGCGCGTGTATCGCCCAAATAACCCAACGCAATTATGACAGGTGCCTTGTTCTCCGTGAAAGGATCTTTGAGCGACACCAGCATAGGCTCAAGCGCTCGCGGGTCACCCAGTTGCCCCAAAGCTATTAGCGCGTCTGGGCGAACACTATCGTCCCACTCACGAAGCATGCCCAGTAAAAAGTCGCCCGCCTGATCGCCTCCCAGCCTTCCTAAGGCCTTAACAATCAAATCCCGAAGTGACCGATCCTTGCCCCAAGGCAAGGTGATGAGCAAATCGACTGCCCGAGGGTCGCCATGAGCCGTAAATGCTTCTACCGCTGAACGTATGACTGAAAGATTCCTGTGGCTGAGCAGCGCCTGAAGGGTTGAAAAGACTCTGTCATCCTGAAGTCTCCCAATCGCCCGGATGGCCTCATTGCGAACCGATGAATCTGGATCTTCGCGGACGAGTGCTACCAGAGCCTCGAATCCGCGGGCATCCCCCAAGCGGCCAAGGGCATTTGCTACGACTGAACGCTTCTCCCGGTATGGATCTGCCAGCATCGACAGCAAAGGATCAAGACTCTCTGGGGATCGGAGCTTGCCTAGCTCGCCTATACCGAACACCGCAGCAGATCGAACGTTCGTGTCAGGGTCGCGGAGTAGGATTAAGAGTCGCTCGAAAGCACCGTCGCATGACAGTCGTCCCAATGCATGCGCGACGCCTTGACGCACAGATGGATTCGGATCGGAAGACGTACCGACAAGACGCCTGAACAGTACCTCGGCAAAACGCTCGTTCCCGAATGCTGTTATCATCGCCAGTAACCAGTTCTGCTCGGCGTAATCTAGTTCCGCGTAGCTCCGTGCAAGGAGAACATCAACCTCGGAAGTAATTTCCTCGATCTGACGGTTGTCCACGCGCCGCGCCGCGCCTGCTAACCGAACCTTCAATTGAAGTGTGGACCTGAACACGTCCTCCGGTTCCCGCTCCAAAGCCTGAATCACCGGCGTTGCATTCGGTACGTGGGCTGCTAGGAATGTCAGAACTTCGATCCATTCCGGTTCATACCAGAAATGCATTTGGGCCTCAGCCAGCCATTCCTCCTCCGATTTCCGCGACAACGCTCTTGCCGCTAGGAACTCAAGCAGCGTCCGGTGCAGAAAGCTCCAGCAGTAATCTCCGATGTGATTGGTTCCAGATGGCACGAGCACGCCGCATTGCTCCAGTTCCGACAGAAGACCCGGGACCGGTTCAGGTCCGGCCTTGCCCCATTGATGGAGAGTGAAGCGATTGGCTTCCGGAGCCGCACAGAAGATGCGCCAGGCAGCGCACTCAAGAAAATCTCGCACCTTTCCTGTCAGCCAGATATTGCCTTTCCAAGGTGGCGTTAGATTTCGCCAATCCCCCGAGAGCAGGAGGTCGATGATCTCGCTGTACAGCCTCACTCGGGTGGCCCCGGTGAGGTCCTTACCCTTGGCCAGCAGGTCACAGACAAATGTCAGCAGGAGCGGTGAACTGCATGCGTGGCGAAGCGTATGATTCCCGTTCAGAACCTGACTCAGTCTGCCTGCAAGCGCGCCGCCGCCAAACATTGAGCCGAACTGCCGTTGTTCGCGCAGGCCGAACGGCGCCAATTCAACTTCCTCAAGACCCGAACAGGACAACCACTTCGACCGTTCCTCCCAGTGCAGAGTTCTGCAGGCGGCGATCGATGGGCCGGGAAGACTGTTCAGTCGCGCGGCGGCCCGTCGAAACGAATCGATATGCGGATGTTCCAACTGATCCAGACCGTCTACGATGATGAGCGCGCGAGAAGATTGCGCCGCTTCAATGAGCCACTCTGTTGGCGCAGAATCCACTCGACGATTCAGCTCATCGAGCGCGATCTGCGCGGCACGAACAACAATCCTCGCCGGCTCGTCTTCTGACACAGCCCGCGCCAGCGCACTCGCCGAGGTCCAGAATGGGATACGCACCTCTTCCAGGCGGATCTCCCGCCGATCGAGTTGCCGCGCTGCCTGACGCGCCATTCGCACGGTTGTGTTTTGTGTGAGGAAGCTCTTGCCTGACCCGGGCGCACCGCGGAGTCCCAGACGCCGCCTTGGCGTCTGTACGACTCGGCTCCAGCGCTGCCTCTCTCGTTCCTCCCAATCCCGAGGCTGTTCATAAAGAGGGGCAAGGGTGTTATCGATCAGGGCGGACTCCTCATTCCAATCCCTGACGGGTGGGCCCCCACGAGGATCCCGAGGCCGCAGGCGCCTCGTGTAGACGAAGGTGTCAACGGCGATTTCGCTGGCGAGGATATCGTGTCCGCCATACGAACGGCCCGTTTTGTCCAGCGCATCGGCGATCCCGTTTAGCCATGCGATAGCCGCAGTTACTGTCGCTGATCGAACGCTGAACAGATTCTCCGAGGCCATACGATTCAGGGTAGCCGAGGCCATTTCGGCCTGCCATTTCAATTACCTCAGACTTGCAGCCGACAGCTGGTTACGGTACTCACAGATCTGGATCTGTTCCTGCTTTACCGTGACCATCAGGTTCAGCGCTCGACTGCCGCCCTGGTGGAGGTACCGCGCCAGAGGGTTGGCAACAAGCGACAGGAAGGCGCGCTGCAAATTGCGGACGCCCAGTTCCTCGGAGAATCCGCGCTGAAGCACAAACTCCTCCACTTCAGGTGTAATCTCCATCGCCAGGCCACGGGTCTCCACAAGCTGCTGCGTTAATCGCGGCACGATCTGCTCGCGCAGGATTCGTCGGGCGCAAATGCGGTCCAGCGGCGAGAACGCGATGATTTCATCGAAGCGGTTCACCAACTCGATGGGGAACGTCTGCCTCAGAAGATCCAGCGGGACTGACGTCCGATGCGCAGGGCGGTCAGACAAAGCAGATTCCGCGAAGCCGATCTCTGCGCGACGTTTCGCCCAGATGTTCGTCGTGGCGACGATGACGAGGCCCGAGAGGTCCAGCGTCTTACCCGCGGATGTCGTGAGCCGACCAGCGTCGAAGGCCTGCAGGAAGAGGCGGTGAAGAGCAGGGTTGGCTTTCTCGAATTCGTCGAGCAGCAGAACGCCGTTCCTCCCCTGGTTCAGGAAGGCTTCGAGGGCCGACGTCGAGTCAAATCCGATGTAGCTCGGCGGCGCGCCCATCAAGCGCGCTACCTGGTGCGGTTCGGAATATTCGCTGCAATCAATACGAAGAAGGCGATCGGGCCGGCCAGAGATGAGGTCGGCCAGAACCCTCGCGAATTCCGTCTTCCCTACGCCAGTCGGTCCACAAAACAGAAAGACGCCGACAGGGCGCCCGGGCCGCAGTTCAAAGCCCGCGGTCCGGACCCGGATCGAGTCCGAAACCAGGCGCGCGGCATGGTCCTGGCCGATGATGGCTGCCTGAAGCCGACTCTCGAGATCGGCCGAACTCGCAGCAATCTCACCTTTTCCAGACGCGAGGGAATTGCCGGACATCAAAGAGCTGGCTATTTCGTTACCGCAGAGCCTGACGGCAGCACGAAACAGATCAATCCCGCTCACGTTTGCGGAGCAGTTCCGTTCTGCTTCATCCAGAACGGCACGAAGGTCGGCAGAAAGCCGGATCGGCGTTCCGGCGCCCGGAGCGGGCCCGGAATTGGAAGGGATTCCCACCAGACCGGCAAGGAGGTGCCGCGGCCGGCACTCTCCCTTCCCTTCGTTCCGCGCCTGGTCCCCGGCCGCAGCGAGAATCTCCTGCGCGGTTGAGTCGTAACGATCATAGCGAGACATGGCGAGGGCTCCTTCGGACGGTCTAATCTTCGAGGCCGATACCAGCCACCGAGGCCTTCGTGCGTGACTGGCGCCGCATGCGGCGGAACTCGGCAAACTCGCGCGCCATCTGTTCGGGGTCTTCCGGGTCGATCTGTTCACCCGTGGTGATTGCGCAGCGGAAGACGTCGGCGTAATAGTCGACCACCAGGGCCATACCGCGCACCATCATTTCGAGCTGTTCCAGCGTCAGTTCGCTGTTCTGGACAAGGTGATCGTGCCGGATCGCGACTTCCCCATCAGCCGGGTCGAAGCAGAACCGCAGGAAGCGCCGGTCGCTGGTAGCGCGCAGGCAAGCCAACTGGACCGCTGGAAAATGCTCTTTCCGGGAGGCGACGAAGCAGTTCGGACACGAAACCGTCAGGATCGTGCCGCTGACGGCCAATGAGATCACTACCAGCACCGACGTCTGACCAACAATGTTGCGGTAATCGTCGGTTCCGAAGCAGCTGAGGATCATGGTTTTGTCCTCATTGAAGCCGTGGCGGATTCCGGCGTGATCCAACATCGCAGAGATCTTTTCGATTGTTACGGGCATTGTTGATTCCTTTCCTTAGTAGTTACGCCGGACAGAAGCGAGATTTGTGTGCGGTGTGCAGATTTCTCGAAGGAAATGTAGTGAATTCGAAATTCTCCAGCCGGAAGGGTGGCCTGTGGTCTATGCCGCAAGCTGGATGCGTGTGAGAATCGTGGTCAGCACGTCTATCTGCGAGATCACCGTGAACCTCTTTGAACTACGCTCGGGGACAGCCGATGCCGCCATCAGGTGGCTTGAGCGCACGGCTGCGGCTCTGGACAGGACGGGTCTGTACTTCGGGGCACAGCCGATTCTGGGTAGTTCGACGGCGGTTGATGCCTTCGTCTACACCAAACGCCGCGTGCGGGATGATCGCGACCAGAGACGTGAGTCGGCCCGCGAGACTTCCCTGATGGACCAGGCAGTCGCCCACCTCTACGAGCAGCCCCGCGATTGGGAGGAGCGCGAAAAAAGACGCTGGCGGCAGGTCATTCAGCGTCCCGCGCTCCGGCTGGCAGTACGGGGAGCACCGGGTAATGGGAAGACTTTTCTGACCCGGGATTCAGCCGTCCTGCTCGCTCGCGAAACTGCCCGTCGGATTCGACAATGCGAAGTGCCACTGCTCTACACACCAGTTCCTTTCTGGCTCACAGCCTCTGAACTGGCTTCCGCTTCGGGTTCGGATGCGCAGTCGCTGGTTGTCGATGCCTGTCTGCGCTCGTTACGCCGATTCGATCCAAATCTTCCGCCTCCCCCACGCGAGTGGCTCCTGGCCGTCGCGAAATCGTCTCAAGCTCTGATTTTCGTCGATGCGCTCGACCAACTGACCGGCGACGAGGCGAGAAGATTCAAGGAGGCGAGCCCCCGGCTGAAGGACCTGCCGGGTAGACTGATCGCGACATGCCGGACCCTTCATTGGGATGAGCGGCGGCCGTGGCTCGGCTGGGGCGACGTCACCGAAGTGGAACTCGCACCATTCGAGCGGCGTGAGCAGAACGCGTTCGCACGCAACTTCCCGCCCGGCATCGGCGCCTCCGGACTGCAACAAGCACTTGCCGGAAATTACCCTCTTCGTCAGGCCTGCAGTTCGCCGCTCCTGCTCGCGTTCGTCTGTTTGCTTCTGGCCGAGGGCGAGGATCTCTCCGTAGCCAGCCGGGTGACGGTGTACGCCAAAGTGCTACGGCGATTGCTTTCCGGGGAATGGCGCCAGGTGACACCGGTCTGGCGCGGAAACGATTTCCTCGAAGAGAGGGTTTTCAGCTTCCTCGAAAGCGCTGCGTGGGCAATTTTTCAGGAGGCCCCGGAGGCCAACCGATTCACGCTGGCGCAGTGGGAACGGATTGGACCTGAGCCGGTGAATGGCCTGCTGATGGCGTTAGTCGGTTGCGGGGTGATCGATTCGGCGGGGTTCAATGACTTGGGTGAACGATGCTGGAGCTTTCTGCACCGAACATTGCTGGAATTCCTCGCAGGCCGAGCAATGGCGAAGGAACCGGACTGGCTGATTGATGCAAAGAAGCATCTCTGGTACGCGCCGGAATGGATGGAGGTGCTCACCTTCCTTGCCGCCCACCTGAGCGACGCGACGCCGCTGCTTGAAGTGGTAGAGCGGGAAGAGGAGGATATCTTCCATTCCATGCTGTATCTAAGCGCGCGGCTGGCGTCGGCAGCGCACCAAGTTTCCGATGCAAGCGTAGAAAAGATCGCTACTGGGGTCGAGGCTTTGCTAGAAGAGCCCATCGCCAAGAAGGATTACTGGTGGGATGTCGTTGAGGCCGTTCTGATTGTGTCACGCGATACGCCCGTGGGTGCGCGTGTTTTCGCCGATAAGACGTTCAAACACATTGTGAGGCTGGCACGGCATTTTAGCCCCGATGTCTGTTCGGCTGCGGCAAATTGGCTTGGGGGATCCGGTGACCCGCGCTGGCTTGAAGAACTGGTGAAGTTGGCGCAGGATGACGAGTTCAGTGAGCATACGGCGTCGGCTCTTGAAAGATGGGGAGACCAATTTACCTTCGAGGGACTCGCGATGCTAGCGCGGACTGGTGGTTTTGGAGCCCGCCGGGCGGTGACGAAGGGCCTAGCTGACTCCTGTGACCCGCGGGCGTTTCAGGAACTCTTGAGGTTGGTCGAGAACGATAACTACTTCGTCAGCGCGTGCGCAGCGCGCGGACTGGCCTCTCGCGGCGACCCAGGTATGCTTGCGGAACTTGGCAGGCTCGCGCGGAATGAGAACAAGAATGTCCGCAAAGCTGCTGCCGGAGCGCTCGGAATCTGTGGTGACCCAGACGCATTTGACAAACTGTTAACGCTGACGCAAGACGGCGAGCCTGATGATGTTCGCGGGGTGGCGGCAGAAGGGTTGGGTGAGTGTGGTGACCCACGCGCTTTCGAAGAACTTATTACGTTATCTCGGGATGAGAGTGTGAGTGTGCGCATCGGCGCAGCGAAAGGCTTCGGGGCCTGCGGTGACCCACGTGCGTTCGAGGAGTTGGCAAGACTGGCGCGGACCGGAAACTACGCAGTCCGCGTCCCTGCTGCCAGATGGCTGGGAACCTTCGACAACCCGCGTGTATTCGAAGAACTCTTGGGATCGGTGTGGACGGGGAATCACGACGTCCGTTCGGCTGTAGCCCAGGGATTGGGAGCATGTCGTGACCCCCGAGCGTTCGAGGAATTGATCAGCTTGGCGCAGGACAGGCACTATTTCGTCAGCATGTATGCAACGGAGGCTCTGGGAGCCCACGGTGATCCGCGTGCGGCTGACGTTCTGATTTCCCTGCTCGATTCAGCGAACGGCGTAACAGCGCTTCGTTCTCTCCGGAAACTCGCCGCAACTGATCGAAGCATCCGGCTCCCGTTGAGTCTCTTGGGGAGGTAAAGGCGAACGGGTCGGAGTGTTAAGCGGCAGGGGATCTGGTTTGTCCCCTACCGCTGTTGCGTCGCTACTCAGGGGTTTCCGGTGATGATCCCACTGTTGCAGTTCTGCTTGTTGGGATCGTACAGACCTCCAGGTCCCCACGGGGAGCGAAGTGGGTTTCCGGGAACGCAGAACTGGAATCCGTTCGGGATGATGATCCCGTTGCTGCAACTCGCTTTACTGGGGTCATAGAGGCCGCCGGGTCCCTGGTACGGAGCATTGTAGGCCCCGGGACGGCAGTATTGTTCGCCGTTCGGAATGATAATTCCGTTGCTGCAACTCGCCTTAGTCGGGTCGTACAGTCCGCCTGGACCTTGGTAGGGGGCGTTCCAGGCACCGGCAGGGCAGTATTGTTCGCCATTCGGAATGATGATCCCGCTGCTGCAGCTTGCCTTGGTCGGATCGTAGATGCCGCCGGGCCCCTGTACCGGAGCGTTGTAGGCCCCTGCCGGGCAGTACAGTTCACCGTTCGGGACGATAATCCCGCTATTACAGCTAGCCTTGGACGGATCGTAGATGCCGCCGGGCCCCTGGATGGGAGCGTTGTACGCACCGGGCCGGCAATATTGATCGCCATTCGGGATGATGATACCGCTGTCGCAGTGCTGTTCAGTCGGATCATAAAGTCCGCCAGGTCCACCGTAAGGTGCATTCCACGCCGCCGGCTGGCAATATGCCTGGGGACCCTGCGTGATCGAAATCGTCTGCGAGATGGGTGGCGCGGCATTGAAGTTTGCGTTGCCTGTCTGGGTGGCAGTGATGGTGCATTTCCCGACTGCATACAGGGAGACAGTTGCGCCCGCGACCTTACAGATCGTGGGAGTTGTAGAACTGAAGGCGACGGTCAGGCCGGATGTCGCGCTTGCTGTCAGCGCGAAGGGCAAATGCGGGTAGTTGGTACTCTTCGGCGCCGAGAAGGTGATCGTTTGATTGCCGGGTGTCACCTTCACCGTCTGAATCGACGACGCCGGCAAGTAGGAAGCGTTGCCCGCCTGCGAAGCCGTCAACGAGCACACGCCCACGCTGATAAAGGTCAGGCCGGCAACGCCGATCGTGCAGACGGTCGATGTTGAAGACGAAAACGTTACCGGAAGCGCGGCGCTGGAGACCGCGTGGAGAGGCACCGGCGTCAGGCTGACCTGCGCTCCGGACAGGGCGGTGAATAGAACGGTTTGATTGCTCCGGTTCACCGCGAAGCTCTGCGCTACCGGATTCGCAGCCGCGTAGTTTGCGTTGCCGCTCTGAGTCGCCACCAAGGTGCAAGTGCCGGATCCGGAGAACGAAACCTTGCTGCCAGCCACAGTGCATACGGCGGGGCTGGTTGATGCAAGCGCTACAGGTAGGCCGGAACTCGCGGTCGGGGTCAGCGTGATTCCGGGGTTCGGAAGCGACACGGCAGAGATCGACGGAAATGTGATCGATTGGCTCGGCAGACTGGAGACCGAGGCTGAGAGGGACTTCAAATTTGTAACGCTCTTTGAGACGCTCGCAGCGCCGCCAAAAAATACCCAGCCAGGCTGACCGCAGTTGCCGATTGAAGGAGACGGGGTGATTCCACTTTTGACGACGGACCCGTCGATGGAAAGCGACGCGCGCCCACTCTGGATCTGGACAGTGATGCTGTGGTAGGCGCCGTCAAGGAAGTTGAAGGGCACCAGACTATTCAAGTACTGCACGGCGACCCAGCCATTTCCGGCGAATGAGAAATCAAAGCTCCGGCTGGACTGGTCCATCGCGCAGAAGTAGTAGCCCGCTCGCGAACTTCCCGATCCCTGATTGGTGAGAAAATTTGACGAAACGATGTTGAGACTGGCCGTGAGAACAAACGGCTGGCTCTGCGAGAAATCGAGGCCCGAAATGACCTTGTACCAATACTGTCCTCCGTTTGTAACGGTCTCCCGCAGGACTCCGCCCGAGACCTGCGGCGCGGGATTACCGCTTCCGCTGTTGAAGGTCCAACCCTGAGCCTGGGGCAGCGTACCCAGCGACGGGTCGTAAGAGACGCTGGTGGTGGCGCCGAGCGCCTGGACGGCGATCGACGAGGCCGCGATGCAGCACAAAATCGCGGCAATCTTCTTTCCTTTGAGCATATTTACCTCTTGCGGCATCGCCGATGGATTGAAATCGTTTGATTCCCGGGGACGCCCGCTAGTTCGAATACGCAATCACTGCCTGCGGTTTGTGAAGTTCCGGTACGCAATTGAACACGAGGTTACGTGCCGCGCTTCTCGCTGCGACGAAACGGGTATTACTCGTCAACGCGGCAGAACCGAAGAAACCTTCCGGCGCACGCCGGAGCAACTGGGAAAGATAAAACGGGAGGCGGGGGTTGTAGTTGGAGCCGAAGCTGATCGAGGAATCCTATGCCAAGGAGGCCTCATTCTGGTTCTGGCGCGGGCCTACTGGCTGCGTCTGGTGAACAACACCCGGATCACGCGATACTTGACTCAGCACCACAAGGACCTGCTCGGAGTGCTCCGTAATGTTGTGGACGACTCGGCACCTTCCTCATACGGCTACGCCCTGTTCTTGACTGGCTGCGGCAATGGCCTCCGTCACATTCGCCTGGACAGCGATAGCATCGGCCAAATGCGCATAGTCCGGATTGGTTGCGTAGAAGCGGGCAACTGAGGCAATCAGAGCGCTGAGGTCGTGACTCTGCTGAAACCGCGCCCACGCTGTCCGATAGGGCGCACCAATGGTAATGAGCCAGGCGTAGTCGGCACAGGAGTCGGCTAGCGAGTTGTAGTCGGCGAATTCCAGATTCTCGACCACGGATTTCCCGTTGACGAACTCGTGCGTGGTTACGGTGCAGCACTGGGTGTGCCGCGCGGCTTTTTTCACTCCGAAGTAATTAGAATGGCCGACGGGCTTTGCGCCCCATTCTGATTCGAGCGCCCACTGGGCAATCAGTAACTGCGCGGGGCAGCCGGTTTGCTTTTCGAGCGCGGCGGCGATGCCCGCGACTTCTTTCAATCGTTCTTCTCTATCGTTCATAGCACCTCGTTGGATTGTTTGGATTCGTAAAGACGACGGTCCCGGCTGGGACCTTAATGGATCTGGGCTGATGAACCTGGCTTCGGCATTGGCAGGGGCCAGGACAGCAAACAGAAGTGGTCGAACGCCCACAAGTTCACCAGTGGCGTTTTGGTTCCGAGCGCGGCGAGAAACTCAAGAGGCCACGGGCATCCGCCGTTAAAGATCGGGATCAGGTACGCGGTGTCCGCGAGTGGCCAGGTGAGCGGCGCGGTCATCGGAAACGCGATGGACTGCTTCGCCAGCGTCAGGCTGCGTTCGGTGGATCCGAACGCGAGCGATTCCATCTTCATGCGCTTCAGGCCGGAGCCGGACAACGTTTGCCACTGCGCAGGCAGATTCACATAGCGGTTCAACTGCCCACCGAGCCTGGCCAGCGCGGTGGGCGTCGGGTGGTTTACGTCGTATGGCCACAGCACCTCAAACTGCGCTGTGGGGTACGTGGCCTTCACGTATGTGGCGATGGCGGACGCGTGTGCGTAAATCAGCCCACGAAGAAAGTTCGCGTCCGCGTAGCTGTTCACGTTCGGATTGTCGTTCGGGTAAGAGAATGTGGCCAGCGCACGCCCGAGGGCTGTAGTCGCAGCCGCCGCAGTGTCCGCGTCATAGAAGGCCATGCCACCGCCCGTAACGGACCCCCCGCCGGTATACGTGCCGTTCCCGCTGGACCCGTCCAGCGTGAAGTGCGTGGAGTCCGTCACCGTGATCGTGAAGGCACCGTTCGCCGCCGTGTTCCCCCGCACGCCATCGTTGAAGACCTTCTGTCCAGTCGTCAGTCCGTGCGGAATAATTGTCCCGATCGATATGGGCGAGGTATAGCTGGCGTATCCGATACCGATGTCCTGAGCCTTCGCGAAAAACCACCACAGGAACTCGCCGAACTGCAACCACGGCGTCAGTCCGGCCGCGCTCATCATTGCGGCCATCTCTTTAAACGCCTGCTGCTGGTACGACCGAAACGTCGTGTTGAACGTACACTGGGTGGACTTCAACCCGCCGAAGCCGGTATCCGTCGTGACCGCCGTTCCATCGGGGAATCGCTGGGCGTAGACGATCCCGCCGCCTGGATTATCCGGGGGATTGGTCATTTCCATGGAGAACGACGCGACGCCGGTGAGCCCGGCTGCAGCCACCTGCGCCCAGAAGTCCGTGTGCCAGTCGGTCACGGCACGGTTGAGAACCGGCGTGGCCGCATCATTGATCTGCCATGTGCCTTCGACGCCTCCCGAAAGGGAACCCGCGGAAGTCATCGTGCCCGCCGTGCTGCTCTTCGAAGTGGAAAGCGCGAAAGAGAACTCAGGCGTGCGTGCCGTAATCGTCAGAACCCCGCCCGACGCCGAAGCGCGCAGCCCCGTAAAGCCGCTGTTGATGAAGTAGGCGAAGTGCGCGGCAATCGTTGCGGTGGTGTCCGCAGCGAACACGCTCTTGCCGATGGTTTGGGTGTCCACGGTGACGAACGCCGAATCTCCGCCGGCCCACGTCCCACCGAAGGTGATCGTGGCGACAGGAAATGTTCCACCCACCCGCTGACGCTGGTTCCACCAGAAGACGCCGAGGTAGTGGTTGATCTGTCCGGCAAAGCCAAGCCTCTGGAGCATCCACAAAAGACGCTGGGGTGACAGCTTGTACCCGTGGTCCGTGTCGAAGTCCGTGGCGGGCATCACCGAGGAGTACGTGTTCGCCGGGTCCGGCACGTCGGCCAGCACGGCCGCCTCAAGGAAATCGAAATAGAAGAAGTGACCGCCGCTGTTCGCATCCCATGAGCCGAGCGCCGCATGGTTACCGGACTGAAGCGAGAACGTCACGGTATGCGTGCCCGCCGCAATAGCCGATGCCGATAGCAGACGACGCGTGACCACGGGCGCCGTTGCCTGGTTGTAGAAGCAGTCCAGCGGCGTGCCTGCCACGCCATCGATGGCCACGGACACGATGCCACGGTCCGTGTACAACGACGTGCCGACGTAGAGCTTGTGCGCGAACTGGCATGCGTACTTCACCGTGACCGAATCGCCCGTCGTGGACATTCTGTGCGCGAAGCCTTTGTTAAACCATCCCGTGCCACCGGGCTGATTGCTGGCCTCTTCAGCCCATGACGATCCCGCATACGTCACCCAGGAATCGCGGCTTTCGACGCGCACGCTTCCCGCACCCGCGATCTTGAGCGGACGTACACCGTTCGGGTCCGTCACGCTCCAGTTGGTGACGGTGACCAGCCACTCTGTATCCTGATAATCCGCGATTGGCCAGGGGTTGCCTCCGGTGGCATGCTGAATCTCCGGTGCGAACGTCAGCCACGCCTGTTTGAGCTGGCTGATTCCGAGTGCGGAGAAGTCCACGGTTACGTTCCACGTTGCGTCGGATACCCCGCCCGTCAGCGGTGCCACGGCGGGCGTAATCGCCAGATCCGCGTTCTTGCTGATCGCGTACAGTGTGATCGAGTTGCCGTCCGCGCAGGGCACCGTGCAGGTTACTGTGATCGTTCCGCCCGACGCCGTTGCTGACAGCGGAAGACTGTTGGCACCCCAACTGAAGCCGTTGATCTGAGACACCAAATTGGCGGCGATGAATGTTGCCGGTGGGGCCGTCACGAGCCATAAGATGTAACCGAGCACATTCGCCGATGCGCCCGTGTTGACCTTCGATGAGAAATTGACAATGTTGGCCGACGCGCTGAAGGCCACAAGGGGATCGGCGGCAGCCGCCGCAGCGACGCCCGCCGCGATGGTGGAGCCGCTCTCGCCGCCCGGCGTCGTGATGCTGTAAGTGTACGGCGTGCCGTTCACCGTGATGCTGGCCGTGGACGGAGCGTTCTGGTAGAAGTACGTAGCCGACCCGGACAACCCACCCGGCACCACGTAATCGAAAGCGATGTTCTGATACCACAGGGTGATTTCATCGCCGTAGACCGGTGAAGGTGCTGTCAGCGTCAGAGTGGCCGACGCGGCCGTGTGCGTGCCGCTGACGTAAGCGGCGTGCGGCTGAAGGTCTACCGTGCCCGGTTGCCCGTCAGAAAGGACATAGCTGAGCGAACGCCACGGAATCCACTGATACGCCGGGGAGTCCAGTGGCTGGACCCCCGATGCATGTACATCGAACGACAGCACCGTGTTCGTGAAGTCGAAGTCCGGCAGATATTTTGAGGATTGCCAGTGGCCGAAGTAATCGTCCGCGTCCCAAAGCATCAACACGGCGAAATCCGCCATATCGCGGAAGACGCCCGAAACGCTGAAGCCCGTGGCGCTTGCGCCCCATAGCGAACCCATCGCGCCGAAACGGTCCACACCGCGAAGGTGCATGGTTCGGTGCGGCTCGAGTTTCTGTATCGTCTCTGCGGCCATGCCGGTTTAGAAAAACACCATCACGCTCAGGTCTGCGCCGGGGAAGGTCGTCCCCGTGCCCGTAATGTCCAGGCTGATTGGCGCATTGGCTGGAATGGTCACCGCCGCTGCGATCTGCCCTGCCGTTGCGCTTGCCGATGTGGTTCCGTCCGTGACCGTCAAAGTCACCCATACGTTCCACGTCCCGGAACTGTAGTACGAAATGTCCATCACCAGGTCCGCGCCGGACGGGGCGGTCTTCACCTGTGCCTGTACGGCGAGCGCCGTCAGAGTATTCATCAGGGACAATCGCGGGGCAAGGTCCGACCCGATGGCCACTGTGCCGTTGACCGCCATCATGACCGACCTGGCCGGAGGAGGCAGAACGTAGATCTCGCGAAACTGATCGAGCGAGAACGGAGCGTCGTTCCCATACATGTCCTGCGGAATCACTTCGATCCACGCGACGAAGCCCTGGAGCGCAGTCACTACTGGATTGGCGATGACCGGAGGCGTTCCCGGAACCGTGGGATAAGTGAGCGCCCTCACAGCGGTCGTCACGATATCGACCGTCCAAGCTTTTTCCCGAACGACGAACATCGTCGTGCCGTCCGGGATAACGCTGAACGGCACATTGACCGTCAGGACCGTGGATGTGTTCGAGGCAATGTCTCGAACCTGACCGGCTCCGGTACCGGCCATCAGCACGACCTCGTAGTGTTGCTCGTCGTCCACGACCATCCCGCCGGGATAGAAAACGTTTTCGTAGTTCGAGCATCCGATGGTCGTCGAGGTGTGCGTGTCGGCCTGCGCCCGAATCATGACCAGATCGTCAAGGCCGAATCCCGCAGAGGATTCCACCTCCAGCGTTCCGTCGGTGGCTGTGTGGATGATTCGTTCATCCGGGAACGGTCCGGTTGACGGCAACCCGTACCGGCTGATGTTCGAGATGGTGTAGCCGTCGAACTGGCCCAGCGTGAGCGACGTACCGGCAGGCAGACCGATTTGCACCGTGATCCCGAAAGCGCCGCCCGTTGCGGCGACGTTTGCGGCGAGGACGCCGCCGTGGACCTCTCGCTTCGCGCGGATATGGAAGTGGTCGAACTGCGGGTCCGGCGGGCCGTAGCCGGTGACGCCATACGACTGAATCGTGATCGTCGCGGCGCCCGACCCGTGGGTCACGATGGACTGCCCGATGAGCGTGTCGAGGTTCGGGCCGACGAAGACCTGATACTGCGCTGTCCCCGTCGGAAGCGTTGCCGAGAACACGGCCTTCTCCGCAATGGCCGCGATCGAGAAGGTCGTCGGATTCGACGCTCGGGAGTATTGACCGGCGGAATCGATTGCGAACACCAGTGCGAGAGCATCGCCGAGCGGAGTACTTGCGCCGGTCGCTGCCGATACCACCGCTGCCGGGTCGATCACTGGAGGCGTGGTGATCGTTTGCGAGAACGTATTCACGGGAGGCCAGCCGCGGATGAACAGCCCCGGCTGATCTCCGCTCGCCCCGGCCAGTGAGTCCTGGGCGATTCCGAAGGCATAACCAGCCGGGTGAAGGATCGGACTCAGTTCGCCGAACGGTTTCCATGACAGAGGCGCCTGCGCACCATTGGCATTCACGGGTCCTGCTTCCACCCACGCGGAGGGAACGCCACCCGCGTTCACGGCCCGGATCTCGACCAGATATGGAGCTTCGTCGGTGACCCCATGGATCACGATCTGCGTTACCGACGGATTCACGCTGGGCAGACCGGTCCACACGGCATTGACGACCGAGCCGCCCGATACCCACGTTCCCGGATTGACGGCAACGGCTACAGTGAAGGCCGAAGGCCCGGTGACCGTGGCAAAGCCCGTGACATTCCAAGCCGCCGGAGATGCTCCCGAGATCTGAACTATCTGTCCCGTGTCGAACCCGCAGGGCGCAACCGTGGTGAAGGTGGCGATGCCAGCGGACCAGGAAGCCGCCGAGACATCGGCACTGATGCTGAGCTGATACCGGCATTCGATATGACCGCCGCTCAAAACATATCCGTCGGCGGGCGCAATCCAGGTGACCAGAATGGCGTCTGCAAGCCCCGTGGCCGTGGCCACTGTCGTGGTGGCATCGCTGAGCAGGGTGAGCCCGGTGGGCGGAGCGGGTGTGAAAGCGTTCGGGACCAGCGACTGCTGATAACCCTGCGGCGTCAGTTCCTCGGCGGGGTCCCAATCGTAGATGGATGAGTCGGTCTCCTGAACGTCGATCTCCGTGCCGAGGACAGTGACGTCAGACCCGCCCTGCGCTTGGGTTTCGAGCGTGAACCGATGCGCTGTGATCTCGAGCAGCTTGTTGGTCCATCCGAGGAACTGGTTCGTCATCGAGATGACGTCCAGCGTGGCCATGCCATAGCCAGCCATGTTGTACCGGAACGTTCCGGTTCCCTGCTGCCGACGCCGGAACAACTCTATCTTGCAGATCCGCTGCGCGGTCGCGGAAGAGATCGTGAACGGCAACTGGATGTCGAGCCACCGGCGGTCGCCACTGTCCGTGACAAGGTTCGCGTCGAAAGAATAACCGTGGATCGCATCCTGCGCATAAGGAGGAATATCGCTTGCGAGCCACTTATTGGCGGGCGAAATGTACGTGCCCTTGACGCCGTTGAACAGGTCCCGGATGCTGACCGTGGATTTCCAGCGGTAAGAGCCTGACATGTTGCCGATACCGGGATCTGGAGCCGGAGACGATCCATGCCAGGCTGCGGGCCAGATCACGAACTGGCCGCCCTGATAAGTGATCCGGCCAGCGCAAGAAGTCAGGAGATTCTGGAGTACGTCCCCGCGCCTGAGCGACAGGTCGAACTTTCCGTTCAGCGCGTATCTCGGCTCCGTGCCACCCGCCGCCAGCGGCACCGTCTCATCGCAGATATTTGCTGCCGCTATCAGCGGTGCGGTTGGAATCTCGGTTCCGTACGCGGCCTTGAACCCCCAAGTCGAGTTGCTCAGATAGTCGGCGATGCACAACGCCGCGTTCTCGGTATAAGCGTTAGTGACCGGGCTCGAACGTGGATCAAGGATGTCTTTCTTGCCATGGACCAGGAAGCTGATTTGCGGGAGTCCGCCGGAGAAGACCACATCGTTGTAATGCAGCCGCAGGAAGACCGAGGTTCTCCCGAGCAGCCGATGAGAGGCGTCCCAGGGGTTGTTCAGGCAGACGATCAGGTCGTCGGTGTCGCCGTCATTCGGCGTCCCGCTGAGCATGCCAGGAAACGTGTCGGTGTGATCCCCCAGCAACGTTTCCATGTGAACCTTGCTGCCGTAATCCGGCCACGTGGTCTGGACGGTTCCTTCAAGATCAACGATTGCGGGACTGCCGCCGCAGATGTACGTGAAAGTGATGCTGCCGGGGCTGCCCACCACCTGGCTGATGATTTGCGCGACGGGATACCTGCCGTTCAATGTGTAATCCCCGGTGATGCCGGAGATGAACACGGTGTCGTCCGGCACCAGCAGCGGGATATTCGCGAGAAGCACAACCGTTACGACATCGTTCGCGCGCGAGATGTGATGGATGCTGACCGTCTGTTGAAGAGGCGTGAAGCTGTCGCCGTTGCCATTCAGTTGAATGATCTGCTTATCGAACAGCAGGCCGTCCACGCTTTGGCAGGGGTGCGCGGCCAGCACGATGACCATGTCGAGGTACTTGTTACTGTCGCCGAATTCGTGGATATAAACGACGGTTCCGCCGACGATTGACCGTCCATAGACGACCATCCACGGCGCAATGGGATTCCGCGCTGCTGCTGCATAGCCAAGCAACTGCTGGGCCGCATTGCTGGACAGGATGGTGCCGACACCGGTCAGGAGGGTGCCGACGCCCGCAGAGATCAGCAGGTAGCCCACACCCTGCAATCCGGGAACAAACAGGGCGACAACGCCGAGGACGACCTCCAGCCCGCCGACAATGACTCCGATGAATTTTGACATCTAAGCTTTGGAGATCTAAACTCGCCAGCCGCAAATCGCGTTCGAGAGTGCGATCCGCTGAAGCCCGTGCGGCGTTACCGTAATTACGTCCGTGCCGTTCAGAGCAACGATGCCCAACGAGTAATCGCGCGGTCGCCGGATCAGCACCACGTCTCCCCGTCGGGCTCGCAGAATGTCCACTTGCGGCATCGCATAGGCCCCCGTGACGCGCTCGGCCACAGACCGAACGGACGCCTCGCCCGAGTAGCCACGGATCGCCCGTTGCGCCTCCGTGCGCGAGTGGTAGCGGCCACGGAACTGCGCCGCCACATCCACTCCGGTCATCACTTCGATGGCGTCGCACGCGAAGAGGCAGCAGTCCCAGACACCATACTGGAAACGCGTCTCCCGATGTGCGGTAAGAAAGCGATCGAGCGCGCTCTGCCAGCCGGGTAAGCGTGTGAGGCACATCAGATTCAAATGTTGTTTGCGGAGTTGGGCGTTTTGCCCCAATAGATCGTCACTTCCTGAATCCCGCTCACGAACTCCAGGCCTCTGTCGCCGGGGTGGTCGAGTTGCTGATCGTCGTTCGTGTACCGGCGGTAGACCGACGTATTCATATCGAGCAGCCGGTTTTCGCAGTTGATCGAGATGATCGCGGTGTTGCCGCCGACTTCGATTGAAGGCTGATCCATCCTCCCCGCCCATGAGACGATGGGCGACGTGATCAGCGCTCCGGCTGAGAAGAGGCCGAGCCACACCGTGACGGGAGCGCCCAACTGGAATTCTCCGAGGACATCGGCGATCAGCGCCGGATCGATCCCGCTCATCGTCAGCGTTATTCCCTTCGCTTCAACCGAGGCCCCGTCCTCGATTGTCGAGACCCCGCCAAGGGTTCCGATCCCCGCCCATGCGTGGCCGTTCCATTGGACCGTCCCGTACCCGCTCCAGACGTGAATCGGACCAGTCACGAAATAGGCCTCGACGAAAAGTGCCGGTCGCAGCTCGCTCGCCTGCACAGCGGCGAGCATGTCGCTGCTCATCGCACGCGGCATTTCAGAGCGCCTCCCGGATCTCAAACTGCAAGCCGTACATCCGTGATTCGGTGATCGAATACTTCCGCGCGTTTGACTTCAGCCGGAACAGCCCCTGCGTGTTCACAAGCGTGATCGCGGCCCCATCGAGCGGGGACTCCCGGATCTGAGGCCAGATACTGAGCGCAGTGGCGCCACCGCTCGCAGTCACCGTTCCGAGATTGCGGTACAACCGGTAGCCGACCTGTAGCCAGTCGCCCGGCGAGAGTTCTCCGGTCCAATCCCGAACGCTGAGCGCGTACCCGGTTTGTCCTGCTCCATTGACGGCCATAGTTCCGGAACCAACTCCGGCCAGCGGGGCTCGTGCCAGCGGATCGCCGAGTTGAAATACGTTGGCCTGCCCCTGCACTCCCATCAGCCACGCGATCCAGGCCTGCGCCTGCGCGTGCGTCAG
>CAIYVZ010000088.1 GCA_903929755.1 uncultured Acidobacteriia bacterium
CCTGCTGACCGTCACGCAAACCTGCCGCATGCAGAACCGTCACCCTCTCGACTACCTCAACAGCGCCATCCGCTCACACCGCCTGGCACAACCGCCCACGTCCCTACTCAAGAATTCCCGCCCTACCTGAACTGTTACCCAGGAAGAGCTTGCGGAAATCGAACTCCCGGAGATATTTTCTGGCAGCGACGCGATCAATCGGCATTGGGCACTCCGGAGACAGCCTTGCCGCCGTTGGCGACATCGTTTGCTACTAAAGCGCTCCTTACCAAACCATTCCCTACTAAACCCAGGGAACAAATGATGTGGGTTTCGAATTCCTGGTCACCGTCCTCTTTGATGACGCTGAGACGGGAGTCTTCGCGAAGAGACATTGCCAGTTTGGCGAGATCCTCGTCTGTCCCGCCAGATTTCAGTTCCCGGTTCAGGCTCTCGGCGGCCGATTCGCGAAGGGGGTAACGGTAGACATCTTCCATGGTCCGCTGCAAGGGAATGGTGTCGAAGAGTGTACCCCTCACCTCGTCTGTGTAGCGCTTGAGGCGTTCAAAGGTTCGGAAGCGAGCACCGGAGGGACGACCGAGACCGCCGCCGAGTGTTTTGTCATCCTCGGCCAGACCTGTCACTGCGCCGTGTACCAGGGAGTGGTGGTTGGGGAGTTTGGGGACGGCGGGGGTGCCGGGATCGCATTCCGCGGCTCGGAGGATTTTGTATTGGGAGTCGGTTACGCGGTTTCCATGAGCATCAACCCAGGCTAGAGAGTCGCTGCCGGAAGGGGTTTTTAGGTAGACGAGAACGCCGGAGGTTGCGGCGGCGTTCCCAGTGCCCGTTGCGCTGGGGACCAGGGACCCGGCTAGTGTACTGGCCACTCTCTTACGGTCGCGGTTTGGTACGGCGGTGGTGACAGCGGGTTCCTGCCCCTGCTGATACGCCCCGGTTTCGCGGGCGGAGAAGACTACGTTGGGCATGTCGGGGATGGTCTTCTTCAGCGTGGGGTCGGCGTCGATGGCGTTCTTCCAGATCTGCCAGGCGTAGGAGGCAAGGTCGATTTCGGAGTCGCCGGCTTCTTCGCCGTCGAGGAGGCCGGACTTTTCGTGATAGAGGTCGGTGACGGCTTTGTTGTGTTTGTCGTCATCGAAGAAGGCTTCATCGGTGCCGACGACTTCGGAGTTCTGGCGGAGGCGGCCCTGAACTTTGGCGCGGAGGCGGATGATCTTTTCGACGCCATCGGCGGGGAGGAAGCTGTAACAGAGGATTTTGTCGGACTTCTGGCCGATACGATCCACACGGCCAGCGCGCTGGATGAGGCGGATGATGGCCCAGGGGAGGTCGTAATTGACAACGACGAAGCTGTCCTGGAGGTTCTGGCCTTCGCTGAGGACGTCGGTGGCGACGAGCACACGAATTTCCGAGTTGGTTTTGACGAACTCCTGTTTTTGATTGCTGACGGGACTGAAGCGCCAGGCCATTTCAGTGGCGCTCTCGGTTTGGCCTGTGACGCCGGACACGCCTTTGACACCGGCGGCATTGAGTTGGTCTTCGAGGAAGGCGACGGTGTCGCCGAACTGGGTGAAGATGAGGACCTTGTCGTTTTTGTGTTTTTCGCGAGTGAGGCGGATGAGGGCTTTGAGCTTGGCGTCGCGGGCCGGGTCCCAGGAATTGCATTTGGTGAAGATGTTCATGAGGGAACGGGCGTCGCGGAGGAGGCTGGCGGCAAGTTCTGGTTTGAAGAAAGCGGGGCGAATCCAGGCGAAATGGGACTTGCGGTTTTCGGTGTAAAGCTTGTAGATTTTGGCGGCGCGATTGCGGAAGTCCTGCTCGGTGCGGAGGACACAAGGTTCGTCTTCGTCAAGCAGCGGCTCGTCCGCGTCGGTTTGGCGGGTGTCAAGAAGGCTTGCGTCCTGGGTGCCGATGGGAAGGGGCAGGCCGTTCTCTACGGCGTGGAGGTAAATGAAGTTGCGGAGAACGTGGCGCTCGACGGAGAGGAGGAAGGAGTAGCCGCTGCTTTCGAGGCGCTTGAAGAGATTGGTGCGACAGAAGCCCATGAGACGGGTGCCCGCGTTGGAGAGATTGGCCAGGATTGTGTCTTCGGAGGCGGTTGGTGTGGTCTTGGGTTTGGGGAGGACAAAGTTGCCGAG
Organism: uncultured Acidobacteriia bacterium; assembly: GCA_903929755.1. GTDB lineage: Bacteria > Acidobacteriota > Terriglobia > Bryobacterales > Bryobacteraceae > BOG-234. The sequence continues at coordinate 2,136 of CAIYVZ010000088.1, forward strand.
GCCGTAGCGTGGCAATGAGAGGTTGTTGATGAGATCGACGACGTCCGGCGCGTAGAGTTTTGCGTGCTGGTCATTGGGGTCGGTGTCATCGACCTTGAAGGGAACTTTTTTGGGGAGACGGTCGGGGAAGTAGGATCTGGTGCCGTCATTGAACAGGAGGTAGCGACGTCCGGTTTCCGGGTCGGTTTGGGCGTAGTTGTCTTTGATGAAACCTCGGGTGCGGCGGACCATATACAGGCGCATCAACTCGCGCCAGTCGTCCGGGTAGGGGCTTTTCTCAAAGGCAGCGAGGGTGCGGACGCCGCACTGGTGCTTTCGATTGAACTCAATTCCGGTCATTTCGGAAAGGAGTTGCTGGGGGCCGACTCCGAGATCCAGATCGGGCGGGACGAAGAGCCGGAGTTGACTGGCGAGGTCGAGGTAGTCCTTGTTAAAGGGGGTGGCGGAGAGCAGGATGCACTTGCAGCCGTTCTTCTGGATGTATTCGGCGACGGCTTTGTAGACTTTGCCCTCGCGGTTGCGGAGGTTGTGGCTTTCGTCGAGGATGATGAGGCGGTAGCGGCGGAGTTCGGCGAGTTGGGTGATGGCGCGAGAGTAGGAGATGACGCGGGCGGAGGGAAGGCGGTATTGGTGGCAGTAGTCCTCCCACATGGACTTGAGGTTGAGGGGACAGAGGATGAGAGTTTCGAGGAGGAGGTCGTCGGAGAGAACGCGGGCGAGGGCGGTTGCCATGAGGGTCTTGCCGAGACCGACCACGTCGCCGAGGAGGACGCCGCCGCGTTTGTGGACGTGGTGGGCGGCGATTTTCACAGCTGCGGCCTGGAAGTCGAAGAGTATATTGCCGAAGTCTTTGGGGATGTGATGCTGGACGATACCTTCGCGGGCTTCCTGCGAGAGGTGCCAAGCCATTTTTATGTAGATGTGGTGCGGGGGGATGGCGTCTTCGCGGGCCCAGCTTTGCTGGATGATTTCGACGATCTCCTTTGAGATGTCGAGGCACCATTTGTCTTTCCAGCGCTCTTCGAACCAGGTGGAGAGCTTGACGCACGAGTCATGGTCCATGACATCAACGTTGAGTTCGCCCTGCATTGCGAGGCCGGCAAAGGTGAGGTTACTGCTGCCGAGGAAGGCGATGGCAGGGTTGACGGGGTCGGTGCGGTGGCAAAGGTAGAGTTTGGCGTGGAGGGAGTGGCGGAGGAAGAGTTTGACGACTACTTTGCCCTGCTGGATCTGGCGGGCGAGGCGGCGGAGGCCAGCTTCGTCGGCATCGGTGGGGGCTCCGAGGGTTAGTTGGCGGCGGAATTCCTGAGCGAGGCGTTTGCGGAGACGAAGGGCGGTTGCCTGATCGAGGTCGGTGTCGGTCTGAATGAGACGGTAGGCTTCGGCGAGATCCTGTTCGGGGAGGCGCTGCATGCCGACGAGGAGACGGCAGCATTGGCCGTCCTGCCCGGACCAGGATTCGATTTGCTGGTCAAGCTGCCGCCAGCCCCGAAGGTTGAAATAGCCAACGCAGAAGTCTCCACGGACGGAGTTGGCCATGGCGGTCTGGAGCGCGGGGAGGAGTTGCTTATCGATGTTGTCGAAGATACGGGGCAAATTCAGGTCTCCTTGCTGCATCGCTTGGGACGCAACCATGGATTTCATCATAAGGGGTGGAGAGGCACACGGTACTTGGTGCTTGGGTGCCGACGGCAGAACCGCTTGATGGCTGTCATCCTCCTCAAATCGTGGAGCGCGAACTCGCACCGGACCGGATGGCCTGGCGGTTTGGCGGGTGGAGATGTTTTGAGGGGGGACTTCACAGCCACACTGTTTTTTGTGACGACGATGGAGTCGTCCGATCCGAACTTTCGTCGCAATCTCCCACGCCGATGCGGCGCTGACCAGCATGGTAATTGCCGGATCGGAGATCAGGCGAGCAGCGACCGGTGACAACGCCGGATCGCCAGCCAGGCACGGCAATAGTGCGTGCGTATCCAGCAGGGCAGCGTGGAACCCTACTCCCAGCCTGCCAGTTCATCGGCGGGGAGAGGCGCAAAGCATTCGGGACCAATAAACAAAACCCCCGTCAGCGCGCCTGGCTGCCGTTTTTCTTTGATCTCGCCAATCGCAACAAGACGTGCGACTGGCTTAGCTGCAAACACAAGTAGGCAAGCCGATTGACAATCGGCCGCAGCTTACCAAGCCGCCCCACAAGCGCGCCGCTCTCTCCGGCGTACCCCTGCGCTCAGGTTCAGGCCGCAATGCTGGTGAGTCGTGCGAGCCCCACGTTCGTGTCGCACACCCAGCAGCGGTGGCGCACGCGCATCGATTATACAATTGATGCATGCGCACCACCGTCGATATTGATGACGAGGTTTTGGAACGTGTCAAGCTTCGGGCGAAGCATCAGCACCTGACAACTGGCCGGCTGATTTCCGATCTGGTCCGGCGGCAACTGGATCAACCCCCGGAAATTGTGATGACCAATGGTGTACCTGTGCTGCGTCGCCGGAGCGAGCATGGCGTCCTGACGGAAGCCCAGATCCAGGAGATGTTCGACAAGCTTTTGTACGAGGAAAGTGGACTGTGAGGGTGGCACTCCTGGACGTCAGCGTCCTGTTTGCATTGATCTATGAAAGCCATCCGCGGCATTCCGATGTGCACGCCTGGTTTGCGCAGTCAGGGACCGACGGTTGGGCGACGTGTGCGCAGACGCAGATGTCGGTAATGCGCCTACTGGGCTCCAGCTTCGCCGAAGATCTGAACCTGACAATGGCGACGGCGGCGGCACTGGTACGCACACTGTGCGAACACCGGGATCACCACTACTGGCCTCAGGATATTGTGCCGTCTGGTAATGAGGCCTTTCATTGGGATCTCGCCAGGGGGCGGAATCAACTGCCGGATTTGTATCTGCTGGCTTTGGCGGTGCGGCAGGGGGGAGTGCTGGTAACGCTGGACCGGAGAATTGCCGTCCACGCCGTGAAGGGGGCGGGGGCGGAACATCTGGTGGTGTTGTAGGGTGCGAGCTACTGGTTGTTCGTTTCTATGGAAACAGATGCGAAATCTTCCAGCTCAAAGATTCTTCGAGGGATTTCATTTTCCGCAGTCCGGCATTTTCGCAGCCCGGCGGGGCAGGAGATCCAAACGTCCTATTGCGTTCAGGGCGATCAACGGACTGGAATCAGAAACGACGCGCACTGGCTATATCGTCGGCGGAACGGATCTCAGCCCTGAGGTCTTCGTCCGTGAGACTGAAGTAGGGAATATCGCGACCGCCGCGCGACGCAGGAAAGCCTCTCGCGTTTCTACGAGGAGTCCGGCAGCCTTGCCGCTGGAAATACGACTCTGCCGCTAAAATTCCAGCACGATTAGCTCGCTGGCGGACTGGTTGAGGGGCTGAGGCAGGAACTCACCGATGCCCTCGGCAATTTGCAGGTTCATGATGTAACCGTCTGGCTTCATTATTGCAGTGCTGGATACGGCAGCGCACAAGGTGTGGCGCGCCGAGCATGTTGCGAATTCGGCGACGCATTTTGGCCTTCTGGCGCCAGGCCAATTGATGACTCAGCAGGATCGTGAGTGGGTTCTGAATTGAGCTAGGTCGAGAAGTTCGACTGCGTCGGCATGCCGGTGGGGCAGGAATTGGGTTCCCGACCTCTTGTGGTCACAGAACAGCACGCATCTGCAGAAGGCGGTCATTTTCACGCTCCGGCGGGAATCCGGATTGGGCATAAGAACCTGGGCTTGATGCCCTGCGGCATGGGGCTAACCAGTTCGGTGCCCGAAGGCCAGTCACGCGGATTTTTCTTTATTTTCAAATCGCTTTAAGTCTTTTCCGTTCAGGCTGTTACGGGTTACCCCGTGGGCGGCAGGGGGCGTCTGTTCCGAAATGGGCGTGGTATCCCGGAAGCAGATATGAGGAGACGAACGAAAGATCGGAGCGGGTGGGTGGACGAGTGGGTGCCGGGGGAAGTGTGCGCGGACGGCGGCGTGGGAGATCCGGTGGAGTTTGCGCGGCTGATGGGATTTGAGGCGGATGAGCACCAGGCGACGGTGCTGCGGTCGAAGGCGAAGCAGGGGATTTTGAACTGTACGCGGCAGTGGGGGAAGTCGACGACGGCGGCGGCGAAGGCGATTTGTGTGATGGTGTCGAAGCCGGGGTGTCTGGTGGTGGTGGCGAGTCCTTCGAAGAAACAGTCGGCGGAACTGGTGCGACGGGCGGAGGGGATGGTGGCGAAGCTGGGGATGAGGGTGCGGCGGGACGGGGTGTTTGATGTCTCGATGGTGCTGCCGAACGGGTCGCGCATGGTGGGTTTACCGGGGCGGGAGGCGACGGTGCGAGGGTTATCGCGGGCAAGCCTGGTGCTGATTGACGAGGCTTCGAGGGTGAGCGACGCGATGTACCGGGCGCTGCGGCCGATGCTGGCGCTGGAACAGGGGAGTATCTGGCTGATGAGCACGCCGTGGGCGACGACGGGGTTCTTCTATGAGGCGTGGGCGCATGGGGGCGAGGCGTGGGAAAGGGTGTCGGTGAAGGCGACGGAGTGTGCGCGATTTTCGCAGGAGTGGCTGGAGGGGGAGCGGAAGGACTGGTCGGCGGAGGAGTTTCAGAGGGAGTATATGGGCCAGTTTCAGCAGGATGAGAGGTCGGCATTTGATGCGGAAGTGGTGGATGAGGCGATGGATGACGGGGTGCCTCCACTGGAATTCGGGATACCGGAATTCCGAAAAGAAAGATTGAGGTGGCGGTAATGTTTGCAATTGGGCTGGATTTGGGGCAAAAGCGGGACCATACGGCGATTGTGGTGGTGGAGCGGCAGAGGCGGCATCCTTTCCTGGTGGGTCCGGACAAAGAGCTGCTGGTTCGTGCGGCGGAGCGGTTGCCGCTGGGGATGACGTACGGGGAGATTGTGGATGTGGTGCGGCATGTGGTGCGGGTTTTGTGTTCGCAGCTGGGGCCGCAGGAGGTGTGCAAGATGGCAGTGGATGCGACGGGGGTGGGGAAACCCGTGGTGGACGCGCTGCGGGATGCGCAACTGGGGTGCTCGATGACGGCGGTGACGATTACGAGCGGGGACAGGCAACATTACCGGAGTAAGGAGGGGTCGTCAATGAATGTGCCGAAGCAGAATTTGATTGCCGGGCTGCAACTGGCGCTGGACCAGAGGACGCTGCGGATATCGAGGAAGATGGCGGGGGCGGGGACGCTGCGGCGGGAGTTACTGGATGTGCAGATGCAGCGGCGGGAGACGGGTGGGGTGCGGATTGGAGCGGCGGAGGGTGGGGGGCGGCATGACGATTTGGTGATTGCGCTGGCTTTGGCGGTGTGGCGGGCGGAGATGTTTTGAGGGAGGACGCGCGATACTGTTTGGGCGGCGACGGCGGCGAGATTCGGCGATTTTACCGGCTTAGCTTGCGGGGGCGAATTCCACCCGCTCGTAGAGGTCGCCGAGAGTGAGGGTGCAGCCGATCGCGGCGAGGTGGATTTGAGTGTCCGGGGATTTGGATTCGCGGAAGAGCCAGGTGCCGTCGGGCTGACGGACGTGGTGCTCGGCGCGGATTTCGTTTTGGGCGAGGAGGAGGTATTCGGCGAAGGAGGGGAGAGTACGATACGCCCTGAATTTCTCCCCGCGGTCATAATTTTGCGTGGACTTTGAGAGGACTTCGACGATGACGGTCGCGTCTGTGAGCGTGTCGCGGTCCGCGTCCAGGAAGCGGGCTGGTTCGCAGAAGACGACGATATCGGGGTAAGTGAGAGTCTTTTCCTGCTTGCTATAGAGGCGGAGGTCACTGCCAGCGGCGGCGCAAGATTTGCCACGGAGCTGGCGATTCAGACTGGAACCAACTTCCATTGCGATCAGGGCGTGGTTGCGGCCCCCGCCAGCCATGGCGTAAATCTGGCCATCAATATATTCACTGCGAAACTCGGCCGCACGTTCGAGATCCAGGTACTGCTGAACAGTCAGAAGGGGGAATGTTTGGGTCGCCATGAGTTTTGCTACCTTACCGAATTATCGCAGGTTCTGACGACCTTTTTCTCCTCGGTGCGCGTGAGCGTGTGGCTCGTACATACAGAACGGGTCGGAGCCAAGAGGGTTGCCAGTGGCGGCGAAGGCTCGGGCACGGGAGCCGCCGCAGAGGGTCCGGTAGTCACAGACACCGCAGCGATCTTCGAACCGGGTGGGTTCGTGGAGCTGGCGGAAGAGGGGGGCGTCGCGGCAGATATCGACGATGTTGTCGTTCAGGACGCTGCCGACGGGCAGGGGGAGGAAGCCCGCGGGGCAGATGTCGCCGGTGTTCGAGATAAACATGATGCCGTGGCCGTCGCGGATGCCGTAGCTGCGGGTTGCGCCGGACTGGCGGATTTGTTCGCCGGTCATACCTTCGGAACGCATGCGTCCGAGAACGACGCGGCGGAAGGAAGGGGCTTCTGTGGTGGCAACGGTGAAGTTGGCCTGGCGGTCGGTCGCGTCGATCCATCTCATGAGGGTTCACCCTCTTCGGGGGTGAGAGGCTGCGCAACGAGCGTCGCGCGTCCTTTGGGTTCGAAGGGCGTGTATTTTCAGGGCCGCAGACTACTCAGACTTCATCGAACAGCAGAACCGGATAGTCCTTTGAGGACTTGAGGGTGCGCTCAATGGTAGGCCACACTCTCTGATGAGCGGGCGTGGCGATCCATTTTTGGCGCAGTTCTTCGCTTTCGTAGATCAGCTCAAATCTGTAGTTGATGGATGGCGGGGGGCCCTGGACGACCTGACGGAGCCGGAGCAGCTTCAGCGAAATATAGCCCGGGTGCTTGCGTGCTTCGACCGAAAAAATATTGTGAAAATTGTCCAGTAATTCCTTCTCCCGGGAGGGGTCGACTTCCATCTCCACAAACAGCTGAATGGGTGGTTTGGTCGCGGCACGGACCAAACCAGAGATCGCAGTGCCCGCCAGAAGCGCCTTCAACTGGGTTCGTCTATTCATTTTTCCGTTCCTCCAGGGGCAGCCGCGGCAAGCGGTTCGCGCCCGATTCTGCGATTCAGTTGTATTTCGGACTGAGTATACCGGCGGTACGCCACGGATGCAATACCGGTTCAGCCCGCTGAACTGACATTGACTTTAGCAGACAGCTCAAATAGGATCGACAGCGACAGGGGAAACCGGGAGAGCCGGCCTTTTGTACGAGGAGACACCATGCAACGTTTGCGATTCTCATTTATAGCGTTTCTGGCTCTTGCCTGCGTTCTGAGCGGCCAGGATTTTCGCGCTCATATTCAGGGAATAGTCAGCGACTCAAGCGGGGGAACAATTCCCGGCGCATCCGTCGCGCTGTCGAATATCAACACCGGGGTGCGCGTGACCTCATCCACAAACGAAACGGGTGCGTACCGGTTCGACTACGTAGATCCGGGCACCTATACGCTGACGGTGGAGCAGACCGGCTTCGCGAAGTTCTCGCAGGAAAGGTTCGTGGTTCAGGCGGGAGGGGACATCACGATCAACGTGCCCTTACAGCTTGGCGGCGTGAGTGAAACGGTGACGGTGGATGCCAGTCCGGTGGCGGTGCAGTTCAACAACACCAACGTCACGATGACTGTCGATACCAAGATGGCGCAGGATCTGCCGCGCTTTGAGCGCAATCCCTTTAAGCTCTCGCTGCTCGATCCGACGGTGGTGGAGACACGCCGGGGCGAAATGAACCCCTACAACAGTTACGCGCCCAACAGCGTTGAGATGGGCGGCATGACCAATCTGAAGAACGAACTGCAGGTGGACGGCAGTCCGGTCGGCATCGCTTATAAGGCGGCATGGGTGCCCAATACGGATTCGGTGCAGGAAACCATTGTGCAGAAGAACGCCGTAGACGCGAGCGTGGGCCACAGCGCGGGTGGAACGATCAGCATCGTGACCAAGTCGGGCACCAATGAATGGCACGGTGTGGCTTCGTGGCTGGGCCGCATTCCGGCGCTGAACGCGGTAACGGACCGGACGACCAACACGTTTACCGCCGCCAGAAACAACATTTACGGGGGCGCCCTGGGTAGCCCGATCATCAAGAACAAGCTGTTCAGCTTCTTCAGTTTTGAAGCGCAGCGTTTGCGGACGCCGAGCACCACCTTGTGGACGGTGCCGACTCCCGCCGAGATTACCGGAGACTTCTCCCAGAGCCTGAACACGAACGGCGCGCCGCGTACCATCTACGATCCGTTCACGACGACGTTCGACCCGGCAACGGGCGCGGTCACGCGGCAGGCTTTTGTGGGGAACAAAGTGCCCGCTTCACGCTTCGACCCGCTCGGCGCGCGCTGGATGGCCGATCTGACCCCTTTCGTTGCCAACCGCACGCCCGACAATGTGACCGGGCAAAACAACTACAGCTTCGTCAACACGGGACGGACCAACTACTGGGATCTTTCGGAACGCGTCGACTACTACATCAACCCGAAGGTCCGGGTCTTTGCGCGACCTAGTCTCTACCGGACCAATGTGCTGACGGTTCCCCCGGATCAGTTGCTGAAAAATGAGCTTTTCACGCAGTCGGGCAGCACTCGCAACGGCTTCACCCTTCCGGCGCAGGCTCTGTGGATGGTCAATTCCACCACGGTGATCAGCATCAGCGGAGATTACCGTAATTTCGTGGACCAGTTCACGTCGCCGAACTCGGAAGTGGATAATTACGGCAAGTTCTGGTCCGGGAACAACTGGTACGCGCCGTTCGCAATGAAACCGGGGGTGTATCCGAACTACATGCCGGGCGTACTTCTGACGAACGGAACCACCACCGCGCTGACGCTGGGTTCACCGGGCAACCACTGGCAGCAGCGGCCCGCGGGCCAGAGCTTCGCGGTGAATGCGTCCCAGCAGCGCGGTAAGCACTTCCTGCGTACGGGTTTCGAGATGCGCCACGAAGGCGGCAAACTGCTGGCCGTCCAGGGCAACCAGTTTGCCTTCAACTCCACCATGACGGCGAGCACGTTCATCAATCCGAACACCCGCCTGAACGGCGATCAGTTCGCGACCCTGCTCCTCGGCGCCATAGATGATGCCAGTCAGGCTGTCGCCGCACCGGTCAATCAGAACCGCATTACCTATTACGGCGCCTATCTGCAGGACGATTACAAGCTGAGCGCCAGGATTACGCTGAATCTCGGTTTGCGCTACGAGTACGAAACGCCGTGGCACGACGCGCTGCACCAGCAATCGATCGGCCCGGACTTCAAGGTTGCGACTCCCGGCGTTTCGGCGGCTCCGCCCACCGTTCCGTCGTCGATTACTTCACTGCTGAATGTTCCGTACAGCTATACGGGTTCGTGGGTTGGAACCTCCGACTCAAATCCGGGTGTCTGGCCCTCTCAGAAGCTGGTGTTCGCGCCGCGCGTCGGCATCGCATACCGGATGGACGACAAGACCGCCATTCGCTTCGGCTATGCGCGGTATGTAACGCCTTCGGAACTGAACTACGTGGGACGCTCTTATGGTAGTTTTGAAGCGCTGAACTTCATGCAGCCGCCCTATCCGGGGTACGACGCCTCGCAGAATCCACTACCGCTGAATAACGGAGTTCCGCAGCAATTCGTTTCCAACCCCTATGCGAAGAATCCGATCGTGGCGCCTCCGGGCGCCACTGCCGGCGCGGCCATCGGCCTGGGTGCCGCGAATATCGCCTGGGCGGGCGCGAACTTTGTGCGTCCGGTGAATGACCGCTTTAACCTGACCGTCTCAAGGCAGATCCCGGGGAAGATTGTCGTGAACGGGACCCTCTTCATGAACCGGGGCCATGATCTGACGTACTCGCGGAACCTCAACCAGGTGGATCCGAACATTATCTATAAATATGGCAGTGCTACCTCGGCCACGGTAGCCAATCCGTTTTATAACTATCTGACTCCGGCACAGTTCCCTGGACCTCTGCGCAATCAGGCGAATGTGCCCATGACGGCGTTGCTGGTCCAGCGTCCGCAGTACGGCAATTTGTGGGAAACCTTCGCCTCGGGCGTGGGCGAACAATACTATAGCGGCGACTTGCGGGTGCAGCGCCCGTTTGCGAATGGCTTCAACTTCCTGTTCGGATATTCGTATATCCGCGAGAAGTGCCAGTGCATTACGGCCAGCACCAGCGCACAGGCGATCGTGCCTTACTTCCCCAACGCGATAGAAAGTTACAACAATCACTTCAACTGGGTGGACAGCATCAATCCCCACCATCGCTTCACGGCGGCCGGAACCTATCAGCTTCCGTTCGGCAAGGGGCGCTCCTTCATGAGCAACGCGTCGACCATCGTGGACGGAGTTCTCGGCGGCTGGCAGCTTGCCGGGTCCTGGACGGCCAATTCCGCACCGTATCTGGAATTCCCTGCCCTGACTGTCTCCGGCGATCCGACGATCAGTAATCCGACTCCCGCACGATGGTTCGATACTTCGAAATTCGCACAGTTGTCACCGTATATCATGCAGACGAACCCCGACCACTATCGCGATTTACGCGGACCGATCTACTGGAATATCGACGGCACGCTTTCCAAGCGTTTCAAGGTTACCGAAAAGTTCAACGCCGAGTTGAAGGCGGAAGCCTACAATTTGACGAACCGCCTTAACAGAGCCAATCCGGATCTCGGCGTAACCAGTCCGACCTTCGGCCAGTCTCTGCGGCAGAACATCACCGTGGGGCGCCAGGTTGAGCTGGGAATGCGGGTCATATTTTAGGCGGCGGGATCGACGGCTGGAGCCAGGCCGCACAGGATTACCACCGGGCGTCCCAACGAGCGCCGCGACGGATATAAGGAGATCACAAGAATGCCGAGATACCATTTATTTACGTTCACGCTGGCTTTCGGGCTTCTGGCGGTGACCGCATTGTCGCAGACTGCTTCGGTCCCGCTGGAGCAGCGGATCGCCCATTACGATCCCGCGAAAATGCGCGCCAGCACTGCGGTCCACAGCGGCGCCGGAGGTATGCAGTTTGGCAATCTGGTGGACGTCAAATACGTCACCGGAAACCTTATCTTCTTCCAGCGCGGCGTGCTCAATCCGCACAGCAGCATCGGCGAGCACTATCACAACCGCTGTGAGGAAATGTTCATCATTCTGGACGGCGAAGCCGAATTCACGATCGACAGCCGTACGACGCTGATCAAGGGACCGGCGGCTGTGCCAGACCGCATGGGGCATGCGCACGCCATCTACAATCCGACAGACAAGCCGGTGCAATGGATGAACGTGAATGTGGGAATGGGCCCTAATTACGACGCCTTTAATCTTGGCGACAGCCGGGTCGGCGTTAGTCTGGACGCGATTCCCCAGTTTCCCAGCATGCGGTTCGATCGCGCGCTGCTGCGTCCGATGGAGGCGATGGACGGAGGCAAGGGCACTGCGCAGTACCGGCGGGGTCTTGAACCGACAATTTTTTCGACCCCGTGGGCGTACGTGGATCATCTGGTGCTGCCTCCAGGCGCCAGCACGGGCTCGCGTGCGCTTCCCACGATCAGCGAGGTCTACTATGTGATGGCGGGCGCGGGCACGGTTAAGACCGGCTCCGAAACTTCTCCGATCCAGGCGGGTGACGGGATTCCGGTGGATATCAATCAGCCCCGTTCGTTCGCGCAAAGCGGCTCCGAGCCGCTGGAATTTCTGATCGTCGGCGTCGCGAAAGACATGGACGCCAAGGTCGCGCTGATGAACGCAAAACCGCCTGCCAGAGGCGGTCGGGCGCTGGCTCCGGCAGGGCGCTGAAGAAGGCCGGACGTTACTGAGCGGCGACATTACCGGTCAATGCGGATGCAGCACCGGGGCCGAACCAGGACCGCCGGTCGGGGCATTTGATCCGGGCGGCCATCTGTTTCAGGTGGCGAACCAGCGACGCGATATTGTCCGAACGGATTTCGGTGATGCTTCCCGTGATGCCAAGAGCAACCGTGCCGGGCGATTGTTCGGTGAGCACGGGAACGGCCAGACAACGAATGGAAAGCGCTTCTTCCTGATCGTCAATCGCGTAACCGAGTTGCCGCACGCGCCTCAGTTCTTCCAGCAGAGCGTCTTTGGCAGTTATCGTTCGGTTGGTGTGGGGGATGACGTGGTGACGGCTGAGAAATTTCCGCTGCGCTTCAGTGTCCATCCACGCGAGCAGCACTTTTCCGACAGCGGTGCACTGCGCGTTGGCTTTCCGACCGGCATAGACATCGCAGGACGAGTGATTCGGCCCGTCGGCCTTTGCCAGGAACAGAACCTGATCTCCCTCGAGAACGGAAACAAAGGAGGTGAGAGAGAGGGCCGAAGAAATGGGCTTCAGGACATGTAACGCAATACCGGTCAGTTCGAGATGACTCATCGGAGCAAACCACGGGGTACTGGCTTGCGGATTCAGCCAATAGCGGCGATCTTCGCCATCACGGATCAGGTAGCCCAGCGTTTCCAGGGTGGATAACAGGAGCGAGGTTGTGCTCTTGGGGAGGCCGAGTTCCACCGTAATATCGGAAAAACTCAACGGGCGGGAAGACCTGTTCAACAAGTCCAGGATGGAAAGCGCCCTCCGGACCGAATTTGACGGGCCAGCGTTTTTTCGATCAGGTTTCCCGCGAGGCTCGTGGTGACCGGACAGCACACGTGAACACTGCATGATATGTTTTGACCCCTTACGCAGCATTTAAGCTACCACACAATTGCATGCGATACAGGCAGGCGATTGCAGGCGATTGCAGGTGTTCGGCGACAAGTAGCGAGCCTCCGGCAAAGCCCGAGGGATCTCGCCCGTTGGATTAGACCACCCGGCTGACGACAACTAATGTGACCATCGAGAATCGCGCTCAAATAGCGCCGAGGCAATGGTCACATGTAGCTCAAACAAACCTGACTGAAACCACGGGCTGTTAGGGCCGCTCGAATATAATGACCTCTTCGCCGTCAGCCGCATTCTGACTCCGTTTAGATTACTCAAGACATGTTTGATCTGGTGGTGGTCCGTCTGCCGCAGAAGGGGGGGCTGAGGCGGTGGCGAAGGAGGGGAGAGTAGATACGCCCTGAAGTTCTCCCCGCGATCATAATTTTGCGTGGACTTTGAGAGGACTTCGACGATGATGGTCGCGTCTGTGAGAGTGTCGCGGTCCGCGTCCAGGAAGCGGCCGGGTTCGCAGAAGACTTCGGAGGCGCGTTCGATTTCAAGATATTGCTGAGGGGGCAGGACCTGAGTTTATCTAATTTGCATGCGCGGGGGCGTGGGGCTCGTACATGCAGAAGTGGTCGGAGCCGAGAGGGTTGCCGGTGGCGGCGAAGGCCCGGGCGCGGGAGCCTCCGCAGAGGGTCCGGTAGTCGCAGACGCCGCAGCGATCTTCGAAGTGCGTGGGGTCGTGGACTGCCGGAAGAGGGGGGCGTCGCGGTAGATATCGACGAGGTTGTCGTTGAGCACGCTGCCGACGGACAGGGGGAGGAAGCCGGCGGGGGCAACCGCTGCGCATTATTGACAGGCTGCGTAACAGTATCGCTACGGTTTGGGGATTGTGAAGGGGTCACGGGCATTGGTATCATCGCAGCGCGTCAGCGTGTGATGAATAGAGCCAGCGAGGGAAGTTATTCCATGACAGAACAGAAGGCCCGCAAACTCCAGCATCCCCCGGGATGGCTGGCGTGGGCGATTTGGGGGCTGGCCGCAGCGTTTTATTTAACCGCATTTTATCTGCGCGCCGCGCCGGCGGTGATGACCGCCGAACTGATGCGGGACTTCCGAATAGGTGCCGGGCAACTGGGGAATCTATCCGCGTTTTACTTCTACTTCTATGTGGCGATGCAGATCCCCATCGGGGTTCTGACCGACACACTGGGAGCGCGGAAACTGCTGGTGATCGGGTCTCTGACGGCGGCAGCCGGCACCTTCCTGTTTGGCGCTACCGACAACTTTGCTATGGCCTGCGCCGGGCGCGCGATTGTAGGCGGATCCACCGCTGTCGGATGGCTGGTATTGCTGCGGCTGACAACTCACTGGTTCTCACCAAAGCGCTTCGCGATGTTATCCGGGCTGGGGTTGTTTTTCGGAAATATCGGAGCGCTGGTGGCGCAGGTTCCGCTACGGATTCTGGTGGAACATTTCTCGTGGCGCACGGTAGTCATCATGTCCGCCGGACTGGTGCTGGCGGTCGGTGCGGCGGCGCTGGCATTCGTCCGGAACGATCCCTCCGAGCGCGGGTATGACAGTTTTGCGCCGAAGGATTTGCGGAACATGCCCAAGGCGAACCTGGCGGATATCCTGGTCGGATTCAAAAAGATTGCGGGCACGCGTAATCCCTGGCTGATCCTGTTCGCGCAGGGCGGCCTGGTGGGGCCCATGATGACGTTCACGGGCTTGTGGGGTCCGCCGTTTCTAAAGGCTCGGTTCGGGCTGGCCCCCACGGAAGCGGCGACGATCTGCTCAATCATGATTGTGTGCTGGGCTGCGTGTTGCCCTCTGGCGGGCGCGCTCTCCGACAAGATGGGGCTGCGGAAGCCGGTGTATTTAGGAGGGACAATTCTGACCGGGATTGGGTGGGCCACCATGTTCTATGTGGACGCACTGCCATTAGCAGCATTCACGGTGGTCGCGGCGCTGACGAGTGTGGCAACGGCGTCGGTGATTGTCGCGTTTCCGTATGCGCGGGAGTCGGCGCCGCTGCGTTACATGGGTACCGTAACGGCGTCAACCAACATGGGGAATATGTTCGGGCCTTCGCTGTTGCAGCCGGGGATCGGAATGCTGCTGGACCAGCACTGGGCGGGCCAGACGCTGAAAGGCGCGCATGTGTATGGCGTGGAGGCGTACCACGTTGGATTTCTGCTGATCCTGGCCTGGTCTGTCGCTTCGTGCGTGCTGATCAGTCTGACTAAAGAAACAAATTGCCGCCAGACCGAATAAGATGGATCTGGTGAGCGCGGTCGGGACAGAGAGCATTCAGGCACAACTGAACCGGATCATGAATTCGGCCACGTTTCAGCAGGTGGACAGGCTGAAGCGCTTCCTCACGTTTGTCGTGGAAGAAACCGCCGCGGGCCGGGGCGGTCAACTCAAAGAGTACGTGATCGGCGTGCAGGTCTTCGACAAGAACGTGTCGTTCGACCCGCGCACGGATCCGATTGTCCGCGTACAAGCCCGTCGGCTGCGGGTGCGGCTGGCGAAGTATTACAAGGACGAGGGCGGCCACGACACGCTGCTGATTGAGCTGCCGAAGGGCGGCTACACGCCGAGTTTCCGCAAGATGGAACCGGCGCCCGTGAAGAGGTCGATTCCCGGGGCGCTGGCGAGCCGGAATACCGTGACGGTGACGCGCTTTGCAGACCAGAGTCCGGCGAATGATTTGGGGTATTTCTGCGGAGGCCTGGGCGACGAAATTGTGCATGCGCTGGTGGCGGGGCAGACTTTGCGCGTCTTGTCGCAAGAGACCGACGCGGCGATGGTGGTGGGCGGGAGTGTCCGGCGAACCGGCAATACGGTTCGGGTGACGGCGCAGATTGTGGACGGGCCGAGTGGCGCGTATTTGTGGTCTGAGATTTTCGACGGAGAACTGGACGCCGGAATAGACCTGCAGGAGAGGGTGGCTGCCGGGGTTCGGGGCATGCTGCAAACTGCGGCGGGGGATGCTCCACGGCGGGGGACGCTGCGTCCGATTGAGAATCTGGCGGCGCGGAATCTGTATCTGCAGGGACGGTATCACCTGAACCAGCGGACCGAAGACGGCCTGAAGAAGGCGCTCGATTTCTTCGAAAAAGCGCTGGCTGAGGACAGCCAGTATGCGCAGGCCTCGTCTGGCCTGGCGGACGCGTATGGCCTGATGGGGCACTACGGGGTAATGGCTCCGGTGGAAGTTTGGACGAAGACGGCCTCGATTGCATCAACTGCGGTCATGCTGGATGAGAATTCGGCCGAGGCGCATACGTCACTGGCGCACGTGAAGTGCACGCAGGACTGGGACTGGCAGGGAGCGCAGCGAGAGTACCTTCGGGCGATTGCGCTGGACCCGAAATATCCGACCGCGCATCATTGGTACGCGGTATCGTGCCTGGCGCCAATGGGGAGGCTGGATGAGGCGCTGGAAGAGATTTTAATTGCGCAGTCGCTGGACCCGGTGTCGTCGATTATTGCCCGCGAAATTGCAGTGATCCATTACTTTCGACGGGATTATGAGGCAGCCCTGGAGCAGATTGACCACACTGTGGAGTTGAATCCCCATTTCTCGCTGGCGTACTGGACGCTGGGCTTGATTCAGGAGCAGCAGGGCGAGTTTGAGGAGTCGGTGGCGGCATTTGAGAGGGCAATTCAGTTATCGCCACATAATCCCAGAATGCGGGGGGCGCTGGGCCGAACGCTGGCGCTATCGGGGAAGAAGAAGGCCGCCGGGCGGATTTTGGCGGAGCTGAAGGAACTTGCCGGGAAGAGGTATGTTTCGCCGTTTGACATCGCCTCCATGCACTTTGCGATGGGGGAACGGGAAGAGGGGTATGAGTGGCTGGGCCAGGCATTCCGCGACCGCTGCTTTGAGTTGTTATGCCTGATGGTGGACCCGCGATTTGATTCGTTGCGGGGAGATGAGCGGTTTATGGAGTTGGCGAAACAGTTGGGCTTGTGAAGGGGCGTTGGGGACCTTCGGGTTTGGGCAACAATGATCCGCCTGCGCACGGGACCAGGCGGATCATTACTCTAACACCCGACTCTAACACCCGACTCTAACACCCGTTGCGGTAGATGTCGTTGATGTTCCAGTGACCCGGAGTCGGCGTGGGGGCGTTTTCCATGGGGACCTGGATTACTGTAGGCAGGTTGGCGGCCAGGGCTTCTACCAGAGCCGGACCGAGCTGCTCCGGAGATTCGATGGAGACGCCCCTGGCTCCGTAACCTCTGGCTATGGCGGCGAAGTCCACTCGGTAGGGTTGTCCGTCTCTGTGGAAGACGCAGCCGAAGTCGGTGCCGTAGTGTTGGTTTTCCAGACCGGCGATGGTGCCGAAGGCAGCGTTGTCCATCACGACGAAGATGACGTTCAAACCCGCTTCCATCGCTGTCGCGAGGACGGCCGGGTTGCTGCCGAAGCCGCCGTCGCCGATTAAGGCAACACTGGCTCTGTGGGGCTGCGCCATCTTGACTCCCAGGGCAGCTGACGGGCCGAAGCCCATAGTGCAAAGGCCGCTGGGGGTGACGAAGGTCCCGGGGACCGTGATGGCGAACTGCTGACCGACCCCGTTCTTATTCCAGCCAACGTCGGTGACGATGAAACCGTCCTCCGGAATCGCCTTGCGAACTTCCGCAAGGATGCGCTCAGGGCGGAGGGGAAACTGGTCGGAGGTCCACTGGTGGGCCCAGTTTCCGGCGAAGGCTTTTCTGGACGACGCGATCTCTTCCCTGAGAGTTCCGCGGTCGCGGTGTGTCCGATTTCTCGCCGCTTCGACGAGAGCCTGGAGCGCTAGTTTTGCATCGGCGATGACGCCGAGTTCAGTGGGCAGATTGCGGCCGATTTCGGCCAGGTCCGCGTCAATGTGGAAGACTCGCGTGGGTGGTGAGAAGGTGAAACGGGGGTCCCAGGAACTGGAACTGGCTTCGGCCAGGCGCGTGCCGATGGCGAGGATGAGATCCGCGGTGCGGCATTTTTCGTTGGCGATGGGCGTGCCCCAGAAGCCGGTCATGCCGAGGAGCAGGGGATGCGCTTCGTGCATGGTTCCCTTCCCCATCAGCGAGTGGGCGACGGGAATTTCGAGAAGTTCGGCGAGTTCGGCAAGTGCCGTGGTGGCGCGGGCCGAGATGACACCTCCGCCTGCATAGAGAACAGGATTCTTCGCTTCGGCCAGTTCAGCGACAATGCGATCGGCAGTGGCGGAATCGATGGTGGGGCGCGCTATCTCGGCTGGAATCTGGCTGAAGGCATTCTCGTCGAGGTCGGCCGAGAACATATCCATGGGCACGTCTACGAGGACGGGGCCGGGGCGACCAGATGCGGCGAGGTGGAAGGCGCGTTCCACGATACGGGGGAAGTCTTCCACACGGTCCACACGATAGACGCGCTTACAGAAAGGACGGTAAACCTGGTACTGGTCGGCATCCTGGTGGAGATTCATTTCCTGGTGGGGATGGCGGCCGTAGTAGTGGGACGGAATGTCTCCGGAAATGACGACCATCGGGATGGAGTCGAGAGCGGCGTTGGCCACACCGGTGGCGGCGTTGGTAAGGCCGGGGCCGAGGTGGGTGAGGAGCACGCCGGTCTTACCGGAGGCGCGCGCGTAGCCGTCGGTGGCGTGAGCGGCAACCTGTTCGTGGCGTGTGCTGATGAAGCGGATCTTGCTCTTCCCGAGCGCGTCAAGGAACGCGATGTTGGTGTGGCCGCAGAGGCCGAAGATGACCTCGACGCCGAGACGTTCCAAATACTCGGTCAGCAGATAGGCGGCGATTCTCTTGCCGGGGGCGGGAGCCTTCACAACGGTTTCAGTTTGCGTTTGCGTAGCCATTTGATTGTTGTCCTAAAAGATTTCCGAGTTATAGAATTCGCCGAAGAGTTCTTCGTCGCTGGGCCTGTCTTCGGGCAGGGGCTTGCTGACCCAGGTAACGTTCATGTAGTGCTTGAGATGAATATTCTCGTTGGTGATGTTGCCGCCCCAGATGCCACACCCCATTGATGACGTCATGGGCATCCCGTTGGTGAAGTGGCCGGCATTGGCGCGAGACTGCGGCTGGCGAACCATAATGCGGCTGACGGGAGCCATCAACGCGAGCTGGTTAATGTGGTCGTCGTTGAACGAATAGATGCCGCAGGAGTGGCCCTTGCCGCCGGTTTCGAAGATGCGACGGATCATGTCCAGACCGTTCGCGAAACCTTCATAACGGAAGATGGAGAGAACGATGCCGAGCTTCTCGGTGGAGAAGAGATGATCCTTGCCGATCTTGTCTTCCTGCACGAGGAAGAAGGTCTTGCCTTCGGGGAGATTAATGCCGGCCTTGGCTGCGACTACGGGCGCGGGGCGCGCGATGGTGTCGGGCGTGCGATGGCCTTCCGCGTCCCAGTAAGCGTTGCGGAGGAGGGTCTTTTCGTCGCCGTTCACGAGATAGCCGCCTTCCTTCTGGAGCTGGGCGAGCATGGCGTCATAGATGGTGGAATCGACCACGATGTTGCCATCGGCGGAGCAACCCGAGCCGTAGTCGTTGGTCTTGCTGATCCGGGTGTTTTGGGCTGCTTCTTCGATGTTGGCGGTCTCATCGATGAGCATGGTCGCGTTCCCGGCCCCGACGCCGTATGCGGGCTTGCCGGAGGAGTACGCGGCACGGACCATGGCCTGACCACCGGTGGCATTGGTGAGGTCGCAGATAGCCATGATTTCCTGCGAGAGCGGAATACTGGGCTTCTGCACGCACTGCAGCAGGTCTTCGGGAGCGCCGCATTTTTTGAGCGCGGCACGCATCATGCGGACGACTTCGTTGGTGGTGTTCTTGCTGGCCGGGTGGGGGCAGAAGATGACGGCGTCCTTACATTTCACCGCGTATATAGCAACAGAAGCGGGTGTGACGTAGGCGCTGGTGACCGGGATAAGAGAGGCGATGACGCCAGCGGGCTTACCGTACTTGACGATGCCCTTTTCCGGGATTTCTTCGATGACACCGATGCTCTTCTGGCGAAGTGCGTCGCGCAGGATACCCAGGATTTTGGCGCGGCGGGTGGGTTCCCGGCTGCCCATGCCGCTTTCATCCACGCTCATGTTAGCGAGGCGAAGAGCCGCGGTTTCGTTACCGGCAGCCCAGGCGACGGCGCGACAGAGATGATCGACCTGTTCCTGCGTGAGGCTGTCGGCGGCCTGCATGGCGGCGCGAGCCTTCGCGAGGAGGGTGGCGGCTACTTCTTTTTCTTCGAGTGTGATTTCTCTTGCCATTTTGGTTGTCAGGGGAATGCGTTAGAGATTGCGAGGTGGTTCCCCGTCATATTCAACGGGGATGCGAATGCGCATGGGCTTTTCGCGGGTGTATTCTTCGGAGACTTCGGCGGTGAGGCCGGCGACGCGGCTCACGATAAACAGGAGCTTACCGGCGGAAGAAGGGAACCCCATGTCGAAGAGGACAGCGGCGAGAGCGCCATCCACGTTGATGGGGAGAGGCTTCACGCGGGCGGAAACGGCGGCTTCGAGAGCCGTCATGAATTCCGCACCGGCGGTGGGCAGGCCAGCTTCGCGAGCCATGCGGAAGAGCACGTCGACTCGGGGGTCCGTGGAATGAACGCGGTGACCGAGCCCGGGTAAACGCCTGCCCTGCGCGCGGGCCGCATCGACGGTCCGGGTTGCGGCTTCTTCAAGGGAGATACCTTCGGTGCGGGCGAGTTCCAGACCTGCGCCGATCATCTCCATACAAAGAGAGCCGGCACCACCGTGCTCGTCGCCGATGGCGAGGACGCCGGCGGCCACGGCGGCGGAGTAAGACTGGCGGTTGCCGGAGGCGGCCAGGCGGGCGGTGGCGCAGGAAGGTGCCCCCGCACCGTGGTCGGCTCCGGAGATGAGAATCGCGTTCAGCAGCTTGCTTTCGGCAGGCGCGGGAAGGCGACCGCGATGCAGCAGGAAGATGGTGTCGGTAAAACTGACACGCTCCATCAGCTCGGTGATGTTGTAGCCACGAATCCGGATTGAGTTTTCGTGCGAACTAACGATCGCGGTGCGCCAGGGAGTCATAAGTCCAGCTTAGAAGGCGTACTTGAGCGCGAACTGCATGACGCGGGCTGTGGTGTTATTGCCGGGCGCGCTGCTCTGCGCGAGCGGTGCGATGCGACCAAAGCTGGCGTTGTTCATGGCACCCACGGGAGGCCCAAACATAACGCTGTTCGGCAGATTGAAGGCCTCGGCGCGGAACTGCATGCTGTGGTGTTCGCGGACCTTGAACGTGCGGGAGAGTGAGAGATCCACGTTCATGACCGGAGGTCCGGCGATGGTAAAGGGCCGGGTAGTGGCGTATACGCCTTTGGGGGCGTTGGCCGGCGCGGTGAAGGCGTTGACGTTGAGGTAGCTGGTGACGCTGCCATCACCGTAAACATTCGGCAGAATCTGCTGGGCACGCTGGCTGCCGGCACCCGTGAGGGCCACATCTGTGCCGTAAGTAACGGACGTCAGGTTGCCTGTCGCCATACGGATGATGGGCGCGGCCTGCCAGCCATTCGCCAGCATGTTGAGCATCCTGTTATTGAACTTCGGTGATTCGAGAAGACCGGAGATGTTGACCTGGTGGCGGTGATCGGAGGCGCAGTTGGAGCGGTCGGCCGAGCGGTTGTTCGGATCCACGTAGTTGGGGCCGGTGATTTCCGTGGTGGAAGGGTCAGCCAGGCAGTGCGACCAGGTCCAGTTGGTGAGGACGCTGAAGTTGTCAGACAGGCGATGCTGAGCCGAGACCAGGAGGCCGTTGTAGCTGGAGGTAGCGCCGCCATCAAGCCAGGCGATGGTGGAGTAGGCGGGGCCCCAGGCGGGGTTCGCAAGCGTGAGCAGGCGGCGGGCCGCCGTGTTGGTGGCAGAGGTGCTGGAGCAGGGTCCGGCGGCAGTGAGACCATACTGACCGGCGATGCAGTTGCCCGGGATGTATACCTGCGGGTTCAATTCACGCCCGGACCAGAGGTGCGCGGTGTGGTTGCCGATGTAAGAACCGGAGAGGAGCCACTTGCCAACCTGACGCTGCACGGAAAGGTTCCAGGAATTGGCCTGGGGTGACTTCAGGTTCGGGTCAGAGACGGCATAGACACCGCCAGCCGGGAAGAAGCCGAAGCTCTTGGATGTCCCGGAGGTGGTGGTGAAGGGATCGCCACCGGCATAACCCTGCCAGGGATTGGAGAGCGGGAACGGGCCGCCCGCACGGGTAAGGGTTGCGCCCCATGGCGGGTTGTTGGAGACGCGGGTGTAGAAGAACATGTGGGGCGTGTCATAGAGCAGCCCGTAGGAAGCGCGAATGGAGGTCTTGCCGTCACCGAACGGATCCCAGGAGAGGCCGATGCGGGGCAGGAAATGCATGGCCTTTTTGTTGTACTGCTGGTTGGGCGGGGCACCGGAGTCGGTACTGAAGAGGAGACCGGGAGGCGGCGTAAGCGCGGGGGAGGAGACGGGCGGCGTACCGAACTTATTGGCGAGGAAGTTATCCATGCTGAAGGTTTCGACGTAGTTGTCGGTGTTGCGCTGCGGGAGATAGGGCTCGAAGCGGAGACCGAGGTTGAGGCTGAGGTGACGGGTGACGCGCCAGGCATCCTGAACGTAGATACCGTAGTAGTCGGATTTGTCGTTGTCGTAGAAGGGACGGCCCTGGCTGTAGGCGTTGAGCTGCCCGGTGACAAAGTCAGCATAGCCAAGGCCGGCCACGCCGCCTGCAGTGCTGTACTGCCCGGTGAAGTTGAGGCCTCCGTTGACGTTGCGGGTATTCTGGGCGTGCATGACGGCGCGGATGTACTGGGCACCGATCTGGAGCTGATGTTTGCCGCGCAGCCAGGTTATATCTTCCGCTCCGGAGTAGGCGAGGGTATTGAAGTAGCCGGGGTTGCTGGCGCCACCCGCCAGAGTGGCGCCGTTGGTGATGGCGAGGTTCATCTGAGCCGGAATGATGGCCGTGACGGGAATCCCGAAATCTTTGGGCGACTTGAAGGTGGGGATGAAGCGGGGGTTCAGGCTGCGATTGGCGGTAATGCGCGAACTGAAGAAGAGGTTGGGGCTAAAGGTGTAGTTGTGACCGACAGCGGTGGACTGAATGTTATTCGACTGTCCAGTTGTGCTGCCCGTGAACAGGGGGTTCGAGGGATCGAAGAACAGGGGCGTAAAGTTGTTCGACAGGATGTAACGGACGAACATGGTCTGCTTGTCGCTGATGGTGTAATCGACCTTGGCGGGGACCTGATACTGACGCTGGTTCGCACCGGCTCCGTAGTTGATGAGACCGCAGGCGTTGAGCTGGTTGGTGGGCATCAACTTCGCAATGCTCAGGGCGATGGGATCCATAAGAGACGGCGCGATCTTGTTGCCGATGAACGGCCCGATGAGCGTGATGGCTTTCGGCTGGCACTGGGTGGACGCGATGGTGGTGAAGTCGCCGGCGAGCATGGCGGGCGTCATAGAGAAGCCCGTGGAATCGGCCGGGTTGGACCGCTTGATCGTCGACTGTTCACCGACGAAGAAGAACAGTTTGTTCTTCATGATGGGGCCCCCGAAGGTACCGCCAAACTGGCTCTGCTTGAGGCTGTCGCGAACGAGCGAGGTGGCTGTACGTCCGTTGAAGTTGTAGTTGCGGATGTACTCGAAGGCATTGCCGTGGAAGCTGTTGGTGCCGGAGCGGGTGGCGACGGTTACGGAGGCGGCGGCATGCTGGCCGGTCTGAGCACCGACGGCGCTGGTTTCTACTTTGAATTCCTGCAGAGCGTCCGGGAACGGCAGAGGCTGATTGAGGCCGTTGAAGGGCTCATTGGCGGTGGCGCCATCGAGCGAGAAGGCGATCTGGTTGGCATTGGCGCCAGCCACCGAGATGGTGATGGTGGGGAAGTTCTTGTTTGAGTTGAGATCGTTGGCGACCTCGCCCTGCGTGGTGGCGGCGCCGGCGAGGAGAATCAACTGCGTGGGCTCGCGGGAGGCGAGAGGCAGATTGATAACTTCATCGTGGGTAATCACCTGGCCGACGCCGCTGCTGCGGGTTTCTACGGCGAGCGCTTCGGCAGCGACCGTTATCTGCTCACTGACGGCGCCGATTTTCAGGACCGGGTTGATGGTGGGATTGGTGCTGACTTCCAGCACGATGCCGGGCTGAACGAAGGTGCTGAAACCCTCCTTGGTGACTTCCATACGGTAGGGACCGATGGGCAGGTTGGGAAGAGTGTAGGTACCGTCGGCGGAGGAGGACACGCTGCGGGTGAGGCCGGTATCGGTCTGGCTGACCTTAATACTGGCGGCCGGAATGACGGCGCCAGTGGCATCCTGGACGGTGCCGGAAATTTGTGAGGTGGAGGTCTGCGCCCACGTGGGGGCAGACAGAAGCAGTGCAAGTGACGCGATTCGAACGAAGAATCTCATGTGAACTCCTGGAAACTAACCTTGGAATACTGGCCCTGGTGCTGGTTAGGTCCACACTATCAAGGTTTTTGGCGAATTACAGCAAAGTAACAGTGTCGATACGTTAACCCCGGGCAGGGGCGTGTAACGGTATTGAACGGTAAAAATCACCGATTTGACGGCGCGGCAGTGATAAGGTGAACATGCGGATTCAGGAGGTCTCAGTTGATCAGTTTGAGTAAGAGAGCGTTGTTGGGAACTGCGGCAGTATTGCTGGCAGGGGTTTGGGCGATGGCGCAGAATCCTCCGGCTGCGGGTCAGGGACAAGCCGGTCAAGCGCCAGGCGGAGCACCGGGGCGTGGTCCCGGGGGCAGAGGCCGAGGTGGGCGCGGTGGGCCGCGACTGCGGAAGACCGTACTGGTTTGGGCCGATACGCGGAACGGGATCGCCCAGCATGATTCCACGTCGCACGCCATGGCGATGATTGAGCGCCTGGGCTATGAGTCGGGAATGTGGGATACGTTTATCCGGACCGACTCCGACATCATTTCCTATGCGCCGAAGATGACGACGGGGCAGCCGGCGAGTGGCGGACCCAACCTTGGGAACGTGGACGCGATCTTCTTTATGGGACACCGCGACATTCAGCTAAGCGACCAGCAGAAGGCGGATTTGCTGAAGTTTGTGCATGACGATGGCAAGGGCTTTGTGGCTGCGCATGTAGCAATGACTTCAATGAACTCGTGGCCGGAATTCGGCGAGATGCTGGGCGGGGTTTACGACGAGCATCCGTGGGGTTCGGCGGCTGGAACTGTGATCAATGAAGACCCGACGTTTCCGGCGACAAAGCATTTGCCGCAGACATTCGCCCTGACGGACGAGTTCTACCAGGCGAAGAACTTCTCACGGGAGAAGAGCCGAGTTCTCTTGCGCCTGGATCTGTCGAAGATGCCTCCGAATGAGGGTAACCGCAGCAAGAATGGCGATTTCCCGCTGGCGTGGGCCAAGATGTACGGCAAGGGCCGGGTATTTTATGGATCGTTCGCGCATGCGGCGAAGACGTGGGACGATCCGGATATCTATCACATGTATTTTGAAGCGATGCGGTGGGCACTCGGGATGACCGAGGGTGATGTGACGCCCCGTCCGTACACACCGTAACCCACCTGCCTTAAGGACAAGGACAAATGCGAATCATACTGATGGCGAGCGCCGCGCTGGCGCTGGCAACGACGACTTGCGCGCAAACGGATTGGCCGACCTATGGCCATGATCTGGCAGGGACCAGATATTCTCCGCTGAAGGAGATCAATGCCGGGAATGTGACGAAGCTGGAGCGGGCGTGGACTTATCACATGACGGTGGAAGCCGCACCGGCGGTGGTGCCGCCTCCGAATGCGGTGAATGATTCGGCAACAGCCGCGCCGCCCGGTGGCGGTAGAGGGCGTGGAGGTCGCGGCGGTCGCGGCGCTTTCGGTGGCGGACGACAGTCGCAGGTTTCGCCTCTGGTGATTGGCGGCGTGATGTATCTGACGACGGCGTACAACCGGGTGGTGGCACTGGAGCCGGAAACGGCTAAGGAACTCTGGAACTACGAAGTGAAGGATGGAGCTCCGGCGACGCGGGGTCTGGAATTCTGGGCGGGCGACGGACAGTCCCCCGCGACGATCTTCTTTGGAACCTCGACGGGCAAGCTGATTGCGCTGAATGCAAAGACGGGGAAGCTGATCCCGGGCTTTGGTAACGAGGGCATGGTGGATATGAAGCCGGGGGCGCTGAACGGGCTGAAGGATTCCAGCTTCGGGCTGTCGTCACCTCCGATTGTCTACAAGAACGTGGTGATTACGGGCGCGCATGTGCAGGAGGGCCCGAGTGTGGGGTCGGCCGGCGACACGCGGGCGTGGGACGCGCATACGGGGAAGCTGCTTTGGCAGTTCCATTCGGTGCCGCGGCCTGGCGAGAAGGGCAGCGAGACGTGGGAGGGCGATGACTGGAAGCAGCGGTCGGGGACCAACGTTTGGGGCTTCTTCACGGTGGATAAGGAGCGCGGCACTGTCTACATGCCGTTTGGCGAGCCAACGACGGATTACTGGGGCGGCGACCGGAAGGGGAACAATCTTTACGGGACGTCTCTGGTGGCGGCCGATGCGCTGACGGGCAAGATGAAGTGGTATTTCCAGGGCGTGCATCATGACACGTGGGATTACGATTTCGCTGCGCCTCCTGTGCTGTTCGATGTGACGTATAAGGGCAAGAAGATTCCCGCTGTTGCCGAGCTTTCGAAGACCGGTTACCTGTATGTGCTGAACCGAGTGACCGGGGCTCCGGTTTATGGCGTGGAAGAGCGCAAGGTTCCCACCGATGATGCGCTGCCGGGGGATGTGGCGTCGCCGACGCAGCCGTTCCCGGTAAAGCCACCTTCGCTGGCGCGGAACAGTTTCACGCGGGCGGACATTGCCACGGTGACACCGGAACTACAGAAGTACTGCACGGAGCTGTTTGACAGCATTCCGGGGGGCATGCATGCGGGCGGGCCGTTCACTCACTACAACACGACACCGAGTGTGATCTTCCCGAGCTCGATTGGTGGCGGGAACTGGAACCCTCCGTCGTTCGATCCGACGCTGGGATATCTGTTCGTCAACACGATGGACTTCGGCAGCTTGAACGTGATGGTGAAGAATGAGAACGGCACTTACAGCCGGCAGGGTGTGAACGGCGTGAATCGCTTCTGGAATGGGGAAACGAATATGCCCTGTAACCAGCCGCCATGGGGCCGGTTGTTTGCGATCAACGTGAACACGGGCGACATTGCCTGGCAATCGACGCTGGGGGTGACCGATTCGCTGCCCGCTGACAAGCAGAATACGGGGCGTCCGAATCTGGGCGGGTCTCTGGCGACGGCGGGTGGGCTGGTGTTCATCGGGGCTACCGACGACAGCCGCTTCCGGGCGTTCGAATCAAAGACGGGCAAGGAAGTGTGGGTGACGAAGATTGATGCGGGGGCGCATTCGGCTCCGATCACCTTCCAGGGCAAAGACGGGAAGCAGTATATTGTGGTGACCGCTACGGGCGGTGGTTTCCTGGGAGACCGGAGCCGGGCGGACACGATGATTGCGTTTCGTTTGCCGTAGGACGATTCGCGCCAGTTCCGTCGCTGGTCGTAGCGGTGAAATTCGGCCGGGCGGCTGAAAGCAAACAGACCGCCAGTGGGGTGGACGAAAGCCCTTTCGCCTCAGTGGGCGTGAGGCTCGTACATGCAGAAGGGGTCGGAGCCGAGAGGGTTGCCGGTGGCGGCGAAGGCTCGGGCGCGGGAGCCGCCGCAGAGGGTCCGGTAGTCGCAGACGCCGCAGCGATCTTCGAAGTGGGTGGGGTCGTGGAGCTGGCGGAAGAGGGGGGCGTCGCGGTAGATATCGACGAGGTTGTCGTTGAGCACGCTGCCGACGGGCAGGGGGAGGAAGCCGGCGGGGCAGATGTCGCCGGTGTTCGAAATGAACATGATGCCGTGGCCGTCGCGGATGCCGTAGCTGCGGGTAGCGCCGGACTGGCGGATTTGTTCGCCGGTCATGCCTTCGGAACGCATGCGTTCGAGGACGACGCGGCGGAAGGAGGGGGCTTCTGTGGTGGCGACGGTGAAGTCCGACTGGCGGCCAATCGAGTCAATCCACTTCATGAGGGTTTCGCCTTCTTCGGGGGTAAGGGGCTGCAGGACTTTGCCGCGGCCGACGGCGATGAGGAAGAAGAGGCTCCAGCGGGCGATGTGGAAGGGCTTCAGCAATTCGTAGACGGCGGGCAGGCCGGCGGCAGTTTCGGCGGCGGCAAGAGTGTTGACCTGGACGGGCATTTCCAGTTCCTGAGCCCAGGCGAGAGCTTTCATGGTGCGGTCGAAGGTGCCGGGAACACCACGAATTGAGTCATGGTGTTCGGCGGTGGCGCCATCGAGGGAGAGGCCGAGGCCTTCCACGCCGTGTTCCTTGAGACGGACGAGGACTTCGCGGGTGAGGGCGGGGGTGGCGGCGGGGGTGATGGATGTGCCGATGCCGAGGCGGCGGGCTTCGTCGATGAGCAAGTAGAGGTCTTCGCGGGCGAGAGGGTCGCCGCCGGTGAGGATGAGTTGGGGGTAGGGGCGACCGAAGCCGGGGATCTGGCGGAGAAAGTCCAGGCTCTGCTGGTGATTGAGTTCGGAGGGGTGGGGCATGGAGATAGCCTCCGCACGGCAGTGACGACAGGCAAGGGCACAGGCCTGGGTCATCTCCCAGTAAATATTCATGGGGGACTGGGAAAAATCGCGGGCAGCCGCGTGGGAATGGGCTATTGCACTCATGGCGATACGGGTACGAGCAATTTTGCTGCCGTAGTGAGGCCGCGAGGAAAGTACATTGGCAGCGATGGGACATGAATTGGAAGTTGTGGCGGCACAGGCCGAGCATGCGGGCGTAATCCTGGAGATGATTCGGGGGCTGGCGGTCTACGAGAAGCTGGAACATGCGATGACGGCAACGGAAGCAGAGTTGCGGGAAACGCTGTTTGGGGAGCGACCGGGGGCGGAGGTCTTACTGGCTCGGGCGGGGGGCGAATGGGTGGGGTTTGCGCTGTTCTTTCCAAATTATTCGACGTTTCTGGCGAAGCCCGGGATCTTTCTGGAGGATCTTTTCGTGAAGCCGGAGGCCCGGGGTAAGGGAGTTGGCGTCGCATTGCTGCGCGAAATCGCGCGACTGGCGGTGGCAAGGGGGTGCGGGCGGGTGGAATGGTCGGTATTGGACTGGAATGAGCCTTCCATCGGGTTCTATAAGAAACTGGGGGCGATTCCGATGGATGAATGGACGGTATTCCGGCTCACAGGCGATGCGCTGACCCGGTTGGGTGGGGACTGAAGGCGCTAAGCTGGTGAACAGATGAATATTGAAGTTCTCCTCACCGAAGCGGAGATTGCACAGGAATTTGCGGAGTCCCTGGAGGCACGCGATCTGCCTGAGAAGTTTTTCTACTGGACACCGATGTCGGTGCGGCGGTGGAAAGAACTGTCGGAGCGGTCGGAAGAGTCGCTGAAAGCTACGTGGGAATCGCTGGCGGCCAAGGCGGCGGACCTGACGAAGCCGTTTGGGGGGAAAGTTCCCCTGATCAGCCTTGGAGCGGGAGAAGGTTTGAAAGACCGCGTGTTTTTACGTGCACTGGCGGCGGCGGGCCGGGATGTGAAGTATTTCCCGGTGGACGCGAGCCAAACGCTGCTGGAAACAGCGGTGGCAGGCGCGGAAGACGACGATATTGAGGTATTGGGGATAAAGGCCGACATCGCGAGCCACATGCATCTGGTGCTGGCTTCGGATGTGAGCGAAGCGCCGCGTCTTTTCCTGATGGTTGGCAATACGCTGGGCGGGTTTGATCCGATGGACCAGATCAAGCAGGTAGCGGATGTGATCCAGAAGGGCGATATTTTAGTAATTGATGCCCGGTTGCGGGATGGCGCGCCGCTGCCTCCGCGTGTGGAGCAGCAGAGGTTTGTGTTTGCGCCGCTGGAAGCAGCCGGCGTCAGTCCGGACGATGGCCAGGTGGAGTTCATGGAAAACCGTGACGACCGTTTGGACGGGTTGTACATGGTGACGCGGCGATTCCAGGCAGCCAGAGACCTGCGACTGCAGGCGGGCGCCAAGGAAGTGCCGATGGCGCGTGGCGAGCGGATTTTGTTGAATTTCCGGTATCTGTACACGGCGGAGGCGTTCCGGTGGCTGTTGACGGAACATGCCGGGCTGCGCGTGGTGGGTGAGATGAGCAGTCCGGACGGACGGTTTATCACGGCGGTCTGCATTCGGGCTTAGTTTTTCGTGTGCGACTTAGTCCCTTTCTTGGGACAATCGGGCTATGCGCACTTTTGACAGCCTGACTGAGCGCGAAGCTCTGGCTTTGGCGATATCGCTGGAAGAAGAAGACGAGCGAATCTATGGCGATTATGCCGAAGGTTTGCGCGTGAACTTTCCTGCTTCGGCAGCGGTATTTGACGGCATGCGCGAGGAAGAGTCAGAGCATCGCCGCCGGTTGATTGATTTGTACCGGCAGAAGTTCGGCGAGCACATTCCTTTGATCCGCAAGCAGGACGTGAAGGGGTTCGTGCAGCGGAACCCGATCTGGCTGCAGCAACCTCTGAATCTGGACGCGGTGCGGGCGCAGGCCGCGACGATGGAGATTGAGACGCGCCGGTTTTATGAAAAGGTCGCGTCGCGGACCCAGGACGCCAGTATTAAGCAACTGCTGAACGATCTGGCGCAGGAAGAGCGGTCGCATGAGCATCGCGCCGGAGAGCTGGAGAAGGCGGAACTCGGCGGCGACGTAAAACAGCAGGAAGAAGCGGCGAACCGGAAGCTGTTTGTGCTGCAGATTGTGCAGCCGGGGCTGGCGGGGCTGATGGATGGGTCGGTATCGACTTTGGCTCCGGTGTTTGCGGCCGCGTTTGCGACGCAGAAGAGCTGGGATGCGTTTTTGGTGGGTATGGCGGCGTCGTTGGGGGCCGGAATTAGCATGGGGTTCGCCGAGGCGCTGTCGGATGATGGCAGCTTGACGGGGCGAGGTCAGCCGTGGTTCCGCGGACTGGTTTGCGGGCTGATGACGACGATTGGCGGCATTGGGCACACGCTGCCGTTTTTGATTCATGATTTCCGGATCGCGACCGGGGCCGCGGTGTGCGTGACGCTGGCGGAACTGGCGGCGATTACGTGGATCCGGTATAAGTACATGGAGACGCCACCGCTGGCGGCAGCCTTCCAGGTGGGATTAGGCGGAGCTTTAGTTTTTCTTACCGGCGTGCTGATCGGCAATTCCTGACGTAAGATCGGTGCTGGACCGCGCCGCCGGACTATTACGGTGAGCCCCGTTCGTGAGCACGCAATGCTGCTTCAGCCGGAGCGGCGGGCTTCGGCATCTTGCTCAGCTATGGCGAGCTCAGCTATGGCGAGGCGGACGACAATACCGGCATGTTGCCGAATTCGCGGCGGCCCCAGGTCTTTATAGGCGGTGACTGTGCCGGCTGAGAACGAGGTGGCCGGTGGAGGGACGGCGGATTGTGCTCCCACTGCCATTGGAGGCGCAGGAACGGCTGATCGCTTGCACAAGAGTCTGGTCGCCCCTTAACATGGGGAGTTCATGTCGCTCCCGGTAGTGCTTTTGATCCCCGCGTACCAGCCCGGCCCGGAGTTACGGGACGTGGTGCGGGCAACAGCGGGGTCGGGAGTTGCCGCAACAGTAGTGGTGGACGATGGCAGCGGACCGGGCTATCGGGCGATTTTTGAAGCCGTTCAGCAGGTTCCGGGCGTGCATCTGTTGCGTCATGCGGTAAATCTGGGCAAAGGCGCCGCGCTGAAGACGGGCATGAACTTCGCGCTGGTGGAGTATCCGGAAATGACCGCCGTAGTGACGGCGGATGCCGATGGCCAGCATCACCCCGACGACATTGCGCGCGTGTTGAGACGTTTCGACGCGCAACGCGGCGCACTGGTGTTGGGGGTCCGGGGTTTTTCCGGCGACGTGCCGCTGCGGAGCCGAATTGGAAATGCTCTGACGCGCATGGTAATGCGATTGGTGGTGGGGCACCGGCTCACCGATACCCAGACCGGACTGCGCGCGATCCCCCGGGCGCTGGCCGAGAGAATGCTGGTGGTGGCGGCTTCCGGTTATGAATTCGAACTGGAAATGCTGCTGGTGGTGAAGCATCTGGGAATCGGGATTGACGAAGAACCGATCCGGACGATTTACCAGGAAGGAAATCGGACATCGCACTTCCAGCCGTTCCGGGATTCCACACGGATTTACTTTGTGCTGCTGCGTTTCGGCTTCCTGTCGATCGCGACCGCGGCGCTGGATAACGTGGCGTTTTTTGCGCTTTTCCACGCGACCGGGGGGATGACGGGCTCCTTGTTCATTGCGCGGCTGCTTGCGGTGGCTTTTAACTACTCGGTTGTGAGGAAGGCTGTCTTCTTTTCGAGCGCACAACACAAAAAGGCGCTACCGCGCTTTCTTCTGCTGGCCGGAGCCAACCTGTGTGTTTCTTACGGGCTGATCTCATTTCTGACTGAGCTGCTGTCGATTCCGGTGATGCTGGCCAAGGTCGGGGTGGAAGCCTGCCTGTTTATTGCAAATTTCGCGCTGCTGAGAGACTTTGTGTTCACCCGCCCGGCGGAGAACGGCGGGCCGGGCTGAGGCGGGGATTTGACAGGGGGCGACGACTGGGGGCGACCAGCCGGCAAGGTCGCATGACGCCAGGAGAAGATAGAACACGATGAGCCGAAACCGATTGGTTGCCCTGTTGAGCGCAGTTCTTGTGCTGGTGACTCTGATTTACGCCAACCATTTCAACAACTCATTTCACTTCGACGACTCGCACAGCATTGTAGAGAATCCGTATATTCGCAGCCTGTCGAACCTCCCCCGGTTTTTCACCGACACCTCCACTTCGAGTGTGTTGCCGCCGAACCGGACGTTCCGACCTCTGCTTTATTGCTCCCTGGCGCTGGACTATGCACTCGGGAATTCACTCAAGCCGTTCTACTTTCACCTGACGACTTTTGTCTTCTATCTGGCGCAACTGTGTTTGATGTTCGTGCTGTTCCGCAGGGTGTTCGACAAGGCCCGGCCAGACCCCCGAAACGTTTTTGCGGCCCTGTTCGCGACGGCGTTTTACGGGGTGCATCCGGCGATGGCCGAAACCGTTAACTACATCATTCAACGGGCGGACATGTACTCAACGCTTGCGGTGGTGGGAAGCCTGGTGGTCTGGATCTGTTTTCCGGGGCAGCGAAAGTATGGCTTCTATCTCGCGATCCTGGTGGCCGGCGCACTGTTCAAGCCGCCGGCCCTGATATTTTGCGCGATGTTGTGGCTCTATATCGTCCTGATCGATGGCGAAAGCGCCGGTTCGGCACTGCGACGTTCCGTCCCGACGCTGGTCACGGTGGGAGTTCTGATCTGGATCAGCGTCGCCATGACGCCGCCGACATTTGTCTCCGGCGCCGTGTCTGGGCTCAATTACCGGATCACCCAACCGGCAGTGATTTTTCACTATTTCCGTTCGTTTTTTGCGCCCTTCGACCTTTCGGCAGATTCCGCACGTACGGCCTTCGACAGCATCCTGAACGGGGAAGCGATCTTCGGCTTCGTTTTTCTGGCCGGGCTGATTGCGCTGGCAGTACGCTGCACGGGGAAGCGCGAGTACCGGCCGATAGCGTTCGGCATCTGGTGGTTCCTGCTGGCGGTACTGCCAACGTCTTTGCAGGCGCTGGCGGAAGTGGAGAACGACCACCGGATGTTCTTTCCGTTCGTGGGTCTGGCGATGAGCGCGGGATGGGCGGGGGCACTTTGGGTCTACTCGCGACCGCTATCAGCGAGAGTGGTCGCGCTGGTTTGCGCGGCGGTACTGCTGGGCTTCGGCTGGGGCACAAGGGAACGGAACAAAGTCTGGCTTACGGAAGAGACGCTGTGGTTCGACGTTACCCAGAAGAGTCCCACGAATGGCAGGGGGCTGATGAACTACGGTCTGAGTCAAATGGCCAAGGGCGAGTCTGTCCGTGCGCTCGACTACTTCCAAAGGGCCTTAGTCTACACGCCGAACTACTACGTCCTTGAGGCGAATCTTGGAATCGTGCTGGGAGTTCTGCACCGCGATGCGGAGGCGGAGCAGCATTTCAGACGAGCGGCCGAACTGAACCCCACGGAAGCGACATCGCATTATTTTTACGCTCGCTGGCTGAACCAAAGGGGCCGGACAAGCGAGGCAATCGCTCATCTGGAGACAATCATCCGGAATAACCCCAGCTACATTGACGCTCCGCACCTTTTGATGCTGATTTATTCAGAGGTGCCGGACGCGGAGATGTTGCGAAAGACGGCAAGTGAAACACTGGCGAGGTTTCCCGACGACGCTGCTGCTGCCACGTGGCAGGCAAGCGCCGGAAGCCTGAAGCCAACGCCGGACAACTATCTAAACAAGTCTCTCGCGTTCTACCAGCAGGGACGGTTTGAAGACTCGATCCGGGCGGCACAGGAAGCCCTGAAGCTGAGGCCGGGGTATGCTGCGGCCTGGAACAACATAGCGGCGGCCTACAACTCACAGGGAAAGTGGGATGAGGGAATTGCAGCTGGCGAGAAGGCTGTACAGCTCGATCCGAGCAGCCAGTTGTCGAAGAACAACCTGTCGTGGGGAAAGAGCCAAAAGGCGCTGGCGGATGCGAAAAAGACCGGCGGACGGGTGGCGGGACGGTGAATCCGTTCCTTGTCGATCCGCGGTTGAAAGGTTACGACCTCGGTTCCGCCGCGTGGTTTGATGCGCAGGCCCGCATGATCCAGCTAAAGCCGCTGATCCGGGAATGCTACGACCTTTGGTATCAGGGCCTGCTGGCGGACGCCGACAGCGTGCCGGGAACGGCCGGGGCGATGGTGGAACTGGGAAGCGGGCTCAGTTACATCAAGGAACTACGGCCGGGCGTGGTGACGTCCGACGTGACGCCCGGGCGCGTGGACCTGGTGTTTGACGGGCGACGACTGCCGTTCCGGGACGGATCCGTGCGCGCCTTGTTCCTGACGCACGTGTTTCACCATATTCCGGATGTTGCGGCGTTCCTGCGGGAGGCGGAGCGGGTACTGGCGCCGGGTGGGGTGATTTCCATGGTGGACGTGACGCACACGCCGTTCGGGAAGTTTTTCTTTTCGGTATTTCACCCGGAACCTTACGATGATCGGGCCAGGGAGTGGAGTTTCCCCGAGGGCCATTCGATGCTCGATTCAAATCAGGCGCTGACGTGGATGGTATTCGTTCGGGACCGGGAACGGTTCGCCCGCGAGTTCCCGGGGCTGGCACTGGAAACGGTGAGCTTTCTGCCATGGTTCGGGTATCTGCTTTCGGGCGGGGTGAACCTGCGGAGTTTCTTCCCCAGGGCTCTGATGGGGCTGGTGCGGTGGCTGGACCGTGCACTGCGGCCTCTGGACCGGATTTTCGCAATCCACTGGCGGATTTTGTTGCGGAAGCGACAGTGAACGTTCAGGCAGCCTGAAGCATTTCCTGAAGGGTGGCGGGCTGTGGGACGAGGATTTGCAGGTTTGACCGGTGGATGCACTGGCGGTCGAGGCGGCCAGCTTCGAGACCGGCAGTTGTGGCGGGCAGAGGCAGGCGCAGGCGTTCGGCCAGGGACAGCGCAGTCCAGGCCAGACGGTAGCTGACGGGCAACAGCAGTGCGCGGTGACCGGAGCTTCTGAGGACCGCCTCCACGAGTTCACGCATGGTGGGCATGGCGGGATTGAAGAGGTTGAACGCGTGCTCGCCGGGTGGGGGGGAGGAGAGGAGGACGCGCAGAGCCTGGCAGTAATCCGCCAGCGCCAGAACGGGGACGGGGCTGCGGCCGTTATCCAGCAGGGGGATGACGGGGGAGGCGGTCAGGAAGCGGAGTTGCCGTCCGAAGAGCCCGCCCGTGCCGACTACCAGACCGGGACGGACTATGGTGTGGCCTTGCTCCAGAAAGAACTGTTCGATACGGTATTTTGCAATGCCGTACTCGCCGGTGGCATCGGGCCGGGCCGAGAAAGAACTGACAAAGATCTGACGGCGGGGACCGGCGGCAAAACAGAGTTGCCGGGCACTTTCGATGTTGCGTTGCTGTGCGCCGGGGGTGAAATCGTGGGCTCCATGGACGAGCACGTCGGCTTCGCCGAATAACTTCGGGTCGGGTATTTCGCCGAGACGGAAGACCGGGAGTTCGGGACGTGTCGGGTCGGGGGAACTGGCACTGCCCGTAACGAGGTGGCCAGCCCGGAGGAGGGCGCGCTCCAGACTGGAGCCGAGAAAGCCGCGAATCCCGGTGATGAAAATCCTCATAGGGCTTCGAAGGGGATAGAGGATGCAATCCGGGCCGCATTGGCCATGATGGTGTACGTCAGGTTTTTGGCTGGCAAACGGGGGAACGCGGCTCCATCGGCCACGAAGATGCGGCGCGTACCGGACAGGCGACCGGCGGGATCAAGTTGATAGCGGCCGGGCTGCGTGCGCATGGGCAGGGTGCCGGCGTAGTGGATGCCGGCTCCCATGGCGGGGTACTGCCACATGGCGGCAGAGGCGACGCAGCCCATAGACCGCATCGCTTTCAGCAGGACATCGCGCGCGGGCAACAACGGTTTGGTCCCACA
This sequence comes from uncultured Acidobacteriia bacterium, assembly GCA_903929755.1. Lineage (GTDB taxonomy): Bacteria > Acidobacteriota > Terriglobia > Bryobacterales > Bryobacteraceae > BOG-234. Next base: position 38,244 of record CAIYVZ010000088.1, read on the forward strand.
GCGGATTTCGAGAACTCCATCGGGGGCGAGCCGGAGGTCGTTGCCGGCTACCGGGTCGCAGGGGTAGAACATCATGAGCAGGCCAGTGGCGACGGCGAGGCGCCGCAGTAAGGAGAGGTTCGCGCCGATGGCGAAGGGCAATTGGAAAATGAGGTCGGAGCGAAGGGGACCGGGACCGCCGTAGATGGAGCCCTGCAGGACCAGACCATCGTGCCGGCAGATCAGGTTCAACTGGCCGAGCGAACTATCGGACGGTTCGAGAGCCTGCCCGATGCGATTGAGCCGGAAAAGCGGCAGGCAGGCCATGGGGTTATCGAGCAGGGGGAGGCGGGTGTCATGGTCGCGGTTGGATTGCAGGACCAGTTTGGCGGAGTTGATGGCCCCGGCGGCGAGGATCAGGGTGCGGCCCTGGAAGCGCTGGATTTCGCCCGTTTCGGTGTGGCGGGAAATGACTTCCACGTGGTCGGAATGTTCGCGGTAGGAGGCGGCCAGATGGCGGGGTTCGTAAACAATGCGGTTGGCGGCGATGAGTTCATCCAGCGTGAAGGCGGGATTGTAAATGGCGCGGTCATAAGGCCGGAAGAATTCGTAGTTGCCGTAGCGATAGACGGGGCGGTTGTTGTGCGGGCGGGTGAGGACGGCGAGGCGGGTACGACCAAGGGAGATGCCCTGAGCGGCGAGGCCGGGCTTCCGGCGCCGGTAGCCGCGCAGGAGATCGGCGGCGAAACGGGAAAGCTGCACAGGGGGCTGGAGGACGGGCTCATGACCAAAGAGGGGGAACAGGTCATCGTCTTCGCCGGAGATGCCGATGTGCGCGCCCACGTCGTCATAGAAAGGATCGAGTTGGGCGCGGGTGACCGGGAAGTCCGTCAGATCGGAGGGGGTGAAGCGATAGACTCCGGCGCCCCAGGCGTTGGCCAGGCCGCCGGCGGCGAAGCTCATGACGGCCTGGAAAGCCGTTGCGCGATGCGGCGACAGGGTGGCCGCGTCGCGCAAAATGTAGGTCATGAGCGGGGCCTTCAATTTGAGGCTGACGGGTGGATTGTGGAGGTTGTGCAGGCTCTCAAAGCGCTCGCCGATGAGGAAGTGGAAGAGGTCGGGGGAATGCTGGCGGAGTTCGTTGAGGGTGCCTTCGGTATCCGGCAGGGGTGGAGGGCGGTGCCCGACATCGAGGACCAGAATACTGCGGGTCCCGGAGAGCGCCCGGGCCGCGGCGACTCCAGCGGCTCCGGAGCCCACCACGATGGCATCAAACAAGGCGGTACCGCCGAACGAGGTAGTGGCCTTTCAGGAATTTCCAGGCGGAGCGCAGGACGGAGGCGATGAGAGCGAGAAGCGCGGCTGGCAGGCTTTCACCCTGGCTGGCGAAGAAACCGTAGTTTTCCGAGCGAACTTCGGCCAGGTAGAAGAGAATCTGGATTTTTTGGGTCAGGCGTGAGGGGCCGCGCAGGCGGAGGACGAGTTCGACGGCCTCGGGATCGAGGTGGCGCCGGACGACGGCGGAGGAGGTGGGGTCGAGGGCGGATTCACCCAAACAGTGGAGATTGGCGGCGATGTAGCGTTCGACGACTTCGGCGGGCGGAGGGTGGTGGAAAAAAGCGAGGTGGAAGGCCTCGGCCTCGGCGGCGAGAGTGGGGGCGGGAGGTTCGGTCATGCCATTGTGGCAATTCTAGCAAGGGGGAGAGTAAATAGATGGCGGAATCGGCACTTTGTGGATGACGTCGATGGAGTTCCACTTTTTCGAGACGTTCTCTAGCTAGTGCCTGACAGGTTGCGTGATGGCCGATTCCTGGGTTGGGAAGCTGATGAGCATTGATTTAAGAGCCAGACCTTCCGCTGGGCGGAGGTGGTGGGCATCGCGGCATTTTTAGGCGCTACGTCAATCGTTCAAATTGGGTAATCCGGATTTCCTGATCCGGGAATACGGCACGGATCTCCAGTTTGCCGCCGAGAGCTTCCACGTATTCCGACATGGTGCTGAGGTAGAGGTCCGTGCGGTGTTCGATCTTGGAGATCTCTCCCTGATTTACTCCCAGACTTTGACCGAGGCTGGCCTGCGTCATCTTGCGGGCGCGACGCAATTCATCGAGATGCATTCCGGCTATCGTTTGGCTAACTCGCGCGGCAATACGGCTTCTTCGTTCCGCAGGAAGCGCATCGATCAGTTCAGAAAATTTCCGAGTTGGCATTAGAGTTTTCCTTCTTTCCTGAGTTCTTCCAAATAGTCGGCGTAGAGCCGTTCTGCAAGGGGAACGAACGTTTCGTACCAGCGAGCCTGGCCTGTCTTGTCGCCGCCAATCAACAAGATTGCGCGGCGCAGAGGATCAAATACATACTGTAACTATAGGGACCAGGCAACGATTTCCTCCCCGGCGGGATTAAGGTTTAGCTCGCCAAAGTCGCCGTAAACCGGGGGAGATCCCGGCACAACCGATGCAGGAGTGCAGTCACAGGCAGCTGGCGAGCCGCAGCCTGCGCGTTGATCCGGTGGCGAACCAAATCCGGATTTCGAATCGCGTGCCGGAGCAGGAACTCGTCCGGTGTCAGCGCCTCGACTCCAAACTTACGCAGCGCGGTGACAGGAAAGTCCCGAATATTGTGGGTGACAATGGCACGCGCATGGTCAGACACGGCTGCCGCCAGACGTGTCGATCTTTGGAATGGTTGGTCATGAATTCGACCAGGTGTCCGTATCCGCTAATCGCCGCATCCTCGAAGGCGGCATCCATCGCGGTTAATCTCCGAGTCGCCTGGGCTTCCGAATACCCCATCTTGATGAGAGTCGATTTGAGTTCCCGCAAGATGTCCGACGACCACCTCGGGGCATAAAGAGCTGGACTTTCGGCGAGGCGGAGGAGGGTATCGCACAGGGGCATCGGAGCCAGCACACACGTATCAAGAACGATCTTCGGCAACAGGTCCGGCGCAGGAAAGCTCATACCCCGTACTATAGGTGGAATCGGGCCGGGATTCTGGCGGATTCAACGTTTCGAGGGAACTGCGGCAGGGACTTCGAGATCGTAGAGACCATCTTCGGTTTCGGCGCGAGTCAGCGCGTCCAGAATCTCATGGCGCCGGGCGTCCCTCTTTGATTTGTAGGCCAGTAGATCTCCTGCAAGGATTCGGCGATGAGCACCAACTTTATGAAAGGGAATGGCACCTTGCTCCAAAAGCCCTACGAGGAACTGCCGGGAGACACCAAGGATACGACCAGCCTCAGCTGTTGTGAACTGCGCATCCTGCTGCACAATTGACAGAGACCGGGCCTCGCCCAGGACGCAAAGCATTTTGGAGAGAAACTCGGCTAAAGATGGGGGTAATCCGGTTGACGAACCATCCGGCGAGACCAGCTTCGCACTGCTCTGCCGCATCTCGCCATAAAGCCGGACGACATCCTCCTTTTCGGTATCCGATACGGGTTTTTTGTCTGCGATTCGCATGATTGCCGCCCAAAAACATCATACGCTATAAACGCCACAAACGCCATATACGCTAACCGTAGAGAACATTGCCTGCCACGTGTCATGATGTTGGTTTCGCATCATGAGTTCCGTTACAGGTAGTGGCCGCGGCGTTTTGCCGTATCAGGCTCTCGAAAAATTGGTCTCGACAGGGGTAATTCGGGCTCGGAACCCGATTCTGCCGGAGCAGATCCAGCCTTCGTCGATCGATCTTCGGCTGGGGCATGAGGCTTATCGAGTCCGGGCCAGTTTTCTGGCGGCGGGGTCGGCTACCGTTACCAGCAAGCTGGAACAGTACCGGATGCACACCATTGATTTGACGCGTCCGGCAGTGTTGGAAAAGGGCTGCGTCTACATTGTGCCTCTGCAGGAAGAACTTTCACTGCCGGCGGATATTTCGGGGAAAGCGAATCCGAAGAGTTCCACCGGACGACTGGATATTTTTACCCGCCTGATTACGGACGAGGGTCGGCAGTTCGAGATCGTGCCGAGCGGCTATAAGGGCCGACTGTATGCGGAAGTGGTGCCCCGGACTTTCTCCGTGGTGGTTCGGCAGGGTGAACGGTTGTCGCAGCTTCGGTTGTTTCAGGGCGAGTATCGGCCTTCGGACCAACTGCTGCGGAATCTGGAGAGTGTGGAAGCTCTGGTTTTTCATCCGGATGAGTCTCGCGCGGAAGCCGAGATCCAGAACGGGCTTCGGTTATCGGTGGATCTGGAAGGAATTGACGGGTCTTCGGTGATTGGGTACCGGGCTCGCCGGAATGCGCCTTTGGTGGATCTGGCACGGATTCAGTACTACAATCCGGCTGAGTTCTGGGAGCCGATCTACCGGAACGAGACCAAGACACTCATTCTGGACACGGAAGATTTTTATATTTTGGCATCGCGGGAGAAGGTTCGGATACCGGCGATGTATGCGGCCGAAATGGTGCCGTACGACCCCACGATTGGCGAGTTCCGGATCCACTATGCCGGGTTCTTCGATCCAGGTTTTGGATACGGGTCGGCGGGCGAGATTAGCGGGACACGGGCGGTGCTGGAAGTACGGTCGCACGAGGTGCCCTTCATTATGGAAGATGGCCAGGTGGTGGCCAGCCTGGTGTTTGAAGAACTGCTGGAACGGCCCCGCGTGCTGTACGGCGAGGGAATTGGCAGTTCCTACCAACGGCAGGGCCTGAAGCTGAGTAAGCACTTTAAGACGACCTAAATGCAAGAAAAACAATTCGATGTAGTCGGCGTTGGCCTGAATGCCACCGACACGATGCTGAAGGTCCCGCACTTCCCCGCGTTCGGGGGCAAGGTGCCGTTCCACGGCGAAGAATATTCGGTGGGTGGCCAGGTTGCCACCGCCATTGTCGCGTGCGCAAAGTTGGGCCTGCGGGCGAAATATATCGGGACGATTGGCGACGACGAGCGTGGCCGGATCCAGATGGAGAGCCTGCAGACCTCGCACGTGAACATTGATCACGTGCAACTGCGGAAGAACTGCCCGAACCAGTCTGCGTACATCATTATCGATGAAGCGACGGGGGAGCGGACGGTGCTGTGGAGCCGCGCGGATTGCCTGGCAATTTCGCCGGACGAGATCACGGATGACCAGATTGTCGGTTCGCGCCTGCTGCATATCGACGGGCACGACACGAAGGCCGTGGAACATGCCGCACGGATTGCCCGGGCCAACGGCATTCCGGTGACGGTGGATGTAGACACCATCTACAAGGGCTTCGACCTGGTTCTGCCTTATGTGGACTATCTGATCGCGAGTTCGGAATTCCCGGGGCGCTGGACCGGTATTGAAGACCCCTTTGAAGCCCTGAAGTCGATTCAGGAAAAGTTCGGCATGAAGGTGGCCGCGATGACGCTGGGCGCGCATGGTGCCCTGGCTCTGATTGAGGGCAAGTTCGTCTATTCGCCAGGGTTTGTGGTGAATTGTCTGGATACGACAGGCGCGGGCGATGTGTTTCACGGCGGGTTCTGCTATTCAGTGCTGCAGGGGATGCAGATTGACGAGGCGCTGATGTTCTCGAACGCCCTGGCCGCACTGAACTGCACGGCGGTTGGCGCGCGCGGGCGACTGGCAACGGTTGACGAAGCGAAGACGCTGGCGGCGCGGGGCGAGCGGCGCACGCACCAGGAAATTGCCCGCCGGGTTTCAATTTCCTGATCGTTGCTATCCTGAGGTTTGTTCCCGCTTCGCGACGACCGACCTACACATACAGCGCCGATCGTCACCACGCTGCTGATAATTGCGTGCGCGCTCGTCTTCGTTTTTGAACTGCTGCTGGACGATTACTCGCGCAACCATTTCATGACGATGTACGGCGTGGTGCCGGCGCGACTTCATCTGCAAACGCTGCTCACCTCGATGTTCCTGCACGGCGGGTGGAGCCATATCATCGGCAACATGCTTTTCCTCTGGGCGTTTGGCAAGAGCCTGGAAGACGCGATGGGGCACACGAAATTCCTCGGTTTCTACGTAAGCTGCGGGGTACTTTCAGCCCTGGTCCATATTGCGGTCAATTTCTACTCGCGCGTACCGACCGTGGGAGCCAGCGGCGCGATTGCGGGCGTGATGGGCGCGTATCTGCTGACATTTCCGAAGGCGAATATCAAGACTCTGGTGTTTGTCCTGTTCTTTGTCACGACAGCAGACCTGCCGGCGCCCCTGATTCTGATCTACTGGTTCCTGATTCAGCTTTCGAGCGGGTATGGCGCCATTGCCCACACGCAGGTGACCGATGCAGGCGTGGCATGGTTTGCCCACATTGGCGGATTCCTGGCGGGCATGGTGCTGGTGAAGGTGATGGGGACGCGAGACCGCTATTACCGTCGCCGCGACATTTACTGGAATTAAGAGGGGTTCACAATTATGGTCGACTTACTGGCGATTGCGGCGCATCCGGACGATGTGGAACAGACTTGCGGCGGCACGCTGCTGAAGATGGCGGAGGCCGGTTATACGACCGGCATTATCGACCTGACGGCAGGTGATATGGGCACGCGCGGCACACCGGAGACTCGTGTAGCGGAGTCTGAGGCTGCGGGCAAGATCCTGCAGGTCTCGCACCGGGAGAATCTGCACTTCCCCGACGCCCGGTTGGAGAATTCGATGGCCGGGCGGATGACTCTGGCGCACCGGATTCGGGAACTGCGACCGCGCACGGTGATTCTGCCTTATTGGGATGGCCGGCATCCGGACCATTACCGCACTTCGGAGATTGGGTATGAAGCATGCTTCCTGGCTGGATTGCGGAAGATTGACCAGTACACGGAACCGCATCGGCCTTACAAGATCCTGTACTCATCCATCTATGCGAATGTGACGCCGACCTTCGTGGTGGACATTACGAAGCATTTTGACCGGCGCATGGAGTCGTTGCTGGCGTATCCGTCGCAGTATGGGCAGGTGACTGAAGGTGGCCATCTTTTCCCCGATGAGGCAGAGATTCGGGACCGGTTATCGGCGATGGCACGGTTCTATGGGAACCTGATCGGTGTGAAATACGGCGAGCCCTACGTGATGAAGGAAACGATGCGGATCGACGATGTAGTATCGATGCCGGTTCGGAGCATTTAAGGTCCACCGAAGAATGCGTACGCTCCTGATCTTCGCGCTGCTGACGCTGAGTGCCTGCAAGCGGGCACCGGAGTTGCAGCGTTTTGGACAGGTGCCACCTTTCGAACTGGTCTCGCAGACGGGACAGAAGACCACGCTCGCCGATTTGAAGGGCCACGTTTGGGTGGCGGATGCGATCTTCACGAACTGCCAGGGACCGTGTCCGATGATGACGAGCAAGATGCGCGGGGTGGCGAAGGAAGTGGAGTCGCTCGCCGATGTTCGAATCGTCTCGCTGACGGTGGATCCCGAGCATGACAGCCCAGAAGTGCTGACGGCCTATGCGAAGGAGTTCCAGGCGAAGCCGGCGCAGTGGTTGTTCCTGACGGGGGCGAAGGAAGTGCTGAATCAGGTGAGCCAGGATGGCCTGCACCTCAGCAAAGTGGACGGCTCGCTGGAACACGGAACGCGGTTCGCGTTGGTAGACAAGACCGGCGAAGTCCGCGGTTACTACCGGCCTTTTGAGAAGGCGGAGATGAAGAAGCTTGTCTCGGATATTCGGGATCTTGCGGAGCCGCGATAAACAACTGTAATGAATAATCGTGCTATACTTGCCTTGGTGCGGCGCAGTGTAGCCATTTTGATGACGTTGCTGGTTAGCCTCTGGCTGATCTCCCCGGCATTTTCTGCGCCTTCGCAAGAGACTCCGTCGTGCTGTAAGCGCGGAGGCAAGCACCAGTGCTCCATGGGTAAGGCGCGGGGCGACGGCGCAGTGTTCTCCAGCGCAGCCTGCCCTCAGTTCCAGTGGCAGGGCGCTTCAGTGGTCCAGCATTCTGTGGACGCGGCAAAGCCGTCTGTCCAGCTGGCCGCGATCCAGGCAGAAACGGCCGCAATAGCGGAACCTTCCAACGCGGCTGACCGACTGCAGGTTCGGAACCTGCAGTCACGCGGACCGCCCGCGTCGCGCCTCTAAACGCAACCCTCCCCGTAGTTTGTCTTCGTACCCCCATTTGAAGGGAAGTAATGTTCTCGTATTGCCGTCGATACGGCATGAGACTTTGGCGCGTTGTAGCGATTCTTGCTGCGCTCGCGCTGCTGGCCCCTTTTGCCTCGGCTGTTATCTCGCTGGTCCCGGACAAGGGCTGCGAGATGGAGTGCTGCAAGAGGAGCGCCGCCAAAGACTCGTGCCACCGAGCTAAGCATTCGCGCCACGAAAGTGGTCCGAAGTTCTCCGCCGAAGTTTCGTGCGGGGAGTGCTGCGCTGTGCCTCCGGGTATCGCGGCGATAGATGTTGAATTCCCCTCCGCTTGCGCACAGACGACGCCACAGACTTTTTCTAAGCCTGCGAGCGCTGCTGCGCGGCGCACAACATACTTCTCCCCTGTTGCTCACTGTCTGTTTCAACGGCCTCCTCCGGCCTGCTGACGAATTCGCGGTACTTCGCTCGTCAGCTCAGCACACAGGGAGAAATAATTTGAAAACGACAGGATTACTATTTCTTGCGGCGATCAGTGCGTCTTTGACGCCCGCGCAGGAAACGATACATTACGCAAGCATCGGAGGCCGCGTGACGGACCCGAGCGCAGCGGTTGTGACGAATGCGAAGGTGACGGCCACCGACACGGATACGAAGTTGACAAACAATGCGACCACCGACCGCGAGGGCAGGTTCCGGTTTCCGATTCTGAAGCCTGGCGGGTACCAGATTACGGTAGCGAAAGACGGCTTCTCGACACAGACGCAGAACATAACCCTGACGGTGGGGTCGGCATTTGATGTGCCCGTGACATTGACGATTGGGAACGCCGGGACGACGGTGAATATTGAGTCGTCGAGCGAACTTCTGGAGACGTCGCGAACGCAGATCTCCGGAACCGTATCGCAGGCCGAAGTGGCGAACCTGCCGATGAATGGCCGGAACTTTCTGGATTTGGCGCTGCTGGTTCCCGGGGTGTCACCGACCAATACGGCCAGCACGCAGTTGTTTGCGGAGACGTCGGCTTCGCCGGGACAAGGCATCTCGGTGGGCAGCCAGCGGAATTTTTCGAACAGCTTTATTGTGGACGGTTTGTCGTCGAATGACGACGCGGCGGGGCTGATCGGAACGTTCTACAGCGTGGGTGTGGTGAGTGAATTTCAGGTGGTGACTTCGGGCGGCCAGGCAGAGTTTGGACGCGCGCTGGGCGGGTACATCAGCATGGTGACCAGGAGTGGCGGGAACACAGTGCACGGCGATGCGCAGGGTTATTTCCGCAACCAGAGACTCAACGCCAACAATGCGCTCTCTGCCGCGAAACTGCCTATGACCCAGGCGCAGTATGAAGCTAGTCTGGGCGGACCGGTGGTTCGAGACCGCACCTTTTACTTTGGAAGCTTTGAGCAGAGACTGCTGAATCAGAGCGGGCTGGTGACGATTCTGCCGGCGAATGTGACTGCAATTAACAGCCGCCTGGCGGCAGCTGGTTTCAAGGGTGCCCCCATAGCGACCGGGTTGTATTCGAATCCGGTGCACAACGTAAATTTCCTGGGGAAGGTGGATCATCGGTTCAGCAATCGCGATGATTTCAATCTTCGGTACAGCGTTTACCACGTGGTGAGCAGCAACTCACGAGGCGCGGGGGCGTTGAGTGCGCCAACGGCTTCGGCGGGGCTGGACAACACGGACCATACGCTTGCGGCGGGGAACGTCTACACGCTGTCACCAAAGATGGTGAACGAGACGCGGGGACAGTTCACTTACAGCGACCTGAAAGCGGAGCCGAGCGACCAGGCAGGGCCATCTATCAGCATCTCGGGTGTGGCGAGTTTTGGACGGTTGTCGGGCTCACCCACGGGACGGCTGAATAAGTTATATGAAGTGGCTGACAACTTTAGCTGGCAGGTGGGATCGCACGCGTTCCGGGCCGGAATCGACTATCTGTATAACGATTTGACGATTACCTATCCCCGGTCAGTGAAGGGCGCGTATTCGTTTTCGTCGCTGGCGAACTTCCTGAGCGGCACCTATAACAACGCGGGGTATACGCAGACGTTTGGAAATACGGTAGTGGGGCAGACGAATGCCAATGTTGGTTTCTACGCTCAGGACGAATGGAAGATTACGCCAAAGCTGACGCTCAATGCCGGGCTTCGCTATGACCTGCAGTGGCTGCAGACGATTGCCACCGACACGAATAATGTGTCGCCACGGGTTGGCCTGGCATGGTCACCGGGCGGGTCGCGAAACACGGTGTTGCGGGCCAGCTATGGCCTCTACTACGACCGCGTGCCGCTGCGTGCGCTGGCGAACGCGCTGTTGTCTTCAAACAACACAACGAACCTGACTGCGGCAAGCCAGATCAGCCTGAGCCTTTCACCCACGCAGGCCGGGGCACCGGTATTTCCGAACGTGCTGACCAATGTTCCGGCGGGGGCGCTGGTGAACTTTACGACGATGAAACCGAACCTGCAGAATGCGTATTCGACGCAGGCGAGCGTGGAAGTGGAGCGAAAACTGGGACGGTACGGGACGGTGTCGGCGGCCTTTGAACGCCTGCGGGGCCTGCATCTGATTATCGCCATGAACCAGAATGTTCCGACGTGTACAGCGGCGGGCACGAACAACGGGTGCCGCCCGAAGCCGAACTTCGCGAATAACAGCCAATATTCTTCGCTGGCGGATTCGAAGTACAACGCACTGCATGTTTCCTATACGGCGAAGCCGACCAAGTGGGCCACGTGGCGCGTGTCCTGGGATTACTCGAAGGCGTTCGATAACGTGGGCGAATTCTTCTTCAGCGGGCCGGTGGATCAGTACAACATCTGGCGGGACTGGGGACGGTCGGACGACGACCAGCGGCACCGTTTAGTGACCTCTGGAACTTTCCAGCTACCGGCAAAGTTCCAGTTGAGCGGCATGGTGCAGTATTACTCGGCGCTGCCCTTGAATCCGACGACGGGCGTAAGCACGATACAGGGAACCACGGCGCGTCCGCTTGTCAACGGCGATTATGTCCAACGTAACTCAGCCGCAGGGTTCGATAATTTTGTGGTGAACACCCGACTGAGCCGTATGTTTCGGCTGACCGAGAAGCTGCGACTGGAGGGGATCGCCGAAGCCTTCAACGCGCTGAACCACCGCAATAATCTGATCCCGAACGGCGTCTTCGGAACGGGTGCGTATCCGGCTACACCGGCGGCAACATTCGGCGTTCCAGGCGCGGCAGGCGACCCTCGCGGAGTGCAGTTGGCGCTGCGATTGAAGTTTTAGGACAAGGAGAGAAACGATGCTGGCACTGGCTGTTATTGCGTTAACTCAATTGGCATTTACGGACTTCAAGCCGGTTGTGGCCGACGCGCCGAACCGGGAACCGCGAATGGCCGTCTCGGGTCACACGGTGGCGCTGGCATATGGTTCCGGGAACGGAATCTATGTGGCGACATCGGTTGATGACGGGACGACATTTGGGAAGCCCGTACAAGTGGGCACGGCTTCCGTAGTGCCACTCAGCCGGCACCGGGGGCCGCGGATTGTCTTCGCAAAGGGCGCGATGGTGGTGACGGCTGTGGTCGGCGAAAAAGAGGCTGCGGGGACTCATGCGCATGGTCTTCCGGCGGATGGAGACCTGTTCGCCTGGCGCTCGGCGGACGGTGGCAAGACATGGGGGAGACCTTCAAGAGTCAACGATGTTCCGGCAGCTCCCCGCGAGGGTTTGCACACGCTGGTGGCGAAGCCGAACGGAGACCTGTTCGCTGCCTGGTTGGATCTGCGTCAGGAGGGGACCCGGTTGTATGGCGCGTCGTCAAAGGACGGCGGCCTGACATGGGGCGCCAATGTGAAGCTGTATGAATCGCCCGACGGGACGATTTGCCAGTGCTGCCATCCGAATGCCTCGGTAGCAGGTGACGGAACGCTGGAAGTCATGTGGCGGAATTGCCTGGACGGAGCCAGAGACTTCTACCTGATTCGCGCCCTGGATGGCCAGACGTTTGGGAAAGCGCAGAAACTGGGTGAAGGGACATGGAAGATCAATGCTTGTCCGATGGACGGCGGCGACCTGACGCATGTGGATGGAAAGACTGTTTCGGTGTGGCGGCGTATGGAGGATATCTACATCGCCGAACCGGGCAAGGCTGAAGTTAAGGTTGGTCCAGGCCACGATGTTATGGCCGCCAGTACCGGACATTCGCTTTGGCTGCTGTACGTGCAGGGCGGGAAGGCGATGTTGTGGAACGACGGGAAGATACAGCAGGTCGGGGAAGATGTGACTTTCCCTGCCCTGGTGGCATTGGGCGACGGGCGGTTACTCGCGGCCTGGGAGCAAGGTGGAGCAATCGTGGTGAAGAAGGTCGGTCAGCAGCAATAGCTGCTGCCTGACGGCCATTTTGGGCCAGGTGGCTGGCTGGCGCCCGACGACTTCCACCAGGTTATTCGGAGCGAGATCCATGCGGAGGAGATGCAGGCCCCATTGCGGTAGAACCTGACCGTTGGCGGTCGTTTCCCTGCCCCAAAGCCGCGGCGGCGAAAAGCAGCCCAGACCGGCGAAACGAATCATTTCTTCCCTTGCGGCGTGGCCTCTTCGATGGGCTTGGCGTCCGGTGGTGGTGCGCCAGGCCCGGAGGAGCCGAGGAAGAGTTTGCGGCCATCGGTCAGCGTGATGTTGCGGCCATTGGCGCGAAGCTGGGTATGGTCGCGAGCCTGGTAGCCATCGACGATGACCTCGGTACCAACCTTGACTGAGTCGCGCGTGACACCACGGCGAAGGAGCGAGTTGGGGCTGCCGCCTTCAATCATCCAGACTTCCGTGCCGCCGCTGGGTTTCGTGACTTCGACGTGGATCCAGGAGTGCGGATTCACCCACTCCACTTTGATGATCTTGCCACGAAGAAGAACGGGCCTGTTGGCATCGAATTCGCCCCCAAAAGCATGGTGGGCCAGCGCAGCCGGGACGCTGATGGCGAATAGGGCGAGGGTGGCGAGGATGGATTTGCGCATGGGAAGTCCTTCTATTTCTTAGCAGCCTGCTCGGCCTCGCGCAAGCGGGCTCCGCGCAGGATGTCACTCATCGAGTAGTTTGCTTCATGACAGGCGTATTCGTACATGGGTTCGCTGGTCTGGGGCCAGGCGTACTCGCCGGTCCAGGGGCGGTCCCAGGTGTCGGGATCGTCGAGGGTGAAGCGGTAGAGCAGCGTTTTCGCGTCCAGGCGGGAGATACGCTCCACCACATGGAGGTTTTCGGTCGCATTGCGGAAGCGGGTCTTATCGGTGAAGTTGGTGGTGTCGATGACCAGCGTGTCGCCTTCCCAGTGACCGACGGAATCGCCCAGCCACTGGCGAATTGTTTTGGGGAGATGCTCCGAGTTCATGCGAATGATGCGGGCGTCGTGCACCATTTCGGTGAGGATCATCACCGAATCTTTCGTCTGCACAATCTGGTGGAGGTTGTTGTAGAAGTAGTTGGGCAGCGCAGGGGGCCCCGACGTGGAGGCAAAACCGAGCAGGCAGCGCTCGCCTAAGGGGCGGCGCTCAGGATCGTCATAGGCTCCCGCAGGCTCCAGGCCAGGGTCTTTGCTTTCCAGCGCATCGGAAGTGGGCGCAAGGGCGCGCTGAGCGGCGATGCGGGCGCGGGCTTTCTGGTTCAGCGGCGGCACTCGACCATCGGCGGGATCGACCAGGATGGAGGCGCGCTTCTCACCGCGAACCACGGTGAGGGAGTTCCCCATGTCGAGCCAGAACGTGTTGTAGCCACCCACATTGCCGGCGGCTCCGCCGGAGCCATCGCCACCTTTGGGCGGGGCTTTTCGATCCGCTGCGATAGGTTGGTCACCGGCGGCGTTCTGGGCGGCAATCAGCTTTTCGGCGGCTTCGGCTTCGGCCTTACTGAGAACCAGTCTGGAGCCGGCCGCGCGTTCCAGCGGCGTAAGAGTGGCCGCGTCGTACATGCCCTGAAAGTCGGGATGGCCATCGGGGAGACGCGGCGTCTGCGCGGTGCAAGTAAGCGCAAGGGCCGTGAAGGCGAGAAGGATTTTCATCAGATAAGCTCCTTAGCGGAAAAGCGGCTTCTTGCGGAATGGACCGTAGACAAGTTCTTCCACAAATTCGACGCATTTGAAGTCCATCACCCGGGCGTTTTTCTCCTGACGGCGATAGAGCGCCATGCTCATTTTCCAGGGACGGGTGAAGACGTTGGCGTCTTCAATCGTGGCCTCGTAACGGATAACGTCGGGGCTGGTGCGGGTGTAGCGTTCCACGACGTGAAGCGCTTCGGAATGGAAGTTGCCGGAGCGGTCGAACCAGGTGGAATCGTTGAAACCGGTGACGTCGATGACCAGCGTGTCGCCCTCCCAGCGGCCCACGGACTGGCCCATCCAGGAATCCACCGGAGCGGGGCCTGGGTCTCTGAAATAGATATCGCGGACGGCCCCGGCATATTCGTAGGTGAAGAAGACGCCCTTCGCGGACTGCAGGATCTGGAACGGGTACGGCATATAGGTGGCGCGCGGAACGCCAGGCAGGTAGCACTTGATTTCAGGATCGCGTTCGAGCCATTTTTCGCGATTTTCGTCGCGTTTGGCAAGGGCCTCGGGCTTGTAGGGGAGCGGGCCACCATCGACAACGCCGACACCAGGCGGGACGGAGCCGACAGCTCCGAGCGCGAGGACGGGGGCGGCTGGTACGGGGCCATAGGGGCCTTTCTGCGTAGCCAAAGCCGGGCGCGCCATGTGCATTTCGACATCGTAATTGGCCTCATTGATTACTTGCCAGATGCCGTTGAGGTCAGGGTGCGTGCTGCCAGCGACTCGGGGAGCGCGCCAGGTTTGGGCCGACACGCTGAGAACGAATAGAAATACAATGCAGAGTTTCTTCATCGAGGCAGAGATCAGGCTAGCAGTTTTTTGGGATCTGCGCTGAAGTACCGCCATTCCAGCCAGTAGCCGGGTGGTGTTCGGACGGTGAGCCCCTCACGGTTCACGGCTACCGTGAGGGGTGGATGAACGCCGCGCTCCGGGTTGCTTGCGGGAAAGCTCAGCAGCTATTGGGAATGCAGGTCGCGACCGACCGCGGCTTAGAGAGCTTTGCCGTACAGCGCCAGCAGACGACTCCAGGCTTTCTCGGCGAGGGCTTCGTTATAGACCTGCGAGTCGGGCGGGCACCAGCCGTGGGCGGCGCCGTAGACTTCGATTTCGGCCGAGAGTTTGGCGGCTTCGAAGGTTTCCTTGAGGGTGTCCTTGTCCTTGGGGGCTCGCTTGTCGTCGTTGTCGGCGATGGCGATCAGGAAAGACGCCTTTGTCTTCGCGGCCTGCAGGTGGGGGCTGTTGGGGGTGGCGGTGACGAGGCCGCCACCGTGGAAGGAGCCGACAGCTCCCACGCGGTCGGGGACGGCGGCGGCGGTGCGGAAGGCGATGGGGCCACCCATGCAGTAGCCCTGCGTGCCGACCTTCTTGCTCTTGTTCACAGAAGGCTGCTGGTCCAGCCAGGCGATGAAGGCCTTCGCGTCGGTCATGTGAGTGCCTTCGTTCAGGCCCTGGGCCAGAGGCATCATCTGGGCGATTGGCGGGTTCGGGCCACCGCCGGGGCTCGGAGCCTTCTGCGCGCGGTAGAAGGGGTTCACCACCAGCACGGAATAGCCGGATTCGGCGAGGCGCTTGCCCATCTGCCGGAAGGCGGGGCGCAGGCCAAAAATGTCGGGCCAGATGAGAACGGCCGGGGCGTTGCCGGTGGCTGCGTGCACGAAATAGCAGTCGGCGGTACCATCGGGCGTCTTGATTTCTACGTTGCTTTCGGTCACCGCCGCGGCGTTGGCGACGGCGGGCAGCAGCATGGACATGCTGGCTCCCAGAATGGCGCCAAATTGTTTGCGGGTTACCAGACCGCGGGCTTCGTAATCCTGCCGGTCGTCTTCAAAATGATCCAGATCACACATAGAGTCTCTCCTCAGGTAGCAGGGTACAACACTGCCGGGTCCGCGTTGTGTAAATTTGCTTAGAGGACCGGCTCTACCTCTCGAACCCAATCCGGACTCTTCAACACTTCGCGCGGTTTGCTGCCGTCGGGCGGGCCGATGATGCCGTCTTTGTACATCATGTCGAGAATGCGGGCGGCTCGGCCGTAGCCGAGGCGGAGGCGGCGCTGGAGCGTGGAAGTGGACGCTTTGCCCATCTCCAGAACCACGCGAATAGCGTCTTCATACATGGGATCCTGATCGCCCACGTCGACCACTTCGCCATCCTGCTCGCCGTCGTCGGTAGGCGGCGCGATGAGGTAGCTCTGGTCGTATTCCGGCTTTGCCTGCTTCTTCCAGAAGTCGACGACCCCGGTGATTTCGGTTTCCGTGACGAACGCACCGTGGACGCGGGTGAGGCGCGAGGAACCGGGCGGCAAGTACAGCATGTCGCCTTTGCCCAGCAGGTGTTCCGCGCCCATCACGTCGAGAACGGTACGGCTGTCCACTCTGGTAGCGACCCGGAACGAAATGCGGGCCGGGAAGTTGGCTTTGATAATGCCGGTGATCACATCGACGGACGGGCGCTGCGTGGCCAGCACGAGGTGCATGCCGACGGCGCGCGCCATCTGCGCCAGACGCGTGACGGACTCTTCCACGTTACGGCCTTCCAGGATCATCAGATCGGCCAATTCGTCGATGAGAATCAGGATGTAGGGCAGCGGTTTGAGTTCGTCGACCGGCTCCCGGTTTTCCTGCTCCTCAAAGAGGCTGCGGGGCTGATTCCTGAGGAGCGCGACCTTCTTGTTGAACTGATCAATGTTGCGGGCACCGTGTTCGGCGAGGAGGCGAAGGCGGCGCTCCATTTCGAGAACCGCATTCTTCAGCGCATTAGTAGCCTTGCGGGGGTCGGTGATGACCGGCGTCAGCAAGTGCGGAATCCCTTCGTACATGCCGAGTTCCACGCGTTTGGGATCGACCATGATCATGCGGACCTCATCGGGAGTCGATTTATAGAGAACCGACATGATGAGGGAGTTGATCATAACCGATTTGCCCGAGCCGGTAGAACCGGCGATCAGAGCGTGGGGCATGGTTTCGAGCGTGGCGACTTTGATGCGACCGTTGATATCCTTGCCCATGGAGATGGTGAGGTGCGAGGGCGAGGCTTCGAATTCTTCAGATTCCAGGACGGCGCGCAGGCTGATGACGTCGCGCTTGCGATTCGGGACTTCGATACCGATAGTCGGGCGACCGGGGATGCGTTCAATCAGGATGGATTCGGCCTGGAGCCCGAGGCAGAGATCTTCGTGCAGCGCGATGATGCGACTGTATTTGATGCCCGCTTCGGGTTTGAACTCGAAGGTGGTGACGACGGGGCCGGGATTGATCTGAACCACGGAGCCAAGAACGTTGAACTCCTCGAACTTGGCCTTGATGGCGGCAGCAGTGTCTTTTAGCTCCTGTTCGTCGAAGGCGGAACGTACCGGAATCTCATTCAGCAGATCGGTGGAAGGTAGCCGGAAAATGGTGGGGAGCTTCGGGGCCGTGTCGCGCTTGGCGACGACCTTGGCAAAGGGGAATTCCACCACGTTGCCGGGAGTTGGATCCAGGTCATCCAGACGACGAATGGGGATGTCGTCAGAGTCAGCTGCCGCAACCTCGTCGGCCAGAACTTCCTGAGCCAGCATTTCGGGCGGGTCTTCCCAGGGCATGGTTTCCACGACCGGCTCGGGCGTACGGTTGCGAGTCCGCGCAGTGGGCATGGGCTGGGGAACGATGGGCGGCGAGTCGTCGTAAGAGACCACAGGTTCCATCTCGTTAGCAACCACCTCAGCCACAACCACGGGCGCTGGAAGAAGTGCTCTGCGCTGCAGCCGGGCTTCATGGCGCGCGACGGTGGCCTGCTGCCGGCGCTCCAGATAGGCGCGCCAGGTTGCGCTCAGACGCCGGAAGAAGGTAAAGATCGGCACAAACCATCGGCTAAATGCAGCGAGCGTGAAGGTAGAGACAACATAGAGGGCCAGAATCAGGATGGTGGCCAGAACGACCACCGTGCCTGCCAGATTGAGCACCGGCAAGAGCGATTCAGCGATGAGGAAGCCGACAGCGCCGCCGGGAGTGATGGTGTTTTCGAAGAGACGCCAGTCCGGCAAGAGAGCGGCGAGACCGGCGGCGGAACCGAGAA
Source organism: uncultured Acidobacteriia bacterium (assembly GCA_903929755.1). Taxonomy (GTDB): domain Bacteria; phylum Acidobacteriota; class Terriglobia; order Bryobacterales; family Bryobacteraceae; genus BOG-234. The sequence goes on from CAIYVZ010000088.1 coordinate 56,370, forward strand.
GGAGCGCTGAACCGGCGAGCTTAATGCCAGGCGCGTCAATCGCTTCCGAGCGAATCCACTTCCAGCCGAGGGCGAAGAGAAGGAAAGGAAAAACCATGGCGGCGAAGCCGAAGGACTGAAGGAAGAAATCGGCGAAATACGCGCCAACAGGTCCGATCAGGTTCAGGGCTTTGCCTGGTCCGGTAACGGTATTCAGTGAAGCGTCTGCAGGGTGAAAGGACGCAAAGCTAAGCAGGGCAAGTATCCCTGTCGCAAGAAACACTACGCCGACCGCCTCATTGAGGCGTTCAGATTGGGTGGGAGTAAAAAGCTTCATCCGCTGGCGGCAGAAGAGAGCAGAGCCTTATTAGTATGGCACTTTCCCGGTCGCGGTGCCAGAAGATGGCTGCCAGCCCCCCAGAGCCTGCTCCAGAAGGAGCACGACCGCCAGTGCGATGTCTTCGCGCCAGGGTGCGGCGGCAACCTGCACCCCGATGGGAAGACCTTCGGGCGAAGTGCCGCACCGGACTACGGCGGCGGGCCAGCCGGTGAGATTGTGCGTCATCGTATAGCTGAAGCCGGGGAAGACATTGTCGTGAATGGTGTGCCCGTGGGGGACGGCGGGGGAGGAGGCGACAGGGGACAACAGAACGTCGCAGGTGTTGAGATACGCGTGCATTTCGGTGCGAAAGGCATCGATTTCGGACCAGTATTTGGCAAACCCCGCAATATCCGTCCTGTGCTGCTCCAGTTTGGCCAGCCAGCCCTGAAGGAGAGGGTGGGTTTGGTGGCTGCCGATGGACGTAAGAAAGTCGCGCAGCCCGTCTCCGCCATCCGGGCCTAAGAACTTCATTTCCAGGTCGTAACTGCGACTGATGGCCGCGGGGTGGCGCTCTTCAACCTGGGCTCCGGCCTGCTGGAGCGCGAGGGCGGCGTTGCGGACGGTAGCTGCGGTAGCGGGGTCGGCGGCAAGAATTCCGTTGTCAGTAAAGAAGGCGACGCGGAGCTGGTTGAGGGCGGGCGGAGCGTGGAGCGGCATGGGGACATGGGTCCGGTCCTCGCCATCGCTGGTGATGAGGAGAGGGAGCATGGCGATAAGGTCTTCAACCCGGCGGGCCATGGGGCCGATCTGCCAGAGGGTTTCGATCCAGCCACCGGGGGGCGGAACGTGGCCTGTGCGGGGCAAGCGTCCCGAGGTGGGTTTCAGGCTGGCGACGCCACAGTAATGGGCGGGCAGACGGACGGAGCCTGCTGCGTCACTACCGAGACCGAAGGGGGAGCCACAGGCGGCGAGGAGGGCGGCTTCGCCTCCGCTGGAGCCGCCGGAGGTGCGGGTCAGGTCATAGGGATTGTTGGTACGACCGCGAAAGAGATTATCGCTTTCGAAGGCGAAGAGGAGGTCGGGCAGGTTGGTGTGGGCGAGAGGGATGGCTCCGGCAGCCCGGAGTTTGGCGACCAAAGCGGCATCGCGGGGGGAAGGCGGGTTATCGCGGTAACCGAGGGTTCCGGCGGTGCAGACGGTGCCTGCTACGGCAATGGAATCCTTCACCGAAAAGGGAACGCCTTCGAAAGGGCGCAGTTCCCTGCCCTGGGAGCGGCGGGAATCGGCGACATCGGCGGCGAGGAGGGCGGAATCGGCCCAAACTTCGGCGGCGGCATTGAGAGCAGGGTTCACTTCGGCGAGGCGATGGAGGTGCAACGTAACCAGTTCGCGGGATGACATTTCGCGGCTGCGAATGAGTTGCGCCTGGGCCACGCCGGAGAGAGAAAGGACGGAGTTCATGGAACCCCGATTGTAGCGGGGATAATGAGTAAGTTGAATCGGCCCTCCCCTACAATCCGACTTCTGGCCGGCCTGGCAGTAACGCTGCTGGCGGTGGGCGTGTACTCCACGTACACATTTGTCCAGCTGGGTGCGCTTCGGCAGCTGCAAACCGAGACCATCGACCGGAACCGGCGGGACAGCCTGTTGCTGCTTCGCATCCAGAACGGCCTGAACGCCGTAGCGCTCGCGATGCGGGACATGCTGGATACCGAGGCGCTGGCCGAGGGGCCACAGTATCCGCTGGCAGCCTGGAAGCCTCAATTCCGCAGGCTCCGCACGGATCTGGAAGACGCCCTCCGGCAGGAACGAAGGGTTTCGGTGCGGGCCACAGCGTCGGGACAGGATCAGTATCTGGTGGACTCTTTCCGCCAGTTCTGGGACGCGCTGGATCGGATGTTTGAGAGGTCCGAAGTAAGCGAGGGAGAGGCGCGGACCGCGATCCGGCTGTCCCTGCAGGCAAGACACGCAGCAATCAGCACAGCCGTAGCCCGGTTGCTGATCCAAAACAATGAAAGCGAGCAGGAGGCACAGGCCCGTACGAGTCAGATTTATCGTGGCGTCCAGCTCAACGTGTTCGTTTTTTTGGCCGCGATGGTAATTGTGATCGTGCTCACCAGCCTGTACCTGGTGCAGTATAACCGCCGGTTATTCCACAAGGTGGAGGAGTTTTCGGAGCGGCGCAGCGAACTGGCGCAGCAACTAATCGGAATGCAGGAAAGCGCATTTGCCTCAATCTCCAGAGAGCTGCATGACGATTTCGGCCAGATTCTGACTGCGATCGGGGTGATGCTGCAGAGGGCGGACCGCAAGGCCGGGGATCTGCTGGAAGTGCGTGAGGTGGTGCAGGCAACGCTGGACAAGGTGAGGGCTCTTTCGAGGGCACTGCATCCGGTGGTATTGGATGAAATCGGCCTGGAGGGTGCGTTTGACGACTATCTGCCCGAGTTCGAGAAACGAACGGGCATTGAAATCTACTATGAGAAGTGTGGTGTGGCGCGCGAACTGGACCGGGAGGTGACGATTCACCTTTACCGGATCATGCAGGAAGCGCTAAATAATGTGGCGAAACACTCAGGTTCGAAGTCTGCCAGAGTGATGCTGGATTATGCGACGGAAGCGGTTACGCTGGAGATTGAGGATCAGGGCCGTGGCCTGGGCAAGATAACCGGCGGCCTGGGTATGGTGTCGATGAGGGAGCGGGCAGGGATGGTTCACGGGAAAATTGAGTTTCTGGAGCCGGAAAGTGGCGGAGCCCGGGTGCGGGTGACGATACCTTTAAAGGACAACTATGCCGGATAAGCCGCTGACTGTGCTGCTGGTGGACGACCACGCCCTGGTGCGCCGCGGCTTTTGCCGCATGCTGGAAGACGAACCCGGCATCCGCGTTGTGGGCGAGGCTGGCGACGGGCACGACGCGGTGACACTGGCGAAGGAGCTGAAGCCGGATGTCGTGGTGATGGATTTCGCGCTGCCCAGCATGAATGGCGCGGTGGCGGCACGCCGGATGCTGGAGACGAATCCGCAACTTGCCGTGCTGATTCTGAGCATGCACGCGGAGCCAGGGTACGTACGTACCTGTATGGATTCCGGCGCCCGGGGTTACTTACTGAAGAATGCGATGGACCTGGAGCTGGTTTCCGCAGTCCGGCGCGTGGCGGCAGGGGAGCAGGTTTTGGATCCGCGACTGGGCAAACCGGCGGTGGGCGCGGATGTGAGCCTGACCACCCGGGAACTGGAAGTGCTGCAGCTGATTGTCCACGGAAAATCGAATAAAGACATTGCGACGGTGCTGGGACTGAGCGTGAATACTGTGGCGGTGCACCGTGCCAACATTATGCAATCGCTGGGGATTCACAATACTGCGGAGCTGGTAGTCCACGCGATTCGTAATGGACTGGTAAGTATTGCTTGAAGCGCCGCAGCTTCCTTCTGGGTGGGTTGGCGAGCGCCGGATTACGGGCGGCGGGCGGCCCTGACCCCGGATTTCGGCTGGCGGATATAACGCGCGCGGCGGGCCTGGACTTCCGGCACAACAGCGGGGCCTTTGGGGCAAAGTATCTGCCGGAAACGCTGGGGCCCGGGTGTGCCTTCCTCGACTTTGACGGCGATGGTCTGCTGGATATTCTGATCCTGAACGGGAGCGACTGGCCCGGCCACGGGCGCGGCGGCGGTGCGGGCCTGCGCCTTTATCGCAATAACGGCAATGGAACATTCACGGATGTGACGCAAAAGGCCGGGCTGGCGGTGCCTTTGTACGGCATGGGGGTGGCGGTGGGGGACTTCAACAACGACGGCTTCCCCGATATCTACGTGACAGCCGTTGGCCAGAGCCGGCTCTTCCAGAACACAGGCAAGGGAACGTTCGTGGATGTTACGCAGAAGAGCGGTCTGGGCGGACGTACGGGCTTGAGTACCTCGGCGCTTTGGTTCGATTATGACCGCGACGGGTTACTGGACCTGTTTGTTTGCAACTACGTGCAGTGGTCGGCGGATCACGACGTCTTCTGCAGTGTGGATGGCAAGAATAAGTCGTATTGCACGCCGGAGGCGTACCACGGCTCCACCTGCTGGCTGTTCCGGAACCGGGGAAACGGCACTTTTGAAGACGTCACGGCGAAGAGTGGCATCTTCGATACCAGTTCCAAGAGCCTGGGCGTGGCGATGCTGGATATGGGCGGAGATGGTTGGCCAGACCTGTTCGTAGCAAACGACACGCAGCCGAACAAGCTGTATCGCAACCAGAAAAACGGGACGTTCGAGGACATTGCCGTGCAGGCAGGTGTGGCGTTCAGCGACGATGGAAAAGCGCGTGCGGGGATGGGGGTGGATGTAGCGGACTTTGATAATTCCGGTACAGCGGGGATCGCCATCACCAATTTCGATGACGAGATGATGGCGCTGTATCACGCCGGGAAGAACGGAGCCTTTGTGGATGTAGCGGGGCGTGCCGGGATTTCGGTGCCTTCGCGCCGGCGGCTGGGCTTTGGCTGCTGCTTCGCCGACATGAATCTGGACGGGCACCTGGATCTGGTGGCGGTGAACGGGCACATTGACGAGACGGTCCGGAATATCGCAGGCAATCACGGCTATGCGCAAGCTCCGCATTTGTTCCTGAATGACGGCCACGGCGGCTTTCGGGATGTGGCCACTGAAGTGGGGGGGGGCTTCGCAACACCCAGGGTGGGCCGGGGGCTGGCTTATGGCGATATTGACGGGGACGGCGACGTGGACCTTCTACTGACCACCAACGGGGGGCCCGCCTATTTGTACCGCAACGACGTGGCGGCGGGGGCGAAAAGTTTGCGGCTGAAGCTGCGCGGGGTGAAGTCAAACCGGGAGGCGATTGGCGCAGTGGTACGAGTGACGACGGCCGAAGGAACGCAGTCCCGCATGGTGAAGACCGGGTCGAGCTATTTATCGCAATCGGAGCTGGCACTGACGTTTGGCCTTGGCAAAAGAGACCGGGCAGAGCGCGTGGTAGTGCAGTGGCCCTCGGGCGGCGTGCAGGAATTCAAGGGAGTTGCCGCCGGGCGCTTTGAATTGGTTGAGGGCGGACGGCTCGGTTAGGGACAGCTCATGACCTGTCCCAAATGCCGGGTAGCGATGAAGCAGGAGAACCCGGGTCATCTCTCGCATGGAAACCGGAAGTGGCGATGTCCCGACTGCAAAAGGGTGCGCATGCAGAAGCCGAAAAACCTGAAGGCGCCGAAGGACCAACACGGGGAGTAGGCACCGGATCCCGGCCATCTTACAATAAGAGTTCGAACTCATTCCGTTTTACAGGGAGAAGCAATGAAAGCAGGAAAGATCGGTATTTTGACGGGCGGCGGAGACGTCCCTGGCCTGAATGCCGTTATTAAGACCGTCACATACCGCGCAGGAGAGTTGGGTCGCCAGGTCACCGGCATTCGCCGTGGCTGGGAAGGCCTGACGCACCTGGACTGGGCTGACGCCGCTTCGGCAGAGCGCTACGTCCGCCCGCTGGACCGGCAGAACACGCGCAGCATTGACCGCACTGGCGGTACGTGGCTGCACAGTTCGCGCACGAATCCGCTGAAGATGAAGAAGGTCCCGGCGTTTCTGGCCGGCGAAAGCTTCACCGCCTCCGAGCACACCAAAAGAGGCGTCACCTCCACCGTCTACGATATGACCCCGCAGGTTCTGAAGAACCTGGAAAAGCTGGAGATCGAATATTTGGTCGCCATCGGCGGCGACGACACGCTTAGCTACGCGTCGCATCTGGATCGTCTGGGCGTGAAGGTTGTCTGCGTGCCGAAGACGATGGACAACGACGTCCGCAACACCGAATATTGCATCGGTTTCTCCACGGCCGTTACGCGCGCAACGGACGCAATCGACCGGCAGCGGACCACCATCGGCTCGCACGAACGCATCGGCGTGTTTCGTATTTTCGGGCGCGACGCAGGCTACACGGCGCTCTACACGGCGTACGTGAATTCCATGCGCTGCGTGATCCCCGAATACAAGGTTGATGTGGATAAGCTCATCAGTCTGCTCGCGGAAGACAAGAAGAACAACCCCAGTTCCTACTCGCTGGTGCTGCTCTCCGAGGGCGCTGAATGGATCGGTTATGAAGTGCAGGAATATGGCCGCCCGGACGGGTATGGTCACCGCAAGAAGATGAACATTGCGGAGATTCTGGCGGATAAAATCCAGGGCCAGACGGGCGAAGAGACCGTAGTGAGCGATTTGACTTACGATCTGCGCTCGGGGGCTCCGGACTTTGTGGACCGCATGGTGGCAGCGACGTTCGCCGGGATGGCGATCGACACCATTCAGGCGGGCAAGAGCGGCCTGATGATGGCGATCAACCGCGGTTGCTACGCCGCGGTACCGATTCCGGATCCGGCACTGGGACCCCGCGCGGTGGATATTGCCAGCATGTACAACACGGACCGTTACCGGCCTAGCTATGCGAACAAAGAAGGTCTGCCGATCTTCCTGACGCGGCCGTAAGCGAAGTGAGCTGGCGTTTTTGGGAGCGTTCGCGAGCTGAAAAGCCCGCGGGCGCTCCGCCTGCTTTACCTGCCGCGCTTACACCCCAACTCAGCCGCGAAATTCGGGACAGTTTTAACGAAGCTTCGCACGATGAGGAGCACTTCCCGTCCACTATCGATCCCCGGATTCAACATGTCCAGGTTTTGCTAAAGTTCTTCGGAGATCTGACCGATAAACGTGTGTTGGATGTTGGATGCGGCAAAGGGCGATTCGCCCGGGTTTTGTCGGAGAGCAATCCCCGTGTGGCAGTCTCTGGGCTGGATATCTCGGAGGCCATGTTGGCGTGTGTACCCGCCGGCGTGGGAAAGGTAGCGGCTTTGATGACCGATTTGCCTTTTGCCGCATCGACATTCGACGGTGTGTACGCGACGGAATCGCTGGAGCATGCCGTAGAGATTGAGCGTGCCGTGGCCGAGATGTGCCGCGTGCTGAAGCCGGGCGGACGGCTGGTGATTATCGACAAGAACGCCGAGCACTGGGGCCGCTTTAAGACCCCGGCGTGGGAGCGCTGGTTTGAACGGCGTGAGCTGGAGAAATTACTGGAGCGGGATTGCCGTAAGGTCCACAGCGAGTTCATCTCGTACTGGGAGGACGTGACGCCCGATGGTCTGTTCCTGGCGTGGTTTGCAGAGAAATAAGCCCGATATACTCGTGAGCGAATGAACGCCTTTCTGCGCAGCACCCTTGCCCTTGCGATTCTCTCGGCTTCTTTAGTGGCCGCAGATGTCGAGAAGCGGCTTTACGTGACCGACAAGACCGGCATCAGCATTTACGACATCGACCACGGGCACAAACTGCTGCGGCAGATTGCAGTGCCGAATTCCGGAAACTACAAGGGTATGGCGGCAAGCGTTCTGTACGGCCTGCTCTATGTGACGTCGGCGACACAGGACGAACTGATCGCCATCGACCTGAAGACCGAACAGGTGGTCTGGCGAAAGCACCTGGGAAACTACGCGGACAGCCTGGCTATTACGCCGGACGGCAAGAAACTGTATGTGCCGTACCGCGACGAGATTGACTGGAAGGTGACGGACGCCAAGGACGGTGCCGTGCTGGCCCGAATCGATACCGAAGCCGGCAAGGACTATGAGACCAACAAGATTGAAGCTCATGGCCCGCACAATACGTGGATCAACGACAACGGAAAGCGTGCCTATCTGGAACTGCTGACCGTCCCGTACGTGTACATTGCGAACACAAAGACGGAGAAGGTTCTGGGAAAGATCGGCCCCTTCAGCAAAGGCTTGCGTCCCATCTCGGCCACGGAGAACGACAAATACGTTTTCGTGAACGTGGACGGGCTGCTGGGCTTCGAAGTGGGCGAGGCGAAGCCCGGAGGAAAAATGCTGTACCGGGTGGAAGCGCATACTCCGCCGGAGCGCCTGGCGCAGTATCCGGATCCCCCCGCGCGAAAGCCACATCTGACGGAAAGCCATGGCGTGAACGTGTCGCCCAATCAGAAGGAAGTCTGGTGCGTGGATGGCGTTTATGGTTACGTTTACGCTTACGACATTACGCACCTGCCGCCAACCCTGAAAGCGAGTATTCCGATATACAAAGACCCGGCGGAGAGGCCGCATCCCGGCTGGATTACGTTTGGGCTGGACGGCCGTTACGTCTATCCGGATGGCGGCGCAGTGATTGACACGGCGGCAAAGAAGGTGACGTCGTGGATTCCGACGAGCGAGAAACTGTTGGAAATCGACTTCGCGAACGGGAAACCGGTGAAGGCTGGACACCGGTAAGTTCAGGAGCAGTATAACCCGGCTACACTAACGGTATATGGTCACAGGAACACTCTCCGCCGAAGGAGAGCGTAAGAGCTGGCAAACAGCCCTGAACTGGGTCTCCGCGATCCTGATTGCAATTATATTTCTGGTTGCAGGGCTTTGGAAGGCAACCGACCCGGTTGGAGCCGCAGTTCGCCTGGCGCAGGCCCGGGTTCCGGAGTCGCTGAGCCTGTTTGCCGCCGTGGCGTTCGGTATCACCGAGACGTTCGCAGGCGTTCTTCTGCTGATCCCGCGCTTCCGACGCTGGGGGGCTATGATTACGAGCCTGCTGCTGGTCGCGTTCATGATCTTTATCGGCATCCACTACAAGGAACTGGTGGGTGCGGAATGTTCGTGCTTCCCGTGGCTAAAGCGCGCGGTGGGGCCTGGATTTTTCGTCGGCGACGGCATTATGCTGGGGCTGGCGATTCTGGCCGGCATGTGGACAAAACCCCCAGGCGGGCTGCGTCCGGCGGCGCTGGTACTGGCTGCGGTGATGGTGTTTGCGGGTGTTTCTTACGGAATCGCCTCAACCCGGCAGACGGGAACCAAAGCCCCCGACACCGTGACGGCGGAGGATGGCAAGACAATTTCCCTGCGCGAAGGCAAGGTGCTGGTCTATTTCTTTAATCCTCAGTGCATGCATTGCCTGGACGCGGGCAAGAAAATGGCCGGCTACAACTGGGGTAACACCCGGTTCATTGGCGTGGCGACGGAAAACCCGCAGTTTGGCGGATGGTTTCTGGGCAAGGCCGGGCTGACGGGCAAAGGTCCGCTGGTAAAGGACCTGGACGTGCTGAAAAAGTTATTTCCGTTTGACCTGCCGCCGGCAGCGGTGGCGCTGGAAAACGGATACCAGAAGGCGCTGCTGCTGCAATTTGAAGGCGCAGAACCGACGGCGACGCTGAAGAAACTCGGATTTATCAACTAATTGGAACAAGCTAATTGGAAGCTTCGCCTCAAATCGAGGTAACGCTTTGACAGAGGAAGGCCGGAGGAATTGACTATGAGTTTCCACTTGAACACAAAAACTGCAGGATTGATGTTGTTGGCGCTGGCGTCGGTGGCGAGCGCGGCTCCCAGGCTGGGGCTGAGTAACACGACGGTCGGCACTATCAACACGCTGCCCGGCCAGGCTGGCCCTACCCAGACAGTTCAGGCATACAACCTGGGTGACGGCTCGCTCACTTTGACCGCAACCGCCTCGGCATCGTGGCTTTCCGCCACAGTGGGAGCCAAAACTGCTTGTGCCCAGGCTGGCGGCGGATGCTACGCGGTGAGCATCGCACTCAACACGGCAGCTCTGGCGACCGGAACCTATACGGACTTTATTACCCTGACCGACCCGAACGCGGTTGATTCTCCGCAGGATATCGCCGTCACCGTGAATACGACGGGTGTGCCATCTTCGATTACCGCCTATGTAACCCCGCTGGGCGGACCCAGCGCAGGAGGGGCATTTCCGGTATTTGCGCTCGGAAAGGGAGCTTCGGGGGCAGTGACAACACAATCGGGAGGGAACTGGCTCGCCTTCTACAATACGCAGTATAGCCTGATACCTTCGCCCTTCCCGTGGGTGATTCAGGTTGCCGCGCAGTCGGGCATGGTCTCGGGCAGTTATACGGGAACGGTCGTAATCTCGGGCTCGTCGGTAGCTACCGACAACAAGACGATCACGGTGACGCTGGTGGTGACGGCGTCGCCCATCATCCAGCTAATTAACACGGCGGTTCGGCTGTCGACGTACCAGGGGGCACCTGTCCAGAGCTCAGTTTTGGCCCTGACCAACATCGGTTCGGGAGCATTGTCGATTACGGGGGCCACGAGTGCACAGAAGTTCCTGAGTGCGACCGCAAGCGGAAACCAGGTGACGATTCAGGCAGATCCGGCAGGATTGTCACCGGGGACCTATAACGGCTCCGTAACGATCTCGTCAAATGCCGCCAACAACGCCCAGGTATCGTTGCCCGTGAGTCTGCTGGTATCCCCGGCGGGCACGCCCTCAATTTCCTCAGGCGGAATCACGAACGCGGCGAACTTCGCGCAGGAAGCGGTTTCGCCGGGCGACATTGTTTCGATTTTCGGAAGCCAGCTTGCGCCTCCCGGCACCGTCGCGACAGCCGCCGGTATCCCTTTGGCTAAGGTGCTCGGTACCTCACAAGTCCTCGTGGGTGGTGTACCAGCGCCCTTGTACTATGTGTCCACAGGCCAGATAAACTTCCAGGTCCCCTATACCGCGTCCGGCAGTGCCACGATTCAAGTCGTCTCGAACGGCAAGAATGGCAACCTGCGGCTGACCAGCATTAGCTCAGTGATGCCCCGCATTCTGATGTATGGCAGCTACGGCGTGATCATCAATGGCGATTACACCTGGGCGCTTCCAACCGGAATCCTCCCCGGATCTCATCCTGCCAAACCGGGCGACACGGTCACCATGTACGGCATTGGCTTTGGACAGACATCTCCGGTTGCGGTTGAGGGACAAGCCTCCAGCGCAGATCCCACTTCGCTCCAGCAAATCGCAGGGGTGACCGCGACGTTTGGAGGAGGCTTCGGCGGTAGCCAAACAACAGTCAATTCGGCCTTTACCGGGTTGACGCCCGGCCTGGTGGGACTCTACCAGGCGAATATCCCGATTCCCGCCGATGCGCCGCTCGGGCCTGCGGTGCCGCTGATACTGACGGTAAATGGAATTCGGACGAATCCTGTGAATCTGGCTATCACGGCGACCGGGAAATAGGATAGGCTGTTTGGCTTAGGCCAGTTGAATTTCGGGAGATCAAAATGGACAGAAGAAGTTTCTTAGCAGCCGGCAGCGCACTCGCTGCCACACAACTGGCGAGCGCACAGCAGGGTGGAGGTCAAGTAGCGCGTGGGGCAGCATCCCCGGCTTCGGCGCCTCCGCCCCGCAAAGCCAAGATGCACGTGGGTACGCAGCATTCACATCAGGATGAAGTGCTCTCTGTGCTCTCGTCGTTGGGCGTGAACCATATCTGCAGTACGGATCTGGGCAAGGAACTGGACGAGTCGTGGTCAGTGGACGGGCTCTCGAAGTTGCGGGAAAAGGTAGAAAAGCACGGCATCCAGCTGTCGATGGTGCCGCTCCCCCTGCCTTCCGCCGCTATCGGGAAGGCCCCGATGGGCGCCGTGATGCTGGGTAAAGACCCGGAGCGCGCGCGGCAGATCGAGATGTGCCAGCAGATGCTGCGAAACTGCGCAAAAGTCGGCATTCCGGCCGTAAAGTACAACATGAGCATTCTGGGCGTGGTTCGGCTACCTGAGCGCAGCAAGGGCCAGGGTGAAAGTACATACAGCACCTGGAACTACGCGCAGGCACCTGATAAGGACAAGCTGACCGAAGCCGGAAATGTGAGTGCCGACGAATACTGGGAGCGAATCGACTACTTCCTTTCGCGGATGGCGCCGGTGGCCGCAGAAGTAAAAGTCCGCATGGCCTGTCACCCGCATGACCCAGGCATGCCGGAACCCGCTGGTTACCGCGGCGTGCATACGGTGCTGGGCAGTCCGGCTGGCCTGAAGAAGTTCGTTTCCATGTACGAGAATCCGTACCATGGCTTGAATTTCTGTCAGGGCACGGTTTCCGAAATGCTCCGCGATCCGAACAAAGAGATTCATGAAGTGATTCGGTACTTCGGATCAAGGAAAAAAATCTTCAATGTCCACTTCCGCAATATTCGCGGCACGTTTGGCGACTTTGTGGAGACGCTGCCGGATGCGGGAAGCGTCAACATGATCGAGGCGATCAAGACGTACCAGGAAGTCGGCTACGAATACATGCTGATGCCCGACCACGTACCGCAGATCCCGGGTGATAAAGGTGGAGCGCAGGCTTTCGCGTTCACATTCGGGTATATCCAGGCTCTGCTTCAGATGGTGGGGTAAGAGACTCAATAGTCGCGATAAGCGTAAACAAGCCCGCCGACGACGTAAAGTCGATGGCGGGCTTTTCCTTGTTGAGCAGTGCCTGCTGCTGCTTAACAAATCTCATCAAAACGATGGCAGCGGGGTCAACATTGTAAGCGCTGAACATTCCGCAGACGGAATTTCGCCGTCCCCTGATAGGATGAACAACACGGGATCATGCTGCGTCTGGTTTTGGGAATATTTACGGTGGCGTGCTTCGCGAATCTGGCCCAGGGGCAAGGCTCCCGCGTTTGCGCCGGCTGCCACGCGAAGATTTGGGAGACGTACCGTAATACCGGCATGGCGCGGTCATTTTCCGTCGCTTCGGCCAGCAACGTGGGCAGAGATGTGGCCAAAGATGGTAGTTATTTCCACCTGGCCTCGAATACTTACTTCACGATGACTTTGCGGGATGGCGCCTACTACCAGCGCGGCTACCAACTGGACTCGGCTGGCCACCAGATCAACGTGACCGAAAAGCGAGTGGACTACGTGATGGGGTCGGGCAATCACGCGAAAACGTATCTGACTCGCACCAGCGCCAATACCCTGATGGAACTGCCGGTGGGATGGTACGCCGAAAAAGGCGGGTATTGGGCGATGAATCCTGGGTACGACCGTCCGAATCACGACGGGTTTCGCCGCCCCGTCACGTATGACTGCATGTTCTGCCACAACGCTTATCCGCGGATTCCGGCTGGCAACGAGGAACCGTTCGCGGAGAGCGTGTACTCCGGCCGGCTTCCCGAAGGCATCGATTGCCAGCGGTGTCATGGGTCGGGAACGCGGCATGTCCAGTTGGCGGGTTCCACCGGGGCGAAACGCGAGGAGATTCGGAAAGCCATTCTGAACCCCGCCAGGCTGAGCGCGGAACGGCAGATGGAGGGTTGTATGGTGTGCCATCTGGAAACTACCAGTTTTGCTCTGCCTAATGCGATTCAACGATTTGAGCGTAAGGCCTTTTCCTTCCAGCCAGGCGAGCCGCTGGCTGATTTCATCGTGAACTTCGACCATGCGCCGGAAGCTGGTCGGGATGAAAAATTCGAGATCGTGAACGCGGCTTATCGGCTACGACGCTCGGAATGTTTCCTGAAAAGTAACGGGAAGATGCTGTGTACCACCTGCCATAATCCACACGATGTTCCGCGAGAAGAGGCAGCCGAGCGACACTACACGGCTGTGTGCCGCCAGTGCCACGCGCAGGAGTTCCGAAAACTCGTGGAGGCTGGCAAGCATACTGCCGGGACAGGTTGTGTGGAGTGCCACATGCCGAAACGGCGGACAGAGGATGTAATTCACGTTGCCGCGACCGACCATCTGATCCAGCGCCGCAAGCCCGAAGGCGACCTGCTGGCGGAACGGGCGGAACGTCAGGATACGTACCGTGGCAGGGTGGTCCCTTATTATCCACAAACGTTGCCGAAAACGGCTGAGAACGAGCTTACCGTGGCGGTGGCCCAGGTGATACAGGGCAGCAATCTGGCAGAGGGAATCACCCGGCTTGCGGCGGCTATCGAAAAATATAAGCCGCAGCGTGCCGAGTACTATCTGCAACTGGCGGAAGCGCTGCAAAGCAATGGCCAACTGGTGCAGGCGGTACCGGTTTACCGGGAAGCGGTGCGGCGCAAGCCCAAGGGCGCCGTGGGCCTGCAGAAGCTGGGGACAGCCCTGCGCAGGTCAGCCCAGTATGCCGAAGCGCAAGACGTTCTGCAGAAAGCCGCCGCCGTTGAGCCAGCCAGAGCGATCACATGGCATGAACTGGGCCTGACGTATCAGGCACGGGGGAAGAACCGGGAAGCCCTGACCGCTATCGGCAAAGCGCTTGAGGTGGATCCGGACTTGCCGGAAGCCCACAACAACCTGGGTATTATTCAGCTGACGGCGGGTGAACAAGCGGGTGCGGAAACGGCATTTCGGGAAGCGATCCGAATCCAGCCTGATTACGCGGACGCGCACGGGAATCTGGCCGGAGTGCTGTCCGGTGCCGGGAAGTTTGCGGAGGCGCAGGCTGAGTTTGAAACGGCGCTGCGCCTGCACCCGGCCGATGCCGGAACCCGCTACAACTTCGCGATGCTGCTGGGCCGGACCAGCCGGTATGACGAAGCGCAGCGGGAACTGGAAGAGGCTCTGCGCATTGATTCGACATTTGCCGACGCGCACCTGCTTCTTGGGGATCTGTTAATGGCAAGGCAGCAGATGCGGGAAGCTGTACCGCACTACCGCGAAGCCCTGAAGATCACGCCCCAATTCGGGCGTGCGCAGCTCGGCCTGGGCGCTGCGTTACTGGCCACCGGCGATATTGCAGGTGGGACCTCGGAGTTAAAGAACGCCGCAGCCGGAACGGATCAGGCAATTGCCGCGCAGGCAGCGGAGTTGCTTCGGTCGATTGCACGGGGAAGGTAAATCAGGCCGTGAAACAGCTCCTATAATGGGTTCATGGGACAGCGGGATCGTTCAGCCAAAACGGGCAGGGGACAGGCTGTGATGGCTGCCGGTGGCCAACCTGCGTTTTCCGAATCCCGAGACGAGGTTGACCTCGTCCGGCGAGCAACCGACGTTCTGGGTATGGACCACGTCGCCCGCTGGATGCGAAGCAGCATTCCCTCGCTCAACAATCAGTCGCCCTATGTATTGATGCAGACCGCAGAAGGCCGTGCTCAGGTTGAGCGCGTCCTCCTCAAGATTGAGCACGGCGTTTATTAATGGTGGTCTGGCGTCTTCAGGGCAGCAAGTATCCCCTGATTAACAGCGAGGGCGCAAAGCTTACCGGTGGCCGCTGGAATCAGGCCGGCACCGCCGTCATTTACGCTTCAGAAGACAGTGTCCTGGCCGCCATGGAGGTAATTGTTAACCACGGGGGCATACCAGAGGACTACATCGGTATCAAAATCGAGATACCGGACGATCTTGCAATTGGCACGCTCCGGATCCCGAGCGGGTGGCCGGACATGGTGCCGGAACAAGTTACCGCTGAACAGGGTACGCGCTGGGTCAACGGAGGCCAAGAGGCCGTACTTCGCGTGCCGTCCGCGACCATGTCGATATCAGGGTTCAATTACATTTTCAACCCGGCACATCCGGATTTCGCCCGAATATCGTTCAGCTTCGAACCCGTCAGATTTGATCCGAGGCTGCAGCGCCCCGTTTAGCCGGAGGCAGGCCCGGAAGTTCCCAAGCTAACCAGCCCGAAGCTTTTCCAGATCTTTCGCTTCGCCAAACGAGGTACATTTTGCGCCAGCCACGATGGTGCGGAGCAGGCCCGATAAGACGGCTCCGGCACCGGCTTCGAACCAGCGTTCCACGCCTCGCGCTGCCAGCGCTTCCATGGACGCGGTCCACAGGACCGGGCTCGGAACCTGCCGGAAGACGCCTTCCCGCGCTTCCGCGCCAAGCGTGATTTCGCGTGCTTCCACGTTATTGATCAAGGGCACGCGGAGGTCGCTGAAAGTAGTCGAATCCAGGTCCGCACGCAGGCGTCCCTGGGCAGGAGTCATGAGGGGGCAATGGAAAGGCGCGCTAACAGGCAGCGGCACCACCCTCTTCGCACCAGCCGCTTTGGCCAGTTCCATGGCGCGTTCAACGGCGGCTTTGTGGCCCGCAATAACGATTTGGTCAGGCGAGTTCAGATTGGCGGCGGTGACGATTTCGCCCTGTGCGGCTTCCGCCAGCACGCCGGGGAGAGCGGCCAAATCCATCTTCAGGATGGCGGCCATGGCGCCAACGCCGGCGGGGACGGCCTCCTGCATATAGCGTCCGCGTTTTTTTACCAGGCGCAGTGCATCCCCGAAGTTGAGGCACCCGGCGGCGACCAGGGCGGAGTATTCGCCCAGGCTGTGGCCCGCGACATAGTCCGGAAGGCCGACTTCGGCTTCCAGAACCGTCCAGGCAGCTACCGACACGGCGAGCAGGGCGGGTTGAGTGTTTTCGGTAAGGCGCAGCTGATCGTCAGGCCCTTCGAAGCAGAGCTTTGAGAGGGAGAAGCCGACAGCGTCGTCGGCCTCCTCGAAGCGGCGGCGGGCGGCTTCAAAGTTCTGGGCGAGCGTCTGACCCATGCCCGCAAATTGCGAGCCCTGGCCGGGGAAGAGAAAGGCGGTTTTCATCGGAATCTCCTTCATTATGAGACAGGGTCTTCTTTCCTGACCCCGTGCGGGTATATACTCGCACCGATGCAGGTGAGGAGAGTGAAATGAGACGGCGAGATTTCCTTGGGTCTACCGCGATGGCTGTGGCCGGAGCGCAGATGGGTTTCGGACAGACGCGGACACAAAAGCTGGACCGCATCGCAATTATGAGTCTGTGCTTCAGCAGCATTCTGAAGACTCCGGCGTTTCCGAATGACAAGAACCGGGATCTGGAGGTAATGGATCTGCCGCAAATGATTGTGGACCGCTATGGCGTCCACAACGTGGAGATGCAGCACTCCCACTTCCTTTCCACCGAACCCGCATACTTGAAAGACTTCCGCGATCGGATGCGCAAGGCTAAGGCCAACATGAACCAGATCAACGTGGAATTCGGGCCCCTGAATATCTCGAACCCCGACCCGATCCGGCGGCTGGAAACCATCGATCTGACGAACAAGTGGCTGGACCATGCGGCCGACCTGGGTTGCGCCCGAGTAATGGTCAACCAGGGAACCCTCGCCCCGGACATCCGCAAAGAAGCGATCGCCACCTTGAAGGTGATCGGCGACTACGGGAAGACGAAGAAAGTGTTCGTCACCATGGAGAACCGCGGCGGCGGCGCAGCGCCCGCCAACCTTCCACCCGGCCAGGTTGCGCCTTACCGCGCCACCTGGGAGGACGTGGTGGAGACGATCAAAGGCGCCGGGATCCATGCCAATCCCGACGTGGGCAATTTCCCGAACGAAGAGGCACGGCACGCCGGTCTGCGCGTGATGTACACGATGAGTTCGGGCAGCAGCCACTGCCACTACGCGCCGGAACGCTACAGCGAAGCCGACGCGCTGAAGATTGCCAGGGAGGTGGGGTATAAAGGCCTGTTCTCCATCGAAACCGGACGCAATAACGGCAACGACCCGTACGCGGCAACCCAGACAATTCTGGAAGAACTTCTCAAGGACATGTGAGGTAACGCATCATGAGATTCACAACACTTCTTTGCCTTGGCGCACTGGCAACCACAGTGGCCACCGCCCAGAATTACAGGGCCTGGCTCGACAACGGCGGGGGGCCTGACAACTCTCACTTCAGCGCATTAACGCAGATCACGAAGGCGAACGTCGCGCAGTTGCAGAAGGTGTGGAGTTACCCCACCCGCGACGGCGTCGCGTATGTGTGGAACCCTCTCGTGGTCGACAACGTGATGTATGTACTGGCGAGGAACAACTCGCTGGTGGCGCTGGATGCGACGACAGGCAAAGAGTTGTGGATCCATGAGGACCTGCAGGGCATTGCCCCGCGCGGCATCAACTACTGGGAGAGTAAAGACCGCAAGGATCGGCGACTGATCTTCCAGATCAACAGCTATCTGCAGGAAATCGACGCGCGGACCGGCAAGTCGATTCTCACCTTCGGCACCGAGGGTTTGGTGAATCTGCGCGACGGTCTTCGCCGCTTCCCCACTGGCGGGCCGTTCGGCCGCGTACAGTCCAATAATCCGGGTAAAGTGTTCGAGGATTTAGTCATTCTGGGCTCCTCCCCGGGCGAGGGCTTCATGTCGCCTCCGGGCGACCTGCGTGCCTTCAACGTGATCACCGGCAAGCTGGAGTGGCAGTTCCACACGGTGCCGCATCCCGGCGAATTCGGGTACGATACGTGGCCGAAAGACGCCTGGCTGTACTCGGGCGGCACCAACACATGGGGCGAACTCACGGTGGATGCGAAGCGCGGCATCGCCTACTTCCCCACCGGCTCGCCCACCTACGATTTCTATGGCGCGGACCGGGTCGGCATCAATCTGTTCTCCGATTGCCTGCTGGCTCTGGATGCGCGCACCGGCAAGCGAC
Source organism: uncultured Acidobacteriia bacterium (assembly GCA_903929755.1). Lineage (GTDB taxonomy): Bacteria > Acidobacteriota > Terriglobia > Bryobacterales > Bryobacteraceae > BOG-234. The sequence continues at coordinate 74,857 of CAIYVZ010000088.1, forward strand.
TCTGGCACTTCCAGATGGTGCACCATGACCTGTGGGATTTTGACAATACCTCCGCGCCCCAACTCACTACCGTGAAGCACAACGGCAAGACCGTGGATGCCGTCGCGCTGGCTGGCAAGACCGGCTTTTTATACGTGTTTGACCGTGTTTCTGGCGATCCGCTGTGGCCCATTGAAGAGCGTCCGGTTCCGAAGAGCGAGATGCCCGGCGAAAAGGCCTCGCCAACCCAGCCCTTCCCCACCGTAGTGCCGCCGTTTTCCTCGCAGAAGTTCACGGCTGACGATATCAATCCCTACATCCTGACGCCGGAAGAGCGGGCGAAGTGGAAGGACGTGGTGGCGAGCGCGCGGAACGAGGGTCTCTTTACGCCTCCAGGCCTGCGCGACTCTATTTCGATGCCCGGCAACCAGGGCGGGTCGAACTGGGGCACTACTGCGGCAAATCCCATGAACGGGACGGTTTACGTGCTGGGGCTGAATGAGCCGGCGATTTTGAAGCTGTCCGCGGAAGCCCCTGGCCGGGGCGGCGGCGGGCGTGGGCTGCCGGGCGTCGCCACTCTCGGCAAGGAGCTCTACGAAAAACATTGCCAGCAGTGCCATAGGGCGGACCTGAGCGGCGGGGGCAATTACCCGTCCCTCGTGGATATCACGGCGCGGATTGGTGCCGATACGGTAAGGACCATCGTGAATGGCGGCAAGGGCCCCATGCCGTCTTTCAGTTCCGAAATAAATGACACGGCGCTGGCGAATCTGGTGGCTTATCTGGGGAGCCCAGGGGCTACCGCCTCCGCTGCCGCAGGCCGCGCAGCAGGCGGAAACCAGGCAGCCATGCCCGCCTCAACCGCTCCGATTGTGGGTTCGGGGGGCGCGCCGGCGGGCAAGGCCATCGCCGCAGCAGCCGCACTGGCCCCCAAGACGCCTTATGGCGGGATGACCGGCCCGCCGTATCCGGAAGGCGTGGAGGTCCCCGCTAACCGCTACTACACCGGCTACAACGTGATGGGCAACATCATCAAGCCGCCTTACACGACGCTAACGGCATACGACCTGAACACGGGCAAGATCAAGTGGCAGGTCCCCGTGGGTGACGACATGCGGGCTCTGGCGGAAGGGCACGCGAACACAGGCGCCATTGGGCTTCGGGCGGGCCTGGTTCCCACCGCTACGGGGCTCATTTTCCTCTGCGGCGGGGACCAGAAACTTCGCGCCTACGACGAAGAGACCGGCAAAGTTCTGTGGACCGGCGAGCTTCCCGGACAGGCTCGCGGCATTCCAGCCATGTATGAGGTGGGGGGACGCCAGTACCTGGTGGTAAATGCCACGTCCGCCGCAGGTGGCGGAGCAGGCCGGGGCGCCACGGGACCGGCAAATTTAAATATGGGCTACGTGGTTTACGCGCTGCCGGCCAAATAGGCCGGCAGCGACAGAAGTCCGCTACAATTGGCGGAAATGCGACTGATCGCCACCGTATTTTTTCTGGGCGTTGCTGCCTTTGCGCAGACGCCCCCGGCAGCAACGGACCAGGCGAAGCCGTTAGTGGAACGCCTCCACCTGGAACCGTATAAGGCGAGTATCCAGGGCCTGACGGAGTTTGGCGACCGAAGGCAGGGAACAGACCGCAATCGCGCAGCTATCAACTGGATTGAGAAGCAGTTGAAGAGCTACGGCTGCACCAACACCGAGCGCCTCACTTACGATTTCCAGCCGGGTACAACACCGCCCGGCGGGCGAGGCGCGGGAGGCCGGGGGACGGGACGGGCGGGCACGCGACTTCGCGGGCAGCGCGGGCCGACGGGCGTCAATAACGATCCGCTGAAACAGCCGGACCAGAAACTCCGCCAATTGAACGAGCCTGACTCCGTTGCGGGTGAACGGCAGGAAGTGTACTGCACCAAGGTGGGTAAAACACATCCGGAAGAGATGTATATCGTGAGCGGCCATATGGATGGGATTGGCTGGGGCGAGGCGGCCAACGACGATGCTTCGGGCACGGCCATCGTGATGGAACTGGCGCGAATCCTGAGCAGCCCGGATGTGGAGACAGAGCGTTCCATCCGGTTCATCCTGTGGAATAACGAAGAGAGCGGGACCAACGGTGCGCTGGCCTATGTGAACCAGCGCAAAGAGCTGCAGGGCAAGGAGTCGCCCGCTGGGTCAGGCAAGTACCCGGAACCGAAGTGGCTGGGCGTGATTCAGCACGACATGATGCTGTTTGACCACGGCATGCCGGGGAAAGACGGGCTTCCGGGCAGAGAACAACGCGCCGAAGCGGACGTAAATATCGAGTTCCAGGCGAATTCAAAAATGGCGGCGGAATCGGCCACTCTGGCATGGGCAGTGCAGGCAGCGAACGAGAAATATGCGACCGAATATCCGGCTGTGGTGGGACCCCATATAAGCAACACGGATTCAATGCGTTTCGAGGATCTGGTGGCATCCGTCAGCCTGAGGGAGAACGAACGCCAGTCGCAGATTGGGGCGGGTTGGGACCCTCACTGGCACCAGCCGACGGATCTGTTCGTCAACTTCACGGATGCGGATTTCAAGCTTGGGCTGAATGCGGCACAATCCACGCTGGGAGCCGTTGCGCAACTGGCAGGAGCGAAGGTAAAGCCATGACGCTGGCTCTAATGTTTCTGCTCGTTCCCGCCTTGCTTGCCCAGAACTTGCTTGCCCCAAAATGGGTCGCGCAAGACAGCGGCGTTACGGCGTCGCTGCGAGGCGTGCACGCAGTAAGTTCAGAGATCGTTTGGGCCAGCAGCGCAGACGGCACATGGCTGCGGACCTTGAATGGCGGCGCCAGGTGGGAGTCCGGCAAGGTGAACGGCGGCGAAAAACTCGACTTCCGGGGACTGTACGCCTTCTCCGCCACCGATGCCGTCGTGATGAGTTCCGGCGAAGGATCGGCCTCGAAAGTCTTCGCAACCACGGATGGCGGCGCCCATTGGACCCTGCTTTTTGAGAATCCGGATGCGAAGGGCTTTTTCGACGGTATTGCTTTCCGCGACCGCCTGAACGGGGCGTTGCTGGGCGATCCGGTGAGCGGGCATTTCACGATATTCGTCACGGCGGACGGGGGCAAGACCTGGATTCGCAGGGAAGGGCCTGTTGCCAATGAGGGCGAGGCCAGCTTCGCAGCCAGTAATTCCACGCTTTGGGTTGGCGGCAAGGGGGAGATCCGGATCGCCTCCGGTGGTAAGGGCGGTGCCCGCATTTTCCGCTCTGCCGATAACGGAAAGTCGTGGAAGGCCATGCAGACTCCCGTGCGGCACGATGTGGAAACAGCCGGAATCTTCTCACTGGGCTGGCGTGATTCCCGCCACGGAATCGTGGTGGGCGGGGACTACCGCAAGGACCAGGAAGCGGCGGCGAATATCGCCATGACATCCGACGGGGGCAAGACCTGGGTAACCGTGAGATCCGGCCCGGCTGGTTTTAGATCAGCTGTCGCCTATCTGGCGAACTACAGACTGTGGCTGGCAACGGGAACATCGGGCTCCGATACCTCGCTCGATGGCAAGGTTTGGGTTCAGTTCGGCGATGGCGAATACAACGCGGTGAGCGGCGTCTGGGGAGTGGGGCCGAAAGGCAGGATCGCAAAGTTCCTGGCCGCGCCGCGCCGTTAAGAGCTTTCATGTAACCTATAGCGGTGAAAACAACTCTACTGACCCTTCTCCTCTCCGTGGCCGCATTTGCCGCCGATTCCGGTCCCCTCGGCTCAACGCTGGAAGCCTGGAAGCAGGCTGTGCTCAAGAAAGACGCCGCGAGTTTGCAAAAAATGTACCACGCGGACCTGACCTACACGCATTCATCCGCGATGACCGAGACCAAGGCCGAAGCGATCGCCGCCGTAGCCAAAGGTTCAACCAAGGCCATCGAATATCGCGATATCACCACAAAGATCTATGGCAAGACCGCGATTATGAAGGGCAAGTTCGATATCACGAACGACCAGAATTCCACCAGCCACCTGGTCATTCTGATGGTGTGGGAAAAGTCCGGCTCCGACTGGCAGCTGCTGGCGCGCCAGGCCACAAAACTCCCCTAACCTGACTTTTGGTAAAGGGTCGTGTTAGTGAAGCGTCCATCCGCCATCCACCATCAGAACGTGGCCCGCGACCATGTCTGACAGATGGCTGCACAGGAACAGTACCGCCCCCACCAGGTCTTCCGGCTGGTTCCAGCGACCGGCCGGAAGCATCTGGGTGTTGACCCATTCGAGCGACAGGGCTCGGGACAGGTGGTGAACGGTGCGGTCGTACCCGTCTTCGGTAATACCGAGCGCCGCTGACAACGGCAACTTTATCCTTTAAACCAAAGTTCGCATAGTCCGGCGTTTACACCAAGCCCCTCAAAGTCCCACCAATATCCAGCGTGGCGCCGGTAATGTACTTTGCCAGAGGCGACGCCAGAAAGACGACCGCGTTGGCCACGTCGGAAGCCTCCCCCATGCCCAGCGGCAGGTAGCGATCTGCCAGAAAGCGTTTGACCGCCTCCTCGCGATCCGCTACGCCGTAGTGCTGAACCAGCTGGTCGGCCAGGCCGCCGGGACGCGACCACATGCGGGTCCAGACGGGGCCGGGCGCAATGGCGTTCACCCGGACATGGGGCGCGTATTGCTTCGCCAGCGCCTTGGTCAGGTAAAGAATTCCGGCCTTGCACGCACCGTAGTCCATCAGGCCCGGCTCGGGCTGTTTTGAGAGGTCGGAGCCGGTATTCACGATGGCCGCGCCGCCACGCGCCGCCATGCCGGGAATCAGAGCGCGGCAGATACGCACGGTGCCCATCATGTTCACCTGAAAACTACTGGCCCAGCCATCGTCGGTCAGGTCTTCAAACGGCGTGGAGTTGCCCACACCCAGATTGTTGATGAGGATGTCGGGTTCGCGACCAAAGGTTTTCAGCACATACGCGACAACATGGTCTACACCGGCGGCGGTGGCCAGATCAGCGGCGACAACGCCGGTCCACTTGTGTGATTTCTCACAAAGCGCGGCTTCGTCGTTATCGGCGACGATGACGCGGGCTCCTTCCTGGGTGAGCAAGTCGGCGGTTGCCTCCCCGATACCCCACGCGCCGGCGGCCACAAAGGCCAGTTTATCTTTCAGTTGGAAATCCATAAATGCTCGTTTCGATCATATAGCGCGCCCCCCAGCCGTCTCCACCGGAAGTTTCGGCAGGCGGTAATATCAACGTCCCGGTTGCATCTTCGCTGACAGGAGTCGCGGTCACGCATCGTTGCTGCCACGCAACGCGGTGGTCCAGGTAGCGGAAATTATCCTCGGGGCGGCTTCATGCCTGGCTCGACCGATGGTACGGGGCTGGAGCTGGAACTTGAATTTGGCTCCGGCGGAGTTTGGCTGCAGACGAATTTGTGTTATTCCGGAGGCGTCGGGCAAACGATGGCTGGTTCGCGTACAATTGAGGGCGCAACATGACCCGGCGCAAACTCATCGGCGGCATCGCCGCCACTACCACCCTTCAGCAGATCGCCAAAGCGGCAGAATGGAAACCGAAGCTCGGCATCCTGGCCCCTTTTACGGAATACAACGTCCGCTTCGCGAAGGAAGAGGGCTTCACCAACATGATCCTCGCGGGAACCAGGGGTTCCACGCTGGACGCGTCGAAAGTCACCGACGCCCAGATCGCAACGGTGAAGAGCACGCTCGCGAAGTACCAGATGAACGTCTCCGCTTTCCAGGCGTCACAGGATCACATCCACCCCGACCCCGAAAAGCGCCGCCAGGACAACGACTACTTCGTGAAACTGATCGAACTCGCCGGTAAGCTGGGCATTCCCTATATCGGTACGTCGTCGGGCCGAGACGTGGCGAAACCGTTCGACACCCAGGTTTCCGAAATAGTAAAGGTCTACGAGGAGCGATACTTCAAGGCGTGCGAGGCCAATAAGGTCCGTATTCTGTGGGAACCGTACCCGGGTGGCGCCAATATCGCGGTCAGCCCCGCCGGATTTGACGCCCTGTTCAAAGGCTTTGGCAATTCTCCCTACGTCGGCTTGCAATACGACCCCTCGCACCTGGTCTGGCAGATGATGGACCCGATTCAGACGGCACGCGACTATGCCGACAAGATCTACGATGTCCACCTGAAGGACACCGAAGTCCGCTGGGACGTACTGCGGCGAATTGGCATTAATCCGCAGAACATCAACCTGCGCCAGAACGCCCAGTGGTGGCTCTACCGTCTGCCCGGCCTCGGCTCCATCAACTGGGCCGATTTCTTCACCGTGCTGCAGCGCGCAGGCTACCAGGGCGCGATGAGCATCGAGCACGAAGATCCACTGTATGGTTCGCCAAACCGCCCCGGCCCGGACTTCACGGCGGATTACGCGATGGGCTTCAAAATGGCAAAACGGTACCTGCGCCAGTACGTTCCGGACAAGTCCGTTTCAGAATAGAAGCTAAACCTTTTCCGCCAAAACGCCGATTAATAGTCAAGATGGCGTTTGACGAACAGCTGGTAGAAAAGTACCTGGAACGGGCAATGGAGGAATTCGCAACCAATCCTCTTGCCGTTCAGCTAATGCGCCGTCTGGCGATTGAAGGCAGAGAACTCTTTGTTCAGGCCGGCATGAAATTGCTGCAACGGCAAGTCGACTTTAGCAACGAAGCCAATGTAAATGCCGAGCGAATGCTGGGACACCTTTTGTTGCGCCAGGATACGCTGCTGGACAGGTTGGCGAACCCCGAGGAGAGTACCCGCGCAAAGGCAACCGAACTTTTTCGGCGCTTCCAAAAAATGGACGCTTCATTTGACGTTCGGCTGGCGCGCAAATTGCCGTGCCGCGGGGCGTGGAGCCAGCCTGGCGCGTTCGATGGCGGACGTTCGGGGCGAGCGCTCGACATCCTGGACGAAACCTCCGAAGGGCGACGCCTGCTGCCAATTCTGGGCCATTTACCCGACTCGCAAGATCCTCGAATCTCGGCGCGCGCAACCTTATTCGTTGGCAAAAGGGTCCAAAGTGCCGATTGGACCGCGCGACAGCTGTCGCGGTCCGATCCGCGAATCCGCGCCAATGCAGTAGAGGCCCTGTGGGGCGTAAAGACTGCCACCGCGATGCATTTATTCGATGAATGCGTGAAAGATCCGCATAACCGTGTAGCGGGCAACGCGCTGGTGGGCTTGCATATAGGCGGGCGCGAGGATGCGATTGAGCGTGTCATCGAAATGTCGAACGACGACCTCCCCGAGCGCCGGATTACGTCGGCCTGGGCCATGGGGCGCCTGGCCGTGGATGGTTTTGGGGAACGCCTCACAGAAATGGTTCGGGATGACGATCTGAACGTGCGCGGCATGGCACTGCGGGCGCTGATGCTGATTCGGAAGACCTCGCCCGCCCCGCTGGAGAAGCGGCCCGACGAACAGATCACCCTGGAAACGACCATTGATATTCCCGTGGTGCAGGAAGATCTGGTGGCCAATATTGATGTTCGCCTGGATGGCAAGACCTTCAGAGCCCGCTGATCAACCTGGCCCAGGAACGGTACCCCCTTCCGTAACGCTCCCTCCTGCGACGCAGCCGGACGAGCCCCACAAACCCGAACAGCCGAATCTCCGCCAGACCAAAAGGGGAGCTTCGGCATCGATTCTCGCAGCGTTCAGGACCCTGCTGGCATCATGAATGCAGCGGGGTTATGTGCAGGACCTTGAACTTCCTATCGCCGGAATGACGTGTACGGGCTGCGCTCACACAATTGAGACTCGCCTGGCAGGGTTGCGGGGTGTAGCAACCGTTCAGGTCAGCTTTGCTTCCAGAACAGCAGCCGTCCGGTTCGACCCCCAGCTTACTCAGCCATCCAGATTCATTGAAACCATTGAGGGTCTGGGTTACGAAGTCCCGCGTAAAAATAACGCGCCAACGCTCGACGATGAAGCCAGGGCGCTGAAAAACAGGCTAGTGCTCGGAGCAGTATTTGCCGTCCCTACGCTGATTCTCGGTATGGCGGAGCGCCTTCCCTGGGTGCAGTTCGCCTTTTCTATCCCGGTGATCGCCTGGTCGGGTGTGCCATTTCTGATCGCCGCCTGGAAAAGTGCCACGAATCGCGCGGTGAATATGAATACCCTCATCGCGCTGGGAACTACCGCAGCCTTCACGTACAGCACTGCTGTGCTGGCAAGTGGCGGGCATCACGTTTATTTTGAAGCCGCGCCGGTAATCATCGTGCTTGTCCTGTTGGGCAAGTATCTGGAGTTGCGGGCACGTTCCACGGCGTCGGAAGCGATCAATAAACTCGCCGACCTGCAACCGCCCACCGCCACGCTCATTTCAGAAACCGGCGAGACAGTTGTCCCGGTTGCTGAAGTAAAACCAGGCGATATCCTGATGGTCCGCCCGGGGGAACGAATTCCGGTGGATGGCTCCATTGTGGAGGGCTGCAGCGAGATTGATGAATCCATGCTCACCGGGGAAGCGCTTCCCGTGGCCAAATCTCCGGGTTACAGCGTCTCGGCCGGCACCCGCAATCTGACGGGAGCCTTCCGGGTTCGGGCGGTCCGCACGGGAGCTGCGACGGCGCTGGCGCAGATCGCCGACATGGTGCGGAAGGCGCAAGCCTCCCGTGCGCCGGTCGCCCGGATCGCCGATGCCGTAAGTGCTCGTTTCACGCTCGCCATCATGGTGATCGCGGTGCTGACGCTGGTCGCGTGGCTCTGCTTCAGCTCCGTGGGCACCGCCGTTCAGATGGCGGTAGCTGTGTTGATTGTGGCGTGCCCCTGCGCCATGGGTCTGGCCACCCCCATGGCCCTGATTGCCGGAACCGGACGCGCTGCCGAGGCTGGAATCCTGTTCCGCAACGGAGAGGCGCTGGAAGCCGCAGCCGGTATCGACACCGTCATTTTCGACAAAACAGGCACGCTGACTGCCGGAACCCCGCAGGTGGCCGACATCGTCACCGAGCCGGGCATGAGTGAAGAACGTGCCCTGCAACTGGCAGCCGCCGTAGAGAAATGGAGTGAGCATCCGTTTGCCCGAGCCATTGTCGCCCGAGCCAGCTCGGTGTTGCCCCCGCTGGTCTCCGAAAACTTCCAGGCCAAGCCAGGCGTGGGGGCGGAAGCTACGGTGGAGGGCCGGAAGATCTTTATCGGCAGAAGCAGCCAAGGTGAAGTGGAACTGCGGGTGGACGGAGCGATCATCGCGCATTTCCACCTGCGAGACCAGCTCCGCCCTGGAGCCGCTGAAGCGGTGAGTGCGCTGCACCGTTTAGGCATTGAAGTCTGGATGATGAGCGGAGACCAGGAAGCAACGGCAAGAGAAGTCGCCACCGCCGTCGGAATCCCCCAGAATCGGGTGATGTCCCGGGTGCTGCCGGGCGAAAAAGCAGAAGTAGTCACGCGCTTTCGGCAACAGGGCCGTAAAGTTGCCATGGCGGGTGACGGCATTAACGACGCGCCTGCCCTTGCCGCCGCCAACGTGGGAATCGCCATCGGAGCCGGTACCGATATTGCCATTGAGTCGGCCGGCGTGGTGCTCACGTCCAGTAATCCTGCGCACGTGGCCAGAGCCCTGGAACTGGCGCGCACCACCCTGCGAATCACCCGGCAGAACCTGTTCTGGGCGTTCGGGTACAACGCGATGGCCATCCCGATAGCCGCGGGCGTGTTCTATCCGTTCACCGGGTGGACGCTGTCGCCAATGATCGCGTCAGCCGCCATGGCGCTCTCCAGCGTGTCGGTGGTGATGAACAGCCTGCGTTTGCGGCGCAGCTAGCGCACCCGAACCTGATTGATAACATTCGGCTTGGCACTTGACTGTGACTTTTTAGTAATCGGCGCCGGTGTGGCGGGGCTTCGCGCGGCCATAGAACTCTCACAACGTGGCACCGTACTGGTGGTGGCGAAAGATTCTCTTCGGGAGTCCTCTTCGGAATACGCCCAGGGGGGGATTGCGGCAGCGCTCAGCGATGACGATGAAGTCGCGCTTCACGAGCAGGACACGCTCTACGCCGGAGACGGCCTGTGCGATCCCGCAGCGGTCCATACCCTGGTGGAAGAAGGCCCCCGGGCCATTGAACAACTAATCGAATGGGGCGCCGAGTTTGACCGGGAAGACGGCAAACTGGCCTTTGCCCGCGAGGGCGCCCACAGCCGGAACCGCGTCCTGCACGCTCATGGCGATTCCACGGGCCGGGAGATTGCCCGCACGCTGTATCGCCACGCCGCAGCGCAACCCGGCGTGCGGTTCGCCAGCTATTCGGCAGTGGTGGACCTGCTGGTTCAGGGCGGCCGGGCAACCGGGGCGGTGGTCTTCGACAGCAAGACCGGCAACCTGCGGCGTATCCACGCTTCCTCCGTACTTCTGGCCACCGGAGGCCTTGGCAGGATTTTCCGGGAGACAACCAACCCGGACGTTGCCACCGGCGACGGCGTCGCCATGGCCTGGCGTGTCGGCGCAGTCATCGAAAACATCGAATTCGTGCAGTTCCACCCCACAGCGCTCTTCGTGCCCAACGCCCCGCGCTTCTTACTCTCCGAAGCTTTACGCGGCGATGGCGGCATTTTGCGGAACAGCCAGGGCGAGGCGTTCATGTCTCGGTACCACGAACTGGCCGATCTGGCACCCCGCGACGTGGTTTCGCGCTCCATTGTGGCGGAAATGCAGCGGACGGGTGCGGCCCACGTCTGGCTCGACATGGCGTCGCTCGACGCCGTCTATGTCCGCAACCGTTACCCCCGCATTTACGAAACCTGCAAGGCGTACGGAGTGGATATTACGGGCTCCTCCCCGGTTCACCCGGCTGTACACTACGCAATGGGCGGAGTCCGCACCGACCTGGACGGCAGAACCTCCATAGCCGGCCTGTACGCAGCCGGAGAAGCCGCTTCCACCGGCGTGCACGGGGCCAACCGTCTGGCCAGCAATTCACTGCTGGAAGGTGTGGTTTTCGGGCGCCGAGCAGGCCGCGCCATGGCGGATGAAGCGCGCGCCGAAAGCTCCGGCGGCGAGCCATCCCCCCTGACAATACCCGCACTCCCCTCCGAATCACTCAGAAACCTCGCCTGGACCGGTTGCGGGATTTCTCGCGACCGCACAGGCCTGACGGCCACCCTGGCCGAGCTGCGCGCCACCAAATGGGCCCTGCCCGAACACCTGACCCTGCCCGATATCGAACGGCGGAACATGCACCAACTCACCGCTCTCATCGCGCGCATGGCCCTGTGGCGTGAAGAGAGCCGGGGGGGGCACTATCGCAGCGACTTCCCCGAAAAGAACCTGAACTTCGCAGTGCCCTCCGCTATCAGCCGCAGCGCGGCTTCCGGCCAGGAGATTTGAGTTTGCGGGCTGTGTATCCTTAGCCTCGCCCGCGCTGCGACTGCGGCCGGCGGCTGCGGAACATCAACCAGGATGCTTCGCCGAAAGGCGAGGGTTTCACCATCTCCGCGCGCTTGAGCGGGAAGGGGGTGGACCCGGGAGAGAAACTATTAAGATGCGTCACCTCACCACTTTCTTGCCCGCGGCGGCGTTGCTGCTCACCACCCTGGCGGCGGCCCAAACCGACTGGCCCGTCTACGGCCACGACGCCGGTGGCACGCGTCACTCCCCGCTCACCCAAATCACCCCCGCGAACGTAGCCACACTGGAACGCGCCTGGACCTTCCATGGTGGCCGCCCCGGTTCCCAGGTCACACCCGTCGTGGTCGGCGGCATCATGTACATCACGGCTCCCGAAGCAGTCCACGCGCTGGAACCGGAAACGGGCAAAGAACTCTGGCAATTCGCCTCCCCGGGGATCACCCGCCGGGGCTTGGCCTGGTGGCCCGGCAACGCAGCCATGCACCCCCGCCTCTTCGTCAGCTCCAACAGCGACCTGCTCGCCATTGACGCCACCACCGGCAAGCTGGCTCCCGGCTTTGGCAATGAAGGCAAGGTGGATATGAAGAAAGGCGTGCTCGGAGACCTGCCGGACGCCCGCTTCGCCATGCAGTCCCCGCCCGCCATCTACAAAGACATCGTCATCACCGGCAGCAACAACAACGAACCCGCACCCAGCCAGGGAGCCTACGGCGACGTCCGCGGCTGGGACGCCAAAACCGGCAAACTCCTCTGGACCTTCCACACAGTTCCCCGCCCCGGCGAACCCGGCAATGAAACCTGGCCGGGCGATTCCTGGAAAAACCGCTCCGGCGTGAACAACTGGGGCCTGATGACGCTCGACATGGAACGTGGCCTGGTCTTTGTGCCCCTCGGCGCGCCAACCACCGATTTCTATGGAGCGGACCGCCCCGGCATCGGCTTGTACGGGAATTCTTTGGTTGCGCTCGACGCAGCCACCGGCAAAGTGAAATGGTTTCAACAACTTGTCCATCATGACGTTTGGGATTACGACCTCGCCGCGCCGCCAGCCCTGATCGAAGCCACCATGAATGGCAAAAAGGTTCCCGCCGTGGCCCAAATCACCAAGATGGGGATGCTCTTCGTCTTCGAAAGGACCACCGGCAAACCCATCTGGGGCATGGAAGAGCGCAAGGTTGCGGCAAGTAAGGTCCCGGGCGAAAAGACCTCCCCCACCCAGCCTTTCCCCCTCAAGCCGGAACCCCTTTCGAAGATGACTTTCACCCCGGCCGACATCTACACCGCCACGCCGGAACATGCCGCCTTCTGCAAAGCCCTCTGGGAGAACGAGAAAATGTTCACCGAAGGCCCCTATACGCCGATGTCCGTAGAAGGCAACGCGCTCACCTACCCCAGCACCCTGGGAGGCGGCAACTGGAGTGGCGTTTCGTACGACCCGAAACTCGGCTACATCTTCACCAACATCATGAATCTGGCGCAATGGGGCCACATGGAGCAGCGGAAAGACCCGCAGACGGGCGCGGTCAGCTGGGCGAGGACCTCGTCCACCGGTACCGCCTACGGACGATTTTGGGACCCGGCCAACCACATCCCCTGCCAGAATCCGCCCTTCGGCGAACTGGTGGCCGTGGATATGAAGACCGGCAACATCGCCTGGAGGACCCCGCTCGGCACGGTGGACGCCCTCGAAGCAAAGGGGATCCACAATACCGGATCTCTGAATCTGGGAGGCAGTATTACCACCGCTTCGGGTCTGGTATTCATCGGTGCGGCGAACGACGCGAAGTTCCGCGCTTTCGATTCAAAAACGGGCAAGGAACTCTGGTCCGCGAAGCTGGACGCCGTGGGCCAGGCCACGCCCATCACCTATTTCGGGAAGGATGGCAGGCAGTATGTGGTGATCATGGCAGCGGGTGGACCCTACTGGGGGTCGCCGGGTGGCGACGCTCTGATCGCCTTCGCACTTCCGAATCGGTTAAATTAGACACGTGACGCAGATTCTTGACGGCAACCGTACCAGAGACCAGATCAAAGAAGAATGCATCCCCCGGGCGCAGGCTGTTTACAAGCATGCCCGGCGCCCCCCAGGGCTTGCGGTAATCCTGGTTGGCACGAATCCCGCATCGCAGGTTTACGTCCGAAATAAGACTAAAACCGCCGGTGAAATCGGGATCTACAACGAAACCCTGAGCCCGGATCCTTCCATTACTACCGAAGATCTGCTGCGGCTGATCCGTATTCTGAACATTCGGAATGAGATTGACGGCATCCTGGTCCAGTTGCCTCTTCCTGACCACATTGACGCGCAGAAGATCCTGCTGGCGGTGGCCCCGGAGAAAGATGTGGATGGTTTCCATCCCTACAACATGGGCCTGCTGGCCACGGGACGGCCCGGTCTGCGCCCCTGCACGCCCGCCGGCGTGATTGAGATTCTGAAGCGCAACCATATTCCGATTGCTGGCCGCAACGCGGTGGTAATCGGCCGCAGCACCATTGTCGGAAAGCCGATGGCCCTGCTGCTGCTGGAAGAAAACGCCACCGTAACGGTCTGCCATTCCAAAACGGCCGACCTGCCTGGGGTTTGCCGAACGGCCGATATTCTTGTGGCCGCGATAGGCCGCCCCGCCATGGTGACCGCCGATTTCATCCGGCCGGGAGCCGTGGTTGTGGATGTTGGCATCAATGCCATCACGGAGCGCGCCCGCGCCGAACAAATTTTTGGACCAGGCAACATGGCTGCCTTCGAAAAACGAGGCAGTCAGCTGGTGGGCGACGTTCACCCCGGAGACATGGCGCGACTGGCGTCAGCGTACACGCCCGTTCCCGGCGGTGTGGGGCCCCTCACCATCGCCATGCTGATGCGCAACACCATTGAAGCGGCCGAACGCCGGACCGGGCTGTGCTGATCGCCGGCCTTACCGGAGGTTTGGCCAGCGGCAAGAGCTTCGTAGCCACCGTATTTTCGAAACTGGGAGCGCATGTCGTGGAGGCCGATCAACTCGGCCATGAAGTTCTGGCCCCGGGAGGCGCAGCTTACGCCGCCGTCGTCGAGACCTTTGGCACTTCCATCCTGGACGCCAACGGCGCAATCAACCGGGCACAACTGGGAAATCTCGTCTTCGGTAACCCTGAGGCGCTGGAGCGCCTGAACGCCATCGTCCACCCGGCGGTTCAGCAACTCGCGCAGCAGCGCTTCGCAGAAATTGGGACAAGAGACCCCCACGCCGTCGTCATCTACATAGCTGCAATTTTGGTGGAAACAGGCGCCTACAAGCAGTTCCCCCGGTTAATCGTGACGACCTGTACCCGAGAGCAACAGATCGAGAGAGCCCTGCACCGCCCAGGCGCAACCCTGGCGGACGTAGAGGCGCGCCTCGCCCGTCAGCTCCCCCTGGAACAGAAGTTGGCCCTCGCCACCCATATCATCGATACCAGCGGAACTACCGAAGAGACCAGCCGTCAAACTAAACTAGTGTTTGAAGACCTAAGGACTTTCGCCTCGTGAGACCTCGCGCACTTATCCTGACACTCATCCTTGCCGGAACTTTTTGGATCCTGACCACCAGGGGTACCTGGAAACTGAAACAGGTTCTGCAGCCCTTCACTTCGAGCGGACAGCTCTGGTCCGAGCCCGTCACCGCTCGCGGGGCCAGCACTTTCGATTCTGACGAACAGAACAACATTGACCTTTACAAGTCAAACCACCTTGCCACCGTCAACATCACCAGCGTCGTCTACCAGCGGGACATGTTCTTTCAGGTGTTCCCCACCCAGGGTACAGGCTCTGGCTTCATCATCAATGACGACGGCGAAATCGTCACGAATAACCATGTCATCAACGGTTCCCGAAACGTTACCGTCACACTGTCGGACCATAAGACGTGCAAGGCTGACATCCTGGGTATTGATCGCCGCAACGACCTGGCTTTAATCAAGATCCGCGCCGGGCGCAAGCTCCCCTTCGTCCGCCTGGGTGATTCTGACAACCTGCAGGTTGGCCAGAAGGTTCTGGCAATCGGCAATCCTTTCGGCCTCGAAGGCACCCTGACCACGGGCATTGTCAGCTCGCTCGGCCGTAGTCTCCAAAACGAAGATGGCACCGCGCTCGAAGGTCTGATCCAGACCGACGCCGCCATCAATCCAGGCAACAGTGGCGGCCCCATGTTCGACTCCAAAGGCAGCGTTATCGGCATCAATACGGCGATTTACGGCTCCACCACGCGCAGCGGCGAAGCGGGCAGCATCGGGATTGGTTTTGCAGTCCCGGTGAGCCGAGTGAAGGCGATTCTGGAAGAATACCGAACCACCGGACGTATCTCGCACCCGGTGCTGGGTGTCAGTCGCGTGCTGTTTGTGCAGGGCGATTTGGCGGAAGCGTTGAACCTTCCGGCCTCGGGAGGCCTGCTGATTGAAGGGATTGACCAGGGCTCTCCGGCAGACGAAATAGGGCTGCGTGGCCCGAATCGTACGGTGATTGTAGGCATGTACCGCCTCGGCGTGGGCGGCGATCTGATCACCGCAATCGACGGCGAACAGGTGCAAAGCCAGGACGGGCTGCGGCTCTCGCTCAACCGCAAAAAAGTCGGCGACAAAATAGATCTGACGATTTTCCGGGGCGGACGTTCCACCAAGGTCACAGTGACTCTGGGCGCTGCGCCGGAGGCCTTGTAGCAAACATGAAACGGCGTGAGTTCCTCCGTACAGCAGCGCTCACCGGCGTTGCAGCTGCCTCCTCCGCCGCGGCAACAGCCCAGACCAAGCCCCTCAACTTCGTCTTTATCCTGATTGACGACATGGGCTGGCGCGACGTTGGCTTCAACGGCAGCCGCTTCTATCGAACGCCCAACATTGATGCGCTCGCCGCACGCGGCATGAGATTTTCCAACGCCTACGCGGCCTGCCCGGTCTGTTCGCCCACTCGCGCCGCCATTATGACGGGCAAATACCCGGCTCGGCTCGGCATCACGAACTTCCTGCCCGGCCGGCATACCTTGCCGTATTCAAAATTGCGTGGTACGGAACCGAAGCAGTTCCTCCCCCTCGAAGAAGTCACCATTGCCGAGGAATTAAAGACCCTGGGGTACGTCACGGCCGCCATCGGCAAATGGCATCTGGGAGGAGTTCGCTACTACCCCGAAAAACAGGGCTTCGACCTGAACGTGGGCGGAACCGATAGTGGTTCGCCGAAAAGCTACTTCTATCCGCAGTGGACCGGCAATCCGCCCATTGACGGGAATTATGGCGAGTACCTGACCGACCGGCTGACCCGTTCCGCGGAAGATTTCATCCATTCCCACGCAGACAAACCATTTTTTCTCTATTTGGCGCACTACGGGGTGCACATTCCGTTTCAGGGCCGCGCCGAAGTGGTGGAACGCTATCGCCGAAATATCCGCCCGGACGAGCCCCAAAATAACCCCGTCTACGCCGCCATGGTGGAGAGTATCGATGAGAGCGTCGGACGCCTGGTAAAGCGCGTGGAAGCCGAGGGCCTCACCGAGAATACCGTCTTTATCTTTACCTCCGATAACGGAGGTCTGGACGCGGCCGAAGGCAAGGGCGAGAAGGCGACGTCCAACGCGCCGCTCAAGGGCGGCAAAGGGCACCTGTACGAAGGCGGAATCCGCGAGCCCCTGTTTGTCGTTTGGCCCGGCGTCACCGCGCCGCAATCCGTGAGTGCGGTCCCGGTCATCAGCACCGACTTCTACCCCACCATCGCCCAGATGGCCGGCATCAATCGCCCCATGGGCCGCCCGGTCGACGGCGTCAGTCTGGTTTCTGTACTTAAAGGCGGCTCCGCTCCGAACCGCGACGCCCTCTACTGGCACTACCCCCACTATTCGAACCAGGGAGGCCGTCCCGGCGCGGCTATGCGGGAGGGCGACTGGAAGATCATCCGCTGGTACGAAGACGATTCCGTCTCGCTCTACAATCTCAGGAGCGATCCGGGGGAGAAGACGAATCTGACCGAAAAAGAACCCTTCCAGACCATCCGCTTGCGAACCAGGCTGAATACATGGCTGCAGGCAATGCCGCTGGAAATGCCCACCGGGAATCCGGACTACGATCCGGAACGCGAAACGGAAGGGCTCGCTGCGGCAATTCGTGAACAACTGGAAAACGGAGACTTGCCCACCCCCAAACCCCAGGAAGTTCCGCTCGCTCCAGCCAAACCCTGATAGCCTTCACTACAATCACATTTGGGAGTCACGGCCATAATTCCGGTTTTTAACCAGGCGAACCTGCTGCTCCGCCTGCTGGAGACGCTGACCACCCAGACCGTCCCGCTTGACGAGATCGTGGTTGTCGATAATGCCTCCACGGACGGGGCCCCGGATGTGGCCCGCCGCTTCGGTTGCCGTATCGTCTCGCTCGAAACCAACACCGGTTTCGCACATGCGGTGAATGTCGGATGGAAAGCCGCCCGGTCCGAGTGGGTGGCTATCCTCAACAGCGACGTGGAACTTTCTCCTGCCTGGCTGGAACACCTGCTCACCTCCGCGGGCAACGCCGGTTTCGCCACCGGAACCCTCCTCCAGGCGGGAAACCGGGAGGCAATCGACGGCACTTATGATCTGCTGAGTCGCAGCGGTTGCGCCTGGAGAGCGGGCTTCGGCCAACCGGCACAACCGCAGGCCATGGAACCAAGTCCCATAGCGATCGCGCCCGGAACCGCCTGCGTCTTTCGCCGCACAATTCTCCAGCAACTCGAGGGCTTCGATGAAACATTCGGCTCATACCTCGAAGATGTCGACCTTGGCCTGCGCTGCGTCCGGGCTGGAATTGCAGGTGTCTATGTGCCGCAAGCCATTGCGTTTCATCGAGGCAGCGCCAGTCTGGGCCGCTGGAATCCCCGCGTCGTGCACCTGATCTCGCGCAACCAGTTGCGTTTGGTGGCAAAGCATTATGACCGCAGTCTCTTCAGCGCCTGTTTCTGGCATATCGTGACCGGGCAGCTGCTGTGGGGTCTGGTCGCCGCCCGCCATGGAGCGGCCCTGGCCTGGTTTCGTGGCAAGCTGGAAGGGCTTTGTGAATTCCGCCTGGAAGGCCAGCCTTCGCCCCGCCTTCGGGAATTCTTACTGGCTTCGGAACAGGAAATCCGCCAGCGGGCAAAAGATTCCTACTGGCGCTGGTATTTCCGGTTAACTCCCGGCGCGGCACATTGACACATGGCACGTGTCGCAATCGTTATCGTGACGTACAACTCCGGGGCTGAGATCGGCGGGTGCCTGGAGGCGCTTGCCCGCGAGCCCGAGGCCGAAATCCTGGTAGTCGATAACGCCTCTGCGGACAACACAAGAGAGGTCGTGCGGAACGCGAATGTCCGGTTGATCGCGAACCCAACCAACCGTGGCTTCGCCGCCGCCATCAATCAGGGAATCGGTGAAACCACTGCCCCGCTGATTCTTTTATTAAATCCGGACGCCCATTTACTAACCGGCCTTTCGGCCCTCGCCGCCCGGCTGGTACCTCCGGTTGCCTATGCGGGAGGTCTGCTGCTCGATCTCAGGGGCCAGCCCCAAACCGGTTTCATGGTCCGCAATTTGCCCACCGCCACAGCCCTCGCGTTCGAAGTCCTGGGTCTGAACCGGCTCTTCCCCCGGAATCCGGTGAACTGGCACTACAGATGCATGGAGATGAACCCAATGACACCTGGAGTGGCGGAACAGCCGGCGGGAGCGTTCCTGATGTTCTCGCGACAAGCCTGGCTGGAAGTCGGCGGTCTTGATGAGCGCTTTACGCCAACTTGGTTTGAAGACGTGGATTTTTGCGCGCGGCTGAAGCGTGCCGGATACCTGGGCGTGTACGAACCGGCGGCGCAGGCACGGCATTCCGGGGGGCACTCTTTTACTACTGTCGGCGCCGCGATTCGCCGCAAAAACTGGTATGGTAATCTTCTTGAATATGCGGCAAGGCACTTCGGGATCATCGGATTCCGTGTGGTTTGCGCAGCGGTTGTAACAGGTGCTTTGCTCCGCGCGGTAATCGGGTGGCCGCGTAACGGTTCTAAAGCATTCCGGATTTACGGAGGCGTTCTGCAAGTGGCGCTGGTGCGGCTGTTTACAAGCCGAACTCACGTTACCACGGTTGCGGAACAAAAGTGTGAGAAGTCTGGCAGTCGAGAATATTAGATGGTGGAGCGGACTCGCGCAAACATGTCCGGAAACGGTTTCGTCTCGGTAACGATCGTCACGTACAACAGTGGCCGCTTTATTAAGCGCTGTCTGGAATCTGTCCTCGATCAAAAGTACCCGTTCAAGGAGATTATCGTCATCGATAACAACTCCACAGACGGGACCATCGATATTCTGGAGCCCTTCGAAGACCGCTGCCAGATTATCTATAACGAAGAAAATATTGGCTTTTCTGCCGCCCAGAATCAGGCGATCGCCATGTCGAACTCGGAATGGGTTTTGACGCTGAATCCCGACGTCCTGCTGCTGCAGGGCTTCATTGAAGCTCTGGTAACGGCTGGCAATATCGATTCCAGAGTTGGCACGGTGTGCGGCAAACTGCTCACCATGACGGCGAGTTTCGATTTCCCCGAGGAACCCACCGTCGATTCCACCGGTATCTACTTCACTCCGAATCTTCGCCACCTGGACCGCGGCAGCCTGCAGGTAGACAACGGCAGCTTCCGGAATTATGAGTATGTTTTCGGCGCTACCGCAGCGGCTGCGCTTTACCGCCGCGACATGATCGACGACATTCTGGTACAGGGCGAATTCTTCGACAACGACTTTTTTGCCTACCGTGAAGATGCCGACGTTGCCTGGCGATCCCAGCTCATGGGCTGGAAGTGCCTCTACGCCCCATACGCCAAGGGTTATCACGTCCGCAAAGCGCTTCCCGGCAACCGGCGGGCCCTGCCTGCCGAAATCAACATGCACTCGGTGAAGAACCG
Organism: uncultured Acidobacteriia bacterium; assembly: GCA_903929755.1. Classification (GTDB taxonomy): domain Bacteria; phylum Acidobacteriota; class Terriglobia; order Bryobacterales; family Bryobacteraceae; genus BOG-234. Next base: position 95,072 of record CAIYVZ010000088.1, read on the forward strand.
TTTCCTGTTGCGGATCAAGAATATTACCCCGGACCTCTACCGCCGGAATTTCCTGGCGATCACCGTCCGCGACGTGGTGGTCATCAGTTGCTGCATCCTCTGGGAACACACGTCCCTGCGAGCTTTCCCTTTCCTGTTCAGGAACTGGCGCAATGTTTTGGCAAAACGCCAGGAGATTATGGCGAAGAAGAGAGTTGACGATGCTTATATCGCCAGCTGGTTCGATTTCAAACCCGTCAGTAAACCCGCGCCAAAGAAGGCCATCCCCAGCCAGACCCGCACGTCCAAAGCCACACGCCGCTAACCAGGGGAATATATTACCTGGTGCGAATTGCAATCCTCGGTACGCGCGGCATACCTGCTAACTACGGTGGTTTTGAGACCTTTGCTGAAGAACTGTCACGGCGCCTGGCTGCCCGTGGTCACCAGGTAATCGTCTATTGCCGGCAGCAACACACCGAACCGACATTCCAGGGTTCTGAACTGGTATATCTGCCGACCATTCGCCACAAATACCTGGACACGCTGGCGCATACCTTTCTGTCAACCCTGCACCTGATGACGCACCGCGTGGACGTGGCGCTCTACTGCAATGCAGCCAACGCGATCTTTACTGTTTTGCCACGCGCCATCGGAATCCCGGTTGCCCTCAATGTGGATGGCATTGAGAGGAAGCGCCAAAAATGGAACGCGCTCGCCCGGGGGTGGTACCGGATATCGGAATGGCTCGCGACAAAGCTGCCGAACGCCGTTATTACCGATGCGCAGGCCATCCGCCGCTATTATCAGGAAACCTACGGCGCTGCCACTACCTTCATCGCGTATGGAACCGCCACAACACGTGAAGCCTCCACCACCATCAATTCACAACTGGGACTACAGCCGCATCGCTACTTTCTCTACGTCAGCCGCATGGAGCCGGAAAACCAGGCCCTGGAAGTTCGCATGGCATTTGAGAAAGTTTCAACCGACATGAAGCTGGCGCTCATCGGCGATGCTCCGTATGCCGCAGAGTATATCGAAAGAGTCCGCGACACGAAAGACCCTCGTATTGTTATCCCCGGGGGCATTTATGGTCTGGGGTACAGGGAACTGGGTTCCTGGTGCTTTGCCTACATCCATGCAACCCAGGTAGGAGGCACCCATCCCGCGCTGATTGAAGCCATGGGCAAGGGATGCCTGGTGCTTTATCTGGATACGACAGAGAACCGCGAGGTCTGTGGCGACGCGGGCCTGCCCTATTCCGACACCGAGGGCCTCACCGCCAGGATCCGCGAAGTTCTCCAAATGTCTGACCACGACAGGGCCGCTTATCGCGCCAGGGCGACAGAGCGGGTACGGCAGCTTTACGACTGGGACGCGGTCACCACGCAGTACGAGAACCTGCTGAGTGGCCTGGCAGGCCAAACAAAGCCTGGGCGCCCCTAACGTTCTACTGCCAGCGCCACCGAATTACCGCCGCCAAGGCACAACGCCGCCACACCCCGACGCACATCCCGCCGAATCATCTCGTGGATCAGCGTTACTAAAATGCGCGCCCCGCTCGCGCCAATCGGGTGCCCGATCGCTACCGCGCCGCCGTTCACATTTACCTTCCCCGGATCCACGCCGAGTTCCTTCATCACACCCAGCGCCTGTACCGAAAACGCTTCATTCAACTCAAATAAATCGACGTCCCCGATGGCCCACCCAGCCTTCGCCAGAACCTTCTGCACACCCGTAACCGGGGCCAGCATCACCCACTTTGGCGACACTCCGCTTGTCGCCTGCGCCCGAATACGAACCAACGGCTGCAAACCAAGTGCCGACGCCCGGGCCACCGACATCACAGCCAGTGCAGCAGCCGCGTCATTCACGCCCGGCGCATTGCCTGCCGTTACGGTACCGTCTTTCCGAAACGCGGGCTTCAGCGCCCCCAGCGACGCCAGCGAGATATCCTCCCGAATCGATTCATCCATGCTGAAAACTGTGGGCGGCCCTTTTCTGGCAGGCACTTCCACCGAGACCACTTCGGCATTGAACCTGCCCTCTTTCCAGGCCGTCACCGCCCGACGATGCGACTCCATCGCGTAGCGGTCCTGCTCTTCGCGAGTAATCCCGTGCTTCGTGGCCACCTCCTCTGCCGTAATCCCCATGTGATAGTCGTTGTAAACATCCCAAAGACCGTCGTGCACCATGGAATCCACCACAGTGGAGTTGCCCATCCGAAAGCCCTGCCGACCTTGCGGCAACAAGTACGGGGCGTTCGTCATAGACTCCATGCCGCCCGCAATCACGATTCCGGCGTTGCCCGTCTGAATCGCCTGCGCCGCCAGCCCCACCGCCTTCAGGCTGGAACCGCACACTTTGTTGATAGTGAGCGGGCCCACTTCATCGGACAACCCGCCGTACAAAGCCGCCTGACGTGCGGGGTTTTGCCCCAGCCCGGCAGGCAGAACATTACCCATGATGCATTCGTCTACCAGCGCAGCATCGAAGCCAGCCCGGCGGACCACTTCGCGCACCACCACCGCTCCCAGGCGCGGCGCGGACATCGCGCTCAGAGCCCCCTGAAACTTCCCCACCGGCGTCCGAACCGCTGCAACAATGGCCACTTCTTCCAGCATCAGAACATCCTCCTCACGGACTCCGCAACAATTAACGCCGTCCCGGTTAGCCGCTGCACCTGTTCCACCGTGGCATCCGGACCCAATTCCTCCAGCACCAGACCCTCCACGGTAACCCGCATCACGGCCAGTTCGGTGATGATCGTATCCACCACCTTAGACCCCGTGAGAGGCAACGTGCAGGCATCCAGAATCTTCGGCGCGCCGCTTTTGGTGGCATGTTCCATCGCCACAATTACACGCCGGGCGCTGGCCACCAAATCCATGGCGCCGCCCATGCCCTTCAGCATTTTCCCCGGCACCATCCAGTTGGCCAGATTGCCCTGGCGATCCACCTGCAGCGCCCCCAGAATACTCAGATTCACATGCCCCCCGCGAATCATCGCAAAAGAATCGGCCGACGAAAAATAAGCCGTTCCGGGAATCTCAGTAACCGTTTCCTTGCCCGCATTCACAAGGTCGGCATCTTCCGTTCCCGCGACAGGATAAGGCCCCACGCCGAGCATCCCATTCTCCGATTGCAGGATCACTTCCATGCCCTCGGGCACATAGTTCGCCACCATCGTCGGGATTCCAATACCGAGGTTCACATAGAAGCCGTCCTGCAGTTCACGCGCCGCCCGGCGGGCAATAATCTCTCGGGGATCCATTACTGGCCACCTCCACGAACCGTCCGTCGTTCAATCCGCTTTTCATAGCCGGTCCATCTCACTACGCGATGAACGTAGATGCCGGGCGTAGCAATACTGTCCGGATCCAGTTCTCCAGGCTCCACAATCTCTTCAACCTCAGCGATGGTGCACCTTCCCGCCGTCGCCATTACCGGATTGAAATTGCGGGCCGTCTTCCGATAAACCAGATTTCCCATGCGGTCGCCGCGCCAGGCCTTCACCAGCGAAAAGTCCGCCGTGAGCTCCTCTTCCATCACATAACTACGACCCTTAAACTCGCGGATTTCCTTGCCTTCCGCCACAATCGTGCCTGCGCCGGCGGGGGTAAAGAAAGCAGGGATCCCCGCGCCTCCCGCGCGAATTCGCTCCGCAAGAGTGCCCTGGGGGACGAGCGTTAGATCCAGCCGCCCACCGAGCACCATCTCTTCCAGCAGCTTGTTTTCGCCTACATAGCTGCCAATGTGGGACGCAATCATGCCGGCTTCGAGCATCAGCCCCATGCCCACGTGATCAACGCCCATGTTGTTGCTGATGGTGTGGAGATTCTTAACGCCGCGGGCGACGGTGGCCGCGATCAGGTCTTCGGGAATACCGCACAGCCCGAAACCGCCAATCATGATAGTGGCACCATCGCCGATATCGGCAACGGCGGCTTCTGCTGAGGGATAGATCTTGTTCATGTCCGCTACCTGTTCCTGTCTGCTAACTGGAGTGTGTCATAACCACACCTCGCGAACAGGAGAGGGCCGTTACGGTTTGGCTGGGCGCTTCAGCTGAACCGCCAGCCACGGATAGAACGCAGCCAGCTCCGTATCCCGGATCAGGAAGATCTGCCCCGTTACCTGGCCAGGCCTCGAAACACCCATTGCCAGAAGTAGCCGCCCCCCGTGCATCTTCCGAACTCGAACGCTGTACTCGATCTTCTTCGGATCGGAGGGCGACGAGTAGAAATACGCCGTAGTTTCGGCTTCGGGAAACCACTCATCCACCGTACGCTCCGAAGCATAATTCCGGGCGATGCTGATCAGTTCACCGGTCGATTTTCGGAACACCAACTGGTGCGAAAAACCTTCCTCTTCCACTTCCCCCAACTGATACTGCCACGCTTCGAAGTCCGCGCCGAACGGAGCCACCATTTTCGGCAGGCCCAGCTGTTTCGCAACTTCGGTCCGCGATTCCCTTAACTGAAACCACTGCAGCTCCCCCTTCTCCACAACGGGATCGCTGGCAGAGGGTAATTGTGGTTCGTTCGCCTGAACGAACAGGGGTGCCGCACAGAGCAGCACCCCCGCAAGAACAACCTGTATTTTTCGCACTGGTTCCGTTGCCCTTATTTGCCGACAGTCGCCGGGAAGCGGCCGTTATTGTTTACCAGGGTATCCACCATCTTGTCGATATCCGTCGTGTCGGCAGAGAGCGCCGTCGCCATCTTGAAAAAGATGTCCGTCTGGTCCATATACCCGGTAAAGAGCAGCGCACCAGGACCCTCCGCGGTGATCGGCACACTGGAACCCGTGTGGTCGCCCGTACGATAACCAACCGCGAGGCGGCGGGTACCATCGCCGGCATTTACCGGGTATCCGGACTTCGCGTCCAGCTTGTAAGCGGGCACGCCGTAGTAAGTCGAGTAAGTGCTGGAAGCCGGATCGGCGGCCGGCGCACTCGGCTTAAATGTACCAGGCTGGCCAGCCGCACCCGTGTTGTTCGAGGCATCCGTGCTGGTGTTGATGAAGGGCAACCCTGCGCGAACGTTGGAGTAGGAGTCACCGTAGACGGTAAAGCCCTGATCGCCCGCCGGAGTGGTCAGCGAAACTTTCTGGGTCTTATTGCGGTCGAAGTATTCGGTGTCCGGCGTGTTGCTGACTCCAATAATGCTCATGGACTGATCATGATCGGCGGTAACGACAATCAGCGTATCTTTCGTCGGGCGGGCAGAGGCCCACTTCCGGGCAACCCCAACGGCCTTGTCGAATTCAATTGTGTCCCAGATCTGGCCCGCAGCCTGATTCGGGTGGGATTGCTTGTCGATGGACGCGCCTTCCACCATCAGGATAAATGGCCTCGGCTGCGCGAAGAGCGAAGGGGAGCTCGTCAGCACTTCGATAGCCTTGCCCGTCATCTGGTCCAGCATGGGCTGATCGGTGTAGCCCGCGAAGTTCACCAGCGGTTCGGACGCGGGGCGCTGCAGCCCCAATTTGTCATAAGCCACATCCATATTCACGTCGGCGGTTGCGATGCCATTGCTGGCGGGCGCGGGACGAGCAGAGCCCTTGAAAAGGCCAATCAGACCGAAACCATACGTGACAGCCTTCAGGTCCGTGGCATTCGTAACGTAGCGGTAACCGAGCCCTTGAAATTCAGCAATCAGGTCACGCTTGTCGGGACGGCCAGCGGCAGTGAAAGGATCGGCCCCACCGCCAAGAATCACGTCGAAGGCGGGACGGCCATTCAGCATCGGATTTTCACGATACTGGCGAGCGATTTCGAGGCGGGTCTGCCGGTAGCCGGAGTAAGCACCTTCCACCGCAGGCGTCGCATCGGTAACGGCAGCCGTTGTCACAATGCCGGTGCGGTAGTTGTAACGGCGCTTCAGATACTGCCACAGGTTCTCCACCCGGGGATTGTCCAGCATGGTGGGCAGCGTAGCCGCGTTCTGCAGGCCAGTGAACCGCCAGGCGCAATCCGTGCCGTCTCCAACAACGTTCACAGCGTTCAGGAAGCTTTTGTTCCCGGTGGCCCAGGCGGTGCCGGTGTTAGCGGAATCGGGAACTACCGAATCGGTGCCATAGGTCATGGACATGCCGCTGACAGGCATCTTGTCCATTTCCAGAAGGCCATCGAAGAAGCCATCGCGGAAAGAGTTCTTCCCCTTGTCATCTACGATGGAGCGGGAGACAAGACGGGCGGCGTCGCGATAAGCGGTGCCCATGGCGTCACCAATAAAGAGCACGATGTTGCGATTGGGGGTTACCGAAAAGGGACGGACCAGGACACTGCGCGTGTCGGTAACAGTTGCGCCATCCGCCTGCAGCGAAACTTTCAGATCAAAAGTTCCCGGTGCGAATGACTGCAGATTCGCGCGGACAACCACGGCGGGAGCGGTGTTGCAATCGAGCGTGGCGGGCGCGGGAGCGCTGAACTTCGAGGTCAGGTCGGCGGAACCGGCGGTTACACTCAGGTTCGTTACGTTGCGAGCGTTGCGGACCTCCAAAACCAGGTCCACCAGTTGCCCTTCAAGCAGCCGGGTGCGCTCCGGGAGCAGAATGCGGACGCTGGGGGTTGTCTGGGCGAACATTGTCTGCGCGAACAGGGACGCCGCAAGGGCGACGGACGCAAGGACAGTGCGTGGAAGGCTCTTCAAAATCGTGGCTTGGATACTCAATGACATCTCCTCAGGGAATAGGCGCTGCTGGTAGTACTCTTCGGATCTTACCCGCGAAAAATATCAATTTGACTAACGGGCTGCGACAGTTGTGTAACGTGTCGATATAATCTTCACGAAATGAAATTTACGAAGATCCTTGCAACCGGAGCGCTCCTGGCTGCCCTTTGTTTTACGGCTGCCGCACAGCCCCCTTCCGCTCCCGCACCCGGTCGGGCCGGAGGACGAGGCGGCGCGCCCGCCCCAAAATCCCCCGAAGTTTCCGCCGATAGCCGTATCACTTTCCGGCTCCGCGCCCCCAATGCCAAAGAGGTTGCCGTAACCGGCCTGCCGCCCGGCCGCATCTTGATGCAGAAGGACGAGCAGGGCGTTTGGAGCGTCACCACCGACCCCCTGAAGCCCGACATGTACGGCTACGCGTTTTCCATCGACGGAGCCACTGTAAATGATCCGGCAAACCCGGCCTTTAAGACCTCCGCGACGTCCGCCGGACAGAACATCGTCCATGTCCCGGGAGACGTCAGCTGGGAGCCGAAACCGGGCCTCGCACGTGGCGCCGTAGCGCACCATTTCTATCACTCCGCCCTGATTGGCGATGACCGCGACTTCTACGTCTACACTCCGCCAAACTACGACCCGAACCGCAAAGAAGCCTACCCTGTTCTTTACCTTCTCCACGGCCTCGGTGACGATGCCGCAGGCTGGATCTCAGCCGGCGCCGCCAACGTCATCCTGGACAACCTGATCGGCCAGGGCAAGGCCGAACCGATGGTCATGGTCAACACCCTCGGCTACGGAATTGAAACCGCGAAGATGTTCGCAGGAGGCCGCGGCGGCGGTGGCGCCATGGGGGGCAACCAGATGATCCCCAACTTCGCCAAAGCGCTGCTGGAGGAAGTGATGCCCCAGGTGGACAAACAGTACCGCGTGGCAAAAGACCGCAATCATCGCGCCATCGCCGGCCTCTCCATGGGCGGTGCCGAAGCCATGTTCACCGGCATGAATCACCTGGATAAGTTCGCCTATATCGCATCGTTCAGTGGCGCTTATGTTATGTGGCCCCGCCCCACAAGTGCAATCGCCACCCCCGCGATTCCGCCAGCCCCGGGCGGTGGCCGTGGTGGTGCGATGGCACTCGACAACGCCGTTTTCGAGATGAACTTCCCCCATGTGGACGCGAAGGTCAACTCACAGCTCAAGCTGCTCTGGATTGGCTGTGGCACAGAAGATAGCCTGATGGGTGTGAACCGTCAGTTCCGCACCTGGCTGAAGGATAAAGGCGTGAAGGTAACCGAAGTGGAGACGCCAGGGATGGCCCACGTCTGGCCGTTGTGGCGCCAAAACCTGACCGAGATCGCGCCGCTGCTCTTCCAGAAAGGTAAATAGCTCAATGAGACTTCACCTGCTGTTGCTGATCGCGCCCGCGCTGTTTGCCCAGCAGGTGATCCCTCTCTGGCAGGGCCCCGCACCCGGCTCCGAAAACTGGATGCAGCACGAGATCCAGTACAAAAATGCGCGCGGCGAAGCGATGGTCCGCAACATCGTCAACCCCACGCTGACCGCCTACCTGCCAGCCCCCGGCAAAGCTACGGGCACCGCCGTCATCGTTGCCCCGGGAGGAGGCTTCCGCTTCCTCTCGTGGGACAGCGAGGGCGTCTTCGTGGCGAAATGGCTGGCGCAGCGCGGTGTCGCCGCGTTCGTGCTGAAGTATCGTGTGGTGGAAACGCCCGCGCCCGAACCCGAGTTCCAGAAATACCTCGCATCCTTCATGGCCTCGCTCGGGAAAGCCGATCCCGCAAGACTCAATCCCGAGATCCAGACGCTCGCTACCGACGACTGTCGTCAGGCCGTCAAACTCCTCCGCCAGCAAGCGAAAGAGTTCAGACTTGCCCCGAACCGAATCGTTCTGATGGGCTTTTCCGCCGGTGCCATGGCGACGGTCAACGCCATCATGGACCCCGACCCCTCCGGTCGCCCGGACTACGCCGCCCCCGTCTACGGAGGCGCAACACAGGGTAAGGCAATCCCGAAGCCCGCCCCGCCGGCGTTCATCCTCGTGGCCAATGACGACAAGCTCATGTCGGTAGCCGCCGCGAAACTCTACGCCGACTGGAAAGCCGCCGACATCCCGGTCGAGTTCCACGTCTATTCGAAGGGAGGCCACGGCTTCGGCCTCACCCCGCACGGCCTGCCCGTGGACCACTGGATCGACCTGTTCGGCGACTGGCTCAAAGATCAGGGCCTGCTCGCTCAACCGAAGTGAATCAGGCCAAATGAAAAACTTCCTCTAACCGAAGCATGCCCTCGTCCGGACGCCGCCCGTCCAGATGTTCAAAGAACTCGCCCATGCTGGCCTGCCAGCGCGCATTCACGTCGCGCTCCGCCATGCCGCGCAGCGCAGCTTCGAAATCCGGCGTTTCCAGATAGCCCACCAGCAAGCCGTCATCCCGCAGGAACAGCGAATAGTTGTGCCAGCCCGTCTCGGTGAGCGCCTGCCGCATTTCAGCCCACACATTTTCGTGGCGCAGGCGATACTCCGGCAAGCGGTCCGCCTTCACCTTCAGCAGGAAACAAACGCGCTCACGCATACGAGGAAACAGCCTGTGCGCGTCCTGCACGCTCCGCAATCACCCGCGCCAGATACCCGCTCTCCCGGAACGCTTTCAGGGGATTCGCCGCCAGCCCGCGCGCCCTTCGCCACTCTTCCACCACGGGCCGGACATCGGTCTGGAACGCATCCTGCAGGCAAACTTCCGAGTCAATCAGATTGCAGGCCGCCTGCTCCTGCGAGAGCCGCGCATGGTCCACAATCGCAGCCTGAGCGAAGATATTCTGCGCCATCATCACGGTCTGGATCATCTCCTCCGCCTTCGGCTTCAGATTGTGGCTCTGGTCCACCATGAACGCCACATCGGCTACCCTGCCCTGCTCCCATTCGAAGAAACAGATCTCGTGAAAAATGCGGAAAACCTGATACGGATCAATGGAACCCAGCGTCAGGTCGTCATCGGCAAAGCGGCGGTCATTCAAATGGAAACCGCCCAGCATATTCTCGTCCAGCAGCCACGCCACAATCTGCTCAATATTCTGCGTCTGGTAGTGGTGCCCCGTGTCGACCAGAACCTTCGCCTGGCTCCCCGCCGCCTTCGCCAGCACCAAAGCCATACCCCAATCCGCGATATCCGTGTGATAAAAGGCAGGTTCAAACGGCTTGTATTCCACCAGCAGCCGCTGTTCTGGCGCCAGCGCATCGTGCGCCGCGCGCAGCCCGGCTTCGAACCAGCGCTTGTGCTGCCGCATGTGCGCCGTGCCCGGGTAATTCGAGCCATCCGTGAACCACGGCGTAATATCCCGGCTGCCCGCAGCTTTGGCAATCGCTATGGAGTCCAGAATATGGTCCAGCGCCTTCTTGCGAATCTCCGGGGCAGGGTTCGCCAGCGACCCGTATTTATACTCCTGATCCTGGAACACATTCGGACTCACCGCGCCAATCCGAACCCCCAGCTTTTCCGCCGCCTGGGCCGCCGGTGCCGCACTCTGCACCCCATCCGGGAAATCCCACAGAACATGCACCGCGACGGACGGGCAGCACCCCGTAAACCGATTCACTTCCGCCGCATCCGCCAGCTTTTCCTCAATCGTGGTGGCCGCCGAAGCATCGATAAACTTGCCGAACCGAGTCCCTGTATTCGCAAACGCCCACGAGGGAAGTTCAATCTTCAGCTCGTCAAGCTTCTTAAAGACAAGTTCTTCCTGTTTCTGCGTCATTTCTTTTTGCCTTTGGCGGGTGCCGCCCCACCGAACATCGCGAGCATATCGCGGGCCCCCTGCGCATTATCGCTCCCCGGACTCAGTTCCAGATAAGCCCGCAGCGCTTCCAGCGTTCCGGCCGGAACGACCATTTTCCCCGACGCATCCGGCGCTGCTTTCCCGGCCAGCGCGACACCGAACTGGTATTGCGCTTCGGCATACTTCGGATCGGCTGTCACGGCGTCGTGAAACTGCACGATCGCCGCCTCTGCCTGCCCCTGATTCAGCAGCAACACCCCCATATTGAAGGAGTATTTCGCCTTACCTGCCTGGTCCAGCGCCACCGCCTTTTCCAGATGGCCGCGGGCTTCGTCAGGCTTGCCTGCGCTGGCCAGAAACAGGGCGAAATTATTGAAATTCACGGGATCGGCCGGGGCCAGTTCCGTCGCATGCGAAAAAGCCGTCCGCGCTTTCTCCAGGTTCGCGGAAGCAGTAGCAGGCTTCGCCCTCGCCGCCCCCAGATACGCGTCCAGCATCATGCCCCACACCGCAGCCTGCTTTGCGTCCCCTGCAGCGGCAGCATTCAGGCTCTCAATCGCCTCGTCGAACTGCTTGCCTTCCAGCGCCTTTCGCGCAGCCTGGAACGCGTCCACCACAGCCTTCGAGCCCGTCACTTCAGGCCAGCCCGGGGCCGCCGGGGGCGCTGCACCTTCCCCTTTCAGCAGAAAGGTGAGCGGTAACTGCTGACGTCCCGGATCCGCGTGATAGAAATCTTTCTTCTCGCGAACCTTGCCGTCAAGCGTCACGGTGACCGAATAGTCACCGTTCAGCAGCGAATAGATCTGGTAGTAGCCGGTCTTATCCGTCTTCACCTCGGCATGAAGCTTGTAGTCAAGCCGGTCAAAGCCAACTACCGCGTTGGGTACCGGCTCCCCCTTCGGCCCCTTGATATAGCCGGTCACCTGTGAAACCTGCGCCAGGGCAGTCCCCGCAGCCAGCAGTAAAACCAGCAGCAAACCCAGCAGCAAACGGAGTCCCGCCCGTGTCATCGCCTTACGCCTTCGCTTCCGACAGTGCCCGCGAATACAGCGCTTTCATATAAGCGAACCCGTAAGCCTGCTCGGCATAACGGCCCCCCGTGAAGCCCGGCGTGTGGTCCAGAATCACAATCCCGTCATAGTTCACATCGCGCAAGGCTTTCATGATTTTGTACATGTCGTAGTAGCCGTTATCCATGAACGTCTCCACGAAATGCGGCAGCGGCCCGCTCACGTTGCGGAAGTGAATCTTCCAGATCTTCTCCGCGCCGAAGTAGCGGATCATCTCTTCCGGATCCTTACCCGTCAGAGCCTTCCCACCTTCCAGCCAGGTCCCGCAACACATGCAAATCCCTACATTGGGACTGGCCGCAATCTCCATCGCCCGGCGATAGCCGTCAAAGTTACTGAAGATGCAGCGCGGCACGCCTGCCAGCACCGGAACCGGCGGATCGTCCGGATGAATCCCAATGCGTACGCCCGCTCCCTCCGCCACAGGCCCCGCCTGCTGAATGAAGTGGATGTAGTTTTCCCAGATCTCTTCCTTCGTGAACACCCGCCCATGCGACAGCGGCTCCGTCCACTCCTTGCCATCCCAAACGCCCTTCTTGTTCGGGCTCGCCATATCGAACTCGCGCGCCGAAGTGCCGCGAACATCAGCTCGCCCACTCGACCAAATGCCATTCCCCATGTGCGCGTACGTGGTGTAGTAAATCCCCGCCTCGCCCAGATTTCGGATGTACTGCTTATACTCCTCTACCTTCTTGTCCCGGCCAGGCAGGTTCAGCGTCACCTCCGGCATGTTGTGGACCGACGTATTGCCGATATTCCAGACCGTTATCCCGGCGTCGGCATACCGCTTTTTGATCTGCTTAAAGCCGTCCGCAGTCCGAAGATCCGGCGTGGACCCGACGCTGACGTAATCGCAGCCAATCTGCTTCCAGAACTTTAGTTCCTCATCGGTCGGCTTGGCCGGAGCCTGCCCGCAAAGCTTGATCCCCGGCTGCGACGGATGAACCTTCGCCATCCCTAATCTTTCGGACGCCGCCGCCACAAAGGCCGCAACCGACATCCGTCCCATTTCACGCCGGCTCAATAACGAGGTCAATTCGTTCATTCTTGAGATCTCCATACCTTCTGGAGACTCATGTTATCCCATTCCGCGCCGCCCGGTTTGGGACCGCGGCCCAGGGCTCAGACAGGAACGGAGACAATGAGCGGAGACAATGAGGTGATGCCCGATAAACAACTCGAACTCCCCGCCATCGACCAGCTCGCCGCCACCCCCGAAATCCTGCGCCAACTCATGACCAACGTGAGCGACTTCGACGCCGTCAACCGCCCCGACCCCAGGCGCTGGTCCATTGCCGAAGTTCTGGAGCACCTCGCCCACATCGAAGGCGGCATGTTCCGTCTCCGCCTGGACCTGATCGTCAACCAGGACAACCCCACCGTGGAACCCTACGACCAGAACCAATTCGACGCCGAAGGCGCCTACTCCGGCCGCGACCCCGAAGACTCCTTCGCCCACTTCGAAGAACAGCGCGAAGCCAATATCGAGTTTCTCCTCGATCTGGAGCCCTCTGCCGCCCAGCGCACCGCCAAACACCCGGTCGCCGGCACTTTTTCACTCGAAGATATGCTGAACTACTGGGTCGCACACGACCTGAGCCACATCCGCCAGGTCGCCGAACTCGTCCGCACCACTACGTTCCTCCCGAACATTGGTAACCTGAAGAAACTCTCGTAAAATGCCGCTGCTTCGCCCCTTCGACTACTCCAACATCGCGCCGGACGCCCAGGGAATCTCTCGATACCTCAACCGTCCGGCATCGCTCGTCCACATGCTGCGCAATACCGTGGACCGCTGCCCGGATCGCGAGGCGCTGGTTGAATGGAGAGCCGAATGGGGATCCGAATGGGGAGCCGAGTGGGGCGGCGGACGGCTCACCTACCAGCAACTCTGGGACGGGGCCGCCCGCGTGGCCGGGGGCCTGCGCGATTCCGGCATCAAACGCGGGGACTGCGTCGCCATCCGTTACCCCAACGGCATCAACTGGTGCCTGGCCTTCTTCGGTATCCAGCTTGCCGGAGCCACCGCCGTCCCCGTCAACATCCGCTTCAGCGAAGCCGAAATCGACTACGTGGTCACCGATTCCGGCGCGAAGTACGTATTTCTGCCAGGCATGACCCTGCCCGACGGCCCCCCTCTGGCTGTAGAAGACACCCGCCCCACCGATATCTCGGCCATCTTCTACACCTCCGGCACCACCGGCTTCCCCAAAGGAGCCATGACGACCCACGAGAACTTCCTCGCCAACATGGAAACCTGCCACCGCGTGGACTTCATCCCGGCTGATTCCGAAGTCCGCACCCTCGTCTCCGTCCCGCTCTTCCACGTCACCGGCTGCAATTCCCAACTCCTCCCCACCTGCGAAGTCGGCGGCACAACCGTCATCCTGCCCACCTTCCACGTCCAGGACTTCCTCCGCGCCATCCCCGCCGAACGCATCGGCTTCCTCGCCTCTGTCCCCGCCATCTACTGGCTCGCCATCAACCAGAAGAACTTCGCCGATTTCGACATGCGGAACATTCAGCGAGTCATGTACGGAGGCGCGCCCACACCGCCGGACCTCATCGCCCGCATCCTCGAATCGTTCCCCAATGCCCGCGTCTCCAACTGCTACGGCCTCACCGAGACCTCCTCGCTCACCACCTGGCTGCCGTATCAGTACTCCGTCACGCGCCCTGAATCTGTCGGCGTCGCCGTCCCCAACATTGACCTCCGTCTCACGGACGTTTTGAAAGATCCCGGCGGCGATATCGGCGAACTGCTCATTCGCGGCTCCAACGTCGTCCCCGGCTACTGGAACAAACCGGAAGCTTCCACCGAAACCTTCGCGGACGGCTGGCTCCGCACGGGAGACCTCGCCCGCCTCGACGACCAGGGCTTCGTCCAAATCGTTGACCGCAAGAAAGACATGGTCAACCGCGGGGGCGAAAACGTCTACTGCGTGGAGGTGGAGAGCGCTCTCGCGGCGCACCCCGATGTGTTCGAATGCGCGGTCCTTGGGGTCCCCGACGCCATGATGGGCGAAAAGGTCGGAGCCATCGTCGTCGCCAAACCCGGCCACAGCATCGCGATCCCCGAACTAATCGAATTCGCGAAATCCCGCCTCGCGGATTTCAAAGTCCCGCAGTACATGGTCGTCCGCGAGGATTTCCTGCCGCGCAATCCGGGTGGGAAGATACTCAAGAAGGCCCTCCGCCAGAACGTGGAATGGGGCAAGCCCCTCCGATAAAGATGAAAGGCACTCCCATGAAAATGGACGAACTGCATACTCTGGTCGGGACCGAAGTCGGTCTCACCGACTGGTTCCCGGTCACGCAGGACCGCATCGATACCTTCGCGAAAGCCACCGAAGACGATCAGTGGATCCACACCGATCCCGTCCGCGCCGAAGCGGATTCGCCCTACGGCACCACCATCGCCCACGGGTTTCTTACGCTGTCCATGGTCAGTTACCTGTCCCGCAATATCCTCAGCCTGGAAAACGTGCGCCTGCGTATTAACTACGGCCTGAACAAAGTCCGTTTCCCCAATGCCGTCCGTTCCGGGGCGAACATTCGCGGCCGCTTCGTCCTCCAGGAAGTGACCGACATTGCCCGCGGCGTGGAGACTGTCTTCGCCGTCACCATCGAAGTGGAAGGTTCTACCAAGCCCTGCTGCGTTGCCGAATGGATTGTGCGCCAGTACAGGTAGCGCGCCACCTCATGATGACAAGCGACACCGCCCCCGTTCGCCATGGCGAAGAACTCGATGCCGCCCGCCTCTCCGCCTGGCTCCACAGCCAGCTGCCCGACGCCAACGGTCTGGCCATCGAGCAGTTCCCCAGCGGCCATTCCAACCTCGTCTACCTGATCCGCACCGCGGGCCGTGAGTACGTTCTTCGCCGCCCCCCGCTCGGCCCCGTCGCGCCCAAAGCGCACGATATGGCTCGCGAGTTTCGCGTGCTCGACGCCGTGCACCCGCACTTTCCGGAAGCGCCGCGCGTTTTCCTGCTCTGTGAGGACCCCACCGTGGCCGGAGCTACTTTTTTCCTGATGGAACGTCGCCACGGCATCGTCCTCCGAGATGCCCCGCCCCCCGAATGGGCCGCCATCCCGAACTACCAGGCCCGGGTGAGCGAAGCCTTCATCGACTGCCTGGTGCGTCTGCAACAAATTGACGTCTCCCATCCAAAACTCGCCGCGCTCGGCCGCCCGGAAGGCTTCCTCGAGCGTCAGGTCCGGGGCTGGTCCGAACGCTGGCAGCGCTCCAAAACCGAGGACCTTCCCGAAATGGACCGGGTCATCGCCTGGCTCCAAAACATTCCGCCCTCCGGCCCACCCACGCTCGTCCACAACGATTTCAAGCTCGACAACGTGATGCTCCGGCCCGATGCAAGCCGAGTGGAAGCCGTCCTCGACTGGGAAATGGCCACCCTCGGAGACCCGCTGGCGGATCTCGGCCTCACCCTCTGCTACTGGATCTGGGCCAGTCGTTCTGAAAAAGAACTGGCTCAGCAGGGCGACCCACACCCCGCCACCCCCGTGCTCACCACTCGCCCCGGCTGGTACACCCGTACTCAACTGATTGAGCGCTACGTCGCCCAAACCGGCCGCGACGTCACCCATCTTCCCTGGCACGAAGTCCTCGGCGTCTTCAAACTCGCCGTCATTCTTCAGCAGATCTACTACCGCTTCCACGTTGGCCAAACGAACGATGAGCGCTTCCGCGCCTTCGACCGCCGCGTGAGAAGCCTGGTCCACATGGCCGCGCAACTGATGGATCAAAACTCAGTGAACCGAAACTTATGAGCCGAATCTTCTTAATCCGCCACGGTCAGGCCGGATCCCGCCAGAACTACGACTGCCTCTCCCCTCTCGGCCACACCCAGGCCCGCGCCCTCGGCGATTACTTCGCCGCCGAACGCCTCCATTTTGACGCCGCCTGGGTGGGTGGCCTCACGCGCCAACGCCAAACCGCCGAACACATAGCCGCCGCCTACCAAGCCGCCGGGCTGCCCTTCCCCGCCCCCACCCACGATCCCGCCTGGAATGAGTTCGATCTCGACCACATCTACCAGAACCTGGCCCCCATCCTGGCCGAAGAGGACCCTGAATTCCGCGCCGAATACGAGGCCATGCAGGCAGAGGTCCACGCAGCAGGCACCAACACTGAGGCGCAGGTACACCGCCGCTGGACCAGCGCCGACGTCCGCATCGTCACCGCCTGGATTAAAGGACATCCCCGCTACCCCGGCGAATCCTTCCGTGACTTCCACGCCCGCATCGCCGCCTGCCGCACCCAGCTTGCCAAACTAACCCAACCCGGTGACGACCACAACCTGGTCGTCTTCACCTCCGGAACCCCTATCGGCATCTGGGCTGCGCTCGGTCTAGACGTGGAAGACCACCGCGCCATGCGCCTCGCCGGCGTCCTCCACAACGCCTCCTATACGATGATGCGGCTCCGCCCGGACCAACTTCGCCTCCACTCCTTCAACGCCGTCCCGCATCTCGCGGGCGACCTGCTCACCTGGCGATAGTCCGCACCAGCACAATTCCACGCCTGCTTTTTCCCATTCCGCCAGTGTCTGCTGGTCCACCTCAACGGCCGCTTTTGCCCCCACGCCCCGGGCCAGTGTAAACTGACCGTCGAAAATGCATTTCGAATTCTCTCCCCGGACCCAGGACCTTCAGAAGCGCCTGAAGGCCTTCATGGAAGAGCACATCTACCCCAATGAGCGCCGTTATCACGAGCACTGCACCGGCCCCAACCGCTGGCAGCCAGTCCCGGTCATCGAAGAGCTAAAGCCAATCGCCAAAGAAGCCGGCCTCTGGAATCTCTTCCTCCCGGAAAGCAACAGGGGCGCAGGTCTCACCAACCTCGAATATGCCCCTCTCTGCGAAATCATGGGGCGTTCCCCTCTCGGTCCCGAGGTTTTCAACTGCTCCGCCCCCGATACCGGCAACATGGAGGTCTTTGAGCGCTACGCCTCACCGGAACTCAAGAAACAGTACCTCGAACCGCTCCTGAACGGCGAAATCCGCTCCTGTTTCGCCATGACCGAGCCCCGCGTCGCCTCCTCTGACGCCACCAACATCGAAGCCAGCATCGTCCGCCAGGGCGACGAATACGTCATCAACGGCCTGAAATGGTGGACCTCCGGCGCCGGCGATCCCCGCTGCAAAGTCGCCATCTTCATGGGCAAGACCGACCCGACTGCCCACCGACACAAGCAGCAGTCCATGATCGTAGTCCCCATGGACGCCCCCGGAGTCAAGATCCTGCGCATGCTCCCCGTCTTCGGTTATGAGCAGGCACCCCACGGCCACGGCGAAGTCTTGTTTGAAAACGTCCGCGTTCCTGCAGGGAATCTGCTGCTTGGCGAAGGCCGCGGCTTCGAAATTGCCCAGGGACGCCTGGGCCCTGGCCGCATCCACCACTGCATGCGTGTCATCGGCGTCGCCGAGCGCGCCCTCGAAGATATGTGCCGCCGCGTCAAGTCCCGCACAGCCTTCGGTCGGACTATCGCCGAACAGGGCACTATCCGTAGCGATATTGCCACCTCGCGAATCGAAATCGAACAGGCCCGGCTCCTCACTCTCAAAGCCGCCTGGATGATGGATACGGTTGGAAACAAAGCCGCTAAGGCCGAAATCGCCATGATCAAAGTCGTCGCCCCCAACGTAGCCTTGCGGGTGCTCGACCGCGCTATTCAGGCCCACGGCGGAGCCGGCGTCTCCGCCGATTTCGAACTCGCCGCCGCATGGGCGAACTCCCGCACACTCCGTCTCGCGGACGGTCCCGACGAAGTCCACCTGGAGTCCATTGCCCGTGGCGAACTCGCCCGCCATGCTCTCTAAATAGTCATCAAACCGTGCCAAGACTGACGGACAACTCCACGCGAGAGTAATTTATTTAACAAATCTTCCCCAGCGAGACCATCGGGACTCAAAACCTAGTACTATTAGTTTTGATCGGGGTTAAATCCATAAGCGGGGCCATCGTCGCGCTGTCGGGGCTTGCGCTGGGAGTGTGGTACGTCTCCGTTGCGGCACCACACGTCCCCCCTCCCGTGGTACGTGTGGGCGTTGACCACTCGCCGCCTTTTTACCTCATTGCCCCGGATGGCTCCGTAAGCGGCCTCGCCGTGGATATTCTCAGCGAGGCAGCCCGCAGAAAAAAGATGCGCCTCCCGGTGCATGTCAACACTTTTGAGACACCAGGAAGCATAGATTACTGAGTTTTAATCTCTGAGGGTACTTGTAGTGGTTTATTGATCCAGACCTCCTGAGGGGCTGGCAGCGGTTGTGGTGGTTTGCGAACGAAGCGTTC
>CAIYVZ010000089.1 GCA_903929755.1 uncultured Acidobacteriia bacterium
ATCAGCCTCGGTCCCGCCGGTCTCCTCGCACCGCCAGTCGAAAAATGCCCGGTAACCGCTTCGCCGATCCGGTTTACATGATTCCGAATGCATGTCGCCTTTTTTCATCCCGACAGGCTCCTAGCGTGACTCGCCGGGATTTTGCCGGCAGCGCCGCTGCCGCCGTTGCTTCCCTGGCCGATTTGGCCAGCGGACAGGCGGGTCATTCTGTTTTTGCCTACGCTGGCTGTTTTACGACTGCCAAACGAAAAGGCCGCGGCGATGGGATCCACGTCTACAAAATCGACTCGCGCACCGGGGTTTGGAGTCAGACCCAGGTTCTTGGCGGGCTGGTGAATCCATCCTTCGTTACCGTGGGACCGGGCGGTAAGACTCTGTATTCGTCGCACGGTGATGAGGAGTACGTTACCGCGTACACAATCGATCCCGCGACAGGCAGTATTGCAGTCCTGAACAAAGGCGCCACCGGCGGCACGAATGGCGCCCATCTGGCGATCAGCCCCAATGGCAAGTTCGCGATTGTGGCGAACTATACTTCGGGCACAGTGGCAGTCCTGCCCGTGAAGGCAGATGGCGGCCTGCAAGATTTCATTCAACTGATCAAGCTGGAAGGCGCTCCGGGACCGCACCGTGTGGAGCAACCAGGTTCGCATCCGCACCAGATTGTTTTCGCCCCGGGCGGTAAGTTTGTTCTGATTCCCGATAAAGGTCTTGACCGGGTCTTCATCTTTCGGTTCGACGCGGATAGCGGCAAACTGACGCCCGCCGAGTCGGCTTCCATCCAGACCAGATCCGGCGCGGGCCCCCGCCACTTGGCCTTTCACCCAACCCTTCCCGTGGTATGGGTTCTGAATGAGCTCGGAAACAGCGTGACGACTTGCAGTTGGGACGCAGCCAAAGGTACGCTGCAGGCGCTTCGGATCTTGCCCACACTCCCCGAAGATTTTACCGGGGACAGCACGGCGGCGGAGCTCACCCTCACCCCTGGCTCGAAATTCCTCTACACCTCCAATCGCGGCCACGACAGTATTGCGGCCTTTGCGATTGATCCGAAAACTGGTTTTCTGCGGTCCGTGGGCTGGACTCCAGCCGGCGGCAAGGTGCCCCGGTATATCACCGTCGAGCCCTCCGGCCGTTATCTGCTTTCCACCAACGAACAGTCCGACACCATTACCCGGTTCCGGATCCAGGCAGCCAGCGGCGCGCTTCACCCCGAGGGTTCGCCGATCCCGAACGGTACTCCTGTAACTCTCGCGTTCAAGATCTGAATCTTCGCGACGTCCAACCGAATCTGACTACTCACAGCATGTTCAACTGGTTCAAGAAAAGCGACTCAGAGACCGAAGGCAAATCGGCCGGTCCCATTCAGGAAATTGATGCCGACACCGATCTTGACGCGCTTATCGCGCAGGACACCGTCATGCTTTTCAAGCACAGCACGGCATGTCCTACCAGCTGGGCTGCTCATCTTCAGGTAATGAAGTTCGTAGATGCGCACCCTGAATTCCCGTTGCTCATGGTGTCAGTAATCCAGCAACGAGCAGCGTCTAACCAGATTGCGGAGAAGACCGGAGTCCGGCACCAGTCGCCGCAGATTATCTTTCTGCGCCAGGGAAGCGTTGTTTCGGCTATTTCGCACGGTTCCATCACGCTGGCCCAACTGGACCACTTGATCGCGAGCTGAGCCTCGGGCGCCCCCCCGGAAAAGCCCCACCTTTACCGCTTACGGAACTGATAGAATCGTTCCACCCCCATGCGGTCGAAATCGCGCATCCTCATTTCCCTGATTTTTTTCACGCTGCCCGTCAACGCAGCCACGCCGGAAGAAGCGAACGCATTCTTCGAAACGAATATCCGGCCGCTTTTCTCGCGCCAGTGCGGGGCCTGCCATTCCACCACAGCCGCCATGGGAGGATTACGTCTGGATGGCCGGGAAAACCTTCTGAAAGGGGGCTCGCGGGGCCCTTCCGTGGTTCCTGGTAAAGCAGCCGAGAGTCTGCTGCTGACAGCCGTGATGCAGTCCGGCAGTCTGAAAATGCCCCCCTCGGGCAAGCTGAAAGACGCCGATATTGCTTTCATCGGCAAATGGATTGAAATGGGGGCACCCTGGCCCGCCGCCACTGAGGCGAGTACGAAGGCTGCCGCCCCCAAATACTGGGCCTTTGTCCCGCCTGCCGAGCCCAAAGCTCCTGCTGTACAGAACTCTTCCTGGGTGAAGTCGCCCATTGACGCGTTCGTGCTGAGCGCGCTGGAGAAGAAGGGTATGAAGCCTGCGCCCGCCGCAGACAAGCGGACATTGCTCCGCCGCGCCACCTTCGATTTGACTGGCTTGCCTCCCACGCCCGAAGAAGTGAAAGCCTTCCTCGACGACACCGCGGGGAACGCGTTCGCTAAAGTTATCGACCGCCTGCTCGCGTCACCCCATTACGGCGAACGTTGGGCGCGCCACTGGCTCGACGTGGCGCGTTATGCCGATTCAAACGGTCTGGACGAAAACCTCGTCTATCGCCACGCCTGGCGCTATCGCGACTACGTGATTCAGGCTTTTAACAAGGACAAGCCCTACGATCAGTTCGTGAAAGAGCAACTGGCTGGCGATCTGCTCCCCGCCGCCGATGACGCCACCCAGTTTGAACACTGGACCGCTACCGGTTTCCTCACCCTGGGCGCCAAGATGCTGGCCGAAGACGACCCCATCAAAATGCAAATGGACATTGTGGACGAGCAGGTGGATACCACCGCCCGCGCCTTCATGGGCATGACGGTAGGTTGCGCCCGTTGCCACGACCACAAGTTCGACCCGATTCCCACCGCCGACTACTACTCCATGGCCGGCATCTTCCTCAGCTCGAAGACCATGGAGGATTACAAAGTGGTCGCCCGCTGGCACGAATACGTTCTTGCTCCGGCCGAAGAGCGCAAGAAGCTGCAGGAGCACCTGGACAAGATCACCGCGAAGTCGAAAGAGATAACGGCGGTCGGCACAACGCAAAACGAAATTCTGGTGAAGGCAGCACGTACCAAAGTGGGGCCCTATCTTCTGGCGGCGCTCGATTTACTCCATTACGAAAAGCTGGAACTGAAGGCGGGTAGCCAGACGGGCAAAAAGCCCACGGTCCAGCGCACCGCCGAGAGCTTCGAACAGGGTAATATCCTGCGCAAGCTGACGAAAGAGACGGCCAACACGCCGGAGAAATCGAAGGGACCCTACTTCGCCGAATACGAAGTCACGGTGTCTGCAGCCGGACAATACCAGGTCGATTTCCTGGAGCAGGAAAGCGGTAATGGAACAGCCGCCATTTGGGTGAACGGGGTTCTGGAAATCGGGGGGCTGGCGGCGGTGAGTAACCGGGAAGCTTCACCGGACGCCGGGGGCTGGGTGGTGGCAGGCGTTGTGCCGCTCAAAGCGGGCAAGAATACGCTGCGCCTCGAACACAAGAACCGGTTCCCCTATTTCGAAGCCTTCACGGTAACGCCATTTTCCGGCAAAGAGGCACCCCGCTCGGTGGAGCAGGTGGCCCGGCAGTATGGTGTGAATCCCGGCTATCTGGAACATTGGGTGGAAGACCTTCGGCGCTCGCGTGGCGCCCCGAACGCGGTTGTTCTGCCGCTCTTTGCCTACGAAGACAAGAAGACGCTGAGTGGTGATGCGCTCCTGGGCTGGACCTCAGCCGCGAAGGCGCGCTTTAGCAATTTCGAACCCAAATCCCGCGAAGACCTGGCCGCAAAGTACCAGCAGCTTTTTGATGAAGCCGACAAAGCCTGGCAGGCTGAGCTGGAGAAACGCAAGGCGGCCAGCAGCGGTGAAGTGAAGAAGGCAGAGCGCAACGCTACGAAAGACGAAGAGCCGCTCACGGACACCGTTCTGGAAGCCTTCCGCGAAGTATCTTATGCCAAGGCCGGACCCTTCCGGGCCCCGGACAACGCCCGCCAGTATTACCCCAAAGACGTGCAGGCGGAACTCACCAAACTTGATGAGGAAAAGAAGGCCCTCGACGAAGCCACTCCCGATCTGCCCAAAGCTATGGGCGTCCGGGAAGGGGCGCAGATTGAGAACGCTCACATCAATATCCGCGGCAGCCACTGGACGCTGGGCGACGAGGTTCCCCGCCGCTTCCTCCGCGTGGTCTCGGGCGAGAATCAGCATCCCGTTCCCGAGGGCCAGAGCGGGCGTCTGCAGCTTGCTGAATGGCTGACTCAGCCCGGGCATCCGCTGACGAGTCGCGTGATGGCCAACCGGCTCTGGCGCTGGCATTTTGGCAAAGGCATTGTGCCTTCCACCGATAACTTTGGGCGTCTCGGCGAAATGCCCACCAATCAGCCCCTGCTCGATTACCTGGCCGTTCAGTTCGTTGACAAGAAGTGGTCCATGAAAGACATGCACCGCATGATGATGTTGTCGAATACCTACCAGATGAGCGCGGCATACGACGAAAAAGCCAACGAAGTTGACCCCGAAAACGTTCTGCTGTGGCGGGCCAATCGCCAGCGCCTGGAAGCGGAAGAGATTCGCGACGCAGTCACCGCTGTCACCGGTGAAATCGATATGAAGGCGGGCGGTACTCTGCTCGACTACAAAGACCGCCAGTACGTTGCCAATACGTCGAAACGCGGCGCGAACGATTACGACAATCCCCGCCGCGCCGTCTATCTGCCCGTGGTGCGAAGCTCCCTGTACGAGATGTTCCAGGCTTTCGATCTGCCGGACTCCGCGACTCCGAACGGTGACCGGAACTCCACCATCATCGCCCCCCAGGCGTTGTTTATGATGAACTCCACGCTGGTGCTGAAGAGCACGCGGAACATGGCGCAGAAGCTGCTGGACCGGAAGGATCTGAACGACCAGGGCCGTATCCGGGATGCGTGGGAACGGGCGTTATCGCGCCCGCCCTCATCGGCGGAAGTGGACCGCGCCCTGACGTTTGTATCGCAAATCGAAAAGGCGTTGCAGGAAAAAGAGAAGGACCCCGTGGCGCGGCATTTAATCGCCTGGGAAAGCTTCTGCAAGGCGCTGCTGGCGTCGAACGAATTTGTCTATTTGAATTAGAGGCCCAAACATGAACCGTCACTGGAATGCACACCTGAACCGGACCCTCTCCCGCCGCGAACTGCTCCGTACCGCCAGCGCGGGCTTCGGCTCCGTGGCGCTCGCCGGCCTTCTCGGCGAACAGCAAATGCGGGCCGCGCAAAGCGCCAACCCTCTGGCGATAAAAGAGCCCCACTTCGCGCCCAAAGCGAAGCGTGTCATCTTCCTCTTCATGCACGGCGGGCCGTCGCAGGTGGATACCTTCGACTACAAGCCTTTGCTCAAACGCGACCACGGCAAGCCGCTGCCATTCCAGCGTCCCAAAGTGGTTTCGGGCCAGACTTTCAACCTGTTGAAGTCGCCCTGGGACTTCAAACAATACGGGCAGAGCGGCATGTGGGTCAGCGACCTCTTTCCGCAACTCGCCAAAAAAGTTGACGACCTGTGTTTCATCAAATCCATGTGGGGCTCCAATTCGCGCCACGGTGGTGCGTTGCTGGAAATCCATACGGGCAGCGACACGTTCGTCCGGCCCTCCATGGGTTCCTGGGTCACGTACGGTCTGGGCAGTGAGAACCAGAATATGCCGGGCTATGTGACCATCTGCCCCACGCAGAGCCATGGCGGCGCGAATAATTTCGCCTCCGGTTTCCTGCCTGCTCCCTACGCGGGAACCCCCATCGGCTCGGTCGGTATCAAGGCCCGTGACGCGAAGTTGCCGTATATCACCAACTCTGAAACTCCGAAAGATATCCAGAGGATGGAGATCGATTTCTCCCAGGAACTGAACCGCTCGCAATTGGCGCAGACCGGCCACGATGCCGCGCTGGAAGGCCGCATCGAATCCTTCGAGCTGGCTTTCCGTATGCAGGCCGAAGCGCCCGGATTACAGGACATCAGCGGTGAATCCGAAGCCACCCAGAAGCTCTATGGCCTGGATAACCGCATCACGGAGGACTTTGGCCGCCAGTGTCTGATGGCCCGCCGGTTGTCAGAAAAAGGCGTCCGTTTCGTGCAGGTCAGCCACACCTACAAGTGGGATCAGCACTCCGATCTGGTCCGCGACCACTCGCAGAATGCAAAGGAAGTGGATCAGCCCATCGCCGGGTTGCTGGCCGACCTGAAGGCGCGCGGTCTGCTGAAAGATACCCTCGTCGTATGGGGCGGGGAATTCGGAAGGACCCCTACCGCCGAAGGTTCCGATGGCCGGGACCACAACCCCGAGGCATTCACTTACTTCCTGGCGGGCGGCGGCGTGAAGCCCGGCTTCTCCTACGGCGCGACCGACGATTACGGCTATTACTCGATGGAGAACAAGGTGCACTTCCACGATCTCCACGCCACCATGCTGCACTTGCTGGGTCTGGATCACAAGCGCCTGACTTATCGGTATGCAGGCCGCGATTTTCGATTGACTGATACCAAGGGTGAACTGGTGCCCGGCATCATCGCTTAGGCGTAGTTTGGTAAGGTAGGCTTAGACTTGCCATGACATTTGAAGAGCGAATGGACGCGATCACAATGAACCTCGAGCTGATGGGGCATCGGGTCGAGGATAACCGGCGTGACTGGGAAGAGCGCCAGAAGGCGGTTGCTCTGGAAATGGCCGACTTGCGGGAGCGAACGGATGTTCTGCTGAAAGCCACCACCCAAATGCTCGCCGTGGCAGAAGCCCACGACCGGCGAATCGCCCGGCTCGAACACATTAGCGCATAGCGCCCGCCACGTTGTCCCTGTTTAGTCAAGGTTTTCGCTTATTGTCTCCAGTTCCTGGATGCCTGTCGATCACTATTGCAATTTGCAATCGCTTTTGCGGGCACTCTTAACGCGGCCAGTTGGTCCGCCTGCAACGATTTCTCCACAACGTCAAACCCGAACGGTCCCTGGTCCTGTGGGTCCCGACCGGAATCCTGTTCATGCATCCGGGTTCGGACGACAATTACGCCGACGCTCACTATTCTCACTTACTTTGTCATTGGCGCAGGGAGACAACGCTCGACTTTGCGGTCGGCTACGGTCAGTCCAACTTTGCCGGCGACAGCACGGCGATTTCCCTCGACATCACCCCAGATGGAGCGCAAACTCAAGTTCCCGAGCTGGCGGCGGTATCGCTCGCTGCCGGAGGATTTTTGCACTGGCCGGGCCTGCGGCGGCGCTCAGGCCTCTTTGGCTGATGACAACTCCGGCGACTTCATCCGCAGCCAGCAAAGCACGGCCACCAGATTCATGCCGGCCGTGACGATGAAATAGGCGGACGCCGTGCCTGTAAGCCCGAACAGAAACGGGAACGCGTTCGCGCTGACGAACGAGCCCAGGTTACCCATCATGTTCATGGCGCCGGAGACGCCGCCCGACTTCGCTCCCGCGATATCGGCGCAAAACACCCAGCTCGGGCTCACCGTCATATCCGCGCCAAAGGCGGCGACGGCGAACCAGATAATCGCGGTCTCGGCCGTTCCCGCCTGAGTCAAAGCCAGCAACGCCAGCGCCGACGAAGTGAACCCAACAATGGCAGGGAATCGCCGCGACCAGGCGCGCCAGGGAGAACGGTAGAGACGATCCACCATCCATCCGGTCAGCCACTGCGCGAAAGCCGCCATCAGCAGCGGCACCATGGAATACGCAGCCGCTCTCGCATCGCTCAGCTGATACTGCTTCTTCAGATACGGCAGCATCCAGGAGAGGACCAGGAATGTAGTGAAGTTGGTGGCAAAGTACTGCGCCATCGCCAGGCTGATTCCCTTGTGCCGGAACAGGCTCACCGAAGGCCCGGAATCGACGGCTGCTTCGCCGCTGGCTGCGCCCCCGGGATGATCGCGGAACCACAGGAACCACACAACAGCCCAGGTGGCTCCCATGCCGCCCAGGATGAAGAAGGACGGTCGCCAGGACCATCGGGTCAGCATCCACGCCAGCAACGGAAACGACAGTGCCGCTCCCAGCCGGGAACCGGAGAACAGCACCCCGTTGGCGCGGCCTCTCTCGCCCGCCGGCAGCCAGTTCACAATGGCGCGGGCACTCCCCGGAAAGGCTCCTGCTTCACCCACGCCAAACAGAAATCGAATCACCACCAGGGACGCCAGGTTCCACGCAGCCCCGGTCATCGCGGTCAGTGCGCTCCAGACAAACACCACGCCCGTCAGCGCCAGTCGCGGGCCGAACTTGTCAGCCAGACGCCCGGTGGGAATCTGCGCCAGCGCATAGCCGAGGGCGAAGGCGCTGAAGACCAGGCCCATCGCACTGTCTGACAACTTCAACTCCGCGGCAATCGGGTCTTTCGCCGCGGAAATGCACACTCTGTCGACATAGGTGATCATCGACAGCACGAACAGGAATAGTACGACGCCGTAGCGTCTTGTGCCGCCCGAGGTTGGAATGTCTGGCGTCGAAATCTTCTGCTCCATGCGTCACTACATCTAATCATGAGAGAATTCCCCAATGCCTCTCTCGTCCCCAGGCCGCATTACCGGAGCCCTCGTCCTGGCCTCCGCGCTGCTTCTCGCCCAACAGGGTTCACAACTGCCGGGCTGGTATCCGCACGAAGGCGGGCAGCTCAAATACCGCGTGAACTGCCGCTTCGGGGAAGAGCCCGACACCATGCCGGAAGGCTGGAAGTTCGGCCGCGTTTCCGCCGTGGCGACTGACGCCTCCAACAACGTCTACGCGTTCCAGCGTGGCCCGAAGGCCGACCCCATCGTCATCTTTGCGCCCGATGGCCGCTACCTTCGCAGCTTCGGTAAAGGTCTCTTCAAAGGCCCGCATGGCCTGCGTCTGGACGCGGAGCAGAACGTCTGGATCACCGATACCGCGCTGCATCAGGTAATGAAATTCTCGAACGCCGGTAAACTGCTGCTCACGCTGGGCACCGCCGGGAAACCGGGCTCCGACAAACAGACCTTCAATCGCCCCACCGACATCGCCTTCGCTGCGGGCGGAGACGTCTATGTTTCCGACGGTTACGCCAATTCGCGAATCGTGAAGTTTTCGAAAGACGGGAAGTACCTGATGGAATGGGGTAAGCCCGGCCGCGGCCCCGGCGAGTTCCAGGTGCCGCACTCCGTAGCGGTCGATCCCGCAGGCCTCGTCTACGTCGCGGACCGCGAGAATAACCGGGTCCAGATCTTCGACCCCAACGGCAAGTTTCTCCGCCAGTGGACCCACACCGGCTCCCCGCAAAGCATCTCCATCACGAAGGACGGGCAGTTCTGGACCATCGCCGACCGCGACCGCATCGAAGTAATCGCCAACGAAGCTCTCGGCGGCCGCATCATGCACCTCGATCTCGCCACCGGCCGCATCCTCGGCTCCATGGAAAGCCCCGGCCACTGGATCGATGTCGCACGCGATGGCAACATCTTCATCGGCAGCCTGACCGGCAATGTCTTCCGCTGGTATCCGGCCTGGCCCGACCGCGGCATAGGCTCGCTCGACGTGCAAGCTGCCAAATAGCTACAGCTTCACAACGTTGCCGGTCGCGGCTGAAGCATAGATCGCTTCCACCACGCGAAGCGTCTTCAGGTAGTCATCGCCATTCGATTCGAACTCGGTTCCGGCCAGCAGCGAAGTCACGAAATGCCTCTGCGTGGCATACACGCAATCGGACCCGAAGTTTACATCCTGGCGAACGTAATCCACGGTCTGCTCGGGTTCACCCAGGCGCTTCAGGCGCATATTCGATTCCGTGTCCAGCGTCAGATGCCCCTGCATCGCATCAATGCGCAGTTCGCCGAACGTATAGCGCGGCGAGGGCGACACAACCTCGTTGTATCGGTTCGCATCCCAGATCGCCGTAGCGCCGCTGGCAAACCGCAGGAACACCTGTCCCGCGTCTTCGCCTTTAATCACGGGGTTCAACTGCCGCAGGTGCGCAAAAACCTCCACCACCTCACCCAGCAGGAACCGAAACGTATCCACAAAATGGACGCCCGTTTCGAAGATCAGCAAGCGCGGGTAGTCGCGGAAGAAAGGCTGGCGATCCAGATACGCCCGCTCGCCCCAGCCATCCCCGGTGCGCGTCCGCATGTACAGGTGTGTGAACGCTCCAATGTCGCCGCGCTCCCGAATATCCCGCATCTTCCGGTACCACGGCTGCCAGCGGAAATTCTCGTGCACCATGAACCGTGCGCCCGTAGCCTTCGCCGCAGCCCTCGCCGCGGCCACGATACGCTCGCCAGCCTCCAGAGTCGGCGCCAGAGGCTTCTGGCAGACCATATGGATGCCGGAGGCTCCAATGAACCCGCAGATCTCCTCATGCGTCCCTGGAGGCGTAATGATGTCCACGAAATCCGGCTTCTCGCGCTCTACCATTTCGCGCCAGTCCGTATAGCAGCGTTCCGCTCCCGCCGTGACCATCGCCGCCCGCGCTTTTTCTTCTGAAAGATCGCAGACCGCCACTATCTTCACTTCCGGAATTCGCGTCCACGCCTCATAGTGAAAGCGCGAAAAATATCCCGCGCCGATGCCGACGCCCTTCAGCATCCGAACACCTTTGCCGCCGTGTTCCACAAAATATCCCGTTTGGCCTCATCCGCAATCTTCAGCCCCAGAATCTTGCCAATCTCCACGTCCACGCTCTCCGGCAAATCCGACCCGATCATGAGCCGGTCGCCCGGAACCTCCGCCATCACTTCCAGAATGTGATGCGGCATCAGGCTCGACAACTCCAAATAAATATTCGGGCAAAATACGGCAGCCAACATTGCGTCATGCACGAAGATTCCGCCGCCGCAATGCGCCACCACAATCTTCAGGTCCGGATATCGCCGAGCCGGCATCATCAGCAGCGAGGGCAGGGAAAACGGCAGCCCGGTCCCCGTATGGCAGACCACCGCCATCCCATTCTCCAGCGCCGTTTCGAAGAAGAAGTTGTTCCGTTCCGCAAACGGGTTCAGCCCGTGATACTGCGGCTGCAGCTTCAAAGCCCGGAACCCGTACTCTTCCCGGCACCTCTTTACCTCATCCCGAAACACCGTCTCCGGCAGATAAGGGTCCAGACACGCCGCCCCAAAGAACCGGTCCGGATACGCCCGTACTGCCGCGCCAATCAATTCGTGTTCCGCCCGCCAGTCCGCCACTACGGGGAAGGGAATTGCCAGCGATCGTTCAATCCCGAACCTGTCCATCTCCCGAAGCACGTCCTCAGCCGATGCCACCCGCCCGCTGTGCCGGGCATGTCCGATGTGAGTGTGCGTGTCGAAGATCCGGAAACCCTGATTCAGCACCCGCCTACTCCAGGGCCGCGATCACGGCATCGCCCATCTGGCCAGTGGTGAGAGACCCGCCCATATCCCGCGTTCGAGCCGTGCCGGTGAACACCTTGCGCACCGCATTCTCGATCATCACCGCACCGCGTTTCGCCGCCTCGCCCCTGAGTTTTTCTCCCAGCCACTCCAGCATCATCCCGGCCGACAAAATCGTCGCCACCGGATTCGCAATCCCCATCCCCGCAATATCGGGTGCCGACCCGTGCGAGGGCTGGAAGATCGCGTACTGATCCCCAATATCAGCCGAGGGCGACATCCCCATCCCGCCCACCAGCGCCGCCGCCAGATCCGACAGAATATCCCCGAACATGTTCTCCGTCACCATCACGTCGAACGATTCCGGCCTCTGCACCAGGTAGAGCGCCATCGCGTCCACATAGACGTGGTCCGCTTTAACCTCAGGAAACTCGGGCGCAATTTCATCGAAGATTTGCCGGAAGAACGCCATGGACGGCAGCACGTTGGCCTTATCCACCAATGTCAGCTTCTTCCGACGCTTCATAGCGATTTGGAAAGCCGCGCGAATTACTCTCTCGGCCCCGGCACGCGTAATCAGCATCGTGTCGGTCGCGCGATCCGCTTTCGGGTCGCGCGGTGCAAGACGGGTGGAAAACAAACCCTCGGTGCTCTCGCGAACCAGCAGGAAGTCAATATCTCCCGCCTTACGCCCCTTCAGCGGCGAGTCGTCCCCGTGATACAGATACGTAGGCCGCAAGCCCTGGTACAGCGCCAGCCGCTCCCGAAGATCCACCTGCGGCGTCATCTCTTTGCCATCCGGCCACCGGACGCCCGGCATCCCCATCGCCCCCAGCAAAGTTGCATCAAACCGGGGCAATTCTGTAAAGATCGATTCAGGCAGCGGGTCGCCATTTTTCAGGAACTCGCCCGCGCCAATCGAGAACTCTTCCATCTCGAAGCGCAATTCCGGAATCTTTGCCGCAACCGCCTGAAGAACGCGAACTGCCTCCGCCGTTACGTCCGGCCCAATGCCATCGCCCGGGAGGAGCGCAATCCGATATGTTTCTGCCATAAGACGTGAGTTTATCGGATGCCCCCCGGGGACGGAGAGCAAGACAGGTTGCGCCAGCCGAGCGGCCGGAATACCATTCAACAAGACATGGGCTCCGTACTTCTGATTTTTCTCACCTTCTCGCTTGCCGCGGCCGCACAAACCACGCATCTGGTTTCCGAAGGTGTCTACACCCCGGCGCAGGCCGGTCGCGGTAAGACCGCTTACGCCGAACGCTGTGCCGGTTGCCACGGCGCGGACCTGAAGGGCGGTGATGAAACCCCGGCGCTCGCCGGCGAGAGATTCCTCGCCAAATGGCAGATCCGTACTGTAGGCGACCTCTTCGAGAGCCTCCAGGCCACCATGCCAGCCGATCGGCCCGGAACTCTCAGCCGTTCCACCAATGCCGATATTCTGGCGCACCTCCTCGCCGCCAACCACTTCCCCGCCGGGGCCGCCGACCTGCCAACGCAGGCCGCCGCGCTGCAGGCTCTTCGTTTCCAGCCCGGGCCCACCTTGGTTGCCGCGCCGGTAAAAGATCCAAACTCTTTCTCCGCACCCTTAAAAATCGAAGGCAAGCCCATCGAAACCCTGCCCACGGAAATGCCCGGCAACAAGCCCGCTTTCCCTCAACAGACCCGCGCTCCTTACCATGCCACCGCGCCGTTCAAAGTCACCACCCTGGCTGATAACATGCCTGCCCCGTGGAGTGTCGCCTTCCTGCCGAACGGCAATCTGCTGCTCACGCTCCGCCTGCCCGGCAGCCTGCGCATTCTCAACAAAAAGGGCGTCCTCTCTGCCCCCCTCGCCGGGCTTGCCGGCCTTGCCTCCCCTGGCGCGAAGGACATCGGCATGCTGGAGGTTGCGCTCGACCCGAAGTTCGCCACCAACCACCGCATCTTCCTTACTTTTTTCGACTATATGCCCGGTACCAACGGCGCCGGCACCAACAGCAATACCTACGTAGCCCGCGGCACGCTCGATGAGGCCAAAGCCGCAGTTGTTGACGCCAAGGTCATCTTCCGCTCTATCCCCGCAATCCCCACTCAACGGCTCGGCGGCAAGACCGGTGGACGCATCGCTTTCGGTCCCGATGGCAACCTGTTCGTCTCTACGGGTGACCGTTCGGACTCTCCGCCCTGGGCCGTTGCCCAGGATCTGGGGAGCCACCTCGGCAAGATCCTCCACATCACGCCCGACGGTGCCCCGGCCCCCGATAATCCATTCCTGAACAAGCCTGGTGTGTTGCCCGAAATCTGGGCGTATGGCATTCGCAATGCGGAAGGTATGGCCTTTGACCCTGCAACCGGTCTTCTCTGGGAAAATGAGCACGGTCCCCGCGGTGGCGATGAGGTCAATATCATCGAGAAAGGTAAGAATTACGGTTGGCCGATAATCGCCCACGGCATCGACTATCCCGGCACTGTGATCGGCGCGGGCATTACGCATAAAGAAGGTCTGGAGGAGCCCGTCTACTACTGGGACCCTGTTATCGCGCCCTCGGGCCTGGCTTTCTATACCGGAAACCTGTTCCCGCAGTGGAAGGGAAGCCTGTTCGTCGGCGGCCTGCGCTCCCGTACGCTGAACCGACTCCGGATCGTGAACGGCAAGGTCGTGGAGGAAGAAGCGCTGCTGGAAGATCTGCACGCCCGCATTCGCGACGTAAAAGTAGGCCCCGACGGTGCCGTCTACGTTCTCACCGACAGCGGATCCTCCGGTATTCAGGCCACGTCGCCGCTCACCAGCAAGCTCCTCAAGCTAACGCCACGGTAGGCCGGATGCGATATTTTTCTGTGTTCCTGTT
The DNA here is from genome assembly GCA_903929755.1 of uncultured Acidobacteriia bacterium. GTDB lineage: Bacteria > Acidobacteriota > Terriglobia > Bryobacterales > Bryobacteraceae > BOG-234. The sequence continues at coordinate 14,103 of CAIYVZ010000089.1, forward strand.
AGCCTGCGGTATCCTCGCGCAGACTCCAGTTGGCACCATGAGCGAACTGATGCTGAAGATCGTCTATCCCACGTCGGACGCCATTTTCTACGTCGGACACAAAGCGCAGAAGACGGAAAAAGACTGGCAGGACCTACAGGCCAGCGCCCTCACGCTCGCGGAGACCGCCAACCTTCTCATGTCGCCGGATCGTGCCCGTGACAAAGCCCTCTGGATGAAGGATGCGGCCCTGCTCCGCAATGTCGGCGAGAAAGCCTTCAAAGCGGCCAACGCCCGGGATCTCCCCGCTCTGGAAGCCCTCAACGCTGAACTCTACGAGGCCTGCCAAAGCTGCCACGAGCATTACCGTCCCGGCTATCGCCGCCGCCTTTAGTAACAGCACCAGATCCAAAGCTCTCGCCAGCCTGCTTGCTTCGGGCCAGGCCGCCACGTTACGGCTCGCGAAGCAGTTGAATTACCTTGTCTAACTGCTTTTCCAGCTTCGCCGCGTCCTTCGTCTGGCACTCCCAGATTTCCGCCACGCGCCATCCCAGGTCCTTGAGTGCCTCACGATGTCGCTTGTCCCGCTCCGCGTTCCCGGCGCGTTTCTGAGCCCAGAAATCGCGGTTATTCGCCGGCACCGGCTTCCCGTATTTGCATTGGTGCATATGCCAGAAGCAGCCATGAACGAACAGTACCAGGCCCGCCTTCGGGAACACCAGGTCCGGCTTTCCCGGTAAATCTTTCACATGCAGGCGATACCGAAAACCCGCCGCGTGGAGCCGCCGCCGCACAATCATTTCCGGCTTCGTATCGCGCCCGGCAATCCGCGACATGTTGAAGCTCCGCTGCTCCGGTGTGTGGACATCCGTCATCTCAGATCTTTCGGCGTAGACGCCGTCACTCCCCATTTGCGACCCTGTTCCATATGGCTTTCCACCTCCGGAGTTTCGCTCTCCTCGCGCTAACCGCCGCCGCTATTCCGAACCTGGCCCGCGCCGCCGCGCCCTGTACTTCTGTGGCCGACTGCACCGAATGGCTCCCGCTCGCCGGCGGCCCGGCCCGCACCCTCGTCTACCGCTCCTACCCCTTCAACACCCCCAACCCCGCCATCACCCGAGCCCTCATTATCATCCACGGAGCCAGTCGCGACGCCGACAACTACTTCCGCAGCACCCTCGCCTCCGCTTTCCTCGCCGGAGCCCTGGATGACACCGTCCTCATCGTTCCCCGCGCCGCCTCCTCACAAGGAACCTGCAAGGACAAACTTGCCGACAACGAAGTCAATTGGCCCTGTAGCGGCAACAGTTGGCGTTCCGGCGGAATTGCCGTCGGCAACCCCAACCTCAACTCCTTTGACCTGACCGACGAACTCCTTCGCCGCCTCGCCAAAAAGGACGCCTTCCCCAACCTGGCTCAAATTGTCGTTGCCGGCCACTCCGCCGGAGGCCAGTACGTCAACCGCTATTCCATGGCCAACACGCTTCATGAGAGTCTCGGTGTTCCCGTCAGCTATGTCGTTGCGAACCCTTCCAGCTATGCGTATCTCGACGCTGACCGCCCCACTGCCGCCGATCCCGCGAAGTTCGGGCCCTTCTCCGACGCCGGCAACTGCACCACCTCCAACACCTGGCCCTACGGCCTGAAGGACCGCGTCGGCTATGCCGCTAAAATCTCTGAAGACCAGCTAAAGAAAAACCTCACCACCCGTCCCGTCACGTATCTCCTCGGCGAGATTGACGTGCTCCCCCTCGGCGGCTTCGATTCCTCCTGTCCCGCCATGGCCCAGGGCCCCACCCGCCGGGCTCGCGGCGAGGCTTTCCAGAAATATGTTGCCCAAAAGCTGGGAACAAAGCAACCCGTCGTCATCGTTCCCCTCTGTGGCCACAACGCCCGCTGCATGTTTACTGCTGACATTGCCGCGCCACTTCTCTACCCGAAACCTCGATAGATTTCGGTGACCCGCAGGTAGCTTTTCTGCGCGCACGCGCCTGAACGGCGTTCCTCCACTGCTTCCGCTGTGGCCTCAGCCTCCTGCTGCGCCGCGACGGACACGCCACCAGTAAAATCGGACATGCGCAAGCTCTCCCGTCGGCGCGCTCTTGCTCTCACGGCAGCCGCGCCCTTCTGGCACCAACTGTGCCCTGGCGCGGTGCCCGCCGCCAAACCCAGCTACCCCTTCGAATATTGGGACGTGTTCACCGACCGCCGCTTCACCGGCAATCCCCTCCCCGTTTTCACCCGGGCTGATGGTCTTTCTCCCGACCAGATGCGAGCCATCGCTGCCGAAACCAACCTCTCCGAGACCGCCTTCGTCTTCCGCCGCCCCGCCGCCGAAGAGAAAGCCAACGGCGTTCGCACCCGCATCTTCACCCCCGTTACCGAATACGATTTCGCCGGTCATCCCGTGCTCGGCACCGCCTTCAGCCTCTGGAAGCCCGGCGTTACGCGTGTTGTCCTTCACCTCAACATCGGGCCGGTTCCTGTGGATCTTCGGGCCGAAGGCGGCAAACTCTACGGCGTCATGTTGCAGCCCCAGCCTGTGCTCGCCGAAGTTCATGAGCCGGCAGTCATTGCGAAACTCATCGGCCTGCCGCTCTCCGATCTTGATACTCGCTACCCCATTCAAAACGTCTCCACCGGCCGACCCAATCTCATCGTGATGCTGAAGACCCTCAAGGCCATTCGGGCACTGCGCATCGACTGGAACGCAGCCACCAGCTACTTCGCCTCAGGCGACAAGGAACGGTCCTTCTACTTCCTCACGCCCGAAACCGAAACCGGTGCCCGCTATCACGCCCGCAAGCTGACGCCGCGCACCGAAGACCCTGCAACCGGGTCCGCCGCAGGCTCCGCCATCGCCTGGCTGGTGAATTACGGTCTGGTCGCGTCAGGCGAAGGCATTGTGATTGAGCAGGGTTCGGAAGTGTCGCGCCCGGGCAGCCTCTACGTTTCGGCAGAGTTGACGGGAAGCAGCCTGACGGATGTTCAGGTGGGCGGCTATGGCGTGAAGTCCTGGTCCGGCGAAATGCCGGGGTAGGGCAGGCTCCCCCTCCGTTCCCCCACGCAAAAACCGGGGCGCTTGTGGCGCCCCGGTTTTTAGAGTCCAGAATTGGCCTGCGCGCTTCTAAGCGTTACGACCGCTTCATCCACGGCCCAAGCTTTTCCTTCATCGCACGCTGAATCAGCGGCAACTTCGCTTCAGCCTCTTCCCGGCCACGCGCAATCAGTTCATCGGAGCGGTAGTATTCCACCCACGTAAAGTCCGAAAGATCCGGGTTAATCCTCACTTCAGCATTCGCCGCTTTGAAGTTTCCCAGTTCGTACTGCAGAATCTGCATGGCGTTCATAATCACGTCGAACATGTTTGGCATTTGTTCGTCATCCCCGAAGTACGCCAAAGGGTTGAACCGGTTCAACTGCCGCACTGTCTTCGAGACCGCGTTCTCCACGCCACGCTTCAGTGGCGGCACCACGTTGACCGCGATGCACATATCCGCGCCCATCTCGTTCACTACTTCGGCCGGAACCGGATCCGCGACGCCACCGTCCACCAGTACATGTTCGCCCACCCGGACCGGCGCGAACACCATGGGAACCGCCGCACTGGCGCGGAACGCCGTCGTCAGTTTGCCCTTGCCTATGGAGATCCGCTCGCCACTCTCAATATCGGTGGCAACTGTTCTGCACGGGATCAACAGGTCTTCAAAGGTGGTCTTCTCACCCAAATAAGGAGAAAAGATCTTGATGAATTTATTGCCGGCCAGCAGCCCTGGCTTGGTAAGCGTCAAATCCACCGCAAGCAGCGTATTGCCACGTTTTCCCAGACTCATCGCGATATCGATCATCGGCTGAATCCCAATACCCGCCGCGTACCCGATACCAATAATGGACCCCTGGCTGCATCCGGCCACCAGATCAACCGGAATGTCATTCTCTTCCAGCACCTCAAGCACACCAAGGTGAGCAATACCGAACGCCGCGCCGCCGCCCAGCGCTACTCCAACCGTCGCCCCTAAGATCTTCCGCGCCAGCCGATGTAGCGGCAGGGCGGGAACACTCTTCTTGTTGCTCCGGATGTATTGGCTGGCTGAGCCATTCGTCAAGGCTCCGTCACGCGGGATCACGAACGGTTCACAACTGTTGATGGACGTGCCGTAAGAATTAGCGTTGAAGGTGTTCAGGACCCGGAAATGCCGCATCCTGGCTTTCGTCGGTGTCCCGTTAGCCGTCTCCATGCCAGCCTGATCCACAATCTCGACAAAGACATCGGAGAACGTTGGGACAGCTTCCAGCAGCCCTTGCGGGTCCATCCCCAGATCAAAAATAATGAACTGGAATTTAGTGCTCAGCTTCGAGACAAGGTTCGACGCTTTTTCTTCGCACACTGCAGCCGACAGGCCGGGTCGCCCCGGAACTTCCACCAGCGATACGCCCTCGGAATCGGTCCGGATCAACCGGCTCGCCAGCTCATCCGACCATTGAGAGTTCGACAGTAATTCCGCGTAATCGCCCCCCGGCGCCTGGTCCGTGGATTTCACCCGGACGATAATCACATCGGCCCTCGTCAGATCATGCAGGACCCCTGCCAGCGACGACGCCACCAGCGACTTGCCCTTCAGCGAGTGTCGCCGGGACCCAACCGTAAGCACCATCGACGAGCCGCGGGTCTTCTCCCCGCTGCTGGTACTCGCCAGCCGCCTGCAGAGCACCCGAGTGAAGTACTCAAGAGCCTTGGGATTCTTCATGAACAGGCTGTTGAACGACGCCCGGTCCAGCGTCATCAGCCGGACCCGCCTGTTTGCCACCACCGTTGCGGTGCGTTTTCCGCCCTGCAGCAGCGCCATTTCCCCAAAGAAGTCGCCACTTTTCAAAATCGTGACAACCTTCTCACCCGACAAAACGTCCAGTTCGCCGTCCAGGATAACGTGAAAGGTCTCCCCTTCGTCTCCCTGCCGGCAGATCACGTCGCCCTTCTGGTGCGTCGACTCAACGAACAATTGCTCCACGGCGGCTGTCTCTGCCCGACCGAGAAAGCTAAAGATCGGAATTGTCGCCAGTAGGTCCTGAAAGTCCTTCATTTATTAAATTGCTCCGAGATCCGAATTGACTTTTGCTGCGGCGTTTCCGAATCCAGACTTCCGTTCGGGCCCGCCCGCTTCTTCACCGGCGTGGTTTGCGCCACGCCGGTCTGCTGTTTACCCGATTGCTTGCTCCGCCGCTACGCCTGAAAAGACGCGGCGTACTCGGGCAGATTCTTGTGGTACCGGAATACCTCACCCAGCTTGTTTGCCGCCTTCAGCTCTGCGTGAATCTTCGTGATGCGGTCAGCCACTTCACAGCCAATGTATTTGCGCCAGTTGTCCCGTCCCAGGGCATCTTCCGGCTCATATTTGCCAAATGCCCGCACGAACCGGTGGCCCGGCACCATATCCGTCGCCATCGTTAAAGTCGAGTAGACGCCGTTTGTGTAACCATCATGGTCTTCCAGACGGTGGGCCTTGTGGCGCACAAAGTTTGCGGCAATCTCCGGCTGGCGGCAATTGACAATTGTGAACGCCCAGCCAACACCGGCCCGCGCATTCCGCTTCGCAATGTCTTCAGTCGGTTCGGAATCGGCCGCATCCCAGGGCGACAGCCCCGGAATCATGTACATCGGAGAGAAATACATCGCACGTCCGCAACCATGCCAGAAGAATTCGTAGAGATCCTGATCGGTTTCCTTCAGCACGGCCGAGATGCGCGAAACCAGCTGTCCGTGCCACGTCCGCGTCACCAGCCCGAGTGACTCCAGCGCCGCCCCAATATAGCCCTGCAGCGAATTGTTCTTCACCAGCTTCGTGAACACATCAATCGCCGCCCGGATCTCCGCATCCGTACTCCACGGCGTCAGCGCCGCTACCGCGTGCTTCCCGAAAATGATGCCGATCCCGGCATGCATCATCGTCTGCACCTTTTGGTCCACTTCCAGCATCTTGCCGCTCGACAGCAGCCCGTGCAGTTCCGTGCCCTTCGCAAGCGAATCGTTCAGATATGCCGTGGCATAACGCTCACCCAGACCTTCCACGTACCAGAGCGCCGGATAGTCACCGTGCGAATAGCATTGCTTGATCATTTCCTCAAGCGGGTAGGTTCCGTCCGCCGAGAGATGCTTGGGCGCGCTCACGTGGTTCACGAACCCGATGACATCGAATGTGTTGCTGAACTGCTCCGTCAGCAACTCGCGCGAGTGGCCGGAGCCCAGCGCCTGAACGGCATCGGACGCCACGTGCACCCCGCTCTCCGCGGCGTGCTTGATGTAGCTCGGATGCAGTACTTTACCGGAAAAAGTATCGGAGGCCAGTTCCGCCATCACGCTTTGTGCTTTATCGGCGAACTGAAAGGCGCCAAACAGGGCGGTGTTCGTCATGAAAGCCTGTTTGGCCGCTTCCCCGGTCTTATACAGCTTTTCCTGCGTCGCCTTCAGCGAGTCGGAATCTGACATCGGCAGCACACCCAGGGCCCTTTGGGCAGCAAAACTGGACATGGCAACCTGAAATTTTAACGCGGCGTCTACGAACTCCATCACTCTAGAGTCTCCTTATATTTCTAATGGCTCAAAACATCAGTGACGTCTTCCTGACCGTCGGACGTGGACCCGTCAGGCAGTTCAGGTCCCGCAGCTTTACCAAACGACTGGATGCGAGATCCTGATATCGGTGACGCGACGCTCCCGGCAGTCCCCGTTCCGACACACCTGTACAGTGTATCAGCTACGTTCGCCGGGACATAGCGTATTTAGACTATTGAAACCGGACGTTCACAGAGAAGGATTTCCTGGTGGCGCCGGGGCTTCCGGAAAGAAATCGGTGCCGGGCCGCCGGAACTCGCACCTCACCGCCCGCCAGGCGGCAAAGGCTGGTCCGCTGCCGCGGCCGCGAGGTAGTGCGCCATTTCAGTTAAAGCCACGGCAGTTAAAACCATGTCATTTAAAGATGGAGACACTGCCGCCAACCCGCCCGTAAGGCCATCGAGATTCTCCCCGGCAACGCCGCATTCAAATCCGTGCAACGGGCCTGTGGCTCCTGGCTCATAGAACAAAGCCGACACATGGACCGACAAACCGCTCATCAGTTACCCGACCGGCTCGATCCCGGCCAGTTCGCCGCCATTGGGATATTGCTTGCGGTGATGGCGGATCCCGTTACCCGGGCGCTGCTAAACGAGCCACCCGCCGATGAATCGGTAACCGAGAAGACGCGCCGCCGTTTTCAGGAAGCCCAGGCATGGTTTGCGTAAAACGAGGGCACCCCGAGGGAAGATGTCCTGAATGAGTTCGGTCTGAAGGCGGAAGACTTTCCGTTGTCTCCGGAACATGCCGGTTCGGCATGCCGCCTTACCGCCCGACCTACTCCATTGTCTGGCTTGATAGGGCAAAAGTCGGGATTCGCAAGCTGGACCGTTCCACCGCCATCGGCATCTTCGGTGGCGTCCTGCGTTTTGCCGGACCGGGTCGGGCGACGGGCGCGCGAGTCGCAGGTCCCGGCCCAATCCACGCCCCCCGCGTGGCAGACTCCTGGGTGAAATATACGCTGAACGAGTCCAAAGGGGAGAAATATGCAAAAAGTTTCAAGCGTCATACTCTGTCTGTTTGCCGCCGCAGCCGCACTGACTGCGCAGGACAGAGGAACCATCCGCGGAACCGTATCCGATTCCAGCGGAGCTGTAATCCCAACCGTCTCGGTGATGGCCCTCAACGTGGACACCGGGACCAAACAAAGCGCCGTTGCCGACGCGGCTGGAAACTACACTTTTCCATATCTCCAGGTTGGCAACTACACTGTTTCCGTAGAACGGGCTGGCTTCCGGAAATCGGAAACAACAGGTGTCCGCGTGAACGTGGCGACCGTCTCGGACGTCAACGTCACACTGGCCGTCATGACCACCGACCAGAGCGTAGATGTCACCGCCGCCGCTCCTTTGCTGGAAACGAACGGCAGCAATCTGGGCAAGGTGGTGGAGACCAAAGCTATTACCGATCTGCCCCTCTTCATCAGCGGCGGCAGTGTTCGAAGCAACCTTGCGTTCGTGATTCTGACGCCCGGCGTTATCGGACCGGCCAACAATCCTCGCATCGGCGGTGGCCTCCTCGACGGGCAGAGCGAACAACTGGACGGGGCCGAATCGAACAGCGAACGCCGTAATGACCCTGCCATGAACGGCGTCAGTGTCGAAGGCATGGAAGAGTTCAAGGTGCAGAGTTCGGGCTACTCGGCTGAGTATGGTCGCACCTCGAACGGGGTTATCAACTGGGTTACCAAGTCCGGCACGAACAAGGTTCACGGAAGCGCTTTTGTTTTCAACCGCAATGAAGTGTTCAATGCCCGCGGATTTACGTTCGCGGCCTCAAAGCGGCCTATCGTCCGGCAGTGGAATCCGGGCGGCAGTATTGGCGGTCCGGTCATCATTCCTAAATTTTTCAATGGACGCAATAAAGCATTTTTCTTCTTTGCCTACGAGAAGGCATCGACGCGAAATGGCCAGTCAACGGCCACGGTAACCGCCCCCGTTGATGAATACCGAGTCGGCGACATGCGCCGCAACGTGGATTCAACAGGGAAGACAATTCCTCTTTACGACCCGTTCAATGCGAGCGGCACTATCATTCCGAATGCTGCGGACCGGCCCCGGCTGCAGTGTAACGGCGTGCTGGACGTCATCTGCCCGAACCGCATTGACGCGACCGCAGCCCGCCTGATTGCCCTGCTGCCGCATCCGGATCAGCCAAACCTGATCGCCAACAATTACCGGTCGCGCAGCTATTCGACGCAGCGCTCCGGCCTGCCCTCCATCAAGCTGGATTATGTATTCAACGATAAGCACAGGATCAGCTATCTCTACAGCCGGTTCCGCAGCCCGGCGACACCCAGCATCAACCCCCTGGAGGGTTTGCCAGGTACCGGCTTCCCCTCGGACTCGCTGGTGCAGTATCACCGGCTGAATGACGACTACACCATCACGCCAACGCTTCTGAACCACATTACGCTCGGGTTTAACCGCCGTAACATTCTGGAAGCGCCCGGTTATGTGAGCCTCTTCCCGGCCGATCTCGCCAAGGCGACCTATCTGCCCGGCACGGTGACGCCGCTGGCTCCAGGAACTTCCAGCACCTATTCGACGGGTTTTGCGACCTGGGGCAACAGCGTGTTTACCGATTCCCGCCAACGGACGATCGATTTCAAGGAACAGATCATCTGGGTGAAAGGCAAGCAGAATATAAAGTTCGGTTTCAACTACCTGCGAGGCACCTATCGCCGTCTGGACTACAACGGTGCGTATGGCACGGCCAGCTTCAGCGCGGCCGGCACCGGTAATCCGAACGTGGCCACCAGCGGCTCCGATTGGGCTTCTTTCCTGCTCGGTACCGCAAGCGGCGGCGGGTTCCGTTATCCCGACGACACCACCTTCCACTGGCCCTACTATGCATGGTATGTGCAGGACGACTACAAGGTCACCAGGAAGTTCACGCTGAACATCGGTCTTCGATACGAGATCCCGGTCCCGAAAGAAGAGCGCAAGCTGCACAATTCAAACTTCTGCCCCACCTGCCCCAACGCGGCCGCCGGTGGCCTGCCCGGCGCCATGGTCTATGCGGGTGTCAATGGCCAGCCCAGCCGTTTCGGTGAAACCAGAATGAACGCATTTGGACCCCGCCTTGGCATGGCGTACCAAATGGACAGCAAGACTGTGATCCGCGCAGGCGCCTCCATCTACTACCAGCCGGCGCGCGAAGACGGTAATGCCGACAACGGCATTCAGGGCTTTGGTGGCACGTTCGGAGCGATCGCCAACTCTCTGTCGAACGGCGTCTCGTACTTGACAAGGAATGGCTTTACGTCTTTCGCCACTCAGATCGCAACGCTGCAACCGATTATTAGGGATCCGGCGGTACTCAGCGCCAATCTGCTCAATCAGTCTCCTTTTTACTACAACCCGAAGGCCGGGCGTACACCTTACTTTGGAGACTGGAACTTCACGATTGACCGAACGTTAACCAAAAGTTCTGTTTTCCGTGCCAGCTACCACGCCACCATCGGAAACAAGCTTCTTTCACGCCAGCAGCAGCAGAATCAGCTTGATCCGAAGTATTGGGCAATCTATGGCGCCCTGTTGGGTCAGCCGGTGAGTTCCGTCATCAACAATCCCACTGTGGTCGCGGCGGGTTTCAAACTGCCCTACGCAGCCTTCCCGACCAACCTGCAGTTACAGCAGGCTCTTCGTCCGTTCCCGCAGTTTTCCAGCATCGGCAGCGATGCGGGCGGCCAGAACGATGGACACATGACCTATCACTCTTTGGAAGCGAGTTTAGAACACCGCTTCGATAAGGGCCTGTTTGTGCTCGCTTCCTACACGTTTGCTAAGCTCATCTCCGGCTCCAACGGTGAAGACGCCAACCGAACGAGCGATGGGCAGGTGCAGAACCAGTACAATCGCCGCCTCGACAAGGCGGTGGCGAGCCAGGATACCCCTCACAACCTGAGAATCAGCTACGTGTACGAACTACCGTTCGGCAAAGGTAAACAGTTCCAGGGGAACTCAAACGCGATCGTCAATGCGGTGCTCGGTAACTGGAAGGTTTCTGCGATCCACACCTACGTGAGCGGCACCCCCCTGGCGATCAGTTGCAACCAGAACTTCTTCGGCGCGGGCGCCAACGCTCGCTGCAGTTTCGCGCCGGGCGCAGTTACGGGTGACATTCCTCTGCTGAACCCCGCATGGAATGAAGCCAATGCGTTCACGGTTCCGTATCTCAACAACGCAGCTTTCGTTCTGCCTGCGAATATGACCTACGGGAATACGGGACGGCGGCTTTCCTTCCTCCGGACGCCGTGGACCGTTCAGGAAGACGCGGCGCTCATCAAGAACTTCGTTATCAGCGAGAAGGTCAAGTTTGAACTTCGCGCTTCTGCCTCGAACGTTCTAAACCGCGTCACGTTCGCGAGCCCCAACACTACGCAAAGCAGCAGCCAGTTCGGATTGTTCACGGGACAAGGCAACGGCCCGAGGAACATCCAAATGGGTGGACGCTTCTCGTTCTAACCATAATGAGCCGAAAAACTCTTGCCTTCCTCTCGCTGCTGCTCTCGCTGACCGGACTTATCTGGTCCGGCGGGAGCAGCAGCGAAAGGCGTCAGGACGAAAGGCTGAGTTTTCAAACGAGCGGACCCTGGTCTGCCCGTACCAATCTGAATGCCGATGTCGCGATGGTTTACGGCATCGGGGCGCGCATGCCTGGGAATATCGAGACCTGGGTGAAGCATGGCTATATTCCTCACGTGATGACTGGGGTGGCGTGGGGGCAGTATCAGGACTACCTGAATGGCGAGTTCGATGGCACCCGGCATTGGGATCAGGCGCAAACCGAAAGCGATGGCCACCTCATTCCGCATGGCGGGAATGCCCAAATCCCCTACATTTCGCCTGGCGAGAATTACGGCAACTACCTGACAGTTGGAGTGAAGCGGGCTCTGGACGCAGGCGCTCAGGCCATCCATCTGGAAGAGCCGGAGTTCTGGGCTCGCGGAGGCTGGGAAGAAAATTTCAAGCGGGAGTGGCAGGCGTACTATCACGAACCGTGGCAGGCACCCAACGCGTCGCCCGATGCCCAGTACCGCGCCTCGAAGCTCAAGTATTTTCTGTATCGCCGGGCGCTTGCGCAGGTATTTTCGTTCGTCAAAGAGTACGGCAAGAGCCACGGCCGGACCATTCGCTGCTACGTACCAACGCATTCCCTGGTCAACTACGCACACTGGAGGATTGTCAGTCCGGAGTCTTCTCTGATTGACGTGGGTGCGGATGGGTACATCGCGCAGGTGTGGACCGGAACCGCGCGGACAGCGAACTTGTATGAAGGCAAACGCAAGGAAAGGACCTTTGAAACTGCGTTCCTGGAATATGGCGCGATGCAGAATCTGGTACGCGCTTCGGGACGGCGCGTTTGGTATCTCAACGATCCGATTGAAGACAATCCGAACCACGACTGGACTGACTATCGGACGAACTGGGAAAGCACTCTGACAGCTTCACTTTTTCAACCCGAGGTCTGGCATTACGAGATCATGCCGTGGCCGGATCGGGTCTTCAACAGCCTGCACCCCGTGCGCAGCGTAGCCCCTCAAAAAACGGTTAAAGAACAGGAGCAGGCTCCTGTCGGGACAGGCTTGGGCGGGTTTGGCACAGCGACTGCGTCGGTCGAAAAAGTCGGCATTCCGAAGCCATACGAGACTGAACTGCAGTCGGTGATCACCGCTCTCGGCGAAATGAAGCAGGCGAACGCACGCTGGGAAAGCGCCGGAACGGCGAACACCGGCGTGCTGGTTTCCGACACGATGATGTTTCAGCGGGCAGATCCGAACCCTTCCGATGCAAATCTGGGTTCGTTTCACGGACTCGCGCTGCCGCTGCTCAAAAGAGGAGTTCCCGTTGAGGCCGTCCAGATCGAGAGTGCTGCAGCCCCCGGATTTCTGGAGCGATACAAGTTACTGCTCCTAACCTATGAGGGCCAGAAGCCACCGAAGCCTGAGTTTCATGACGCGCTCTCCCGCTGGGTGATGAACGGCGGGGCCCTCGTTGTCATCGATGACGATAAAGATCCGTACAACAGTGTTCGGGAGTGGTGGAACACAGCGCCGTTTTCATATACGAGTCCCCGGCAGCACCTGTTCGGGAAACTGGAGCTCTCGCGAGACTTTGACGGGCTGCAAAAGGCAGGCAAGGGTGTTGTTGTTCGGCGAAGTCTCTCGCCCGCAGCGTTAACGTACCAGGCTGAAGGCGCAGATGCGATCCGCAGGGCCGTTAGGGATGCGGCAGCGGCAGTCAGGCTGCCTTGGAAAGAGACGAATTCCCTTGTGTTGCGGCGTGGACCTTACGTGATTGCGGCAGGTTTAGATGAATCAAGCCAGGCGGTAAAGCCCTATGTGTTGAAGGGCCGGTATATCAATCTGTTCGACCCGGAGTTGGCCATTCTGAACACCGTGACGGTCGGCGCGGGCACGAGACTTTTGCTGTTCGATCTCGATGCCGACAAATCGAGTGGGCAGAGAGTGGTCGCCGCTGCCGCTCGTGTTCGCGACGAGACGACGAACGCGAAGGTTTTCTCGTTTCGGGTGGACGGCATTGGAGGCACGAACGGAGTAGTCCGTGTGGTTTCGAAATCAGCGCCCAGAGCGATCCGAATTGGCGGCAAGGTCGTGGACGCCTCACAGTACGATTTCACTCAGGGCACGGTGCGGCTTCGCTTTCTGAATTCAATAGAGCCCATGCTTGTCGAGATGTATTTTTGATTTCCGATAGCTTAGATGAACCAGGGGCAACAACCTGAGATTGGCGTATTCTGCAATGATGGGTAACATTACGTGGAAGATGCCGCTGTGTGCGGCGGTGGTTGTATGTGCGGCCTTCGGGTTCGCGGAGAGCGGCGACTACTTTCCGTCTCCAGATAAGGACGGAGGCTGGCGGACGCTAACCGACGCCGCGAAGGTTCGCAAGCTTGGCGGAATGGATCTCGACCGGCTCGATCAGGCGTTTGCCTTCCAAAAGACGGAGACCAGCCAGCACGGCGGTCTGGTGATTGTTCGCCACGGCTATCTGGTTTACGAGAAGTATTTCGGAAAGGGCCATCGTGAAGCCCATCCGGATATGGCTTCGATCGGCAAAGCCTTCACCAGCGTGTCTGTCGGGATCATGCTGGCCGAGAAAAAGGATATGTTCCCGGAAGGCCTGGATACCAGGGTTTTCAACGCAAAATATTTGCCCGACGCCATTCCTCTGGACGATCCGGCCAAGGCCGATATCACGCTGGGCCAACTGCTTTCCATGACCGGCGGGCTGCACGGCGAGGGCACGAATCCCGGCTTCGTCGATGGCGTCCCCTCAGTGAAACTACCTGCTGTTGAACGTCCCGCCACTCCGCTGGGGCAGGACTTTTCGGCCTTGCGCACCCCGCTCTGGACCAAACCCGGCGAAGGGTATTCCTACGCATCAGCCTCTCCCCATGTCGCATCCATTGTGCTTCGCAACGCGACCGGCATGGAAATGCAGCAGTACATTCAGGAAAAGCTGGCCGGGCCGATGGGTTTCGGGCCCTGGGGTTATGCGATACACCGAAACGGAGCCACGCTGCCCCATACTCCTGGTGGGGGCAGCATTGCGCTCCGCGCCACTGACGCGGTGAGACTTCCCTATCTGCTGCTTCACAAAGGGAAGTGGGGTAACAAACAACTGGTTCCGGCTGACTATGTCGCAAGGGTCGGGAAACCCTCACCTTATAACCGCCACTCCCCCATGGGCTTCATGTTTGAGCAGAACGCCGACGGCCACGTCTTCGGTGCGCCGCGCGACGCGTATTTCAAATCAGGTGCGGGCGGATCCGGGATCTATGTAGTTCCGTCTCTGGATCTGGTGATGTACAAGATGGCCGCTGCCGACGCACAACTGAATCCCGAACTGACGGGCCTTCCGTTAGGCTACGAGCCCGATCATTCGCGCGACACCTGGAAACCGTTGGCTCATGATCAATTCCACGATGGGCTGGCGAGCGGTGACGACAGTGTCCGCCGCCTGCTCGAAATGGTCGTCGCCGCAGTCGTCCAATAGGTCAGATCCACCAGGGTCAGGGCAGCAATTCGAGCCCAAACTAAGAGGTAGAGCCTTCTATGCGTCTTTTCGTCACCGCCGCGATTCTACTTAGCCTGAATAACCTGTACGCCGCCGATACCCCGAAGGAAACGGTCCGGGAGCAGTTTGCGAAGAGGGCCGACAGGCTCTGGTCTCTTCAGCCAGTTGTGAAGCCTGCGGTTCCGGCGGGTGCAACCGTGTCGAATAATCCAATTGACGCCTTCCTCGCGGCGGATTACAAGGCGAAGGGGTTGCTGCCGGCCGGAAAAGCCGACAAAGGGACGCTTCTGCGGCGGGTCTATATGGATTTGATCGGCCTCCCTCCTACACTTGCTGAGCAGGAAGCCTTCCTTGCCGATCCGTCACCCGATGCCTACGAGAAGACCGTGGATCGCCTGCTGCAGAACGAACAGCACGGCGTGCGGTGGAGCCGATACTGGCTGGATGTTCTCCGCTATGCGGATCTGGACGGGCTGGATGGTTCCGTGATGCCGGCCGCACCCGGCATCTATCTTTGGCGTGACTGGGTGATCAAGGCGCTCAATCACGACATCCCCTATGACCAGTTTGTTCGGGCGCAGATCCTCGGCAATCGATATCGCCCGGAGACGGCGACGGCCGCCAGCGGCCGGCGGACCCGCGTCGAAGGCAGCGTGGAGGATTCGTTCGCGCTCGGTTTCCTGGCGCGCGCCGCGGTTACCCGCAACGACAGGGACCATGACATTCCTTTCAGCGCTGTGGAAACGGTATCCACTGCGTTCATGGGCATGACGGTGGGCTGCGCGAAATGTCACGACCATAAGTTCGACCCCATCACACAGAATGACTTCTACGCGATGAAGGCGATCTTCGACCCTCTGGTTCTCAAGAACGTGATGCTTGCAACGCCGGCAGAGATGTTTGAGAACGGACAGAAGCTGGACGAGTTCAAGAAGAAAAGCGCGCCCGTTAACGCCGCCATTGAAGCCCTGACAGGCTCCACCCAGACCCGGCTTTTCGACGAGCGCGTTGCGCTGCTAACCCCGGAAGTACAGGCCATCGTGCGCAAACCGGAGCGCGACCGGACACCGGAAGAGCAGAAGACTTTCGACGACTATTACCCGGTGTTGCGCATCGACACCGCCAAGATCAAAGAAGTGATGTCGAAGGAAGAAGTCGCTCAGTATAATGCGCTGCTGAAGCAGCAGCAGGCTATCCAGCGGCCTGCGGCCCTTGCTTCTTATTGGACCGTGGAGGAAGATCGTGACCTTCTGAAAGAGAAGAGCTACATCCTCACGACGGGCGATCCGAAGAAGCCCGAAAAGGACAATCCTGTTGAACCCGGTTTTCCCTTCCAGCCCCCGAATATGGATTTCCGCGACGGCCGCCGTGAGGCCTTCGTCGGATGGCTTACCGCTCCGGCGAACCCTCTGTTTGCACGCGTCGCGGTGAACCGCGTCTGGGGCTGGCACTTCGGAGAGGGCTTGCAGCGAGTCACCAGCGATTTCGGCCTGCTCGGTGGCACACCGTCAAATCAGAAACTGTTGGACTATCTCGCTTCCGAATTCGTGGATCACGACTACAGCATGAAATGGCTGCACAAGTTGATGGTAATGTCGAATACCTATCAGCTCTCGTCGAAGGCAGATCCGCAGTTCCTGTCAAAGAACATCGCGGCAGATGCACGGAACACTTACCTGTGGCACTTCCGCCTGCAACGTTTGGCCGCAGAACCGATTTGGGACTCGATACACTACGCCTCAGACGATCTCGACCTTGCCGTCGGCGGTAAATCGTTTCAGCTCGCGGAAGCGGATCAAAAGCAGAAAATCTTCCTGCCGAAAGATGGCACGATGGACACGACCCGAATCAACCGGCGGGGCGTCTATATGGTCCGGGGTTATATCCCGAGCACTGACGTGATGAATAACTTCCTGACATCGTTCGACGTGGATGACGGGAGAACTCCCTGCCCCGTTCGTACGCAGACGGTCACGGCGCCTCAGGCGCTTTTCACTATGAACGGCGCTCTGGTGGAAAAAGAATCGGAGCGGTTGGCGTCGTCAGTTCTGAAAGAAGCTTCAGGCGATGTCCATGCTGCGGTTACGATCGCCTATCAGCGGGTGCTGGGGCGCAGGCCAACAGGCGGCGAACTCGATTACTCCCTGACTTATATCGACAAGAACCCGGACCGCATGAAGGAAATTGCATGGCTGTTGTTCAATCTCGACGAGTTCATTTACGTGAAGTGAAAACATGAGCGATCTTAACAGTCTTTATCCCTGCGGCAGAATTCAACGTCGCCGGTTTCTCTTCCAGTCAGCCGCCGGCTTCATGGGCTCTGCCCTGAGCTCTCTATGGGCGGACGATGGCAGGTTGCTGCAGGACCCGAGGCTTCCGGGGACCCCAAAGGCGAAGTCGGTGATCTTTCTGTTCATGTGCGGTGGCGTAAGTCACATCGACACTTTTGACCCGAAAGACAACAAGCACGCCGGAAAAATCATGGATGCCATCGGCTTCGGCGACAACAACGCCCCGATGAAGCGCCCCGTGATTCCCATTCTTCGCACCTATAAGCAATACGGAAAGTCGGGGATTGCTGTGTCGGACTGGTTCCCGAACGTGGGCGAGACAATTGACGATATTGCCGTGGTTCGCTCCATGTACTGTCATCAGACGAACCATTTTCCTGCGGTGCTGGAAGGCGCTACGGGAAAGCCGCTACGGCAGTTTGAGCACCCCTGTCTGGGGAGTTGGGTTTCTTACGCCCTGGGGACTGCGAACAAAGACCTTCCGACCTTCGTTAATATTGGGCGGCCCTCCTCACCTGTGCAGTTGTCCGGCGGCTATTTGGGTTCCAGCTATTCTGCAACGCCGTTCCAGCCAGGAGATGTACCGATCCCCAACCTCTTGCCGCCCAGGACTTCCACGGGGAGGCAGCGAGACCGGGAGATGCAGGCACTCTTCGAGCTCGACAGGCAGTTTCGTGCGGACTACGCAATCGAAGGCGAGATCGCGGGCCGTACCCGAGCGTTTGAGCTGGCTGCCAGCATGATGTTGAAAGCCCCTGCTATTGTCGATTTCTCTACCGAACCAGACCATGTCAAAGACCTGTACGGAATCGGAGTCAAGGAGACCGATGATTTCGGCAAACAGTTGCTGATGGCTCGGCGCCTGGCGGAAAATGGCGTGCGGTTTATCCAGATCTGCCATTCCGGCGGGGGCAATGGCGGGTGGGATGCGCATGGTGATATGAAGACGCACGAGCCTCTCTGCCGCTCGGTGGACAAGCCGGTTTCCGGGCTGATTCGGGACCTGAAGCAGCGGGGCATGCTGGACAGCACACTCGTCGTGTTCACCAGCGAGTTCGGCAGGACGCCGTGGTCACAGAACACTACGGGGCGCGATCACAATGCCATGGGTTTCAGTTCACTGCTCGCAGGCGGTGGCGTGAAAGGTGGAGTTGTCGAGGGCGCCACCGACGAAGTGGGCTACCGCGCCGTCGAGAAGCCCCACTACATCAGCGATCTGCAGTCGACCATCCTCCAACAGATGGGGTTGAACTACAAGAAGATGGACTTTGTCCTGAACGGCCGACCCTTCCACCTCGTGGAAGAGGGCCTTGGCCCCATCAACGCAATTCTTGTTTAACAGCTTCGGTTTGAGATGCAGCTCAGAAGGTGCATCTCAAACCATATCTCAGTTAGTCTCTGCGTCAAGGTTGCCAATGGTCAGCCTTCGTTTCTGTGTTTCCAGCGAGGTGCGTCCCATTCGTAGCTCCATGGCTTCCGCTGCTTCTTTGGCGGTATCGTATGGCCCGTGTGTGCGCCCGGCAGCAAGGTTCGCAAGGCCCCAGCGGCTATTGCCAATTGGGTGACTGAGCACCATCGGTTCCCCGATAGTGCCTGCATTCCTGTCGGAGCCTTAACCCGACTTCGCCCAGATGTCGTCACGTCTGGCAACGTCGAAATGTCCGCCAGTCGCTGGCCATCCGGCTCACGATGGCATTCAATCGCAGGCGAAAAAGCGCTCGCCTGTGAACTCTTCCGCATGGCCATATCATCTCACCAACTAAATTCGATCCTTCGGAAATCAGCAATTCGTTCCGACGCCTCCCCGTGGTGGCCCGGGCGTCAGCCCCGGCCGTGAGCCGATCACCGCCCCGAAAAATAAGTTCGCCACTGATCCTTGGGAACCTGCTTGACCTTGTGCTACCGTATCTGGGAGTATACGTAATACGGAAGGTCTGTCAAGCGCCCGGGAAGAGGATTCTGAAAATGGCACTTACAATCGTGAATGCGCTGCCAAGAAAACAGTATGGAGAGACGAGCTTCGGCGAGCGTCTGCAGAACCTCCGCAAAGCCCGCGGAATGACACAGGTCCAGCTTGCCGAGGCGGCCGAAACAACACAGAGGGCCGTTTCGTATTACGAGACCGAAGCCGGGTTTCCGCCGGCACCCGCCGTCATCACGTTGGCGAAAGCGCTTCGGATCACCACCGACGAACTGCTGGGAGTGACGGCCCCGAAGGTGGAGAGCGGAAAGCCGTCACCGGGGAATGAGGACTCCGATTCCCGCCGGCAGTGGAAACGGTTTCAGTTAATCTCGACTCTGCCGGAACGCGACCAGAAAGCGGTGGTGAGGCTGATCAACTCCCTGGTAGCCGCCGTTCCGGCAAACAGAAACACGACAGGAGAACGCAATGCCCGTTAACGCGTCCGACGTGAGACAGCACGCGCAGGAACTGATGGCGCAACTCGGCCCCGATCAGATGGCCGCCGTAGTGCAGTTGCTGGAGGTGATGGTGGACCCGCCAGGAGACGGTGACGAGCCGCTGAGCGAGGAAGAACGGCGGGCCGTTCTGGAATCGCGTGAATACTTCCGGCAAAATCCCTTGGGCGGCGTCCCGTTCGGGCAATTTGCAGCCGAATGCGGCTTCAGTATGGACGAGATTCTGGAACCTGGGAAGTAAAGACAGGCGTGAAAAAGTTCCTCTTCCTGCCAGGTGTCCCGACCGAGATCCGCGCTATAGCTCAACCTGTAGCCATAGGGATTCTGAAAGCGATACACCGCTACGCGGAGACGGGCCGGGGTGATGTCAAACCGCTCTCCGGTGAGCTCGATGGTCTGTTGCGTCTGCGGGTTGGACGTCACCGCGTCCTTTTCGAAGAGACACACGAAGTCATCGTCATCCATCATGTGCGACCCCGCAAGAACGCCTATCAGTAGAAAGACCAAAACCGGAGCGCAGTCGCCGCCGTCACACGTCGTGCTCTCACCGTTCACGGCGCTGCCGCTCCGCTCCGGGCACGCCGCGCGCCTGTAGCGGCTGTGTCGGTGAATGGAAGTAGTAAACCGTGGAGGGCACCCGCCCGCTTGATAGCCTCCGGCAGGAGGGAAAAGCATTTTGATCCTCAATGCCGCGTGCGCTGACGCTCCGGCAGCCACTTGAGGAAACGCGCGCCGACCTGCGCCCCCCGACCGCGAGCGCAGCCGCAAAGGACTACTTATCCCACGATAAGGTCGGCTGTGCTCTTCGCCACTGCTCAACCCTGCCCCCTCTGGAATCCCCCCACCCCGCTCCCCCAGCCATTAAGGTATCCCCAGCCCGAATTGTTCACACGATCTGACTACGGAGTGAAGTGGCTGATTTCGCAGCCACTTCCACAGCATTACCGCCTCCTCACCTACGAGCAGGTGCCGCTTGAAGAATAATAGTTCCCTCTTGAACCGGGCTAGAGAACCGGAGACGGATCCAAGCGGCTCAGTCAAGATGAGGCTTGCCTCCCTTCAATTCCCCGACGGTCGCTCTACGCTGTCAATGACGAGCGCCCGGCGGGGTGCCCTGGCCGAATTCAGCTTTAGACCAATACCTCGAATTGCTGTGAATACGGACTGAGCCGTCGGCTTGCCTGGAGCGTTCTCTGAATCGACACCACCTTCCTGGGCTTCCCGAGTCGAGGCCAGATCGTCGCCGCTGAACTCAAGATCGACATCCATAAGCTGGCTGTCGAGGCCAGTCTTGTCTACGATTATCCGGTCGGACTGTGTCTGCAACAGTCTAACCAGCGCGCTAATGGAGACCGCAGTACCTTTAAGTCCATTATTATTGCGGCCCATAATCAGGCGGAGACCACCTCTGGGTAACGGACTTCCTTTATCTCCCTCTGACCCGATGCTGATCCAGGCGTTGCGCGCATCCGGAGGAGTTTGGTCAGTCGACAACTTAGGCCCCCCGTTCGTTAGTACCAGTTCGTAGACCGGCAAGCCACGTGTCTCGTGGTGCGCTCTCAGTTGGAATCGGTCCTGCAACATGGACTGAACCATAGCCGTCGTGTGCTCGCCAGGTAAGACAGGCGCCCCCCCGTGCGGTCTAGCCTGAATATCAAAGCGCTCGGTGTCGGCCCACTTGGGCATACCAATGAGTTCCTGGTCCATAATTTGCCCATTAGAAGGCGAATATGCGTAAATCAACAGCATCTTAAGTGTCACGTTCGTACCCTCGAGACTGCCTCCCCGCACTCCTATTCCTCCATTTCTCGTTCCGGTGTTGTTTGCCTTGATTGAGACCACTTCGAACGAGGGCTGTTGAGCCAATCCCTTCGAGAGAAGCAGGAAAACCAAGGCACCTACAACATTCAGTCTCGTCATCGCATTCTCCCTCTTCAATAAACTCGCACCAAAAAAAGATCGTTCCCACGTTTTGGCAGACACCTTCGGGGCACTTCCGTGTTTTGTTTGCCGGTCGGAGCGCCTAACTTAGGAGCGCACGTACCGTTACATGCGGCGGGCTCCGGATTCGCCAGATAGGTTGCAACGCCTGCGGTATAGCTGAGCGCTCCACCGGAGGCCAGTGTACCAAAAGATAAGAGGCCAACCCAAATCGGTTGACCTATTCGGAAACGTATCGTCTGAGTTTCTGCCATTTTCTTCTCTTGGCGATGCCTTCGTAGCAGATCAGCACGGCAGCGCGTTGGCCGTCCATTCTGATGACACCCGGCGAATTCAGGCGGAGCGGAACACCGCGCTTGCTGAACGGTTGCCACATGCCTATCGGCACAGGCACGCGTTGATAGAAAGTCGAAAACTCAGTCCCTTGAATCAGTAGCGCGTTATCGAAGGGGTCAGCATTGATCGGGGCGCTTGGATCGAGTCCCGAATTCACCGGCGGCGGCGACTGGCGGTCGTCTACCTGAAGCGCGCGAATTGCCGCAGCGAAGTCGTATGACTTCACCAGATCGACTTCCGTGGCGGTCGTGCCGGTTGCGTTGCGAGACAGGCCAGCGCCAATCGCCAGTATCTGTCCGCGAGCGCGGCAATCGGCGAGCGTTTGCCGCCAGAATTCTCCCGTTGCATTGGACCAACGCGGAACCATGCCTTCCGGAAAGATGAGCACCCTCGCCGAAGAAGCGGCCACCGTTTGCTGTATCGACTGCGCTGCCGCGAATTCCTGAGACGGTCGAGAAACATCGCCGAAATGCGTGCTCACTGCTATCCAGTTGACAGGCGGTCTCGGTTCGGGCGGAGCAAGACTGTGAGAGCCGACTGCCAGTGCGACCATTGCGGGCAATGCAAGACGAACGCAGATACGTGACCGCGAATCGGGAAGCGCGAGAATGATACCGGGAAGCAACGCCGTCGCGGCCAGGCCTGCCCAGCCGGTTTCGGGGAACAGATATCCTGCGCCGGTCAAGGGTGAAATGAAGCCGATCAGTCCGAGGGGTGGAGCGATTCCGGCGATGCCGGCTAAGGTCACTCGCCACAAACAATGCAGACCTCGCTTCGGCGTCCAGGCCAGCGCCCATGGAGCCGATAAGAGGGTCGCCGTACCGGCCCAAAACAGAATCGCTGTCGGAACAGACCCAGTGAAGTGTCCTGCACCAGAGACCATCGGCCACAGGCCTGCCAGGTAGTAGCTGATCGTGTTTCTGAACGCGAGTTTGCGCGAGGCGGGCGTCAGGCATGCGATGGGCATTCCTGCGGCAGCGACGATACCCGCTGGATATCCGGTTGATATCGCCATACCAAGGGCAACCGCAGAACACAGCGACAACCCCTCTGTGAGTCGATAGTTCATAGCGTCAGAACTGGCTTCAAGCGTCTGCGAATGATGCGGACGGGAAGTGGACCGAAATACCGGCTGTCAAAGCTCCAGGGGTTGTAGGAAGACGCTACCCAGACGAAACCGGGCGTGACCCGATATTCCCCATACGGCCACGGCTCCATCGGTCTGCCCTGGCTGTCCTTCGTTTTCGGCGCTGTGTTGGGCAGCAGCAAGCCGTTAACGGCAATTCCGCGGTCGGAGACTTCGACAACGTCTCCCGCACTGGCTACGACGGGTTTCATCAGCGGGCCAGCACCGTCCGGGCAGTTTCCATTCGATCGGTATCCTCGGATCGCCGCGAGCCTCGCGGATGGCTCCTCAGGACAGAACTCAATGAGCAGTGCGCGTCCATCCGTTGCCTCCTTGTACAGGCCCAACGGCAAAGAGGGAGAACAGTTTATCCGGATACCGGCCGACCAGAAGACGAGAAATGGTCCGGCAAAGGCGACGGCCGCTATCCATGCCAGAAGTCTTCGCTTTCCATGCACGCTCCGGTAGCCAGTTCGCCCAAGAGTATCCGGGGTATCCGGTTCGGATGCCTTCGTGTACATCCTTTCGGCACTCCCTTCGGCGCTTGGTGCGTACAACCGGTAAGCCGCGAGAGAGCACCCGCGTGACATCTCACATGGATCTCCGTTCGAAGTTCAGATGCCGGTTTCTGACTGTCACCTTGCGGCGAACCGGCGATGTCGGAGAAACGAAGTTAGGAGCGAGGCGGCCGACACGGACACCGGCGAACGGCAGTTATCTCCGGCAGCAAGCGGGCGTTTTACGGCAATGTGATCGCCGACATATAATTGCCGCATTCCGGCGAAGAGATTCCCCGGGCGCTCGGTGATGTTTAGAGGGGAATTTATCGTTAGGAATGGCGATTCCGGCTCTCAAGCCCACCGCCGCGGAATTTCTACGAGTGGCCGACGATCCGCTCGGAGGTACAGGCGGCGTCTCACCGAACGACGCCTCCTATACGGATGACAACGTCCCTTATCCTTCACCTCCGGACATGACCGATCACGACGCTAAGGCGCTGTCGCTGCCTCTCGAAGTTTCGCCTCAAACACGCTGAAGGGCTGCGCGCCGACTATGATCGCCCCGGACACTTCTTCGCCTGTCGTCTTTCCGACAAGGAACGATGGCGTCCCGTTGATTTGCAGAGAAGACGCGACTTGCTGGTCATTCTGGATTTCTAACTTGTGCTTCCCTCTCTCCAGACAAGATCGGAATACCCCAATATCAAGTTTGAGGCTCTCCGCCGAGTCAATCAGTCCATTCTTTCCCAACTTGCTCGCATCGCTAAACAGCGCGTCATGCATGGGCCAGAACTGTCCCTGGTCGCCAGCGCAATGCGCCGCTTCTGCAGCTTGCATCGCCTCGGGGTGCATCTCTACGAGCGGGAAATCGCGAACCACAAACCGCACCTTGCCGGTATCGACATACTTCTTGCGGATTTCGGCAAAGGTAGTGTTTTCGAACCCCCGGCAGAACGGACACTGGTAGTCCGTGAATTCCACGATCGTGACAGGGGCGTCGCTCGACCCCAACGAGTATCCGCCTTCCAGTCGCAGCTTCCCTGTCTGCGGCACTTCGGTTGGTCGCGGTAGTTGACCCTGTGCAGCAGGCCGATTCTGCTTCTCCAACAATTGTCGAATTGCCTTCAGCTCGTTCAATATGTCGTCGGCCTGCTGTCGCGTGATTCCGGAACCTTTGGCGTCGGCCAACGAAGGCGGGCCCTGCTGCGCTGACGAAATGAAACCAAAAAGCGTCAACGCGATAATCAATGCCGCCAGTCGATAATGCACACGTTCACCTGTCGCTGACTGCGACACTCGCAGGCGTGCGGTTCCGGATCTTCCGCCAACCGAAAATTGCAACGACCCCAGTTGCTAACAGGAGAAGACTGGATGGCTCCGGAGCGCCTCCCCCCGAGTCGGTAACGGTAGCTGAGTAAGGTAACAATGAGTCCGGAGCATCGGCAACGTGGTTTCCCCCGTTGAAGGGGTCGCCATCGTACCATTGGCCGCTCAACGTGAAGTCACCGCTGTTGACGAACCCCAGAGGCGCGGACGGGTCCCACTGAAGTTCGTAAAGACCAATTCCATTTAGGGCATCAAAGGCTTCGGTCACGGTTGCGCCAGGCGCGACTTCGGGGAAGTCGAATATTAGATTCGGAGTGCCATCCGAAAACGAATCTGCATTCAAGTTCGTCGCCAAATACCAGTCTGCGGTGCTGTTGTTCGTTATCGAGTATCCCCACCCCTCAAGTGAACCGGCAGGTCCGGAAACGTTGCCGTTGGAAGGCAATAGCGAAAATGTGATGGAGTCGGCCCACAGTGGCGAACAGAAAACAACCGTCGCCAACAGGATAATGTGCCAGTAGTGCCGCTTATTCATACAGGACCTCCGCTTCTCATGGGATCACCGTCTGTGCCATCGAGTAGTTGTAATTGTTGCCGACGCCGTCCTGCATATTGCCTGCTTCGGTCACAGAGAATCTGGTCACGGTGGTCGGGACATTCAAGGTAATGGGCACGGTGATCGACGCTCCGATGCCAAGTGGGCCTTTTGCCGCTGGAAGCACCGGGCTTGCCAAAGTAACGGTGCCGGAGCCCGATAGCGTACGGAACATCATCTGGTTGATATTGACAACTTGAGCCGCCGTAAATCCCATGTTAGTAACCGTGAGGGTTGCCGTAACCGTTGTGCCGGAGTGCACAACGTTCGAAAGCTGGCCGCTCAAACTCGGAGCGCCGCAAGGGCCCGAAGCCGAGACGGATGTGGAGGCTTCCGTTGACGCTTTCGAACCCTCCATGTTTCCGGCAAGATCGGTGGCAATGCTGTAGAACGAGTAGGAATGTCCGGCAGCGCCCAGGTAATCGGCCGATGCTGCAGTCGTATTGGAGAGCCATGGGGTATACGGTGCGCCTGTGTCGGACACGTAGATCGTGAATCCTTGCAGGCCGCTGCCTACATCGCTTCCTGACCAGCCTACCCGGAAAGCCGGGCACGTCGATGCAGCGGACAGGGCCGAGACATGGCTGACTGGTGGCGTGTTGTCGATTGTATTCGTCCAGGCGGACGTGCTCATCGGCGAGGCCCCTTGAAAAACGATCGTAGCTTGCTGAGTAACTTGAGTTCCGGTTGGCAGCCCCGGCGTGGGCTTGACGCTAAATGACACGTTAGCACCAGCCCCTGGCGGAAGGAAACCAATTAGAGGATTCAAGGGCGGCATTCCGGTAGTCGGGTCGATGGAGGTAAACGTCCAAGTGAGCGTCTGCGTTGATGGATTCAGCTTCGAGTCTACGTTTACAAGGAGACTCTGGGTAGGCCGAAGATCGACGTTCGTTACGAACTCATTTACATTAGCCGCAGGATTGAAGGAGCCCGGAGCAATCGCGAGTGGAATACTCCTGCTCCCATTTGGAATCGTGACGTTAAGCAAGCTAAGGCTCGACAAAGCTAAATTTGCCCCTAACGGCTGTGTTACGACGACCTGCTGGGCTGGAACGGCAGCCGTGGGCATATTTTCGAACGAGGTTACGTATGTCAACGCCTGGCCTCCTCCGATCCAGCGCTGAGCACCCACGCCCGATGGGCCAAACAAACTATTCGGATCCGAAGGCGCGTGTTCCGGCACCGGTGATGAACCTATACAAGACCCCTGCCCGTTGCAGTTTTCCACCACGCACTTCGCCTCCAGCAACGCTGCGGCCCTCAAGTTGCATCCGGTTAAGGCGCTCTGGCACGCCTGAATATCGGCTACACAGCTTGGAAACCCGTCAGCACAATTAGTCGAAGCCCCCACGCAGGCAAGCTGGATCTTAGTAGAGTCCAGAGGGCACGATGGAATCATCAAAACCCCACCCTGGGCGAGACAAGTAGCGTAACCGGTTAAGTCGTTTTGGTCAATCACATGAGCGCTCACGATCAAAGAATCTGCAATTGAAGAAGAGACCGTAGTGGCCGTTGAGGTAAACACTCGCGACGTCCCGGCTGCGAGTGGGCCCGTCCAAACGGCCTCCGAACCCGCCGTGAGTGCCGCGAGGTTGGTGACTCCCGCAGGGCTAACTGACGTCAGTGAAAATGGTACAGGGACCGGTTCCGACACAAGGATACCAGTAGAATCAACACTGCCAATGTTCGAGACGGTGGCAAACACAACCGTATCCGCAGGCCCTAGTAAAACCTCGCCTGGTACCTTGCGGACTTCCACCCCAGTCAGATAAACCCGAAGATTCGGCGTACCTCCCTGCTGGACCGTAAACGCTTGTGAAAGTGTCACCGAGGAACTGCCCAGGTTAGTGACCACGACATCGCAAGTGCCGGGAGAGACCCCGGTCAGATTAAACGTCGTGTTTAAGAATCTGCCGCCCGGCCCCACCGTCAGGTTTGCACCCGCGACTATGGACGAGCAATTCAGCTGTGCTGTCGCACCCGCGTGAAACCCCGTGCCGAAAATCTGCAGCGTCACAGAGCCTGAGTTTCCACCTGCCGTGGGCGTCGCCGAGGACACCGAAAGCGCTTGGCTCGTTGCAAGCGGGAACTTCGAAATGAACATATTTGAGCTGCCCTTTATCGCTGGTTGATACGCGCTGGCTGTGACAGGGAAGTTGAGAGATTTGGTTTGGCCTCCGATATAGGCATCGCCGATCGTGTCTACCGCAACTGCCACGGACTGATCAATATTCATGCCACCGAGGTAGCTTGAATAAACGAGCCCGGAACCTGCAGAATTGAGAACAGTCAGGAAGGCGTCACCGTTGCTATCGGCCAATGCTGTTTGGAATGCGCCAGATGTTACGGGGTAGCCAGAATTGCTGGTGCTGCCGGCGATGTAGGCTTGCCCGAGAGTATCGACAGCAATCGGAAAGTTGAACCCCGTCGAGGAGCCACCACCGGATGGGAAACTCGCGCTCGGCAGGAAGGTGGAATAGACAAGGTTGGGTAACAGTTCAGGTAGGGCGGGAATTCTTGAGTAGGGACGTGGGCGGTTGTGCCAGGCGGTGTGAGCGGATGGCGCTGTTGAGGTAGTCGAGAGGGTGACGGTTCTGCATGCGGCAGGTTTGCGTGACGGTCAGCAGG
>CAIYVZ010000090.1 GCA_903929755.1 uncultured Acidobacteriia bacterium
CCTGCTGACCGTCACGCAAACCTGCCGCATGCAGAACCGTCACCCTCTCGACTACCTCAACAGCGCCATCCGCTCACACCGCCTGGCACAACCGCCCACGTCCCTACTCAAGAATTCCCGCCCTACCTGAACTGTTACCATTTTTTCACAATATTTAAAAAATTCAGACGAGGGGCCACGCGCTATTTTAGCGTCCGCCAGACCCCAGCGTCGCCGCGATCAGTTCAAAAGACCGTCGCCGCGCCTGGTGATCAAATGTATTGGTTACAACCAAAACTTCATCGGCCGCATAGTCACGTGCCACGCCCTCAATCCGTGTCCGGACAATCTCCGGCGACCCGGTGATCAACCGACGTCCCACCGGAAGCAACTCCGCCGGCATGCCTTCACTTTTCAGGAACTCCGCAGCGCGGGCGACCGGCGGAATCGGAATAGTCCGGCCCCGAAACAGCATCAACAACGACATTCTCTGGCTCAGCGAGAGTCGCATGGCCTCTTCGTCCGTCTCCGCGCAAATCGCCGAAACAGCCACAATCACGCGAGGTTCGCTGCCCCGCCGGCTGACAAAATTCCGCCGGTACCACCGAGCGTATTCCGCGCCTTCGGGATTAATGAAATCGGCAAAAGCGTAAGGCAGACCGCGCTCAGCCGCCCAGATGGCGCTCTGTTCCGACGACCCCAGCAGCCAAATAGAGGGCAGCGCAAACGGCGTGGAACCCGCCACCGGACCTCCAGTCGCCGGGCCGCCGGAATGCCCTTCCAGCAAGCCGCACAGTTCGTCGAGTTGCTCTTCGAAATCGTCCGGCGGCGCATAACGGCGGTCCCGCTGCAGCGAATGCGCAATCCGGCCGCTGGTGCCCGCCGCACGGCCAACCCCTAAATCGATCCGCCCTGGAAATAACCCCTCCAGCATGCTGAACGATTCCGCGACTTTCAGGGGGCTGTAGTGTGGCAGCATTACCCCGCCACTGCCGATGCGCATGCGGCTGGTAGCCGCAGCCACCGGACCGATCATCACTTCCGGACTGGCGCACGCTAAAGACGCCGCACCATGGTGCTCTGCAAGCCAAAAGCGCGTATAGCCGAGGTTATCAGCCATACGCGCCAGGTCTAACGTGTTACGCAGGGCATCCCCGGCCGTCGAGCCCTCCGGAATTGGAGCCTGATCGAGTATTCCGAGGGGCAGTGACACTTAACCGATTTTTGCCAGCAGTTTCCGGATGTCAGCTTCCTGCGCCTTGGTCGGGCGGTTTTGCAGGGCAACCTGACATTCCTTCTTCGCCGCTTCCCGGTCGCCCTTCTGATTCAGAGCCATCGCGTAGTGATAGTGGAACACGGGGTTCTGCGGAGCCTGAATCACCAGCGATTTGAAGTTATCAATCGCGCTGTCCGTCAGGTTTTTCTTCAGATAGATCCACCCAATCGTGTCGGTGATTTCCGAGAAATTCGGCAGCTTCTGCTTAGCGCGCTGCGCATACGTCAGCGCTTCATTCAGATCCCCGTTCGATTCCGAAATCAAATACGCCAGGTTGTTCAGCGCGTAGGCGTTCGTCCCGTCCAGCTTGATGGCCGCTTCATAGTACTTGCGCGCCATGTCCGTTTTCCCGAGTTCTTCGTACAGCATGGCAAGGTTCGTATCGATGGACCCGTTGTCCGCCGACACCTGATGCGCCTTCTCCAGAGACTCCACCGCATGCTGCATGTCGCCCTTATAGCGGTAAGACTGTGCGATCCGGCTCCAAAGCTCAGCCTGAGCCTTCGGGGCCTTTACCTTTGCTATCAGCCCCTGATAGGTGCCAATCGCCGCGTCAAACTGCCCGGCAGCCATCTGCGCATTCCCAAGTTCCTGCTGCAGATCCATACGCGCGGGGTTCTTTGTCGCCTCGCCCTTGATCAGATCCACCGACTTCTCCACCTGACCATCCAGCAGGAACGCCTTCGACTGCCCCAGCAAGCCACGGACATTGCCCGGAGCCGCCGCGTAAGCCTTTTGGAACAGCTCAATCGCTTCTTTGTTCTTCTTCTGGTTCAGATCCAGAACGCCCAGTTCCAGCAGCGCTTCCACCTGTGTCGGATCCTTGTCCACAATCGGCTGCAAAAGAGCGCGGGCATCATCATACTTCTGTTGACGTTGCAGCGCAGCGGCCTTCATCACCCGCGCCTGAACGGCGTTCGGTGAGAGCTTCAGGATTTCGTCCGCATACCGGATCGCCGAGTCCAGATCGCCGCGAAGCAGCGCAACCTGGGTCTGCGCAAAACGTGCCGGCAGATAGTCCGGGCGGATTTCCAGCGTTTTGTCGAACTCCTGCCGCGCCTGTTCCAGTTCGCCGCGGGCAAAATGCGCGCGCCCAAGGTTGAAGCGAGCCACGAAGTTGCCAGGCTTGGCCGTAACCACCGACTGCAGCTCCGTCATCGCCTGCGTGACCTGGCCCTTATCCAGCATGAACGTCGCCTTCAGGCCCCTGGCTTCCGGATCTTTCGGGTCGCTCTTCAGGATTTCTTCGTTCTTCGCCATCGCCAGGTCCAGCTTGTTTTGCCGAACGTACGATTCAATCTCGTGCTTCAGATAGGTGTTCTTGTTCCCCGGATCCTTCTGGATGCCTTCTTCGTACTGCTTCAGCGCATCGTCAAACTTGTTCACCCGAATAAAGAAGTCACCCGCCTGCAGGTAGGCGTTGGGGAAGTCTTTCAGGTTGGCCTTCATTTCTTTCAGCAGGACCAGCAGATCGTCGTTACGCTGCGTCCCGTAGTAGAAACGCGCCAGCTCCAGACGGAGCGCCGTATCCTTTGGAAGATTCTTGATTGCGGCCTTCAGGACACCCTCGGCGTCCGGCAAACGTCGCTGCCCCACGTACAGGCGATACGCGTCGTAATACGCGCTCAAATTCTTCTTGTCCTTGTCCATCAACTGCTTCAGCAAGGCCTCGGATTCCCCGGTTTCACCATTCAGAATGAGCGCGCGGGCCACCGCCAGCGTGATGATGTAGTCCCCGGGTTTCACAGTCAGAGCTGCTCTGTAGTGAGTGAGTGAGTCCACCAGAGCTTTCTTGGCAGCCA
Source organism: uncultured Acidobacteriia bacterium (assembly GCA_903929755.1). Classification (GTDB taxonomy): domain Bacteria; phylum Acidobacteriota; class Terriglobia; order Bryobacterales; family Bryobacteraceae; genus BOG-234. The sequence goes on from CAIYVZ010000090.1 coordinate 3,058, forward strand.
CCGTGTCACCAGCCCGGAACTGTTTGGTCAGTTCCAGCATAGACAGGTCACCCGAAAGCTTCAGGCCTTCCCAGCCATTGGGATTTAGCTTCAGAAGTTTGGCAACGTTGTCCTGGACTTCCTTCACCAGGGCTTCGTTTTTCGGCTGCCCTTGCGCAGCAACCACAAAAATTTCGGAAAGCTTCAGAACCGCATCGTTGGAATCCGGTGTGCCCGCCTTCAACAATTCAACTGCGCGACGCAGTGCCGGTACTGACCCGGCCACCGAGTTCTGCTTCAGGCTCACCAGCGCCAGCCTGTAGTAGGCCTGCCCGAACTTGCGATCTTTATCGATCGCTTTGCGGTACATAATAGACGCTTCTTTCAGGCGTCCGGCATCAAAGTACTTGTTGCCGCTTTCAAGGTACCGTTGCTTTGCGACTTCAGGATCCCGATTACACGAGATCAGAGTCAGGGCGACCAGGGCTGTTGCGAGGAATCTCATACGCTATCGTTCTTATTCTCCTACAGGTGCGGCTAAAACGGAACGAATTATCAATGGACAATAAAGTACATGGTTATGGTACCGCTATTAAACGTGCGGAACCGCCGTTGCTTAACAACGCCGCTGTCTTCGTCGCCAACTGCTGGAATCTCGCAGTGGAGAAGTGCCCCGGTTGGTGTGTAGAGCGTTCGTCGATGGTAGCCTTTGCGCCGGATGCGGCCATTCCGGCAGCCCGGTTCAGGCGCCGGGATACCAGATTGGCCACGGGACGCTTGAATTAACCCTGAAATAAGGCAATTTTCAAGGACATTTCCACGGCGGACCGGCAGGTGATTGACGATCTGGAGTACGCCTGGTCGGTGGTGGTGACCAAAGGCCGTGCCTCTTAGCCAGGCGCAGCTCCACCACAGGAACCGCGAGAATGTTCGCAGGGGAAATCAGCCCACCAGTCACCTAAGCAAACCACCCCGTATAGAATCAATGCATGGCAACGGAAACGGCCCTCAACCCGGCGGTCGTCAAACTGAATCAGGTCCGCGATGAGATCGGCAAAATCATCGTGGGACAGAAGGACGTCATCGACGGCGTCCTTATTTGTTTACTGTCCGGCGGACACGTTCTCCTCGAAGGCGTCCCCGGGCTGGGTAAGACTACGCTCCTCCGTACCCTCGCCAACGCCCTCTCCCTCCACTGGTCGCGTATCCAGTTCACCCCGGACCTTATGCCCGCCGATATCGTGGGCTCCGCCGTCGTAGAAACCGACGACCACGGCCACAAGGTGCTCCGCTTCCAGCCCGGCCCCATCTTCGCCAACCTCGTTCTGGCCGACGAAATTAACCGCGCCACGCCGAAAACCCAGTCCGCCCTCCTCGAAGCTATGCAGGAGCAGACCGTTACCAGCGGCACCACCACCCACAAGCTCCCGCCTCCCTTTATGGTGATGGCCACCCAGAATCCTATTGAAATGGAAGGCACCTACCCTCTTCCCGAAGCCCAGCTCGACCGCTTCCTCATGAAGATCGTGGTCGTCTTCCCCACCCGCGACGAACTCGCCCGGATTGTGGAACGCACCATCTCGCGCGAAACCGTTCAGCTCAACGCCGTTCTCGGCATCGAGGAAGTCCTCGACCTCCGCAAAGAATGCGGCAAAGTTCTCATCGCGCCCCATGTGCAGGATTACGCCGTGCAGCTCGTCATGGCCACCCAGCCCGACATGGCTGAAGCGCACCCCGAAGCGAAAAAATACATCCGTTACGGCGCATCCCCCCGCGGCGCGCAAGCGCTGGTGGAATGTGGCCGTGTCCTCGCCCTCATGAAAGGTCGCTACCATCTCTCCGTCGAGGATGTCCGACAGCTCGCCGTCTCCATCCTCCGCCACCGCGTCATCCTGAACTTCGACGCCCACGCGGATAATAAGGGCGTCGATGCCATTCTGAAGACCATCATTGATGGCGTCACCGCCCAGGCCCCCAAGGCCTAAATAACTGAAGGCCGTCTTGCCCAACGCCCCGCTCTTAGACCGCCATTTTCTGGAACGACTCGAACGCCTCGCGCTGCGCTGGCAGAAGTCGTTCGCTGGCCTCGTGGGCGGCCATAATCGCTCCCGCTTCGCCGGCGGCGGCCAGGAATTCCTCGACCATCGCGGCTACCACCAGGGTGACGACCTCCGTGCCGTAAACTGGCGAGCCTACATGCGGCTCGACAAGATGTTCCTCAAGCTCTTCCAGATTGAGCCTCGCGTCCCCGTCCGCCTCCTTCTGGATTGCTCGAAGTCCATGGCGGCCAATCCGGAAAAATTCGATTACGCCCGCCGCCTCGCCGCCTCTCTCTGCTACGTCGGCCTCGTCCGGCACGACACCTTTGAAGTCATCCCGTTTGCCGACGGCATCCAGGAAGCCAATATCTGCGGCGGTGGCCGTCACCGTTTCACCCCTCTTTCGAACTTCCTCGAAGCCCTGCAGCCCTCCGGCGATACCAGCTTCCTCAAAGTGGTCCGCCGCTTTCTGAACGACTACCCCCAGCGCGGCCTCGTCATTATTATTTCCGACTTCCTCGACGAAGCCGGCTGCGACAAAGCCATCCAGTACATCGCCGACTACGGCAATGAGCTCTTCCTCATCCAGCTCTGGGCTCCCGAAGACCGCACCCCTCCCTGGACCGGCGAACTCGACCTCACCGACGCCGAAACCGGCGCACAGCTCCACATCCACGTCGATTCCGACGCCCGCCGAGCCTACACCGAACAGTTCGATAAATTCGCCGAAAGCATCAAAACCGTGGCCCTCCGCAACGACGGCAAGTATGCCGGCATCCCCACCGACATGCCCCTCGACGACGCCATCTTCGGTACCCTGATCCACGCCCGGGGTGTCGCCTAAGTGGAGTTTCTGAACCTCACGCTCGGTCAGGTCCTCGTCACTTTTGGCGCCGTCGCCGCTTTCTCGGTCGCGCTCTATCTCCTCGACCGGACCCGCCGCCGTCAGGTCGTGGCCACCCTCCGCTTCTGGGTCAACCCCGGCCAGCCCGCCCCCGTCTCCCGCAATCGCAAGATCCAGCAGAAAACATCCCTGCTGCTCCAGCTCCTGGGCATGCTCTTGTTACTCCTCGCCATCGCCGAATTTCAGTTCGGAGGCGGCATCAACAAGCGTCGCGACCATGTCCTGATCCTCGACACCTCTGCCTGGATGGGAGCTTCGGTACCAGGCCGCGCCAACGCAACATTAATGGATCTCGCCCGCGCCAACGCCATCGCCTGGCTCCGCGCTGTCCCCCCTTCCGACCGTGTCCTCGTCGTTCGCGCCGATGGCCTCGCCACCCCCGCCACCGCCTGGGAACTCGATCATAAGAAGGCCGTCCGCGCCATTCTCGAATCTTCCCCCGGCGCGACGGCCCTGAATCTCACCCAGAATCTGGAATTCGCCCGTGCCATGCAGCGCCGCAGCGGGGCCACCTCCGGCGAAATCGTCTACTCCGGCCCCGGGCGTATCTCCTCCCGCGAAGCCAATAACATGAACCTCCCGGTGATTCCCGCCCTGCGCGTCATTCCCGTCGATGAGCCCGTTGAAAACTCCGGCCTCCGCAGCGTGGGTGCCCGCCGTTCTGAAACAGCCCCCGGTACCTGGGACGTTCTGGTTCGCGTCCACAACTACGGCAAAACCGGACGCTCCGTCAACGTCACCCTCAACTTCGGCAAAGCCCCGCAAGGTCTCCATCAGCTGAATGTCCCCCCCGGAGCCGACCAGGAAACCACTTTCCAGCTCCGTACCAAAGCCGCCGGCATCGTGGAAGTCCGCCTCTACCCGCAGGACGCCTTCGCCCTCGATAACTACGCCGCTCTCGAAATCCCCGAACAGCGCACGCTCCACGTCGTCGTCTACTCCGATAACCCCGAGGCCATTCGGCCCGCCCTCGCCTCCGACCCGCGCGTGAACGCCGAATTCCGCACCCGCGCCCAGTACACGCCCGCGGGCTTCGAAAAAGGTGAGTCCGGGCTGGTCATTCTCGACCGCTTCCACCCCAGTACCCGCCCACCGGGCAACACCGTCTGGATCGACCCTCCATGGTCTGCATCCAGCGGCGACAATCAGCCTTTCTCCATCAAGGAACGCACCGACCACCCCGACGGCCTCCGCTGGATTCCCGATCTCCCCCTCACCCAGGGCCTCCGCGCCCGTAACACCCAGCTCGAATCCGCCTCCATCTTCGACTCCACCACAGTCTCCGACCGCATTGCCGAAGTCGAGAAAGGTGCCGTTATGGTCGCCCGCGGCAACACCATCGCCATCGGTTTCAACCCCTTCTCCGGCCAGATGCGCTACGAACTTTCCACCCCGATTCTCGTCGGCAATATCCTCCACTGGGCCGCGCCTGAAGTCTTCCGTGACGTTGATGTCGCCACCCAAAGCGCCGGTTCCGTGGCCTCGCCCGTGCCCGCCACCGTGGACCGGAACAGCGTTCAGGTCCTCACCGACAGCGGCACCCTCCTCCCCTTCAACGTTCATGACCGCTCCGTCCAGTTCTTCGTCGGGGAACCCGCCCGCGTCCGCGTTCTGGCCGCCTCCCCCCTCGGCACCACCACAGAACGGGTCTTCTCCCTCACGCTCCCCGAAATGTGGGACACAAAATGGACGCCGCCCACCGGCATCCGCAAAGGCATCCCTGCCCTGACTGACTCGATCCGCCGCTCCACCATCCTCTGGCCCTGGCTCACCCTCGCCGGTCTCGGTCTCCTCCTCGCCGAGTGGATCCTCTACGGCTCCCAGTCCACCTCGCGACTCCATGTCGTGAAAGCCATCCACCACCGGGAGGCTGCATGACCTTCCTGCGCCTCTGGGTTCTCCTCTTTCTCCCGCTCCCCCTCGGCTGGATCTTCTATGAGTGGAACCGCCACATCCGGCGGACGCCACTCCTTATCAAAGCCGTCATGATGATCCTCGGCATCCTCGCGCTCTCCGAGCCTGTCATCGAAACCCGCGACCGCAAAGTCTCGCTCGCCGCTTTGGTCGATACTTCAGCCAGCATCACCGACGAAGATCTCACCAAAGCCAGCAACCTTCTAAAGCAACTCGACTCAGCGAAGGGCGACAACACGCTCGACGTCATCCCCTTCGCCCGAGCCCCTCGCACTTTAGGGCCGCAGGAGTCCGGCCTCACCCTCGGCCGTACCAGCGGTGCCGCCGGACACGGCACCAACCTCGAATCGCCCGTCCGCGAAGCCCTCGCTTCCCTGCCCACCGGCATGATCCACCGCCTTCTCCTGATCTCCGACGGCAATGAAAACGACGGAGCCGTCACCCGCGCCGCCTGGCAGGCCCAGCAACTCGGCATCCCCATCGACACCATCGCGCTCCCTGGCCGCGCTCAGCCCCAGCTGCAAACCCGCGCCGTCGGCATCCCCGGAGCCGTCTTCACCGGCGAAAAGTTTCCCGTCGATCTCACCATTTTCTCCCCCAAAGCCACCGTCGCCACCGTGGAACTGGCTGCGGAAGGCAAGACCCTCGGCACCCACCAGATCGCCCTCACCCAGGGTGAAAACCGCGTCCGCATCCGCACCGCGCTCAACGCCGCCGGAGCCATCGACCTTTCCGGCCGCATCGTCGCCCCCGGTATGGGCGAATCCCGCTTTGAAAATGCCGTCGCCGTCCGCCGCCCCAAAGTCGTCTGGGTTTCCGAAGACCCCGAAGGCACCGAAGAACATATCGTCAGCGTCCTCAACGCCAATAAGTTCGAGTTCGCCCCGTCGAAGGCCCTCCCCGCCAACCTCGACGACGCCCAGCTCATCGTCTTTAACAACGACAATCTGGAAGCCATGCGCCCCTTCGATAAGCAAAGGGTGGAAGAGTTCGTCCAGCGCGGAGGCGGTGCCTTGGTCATCGCCGGCGAGCGCAACATTTACGTCGATCATAAAGATCAACCGGAAGACCCCCTCCAGCGGACCTTCCCCGCGAAACTCGCGCCGCCTCGTTCCCCCGAAGGCACCTGCGTCATCCTCATCGTGGATAAATCTTCCTCCATGGAAGGCAAGAAGATCGAGCTCGCCCGTTCCGCGGCCGCCGGCGTCGTGGAAAACCTCCGCCCCGAGGACTACGTCGGCGTCCTCATGTTCGACAACTCCTTCCAGTGGGCCATCCCGATCCGCAAGGCTGACGACAAACCCCTGCTCCGCCGCCTCATCGCCGGCATTACGCCCGATGGTGGCACCCAGATCGCCCCCGCTCTCAATGAAAGCTTCCGCCGCATTCTGCCGGTAAACGCCACCTATCGCCACATCGTGCTCCTCACCGACGGTATCTCGGAAGAAGGCGACAGTCTCACCCTTTCTCGCGAAGCGGCCAACAACCGCGTCACCATCTCCACCGTCGGCCTCGGGCAGGACGTCAACCGCGCCTACCTCGAAAAGATCGCCGTCAACGCCAAAGGCAAATCCTATTTCCTGAACGACCCCGTCGGCCTCGAACAGATCCTGCTCAAGGACGTGAAGGAACACACAGGCACCACCGCCGTCGAGAAGGACATCAAGGCCGTCGTCCGCCACCCCAGCGATCTGCTCGACAAAGTCGATATCCCGACCGCCCCCCCTCTCGCCGGCTACGTTCGCTTCGACCTCAAACCCACCGCCGAATCCATCCTCGAAGTTGATGAGAAGGATCCGCTCCTCGTTCGCTGGCAGTACGGCCTCGGCCGCGCAGCCGTCTTCACCTCAGACGCCAAAAGCCGCTGGGCCGCCAGTTGGGTGAAATGGAACGGCTTCGACCGCCTCTGGACCAACATCTTCCGCGACCTGCTGCCCCACGGCAACGACAGCGAAGCCATCGCCCGCTACGACGCAGCCAACGAAGAACTCGTCGTCGAGTACCAGCTTTCGAACCGCGCCGCCGAACCCACCGCCATCCCTGATCTCTACGCCATCGGCCCGAACGACTTTAAGAAGCCCCTCGAAGTCCAGCGCATCTCCCCCGGCAGCTACCGCGCCCGGGTCCGCATTGGAACGCTCGAAGGCCTGTTCCGCGTCCGCCCCCTGAACGAATCCCGCATCTTCCCGGAAGTCGGCCTCTATCGTCAGGAATCCGAACTCGCGGACTACGGCGCCAACGAAGCGCTCCTAAAGTCCATCGCCCAATCCACCGGAGGCCGCTTCAACCCGACCGCCGCCCAGATGTTCCAAACCGGAGGCCGCTACATCGACTCCAGCATCCGCCTCTGGCCCGGCCTGCTCGCACTAGCCATCCTCCTGAACCTGATCGAGCTCACCCTCCGCAAATGGAGAGGCATCCTCGAAGGCTTCCGAGGCCGCAAACCAGCCCCCCAGCGTTCCATCGTTTAGGCTCATCAGTCAGACGGAACGCCACATCGCAAGAACCCCGGGTACATCTTGTTAAGTGTTTTAACACTGGTGTGACAAGATGACAGATGACACACGATGCCAACCCTTTGGAGCCAACTGAACACGATCTACCCCAACGTACTTTCTCCCGATCCGGAGAGGTCAATTAACGGGACGCAGCTATTCGACGCTGTAAAGGGTCGGTTGGACGGAGACTACGCCGAAACTTCAATTCGGCAACATTTCTCTGAGATGTCCAGAGATCCTACGACCTCGATTGCGAAGCTAGCTCTCAGGCACGGGTACTATCTCCGTCCAACTCAAGACCGTGAAACAGTGGAGGTAGCGGCGAGTTCCAACGCTGTGACAACTGCGGCAATCGGCACCCGCGGGGAGCAACCTGAAGAAAAATTTCGGGCGATTTTTATCCGTCTCGCCGAGCGCGAGAATCGATTCCCTATGCACATTGAGCACACCCGGGCAAGCGGTAGGACGGCGGGGATTAACCTATGGAAATTCCCCGATGTGGTTCTGCTTCAGTGGGAAGTCGTAACAGTTCAGGTAGGGCGGGAATTCTTGAGTAGGGACGTGGGCGGTTGTGCCAGGCGGTGTGAGCGGATGGCGCTGTTGAGGTAGTCGAGAGGGTGACGGTTCTGCATGCGGCA
>CAIYVZ010000091.1 GCA_903929755.1 uncultured Acidobacteriia bacterium
GTGGAGCCGTTCGTTCCGTTGCTGCCCGTAGCGCCGGTGGCACCAGTGGAGCCGTTCGTTCCGTTGCTGCCTGTAGCGCCGGTGGCACCAGCGGAGCCGTTCGTTCCGTTGCTGCCTGTAGCGCCGGTGGCACCAGTGGAGCCGTTCGTTCCGTTGCTGCCTGTAGCGCCGGTGGCACCAGTTGCGCCGTTCGTTCCGTTGCTGCCCGTAGCGCCGGTGGCACCAGTGGAGCCGTTTGTTCCGTTGCTGCCCGTAGCGCCGGTGGCACCAGTGGAGCCGTTCGTTCCGTTGCTGCCAGTTGCCCCGGTGGCACCCGTTGGTCCGGACGTCGCAAGAATAATAGTGAGCTCGGCAGGGTGGCTGGTCGTAGTGCTCTCCTTACTGTCAAAAGCGACACTTACGCCGCCGCCAGCAGGCGTAATAATGAAGCCACTGTTAGGGGTAATGCCGTCGAGCCAGCTCTGAACGGCTGCCGTGGCATCGACATACAACCAGGTACTGGCCGTCGTGACGGACAAGCCGCTGGCAACTGCAGCGCCGGCCACTGGACCGGTTGTGCCGTTTACGGCGGTTTCGGTCCATGCTCCGTTAGCGACCGAGATGCTGACGGTGCCGGCGGCGGCAACCTTATTGACGAACAGCGAGAGAGTCGCCTTTGCCACCCTGGCTCCCGTTGTACCGGCAGGAAGAGCACGCAAATCGAACTGCACGAGTGACTGGGCATTCGACGCGCTGCCGACGAGGATCGCCGTGGCGGTCCCGAAGTTGGTTCCAGTGCCCGGTGCCACGTGGGCGTCCTGGGTAAGGGGAACGGTCTGGGCGAAGGCCGCAATCGGCACCAATGCCACGAGGCTCAATAGCCGATAGCTGAGAAAACTTTTCAAACAATCCTCCGACGCTGCGCGCGGCCTAAGGTCGTTAGCCTCCAGACAAACGCTTTTTGTGAGTATACTTCGCTCCGGGGAGAATTGTGCATCAAAAATGAGTAGTATGGTTCTGGTACTACTTTCCCCGTTACCCCAAATTGATTTGGTGACATTTGATAAAATCCGCCGGATCGTCATGGCTGATCCTGACCTGATGAAGAGCTTGACTCAGGCGACAACCGAGGCGCAACTATTTGACGATGTGATTGCCCTGGGGTTGGAGCACGGTGTCCAGCTGACGCGTGAAGAACTGGCGGAGGTCATGCGCTCGAATCGCCGTGCATGGTTTGAGCGGTGGCTTCCTCAATGAGCGGGTTGCAGAACCGAACCGGCTGGGTTCCGATTGCAGTAAGAGGCAACGGTCCGGGGCTGCAGGTCCGTTGGTCCTGGATGGGAGGCGAGCGCTTCACCGATCCGTTCTTCGATACCACGATCCAAGCTGTTCAGGACCGCCCGTTCGGGGGGCTTTTCACTCACGAGACATCCTTGAGCGAACTGGAAGCGTGGTTTACGGAAAGCCCGGGGCTGTACCCGTCCGGCTTTATCTTTCACATGTCGCGCTGCGGCTCAACCCTTGTTTCTCAGATGCTGGCGGCCTTAGATGAAACGGTCGTCATTTCGGAAGCGCTTCCGATTGACCGGCTGGCCTGCGCAGTCCGGATTCCGGAGCCTGACAGGATGAACTGGTTGCGGTGGATGGTTAGCGCACTGGGCCAAAAACGATCGGGAAGGGAGACGAAGTACTTCATCAAGTTCGACGCCCGCTGTATCGCGATGTTGCCGTTCATTCGGCGGGCATTCCCTTCAGTGCCCTGGATATTCCTTTACCGCAATCCTGAAGAGGTTCTGGTCGCACATCTGCGCGAAACCGCGGCAGCTTTTGTTCCAGGGGTGATTGGGGACATAACCGTAGTGGATGCACCGATGGAGGAGATCCACAAGATGAGCGGAGAGGAATATGCTGCGCGTGTTCTGGGGCGCTACTGTGAGTTGGCTGTTCAGGGACTGGATGAACTGGGCATGCTGGTGAACTACACGCAACTTCCGGAAGCAGTAGGGAAGGCACTGTCCCGGCACTTTAAGACACCGTTTTCGCCGGAGGATCTGGCACGCATGGAGGCCGTGGCGATCCGCGATGCCAAGCGCCCGCGACGGAAGTTTGCGCCAGACAGCGAAAGCAAGCGCCAGGACGCTACGGATTCGGTCCGCGAAGCTGTTGACCGCTGGGTGATACCGCACTACCTGGAGCTCGAAAGGCTCCGGACGAGGAGTTAGTCTGCTTGCCGGGGTGTCTGTGTCTCGCTCCACAGTCCGGTCACAGGGGCGACGTGGCGTGATGTCGCCGGGCTCAGGCTATCTGGTCAAGCCATCGGGACAGGATCCCGGTCAGTTGGGCGTCGAATTCGGACGCTGTGGCAAAAACACCGTTGGGGCAGGGCATCCCTTCAAATTGTTGGGGGACCGGGGACTGATTCTTCTTCCATATCGTATTGGGGCCGCCGTTTGTCCTGGGTGGCAATCAAAGATACCGGAACGAAAAGCATGCCCCGCGCGAGGGCAAGGGCTTCGTTGAACCTGCCAATGATGGCGTAAACTCAATTCTCTCGGCCTCCAGCTCCCAGGGAGTGGCGCAGAATACTCGGTACTTCTGGTACATCGGCTGAGGATACTACAGCTTCGGTAGCACCGAATGAGCCGCCCCGTTTAACGCATACCCATCCGGCGCGACCGGCACGGAATGCACGTCGGCACCCGTACGGCTTCCGTGTTTGGTTCCAGCTGAGGCCCCCTGAACCTGACTTTCGCACTTGGAGGGTCTGTGCAGTAATACCCCCACTGGAGTGAGTGAGCGATCACCAAAGGTCTTCACCACAAACACAATGCTGAATTGCTGTTGAATTGCAGGCGGGCCGGGGAAAGCGGGGAGGCGGCGGCACTGCCGGCCTGAGGGCACAAACTGCACGTGCAAATTATCGAGCAGAATCTGTCCCGAAGTCACACGGCAGTGTATTTACCCCCCACTAAATAAAATATTGCACCCCTAACTTCAAGCCTGTCAATAGCTTGGCAGCGCAGCACTAAATTATTTCGCCCGAAATGCTTGCGTCTCTGTAACACGAATGCTATTCTTCATTTGTGCCCGACAGACGGGCGGCGAGAAAAGCGGAAACGCTGACACGCAGCGCACCGAAGACATTCGAAAGAAGTCTACGGGGAGCCAACGAATCGGCCAAATGGCGATTCCTCTGGGGGTCTGAAATTTAGACCGCGTAACTTCCTTTTGCTAAAGCTAAGGCGGACCTGATAAGCTGTAAAACGAGCGCGCAGTACGGCTCGTGTGGTGGATGGTAACTGGCTGTAGAGACGAGACCGGAAGTCGCGGTTTTAGTCTGCGGTGGTAACGGACCTTCCTGTAAGTTCTTTTTAAGTAAGAACGAAATTTTAGACGTAGCGAGCCGGATGTAAAAGTCCCATGCCTGCTGATGAAGCTCTTTCGGGAGTGAAGTCGGGTGGGGTAGCGCAACGCAAAGTTTCGAGGCCTATCGTAGTTAGCTGCGCCGCGAGGGGTAGCTGGGTACGGTATAGATCTTTGACAATCTGATTGAATGCACTGAAAGATTTCGTCAGTAACTTTTTGGGTTTAATTCGGGGCAAATCATCTCACATTTATAAAATGAGAGTTTGATCCCGGCTCAGAATCAACGCTGGCGGCGCGCCTAACACA
>CAIYVZ010000092.1 GCA_903929755.1 uncultured Acidobacteriia bacterium
CCTGCTGACCGTCACGCAAACCTGCCGCATGCAGAACCGTCACCCTCTCGACTACCTCAACAGCGCCATCCGCTCACACCGCCTGGCACAACCGCCCACGTCCCTACTCAAGAATTCCCGCCCTACCTGAACTGTTACCCTTCCGGCGATCTGTGATCTGGCGGAGAAGTATGGCGCGATGGTGATGGTGGATGACTCGCACGCGGTGGGCTTCACAGGGGCGAAGGGAGGCGGGACGCCGGAACACCATGGCGTGACGGACCGGATCGACGTGATTACGGGGACACTGGGAAAGGCTTTGGGCGGGGCGAGTGGCGGGTATACGAGCGGGCGGCGGGAGATTATCGAAATGCTGCGGCAGAGGTCGCGGCCGTATCTGTTTTCGAACTCGCTGGCTCCGGCGATTGCGGGGGCTTCGCTGAAGGTTCTGGAGTTGCTGGCGTCGGGGTCGGAGTTGCGGGATAAGCTGCGGGAGAATACGCGATTCTTCCGGGAGCGCATGGTGGCGCTGGGGTTCAATATTTTGCCGGGTGAGCACCCGATCACTCCCGTAATGCTGGGGGATGCGCATGTGGCGGCGAAGATGGCGGAGCTGATGCTGGCAGAGGGCGTGTATGTGGTGGCGTTCTCGTATCCGGTAGTGCCGCAGGGGAAGGCTCGGATCCGGACGCAGGTTTCGGCGGCGCATTCCAGGGCGGATCTGGAGTTTGCGGTGGGGTGCTTTGCGAGAGTCAAGGCCGCAATGGGGTTGTAATTCGCGTTAGGATGGACCCATGGCGACAGCGGTGTTTGTTCCAATATCCGAATACCTGAACACTACCTACCGACCTGACTGCGACTACGTGGATGGTGAAGTTCGGGAGCGAAATTTCGGAGAGTTCGAGCACAGCAGCGCTCAGGCCGAAATTGCGGTTTGGCTTCATGGAAAGTTCCCGAAGGGCCGCCGAAGAGTTCTCCCTGAGCAGCGCGTACAGGTAAAGGCGACTCGCTATCGGATCCCCGACGTTTGTGTCCTGGCTGAGGATGCTCCACGTGAGGCCATCATTCGGACCCCACCGATGCTATGCGTCGAAATCCTGTCGAAAGATGACCGGATGAGCGACATCCTCGTACGGGTTAAGGACTATTTCGAGATGGGGGTTCCGGTCTGTTGGATCATCGACCCGCTTGTGAAGACTGGTTGGGTCGCCACCCCAGGACATCTGGCGGAAGCGGTTGACGGGATTCTGCGAGCCGGGGCTCTGGAAATGCCGTTGGCAGAAGTTCTGGGGTAGGCAGGTCACGTCACGGGCGCGGTGCGAGAACTCGTGTTGATTCGCGGGATTCGGGCGCAGGATTTGGCCAACGGAGAGATTACCCCGCAGTCAGGAAAGTCGGGCATCCGCGAGGGCAGCACGGAGTCTGCTTAACACTTCCGCAAGCCAGATTTCATGCTCGGGTTTCATCAGGACGGAGCGCAGACACAAAATCTCCGTGCGGTCCCGGAGGAAACCGGATTCCCCGGGCCGCACCGCCGCTGCGGGGATGCGGATCAGGGCCAGATGCAGGTCTCGTTTTGCCGCCGCGTCGAAGACTTTCTGCGCCAGCGCCGAAGCTTCGCTGGCCGAATCGCTTTGCACGGACCAGACCACGATATCGAGTTCGGGCTGCATGGCGAGGACGAAATCAGGGTCTTGCGAAAGCTCCGCCGCCAGAGCCAGAGCCGCCCGTCTGCCAGCCTCAAGACCCGTGGCGAACTCGCCGCCGGGAACCAGCGGCATCAGGCGCTGGGTCGCCCACAGGGCTACGGCGGCGGCTCCGGGGCGAGAGCATTCCAGGGAAATCTCGCCCAGATGCATTTCGGCTGACGAGAAGTAGGTAAAGGGCGAATCGTGTTTGTAGAAGGTGCCGGCGGCAGGGTCACGAAACAACACGCAACCACAACCGTAGGGCTGTAAACCATGTTTATGGGGGTCGATCACGATGGAATCGACCTCCGTGAGCGCATCGTACGCTGCCCGCGCCGGAGCTTCCAGATTCCCCGCGAGCGTGAAGTACCCGCCATAAGCGCAGTCGGCGTGAACCCGAAAACCGTAGCGATCCCGAAGCTTCAGGATGGCGGGAAGGGGATCCACGGCTCCGAAGCCTGTTGTCCCGAGAGTCGCGACGACGCAGCCGAGGTCACCCTGATCGAGGCGTCTTTCGAGGGCCTGCAGGTCCATGCGGCCCAACGCATCCGCCGGAATCGCCTGGAACGGTTGCTGCAGAACCGCGCTGATTCGTTCGTGGGTATAGTGCGCCTGTTTGGAGGCGACCGTAGTTTTCCCCGGATGAACTCGGCCCGCTACCCAGAGCGCCTCCAGATTCGCCATCGTCCCGCCGCCGGTCAGGTGGCCCAGATGGGTTTTCCAGCCAAACATAGCGGCGATCTCGGCAACCGCCTCCCGCTCCATGGCGGAACTGGCTTTGCCCCCGTCGAGCGCATGATTATTCGGGTTCACCCACATCGCCATGGCATAGGCAGCCCGCGCCACCGGGTGTGGCGGCTTTAGCATTTGCCCGGCGTACAGGGGGTGGAAAAAGGGAAAGTTGTCGTGCAGCCGTTCGGCGGCCGCAACCAGAACGTCTTCCATCCGAGAGATGCTGGCCCCTGTTGGGGGCAGGGCCGGTAAGCTGGCAAAGCCCTTTTCCAGCGTCTCCAGGCCGCGTTCCAGAAGATGCAGAGAGTCTCTTTCCAGTTCCATACCTGATGATCCAACACCGCTCTCGGTTGGCAGACGGCCCGTGGGCGCGTACTATGAAATGTCGCCATGGTCCTGCGCCAACTTTCGATTCTCGTCCCCCTGTACAACGAAGAAGAGCTCGTGGGAGAACTCCTGCGCCGGGTGGTTGCCGCGCCTCTCCCGGAAGGCCTGACGCGCGAAATCATTGTCGTCAACGACTGTTCCACGGACAGTTCCGCGGAGGTTGTGGAAGCGTTCATCGCCGCCCACCCTTTCGAAAAGATCCGGCTGGTTCATCACGAGAAAAACCAGGGCAAAGGCGCCGCGGTCCGCACAGCCATCCGTTTGGCGGAGGGCGAATTCAGCGTTATTCAGGATTCCGACCTGGAATACGACCCGAACGACTACATGCAGCTTCTGCGGCCGCTGGTCTCCGGCAAGGCCGATGCTGTTTTCGGGTCACGCTTCCTGATCTCCGGCGAACGGCGCGTCCTCTATTACTGGCACTCGCTGGCGAACCACATGCTGACGACGCTGTGCAACATCGTCTCCGATCTGAATCTGACCGACATGGAGACCTGCTACAAGGCCTTCCGCACGACCCTTGCCCAGTCCATTCCGATCCAGAGCGACCGCTTTGGGCTGGAGCCGGAACTGACCATCAAGTTCGCCCGGCGCAAGGCGCGCATCTACGAAACCCCCATCAGCTACCACGGCCGGACCTACGAGGAAGGCAAGAAGATCGGCCTGAAAGATGCGTTTGAGGCCGTCTGGGTGATTCTGCGTTCCAAGTTCACGAACCAGCTGTACACGGATCGTGGTCCGGAAGTTCTGGACGCTATGGCGCTTGCGCCGAAGTTCAACAAGTGGATGGCCGACACCATTGCTCCCTGGGCTGGTAAGAAGGTGCTGGAAATCGGGGCAGGCGCCGGCAATATGACGCGCCAGCTGTCACCGAAGCGGAAGCTGTATGTGGCGACAGATCTGGATGCGGAGCACCTAGCGCAGTTGCGGAATGGCTTCGGGCATCGCCCCACCATGCGGATTGCGCACCTGGATGCAACGGTCGCTGAACATTTTGAACCCTTCGCCGGCCAGTTGGATACGGTGGTTTGCCTGAACGTGCTGGAGCATATTGAGGACGATTTCGGCACCCTGAAGCGCATTTATTCCCTGCTGGAGCCCGGCGGACGTTTGCTGCTGCTGGTCCCTAACGGGCCGGAAGCATACGGCGCGCTGGATGCGGCGATCGGACATTTCCGCCGCTACACCGAGCCCGGACTTTCTGATCTGGTGAAAAGCGCAGGCTACGAACTGGACGCCATGTTGAGCTTCAACCGCGTCTCTTACCCACCCTGGCGTGTGAGTGGACAGTGGCTGAAATCGGCGACCCTGTCGCCCTTCGGCATGCGGGTTTTCGACCGGCTTGTCTGGCTTTTCCGCCGCATTGACAGGTTTTTGCCCTGGCCCCCCGCGTCGATCATCGCCATCGCGCGACGCCCGCACTAGCACCACTTTTTAGGCACCTCTGGCAAGTGGTGACCGGGGAATGATAAAATTCAGATAACTCGGTTCAGATAACGACGACATCCATGCTTTCTCTTCAACCCTTGCCTGCTTTACTTGCGGCCTCCACGCTAACAAAGATCTCGCGTGGCATGTTTGACGACACCTTTGCCGGGATCCACCGCCTGGGTTGGTTCGACTGGGCCCTCCTGATTCCCTACTTCGGCGTGCTTGCGATCCTCTCTATGTATGGCCTGCATCGTTTTGACACGATGTACACCTACTTCAAGCACCGCAAGAAAGCCAGCTCAGAGCCGGAAACGCGTTTCGAGAAACTGCCTCTCGTCACCATCCAACTTCCCCTCTTCAATGAACGGTACGTTCTGGAGCGTCTGATTGACGAAACGGTGCAGATGGAATACCCACGGGAACTGCTGCAAATTCAGGTTCTGGACGATTCGACTGACGACACCCACGAATTCGCCGAAGCCCTCTGCGAGCGTTACCGCAATCTGGGCCACAACATTCAGTACCTGCACCGCACCAACCGCGAAGGTTACAAAGCCGGCGCGCTGCATGAAGGCCTGAAAGTTGCTTCCGGTGAGTTTGTCGCCGTGTTTGACGCCGACTTCCTGCCGCCCGTCGACTTTCTCACCCGCACCATCCATCACTTCAGTGATCCCAAAGTCGGCGTGGTTCAAACCCGCTGGGGCTACCTGAATAAAGATTTCAACGTTTTGACAGAAGTACAGGCCATCCTGCTCGACGGCCACTTCGTGCTGGAACATGGCGCCCGTTCGCGCGCCGGTTACTTCTTCAACTTCAATGGCACGGCCGGCATTCTGCGGAAAACCATGATCGACGATGCCGGTGGCTGGCAGCACGACACGCTCACCGAAGACTCCGATCTCAGCTATCGGGCGCAGGTAAAAGGCTGGAAGTTTGTGTACGTCCCCGGTGTGGAGTGCCCCTCGGAACTCCCGGTGGAAATGCACGGTTTCCAGGTTCAGCAGTTCCGCTGGGCCAAGGGCCTCACGCAGTGTGCCAAGAAGCTTCTGCCCATGCTCTGGAAGGCCGATATCCCCCTCCGGACGAAAGTGGAAGCGACGCTGCACCTGACGCCCAACATTTCGTATCCTCTGATGATCATCGTTTCGGCGCTGATGCTGCCTGTTATGATCGTCCGCTTCTACATGGGCGTTTGGGAAATGGTGTTGCTGGATTTTCCGCTCATCATCGCTTCGTTCTGGTCACTGACGGCGTTTTATGTAGTTGCGCAACGTGAACTGCACCCGAAAAACTGGCTTCGCACCATCTTCTTCATTCCTGCCCTGATGTGCCTGGGCGTGGGGTTGACGCTCATTAATACGCGCGCCGTTATTGAAGCGATCCGCGGCGTGGTTTCCGGTTTTGTCCGGACCCCCAAGTACGCTATTCAGGGCACTACGGAAAAGCGTATGACCGTGAAGAAGTACAAGCGCAAGAGCGGCTGGCTGCCCTACTTTGAGCTCGCCTGCGGCACGTACTTCGTCTACATGTGCGGCTTCGCCATCTCCACCTACAACTTCATGACGCTGCCGTTCCTGCTGATGTTTGTCGGCGGGTATATGTGGGCAGGCATCTCCACGCTGTGGGATGAACATAAGGACCGCCAGCGCTACAACGCGGCGCTGCGCCTGGAATTTGAAAGCGCACACTAAGAAACCCTAATGGACGCCGCTGTTTCCCCCAGTCTGATAACCGGAAAGATGGTGCGTGAGGCAGCCGAACGGATCCGTACCCTCGCCCGCCGCACGCCCGTGATGACTTCGCTCAGTGTGGATTCCCGCGCTGGCCGCCAGGTCTTCTTCAAGTGTGAAAACCTGCAGCGCGGTGGGGCCTTCAAGGTCCGTGGCGCTGCCAATCATGTGTTCTCGATTCCGCCTGCCGATCTTCCACGTGGCGTTGTTGCCTTTTCCTCGGGCAATCACGCGCAGGGTGTGGCGATCGCGGCGCGCTATGTCGGTGCTTCCGCCACCATTGTGATGCCGGAGGATGCCCCTCGCTCCAAAATGGAAGCCACGCGCGACCGTGGTGCGCGGATCGTCACGTACAACCGGTTTACCGATGACCGTGAGGCCATCGCTGCCGCAGTTCTTGCTGAAACCAACGGGACGCTGGTGCCGCCGTTTGACCACCCGCTGATCATCGCCGGGCAAGGGACAGCGGCGCTCGAATTAATGGATGAAGTTCCTAACCTGGACGCGCTGGTCGTTTGTATCGGCGGCGGCGGCCTGATTTCCGGCTGCGCAACGATTGCGAAATCCATCAAACCCGGGATCCGTATTTTCGGGGTGGAACCGGAGCTGGGGAATGACACCTGGCTGTCGTTCCGCAAGGGGGAGCGGGTTGCGATTGCTCCGCCTGACACTATTGCAGACGGTCTGCGCGCGCCCTGTCCCGGAAAACTAACATTTCCCATCATTCAGAATCTGGTGGAAGATGTCATCCTGGTCACGGAAGATGAAATCCGAGCCACAATGCGTCTAATGCTGGAACGGATGAAGATTCTGGTGGAGCCGAGCGGCGCCGTCGCCGCCGCGGCAGTCCTGTTCGGCAAGATCCCGGCTGGTCTGGGCCGCGTGGGCGTTATCATTTCCGGTGGAAATGTCGATCTTGAATTTCTGGCCACCTGCTGAGCAAAACAACGCTAACCGCTGGCCTTCGGGTGTGCTGAATCATACACCCGCATCAGATCAGTGAGCGAAACCTGGGTGTATTTCTGCGTGGTGGACAACCGCGCATGTCCCAGCAACTCCTGAATCGCGCGTAAGTCCGCACCATCGCTCAGCAAATGCGTGGCAAAAGCATGGCGCAGGGTATGCGGATGGATCGACGAATCGCCTACCACCCACCTGCCGTAGAATTTCACGATGTCGCGGGCCGCACGGTCGCTGAGCCGCGTGCCCAGAAAGTTCAGGAACAGCGCGTGGCCGTCCTTCACTGCCACGCCGCGATCCTGCAAATAGGCCAGCAGGGCCGTGTCCGCCTTGCCCCCATAAGGCACCTGGCGCTCTTTCTTGCCCTTACCCCGTACGCGGACCCACCGCTCGGTCCGGTCAAAATCCTCCAGATTCAGGCCCACTGCTTCACTCACGCGCAGGCCGCAGCCATACAGCAACTCCAGCAGCAAACGGTCCCGCTTCGGGTACGGCCGGTCAATATCCTCCGGCAGTTCGCCATCCACCAGGATGTTGGTGACCTCGGCATTGGGAACTTCCGGCAGCGTCTTCGGCATCTTCGGCAAGCGCAGAAGCCGCGCCGGATCCTTCGCGATCACATGGTCGCGCGAAAGAAATTTGAACAACGAGCGTACGGATGCGAGCTTCCTCCGTACCGTCGCCGGCTTATGTTCCCGCTCATAGATATGCCCCAGCCACCCGCGCAGATCCAGCATGTCGATATCGGTAACCAGCGGAGCGGTTGCGCCTGGCGGCGTGAAGTACTCAGTGAATTCCCGCAAATCCGCCCCGTAGTTGCGAATTGTGTGCGGAGAATCATTTCTCCGCTCCAGTTCGCCCATAAAAGCGGCGATGGCTGCTGCCAGCTCAGACATACTCGGCTGCGTAAGCATCGAATTGTGCCAGGGCTCGGTCGCAAATCGCGCCGTGCCGGACTTTGCGATCCGTAATGTCGTACCCCAGGGGCGAAAACAGGTCGAACGCAATGTTCGCCGGCTGATATCGCTTCGTTTCGGCGTGCGCCATGTAGTGGCAGAGCGCCCCAATAGCGGAATCGCGAGGGAAGGCCTGCGGCGTCTTGCCTTGCAGTTGCGCCGCCATCAGTAAGCCCGCCACCAGACCGGTGGCAATCGATTCCACGTATCCCTCAACCCCACAAACCTGCCCCGCGAACATCACGGAAGGGTGTTTCTTCAACTGTAGAGTCGGCGTCAGGAGGGCGGGTGCGTTGATGTAGGTGTTCCGATGAATCTGGCCAAACCGCAGAAATTCGGCGTTCTCCAGTCCCGGAATCAGTCGCATAATCCGCTTCTGCTCCCCGAACTTCAGATGATTCTGGAACCCGACCAGGTTGTAGCTGTCGGCGCGCAGGTTCTCCTGCCGCAATTGCACGGTAGCCCAGGGTCGCCGCCCGGTTCGGGGGTCAATCAGCCCCATCGGCTTCATCGGCCCAAACCGCAGCGTATCCCTGCCGCGGCGTGCGATCTCTTCAATCGGCAGACAGGCCTCAAAGTACGGCACATCGTTCGGGATATGCGCTTCCACGGCCTGCGCGGCCAGCAGTTCATCCACGAAAGCCTCGTACTGCAGCTTGTTGAACGGGCAGTTCAGATAATCGCCGGTGCCGTCCAGCGACTTGTCGTACCGTGACGCTGCAAATACAACCGACCGGTCAATGGTGTGGGCATCCACGATCGGGCTGATGCTGTCGTAGAAGAACAGTCGGCTCGCGCCGGTCAGTTCGGCGATCGCCCCGGCTAAAGCGCCGCTGGTTAGCGGTCCGGTGGCGATGATGGTTGGCTGAGAAGGATCAATACCTCGGACTTCTTCCCGCACAATCTCGATGTTCCGGTGCCCTTCAATGGCATCGGTGACCACCTCGGCAAAACGAACCCGATCCACGGTGAGTGCCTGACCACCCGGAACCCGAGCCTCACTCGCCGCCACCATCAGCAGAGATTTCAGCCGCCGCAACTCTTCTTTCAACAACCACGAGGCTGACGGCTGCTGATCGCTCTTCAGGGAATTGCTGCAGACCAGTTCGGCCAGACGGTCCGTTTGATGAGCGTCCGTGGTCTGGACGGGGCGCATCTCGTAAAGTCGAACGCGGAATCCGCGCTCCGCCAGCTGCCAGGCTGCTTCGGAGCCTGCAAGGCCCCCGCCAATAATGATGACTTTTGCTTCCAACTTCTAAGTATTGCCCACTCCAATGCAACTCTCCTAAAGCCGGAAGATATCGTCTCATAAAAACTACTAATCGAAACACCCACTTGCATTTCCAAAACTATGCGGTACACTGGAATTTCTGGTAATGCTCAACCGCTTCACAGGCCGACCGATTCCCACCGTAACTGTAGTAGTCATTACGGTAGTAGTAACCGTCCCCGTCTGAGGCTCTGGGTAACCGAAAGTTCCGAGGCCATCAGCTGGGGGCAACCCACGGGGAGCACCCCAGCTGATGGCCTTTTTCATTTCCGTCACGTTCAGCAAACACCATCGCCAACAAGTTCAGTTTCAGCAACAGGAGTCAGAATCAAATGCAGGCAACCGATCACCATCCGCACATCCGCCGCGCCGAGACCGGCAAGCTCATGACAGGGGCCGAAATGCTCCTCGAATGCCTCGCCCGTGAAGGTGTGGAATGCTTCTTCGGCTATCCCGGTGGCGTCACCATCCCGTTCTACGACGCCCTTTACTCCCACCACATCCGCCACGTTCTGGTTCGCCACGAAGAGAACGCCGTCTTCGCAGCCGAAGGCTGGGCCCGCGCCACCGGTAAGGTCGGCGTCTGCTGCGCCACTTCCGGCCCCGGCGCCACGAACCTCCTCACGGGTCTCGTGGATGCTCTGATGGATTCCATCCCGCTTGTTGCCATCACTGGCCAGGTTCACTCCAAGCTCATCGGTTCCGATGCGTTCCAGGAAGCCGACACCTTCGGCATCACGCGCCCGGCAACCAAGCATAACTTCATGGTGAAGTCGATCGCGGAACTGCCGCAGATCGTTCACGAAGCCTTCTTCCTCGCCGCCAGCGGCCGTCCGGGTCCGGTCCTTGTGGATATCCCGAAGGACGTGTTCCAGGCTCGCGGCCATTACACCCCGGTCGACACCATTCACCTCCCGGGCTACAAGCTGTTCACCGAAGGCCACGCCGGCCAGATCCGCCGCGCCGCTCAGCTGGTGCTGGAAGCGGAACGTCCGATGGTGTACGCCGGTGGTGGCATCATCCTTGGCAACGCCTCAGCTGAACTCACCGAATTCTGTGAACTTGCTGATTCCCCGGCGGTTTGTACCCTGATGGCGCTCGGCGCTCTCAGCGTCAATCACCCCAGCTACATCAGCATGCCCGGCATGCACGGCAGCTACGCGGCCAACATGGCGATGAGCGAATGCGATCTTCTCATCGCGCTCGGGACTCGTTTCGATGACCGTGTCACTGGCAGTCTGCCCACCTTCGCACGTCATGCCCGCGTCATCCACGTGGATATCGACCCGGCCGAAGTTGGCAAGAACCGCAACCCCGACATCCCGATCGTTGGCGACGTGAAGCGCGTCCTGTCCAAGATGATGAAGGTCATGCACGAACTGAAGGCAGAGATCGCGCCTGAAGCGGCTGCAAAGAAGACCGAAGTCCGCCAGAAGTGGTGGAAGCAGGTTCGTTCGTGGAAGGAAGAGCGCCCGTACGACCGTGCCAGGTCCGCAACCGAAATTCGTCCGCAGCACCTGATGGACACCATCGACAAGCTCTCCGGCGGCCAGGCGATTGTCTGCTCCGACGTGGGACAGCACCAGATGTGGGCTGCGCAGCTCATCGGCTTCAACGAACCCCGCCTCTGGATCAACTCCGGCGGCCTCGGCGCTATGGGCTTCGGTGTCCCGTCCGCCATGGGCGCCCAGATGGCGCGCCCCGACAAGCTCGTCTTCGCCATCGCGGGTGACGGCGGCTTCCAGATGTCGATTCCTGAACTGGCTACTATCGTTTCCCAAAGCCTGCCGATCAAGATCATTGTGATGAACAACGGCTACCTCGGCATGGTTCGCCAGTGGCAGACGCTGTTCTACAACAATCGCCTGAGTTCGGTGGTTCTGGAAGGCTTCCCGGATGCCGAGAAACTGGCCTCTGCTTATGGCTTCGCCGGTCGCACTGTTGAAAAACCGGAGGAGCTGGAAGACGCGCTCCGCACGGCCATTAACTACCCCGGGCCCTACCTTCTGAATGTCAAAGTTACGCCCGACGAGAACGTTTACCCGATGGTTCCTGCCGGCGGCGCCATCTTCGACATGGTCTTCGCTCCGGAAACTCCCGCGGTCGTTTCCGCTTAAGTCTTAATACGAAATCGAGATAACGAAAATGCTGCAAACCATCTCCATCCTGCTTGAGAACAAGCCCGGCGCGCTCCTGCGCGTGACCGGCGTGCTCTCCGCTCGTGGCTACAACATTGAAACGCTTACGGTCGCGAAAACGCTGGACCCCGAGCTCTCCCGGATGACCATCACGGTTGACGTGGAAGACCGCCTTCGCACCCAGGTCGTTAAGCAGATGAACAAGCTCGTCAACGTTCTGCAGGCGAGCGATCTGACCGACTCCCCGGCTGTTATTCGCGAAATGGTGCTCGTCCGCGTCCGCTGCCCGCAGGATTCGCGCACCTCCGTCCTCAAGGAAGCAGAAATCTTCCATTCCCGCATCGTGGATTCTTCGGTGGAAGGTTTCGCCATCGAAGCCACGGGCGATCCCGAAAAGCTCGACGAATTCATTGAAGTGATGCGAACCTACGGCGAGATTGAAGTCTCTCGTTCGGGCAGCGTTGGCATGTCACTGGAAACCCGTAAGCTTCGCCTGCAGCCGCCGGTTCAGGCGGCCGTTCCCAGCGGGCCTGGCGCCGTATCGAGTAGTACCATTCCGAGTGGCGCAGCGCCCAGCGGTTCGGCCCCTGTCCCGGTTATCTAATTCCCCTACTTTTCCAAGGAAACAGCTTTCCCCATGATTAAACGCTACTACGAAAAAGATTCGAATATTGCCCCGTTGCAGGGGAAGAAGATCGCCATCATCGGCTACGGCAGCCAGGGCCACGCCCATGCGCTCAACCTGCGCGATTCCGGCCTGGATGTTGTGGTTGGCCTCCCGACGGCAAGCAAGAGCCGCGCGAAGGCGGAAGCCGCAGGCCTGGTTGTGATGACGCCTGCTGAAGCCACCAAGGCCTCCGACTTCATCATGATTCTGGTCCCGGATCATATCCAGGGCCCCATGTACGAAGCCGAAATCGCCCCGAACCTGGCCCCCGGCAAGACGCTGATGTTCGCCCACGGCTTCAGCATCCACTTTGGTGCCATCACGGCCCCGGCCGGTGTTGATGTGTCCATGGTTGCCCCCAAGGCCCCCGGGCACCGTGTCCGCGAAGTCTTTACCGAAGGTTCCGGCGTTCCGGCCCTGGTTGCTGTGGCGCAGGACGCCTCCGGCCACGCTCTGGAAAACGCCCTCGCCTACGCGACCGGCATCGGCAGCATGCGCGCTGGTGTTCTGGAAACCTCTTTCCGCGAAGAAACCGAGAGCGATCTCTTCGGTGAACAGGCTGTTCTCTGCGGCGGCGCTGCCGAACTCATCCAGGCTGGCTTCCAGACCCTGGTGGATGCCGGTTACGCTCCCGAAATCGCCTACTTCGAGTGCCTGCACGAACTCAAACTCATCGTCGACCTCATCTATGAGGGCGGCCTGAACTACATGCGCTTCTCCGTTTCCGACACTGCCGAATACGGCGACTACACCCGTGGCCCCCGCGTCATCAACGATGCGACCCGCGCGGAAATGAAGAAGATCCTGTCCGAAATCCAGTCCGGCGAATTCGCCCGCGCCTGGATCGCGGAAAACAAGGCTGGTCGCGGTGGCTTCCTCCACATGCGCGACTCCCAGCGCGGTCAGTTGATCGAAACGGTCGGCGCCGAGCTTCGCTCCATGATGACGTTCCTGAAGCGCAAGAAAGAAGAAGGCGTACCTCAGGAATAACTGAGGCGTCAAAACGAACCCCATGACCATCCAAACTTTCGATACCACTCTCCGTGACGGCTCGCAGGGCGAAGCTGTCTCCTTCTCGGTGGAGGACAAAATCCTCATTACCCAGAAACTCGATGAGCTCGGTATTGACTATATTGAGGGCGGATGGCCGGGTTCAAACCCCAAAGACAAGGAATTTTTCGCGCGGGCGCGGGATCTGAAGCTTAGTCACGCAAAACTGACTGCCTTCGGGTCCACGCGCTTCGCGAGGAATCCTGTCGAAGAAGATCGCAACGTCCGGGAACTGGTCGAGGCCGGTACCCCTGTCGTCTCCATCTTCGGTAAGACCTGGGATTTACATGTTCACCGCGCTCTCGGCATCTCCCTCGAAGAGAACCTGGAGTTGATTTCTGATACTGTCGCCTACCTGAAGAAGCATGGCAAGGAAGTCGTTTACGACGCCGAGCATTTCTTCGATGGCTACATCCACAACCGCGAATACGCTCTGAAAACGCTGGCTGCCGCCAAGGCTGCCGGGGCCGATGTGCTCTGCCTTTGCGACACCAACGGCGGCACGCTGACAGACCTCCTGGCCAGTATCGTGGCCGACGTCCGCGCGCAGTTCGAAGGCGTCATCGGCATCCACGTCCACAATGATTCGGAAGTGGCCGTGGCCAACACCCTTGCGGCTGTCAAGGCCGGTGCGACGCACGTGCAGGGCTGCATGAATGGCTACGGGGAACGTTGCGGCAATGCCAACCTCGCCAGCGTCATTGCCAATTTGGAACTCAAGCTCGGTCACCAGACCATCGGTCCGGACAAGCTGCAAAAGCTGACCCACACGGCCCGCTATATCGCGGAACTCGCCAACCTGCAAATGCCACGTGGTCAGGCCTACGTTGGACAGTCAGCCTTCGCCCATAAAGGTGGCATCCACGTCAGCGCAGTCCTGAAGGACTCCACCACCTACGAACATATCTCCCCGGAACTGGTCGGCAACCGCCAAAGAGTTCTGGTGAGCGATCAATCCGGCCGCAGCAACGTCGATTACCTCCTTCGCGACTTCGCTGATCTCGCGCCGCGCCTCAATAACGAAGCGCGCCGGGCTCTTGTTGATCGCGTGAAGGAAGCCGACCATCAGGGCTACGATCTGGAAGCCGCCGACGGAACTTTCGAGCTTTATATCCGCCAGGCGCTTTATCCCGGCATCCAGTTCTTTGAAGTGCAGGGGTATGAAGTGATGATCGTGGGAGGCCGCGCGAAATCGACGCGTGCCACCGCCACCGTCAGCATCGGAACCCGCTCCGGAGACCAGATTGAGACCGCCCACGGCCACGGCCCGGTGCACGCTCTCGACATCTGCCTGCGCAAATGCCTCGCGGCCCTGCCTGGTATCGCCGGCATCCGCCTGAACGACTATAAAGTCCGCGTTCTTGAGACGAACCACGGCACTGACTCCCGGGTCCGGGTGTTAGTGGAGTGGTCCGACGGAGTTCGCAACTGGTCCACGGTTGGAGTTTCGGAAGACGTCATCGAAGCCAGTTGGGAAGCCCTGGTTACGGCTCTGCAACTGGAACTGATGCGCCTGCTGGAAACTGAAAGCAGCGCGGATCAGGTTGTAGCCGAGTTCTGCTGGGAAGCCTAAGCCTTAAGTCTTAGTTGTATTTACTACAATCGTCCACTGCCGG
This sequence comes from uncultured Acidobacteriia bacterium, assembly GCA_903929755.1. Classification (GTDB taxonomy): domain Bacteria; phylum Acidobacteriota; class Terriglobia; order Bryobacterales; family Bryobacteraceae; genus BOG-234. Next base: position 14,605 of record CAIYVZ010000092.1, read on the forward strand.
ATGGTGTGTTTCTTCGTCACGCCCTGGAGCGTAAACGGATCGTTAGCCACCAATTCCTGCGTAGCTTCCAGGGAGGGTGCCTCATAAACCACAAGGCCCCCGGCGTTCTCGCCGAACGGCCCGGAAAGCACTAGTTTGCCTTCATCCTTCAGGCCACCCAGATAGGCGCGGTGCGCGGGGCGGAATTCAGCGATCTTCGGATCAGTAGGGTCGTACTCAAGCACAACGGCGAAAGTCATTTCGCAGTCAGTTTATCAGGCTCGCCATCTACCACGTTGAGCTGCCTTGGCACCTCCAGTAAGGAGCTCGTCGATTCCAGCCCAATGGAATAAGCTTGCCGGGTTCGCGAGTGCTGCACCAGCAGGTAAATGTACTCCGACAGGAACTCGAGAACCAGAGATACCAGGAAGAACATCACCGACAAATCCGGTGGTGCCAATCAGCGCGCACGCAGCCAGCATGGGACCGGTTGTATCGCGGAAGAGAGAATACCCAGCCGACCGGAGGATTCAGGCGCATTCGGTCTCCTGCCGACTGGGTGTTGTGATTACTACTCGTCCTCGTCAACCTCCTCCCCGGCTCTCGCCGCCTTCGCTGCCGCGATCACCTTGTCCGCCTGCAGCTGGGGCACATAGTCGTAATGGTCGAATTCCATCTGGAACGAAGCCCGGCCTTGCGTCATCGACGTCAAATCGCTCTGGTAACTGAGCATTTCCGACATCGGCACA
>CAIYVZ010000093.1 GCA_903929755.1 uncultured Acidobacteriia bacterium
CGCTGTCTCAGTGTGGACATCGGTGAAACCTCCGTCACCGATCAAAACACAGGTAGTTCGCAGCGCGAACCGCCGCCTGCCGAAGCGGAGTCCGAAGACCAACAGTTCCTCAGACTGCCGCTCGCGGCTTAGTTCAATGTCTTTTATTATGCGTTATCAATAGGGCACGGTTCCGTGGGTGTGCGACATGAAAGTTGCGCCCTGAATCTGAGCGTAGGGGGACGCTGAAAAGAGCGGCGCGCTTGTGGGGCAGCTTGGTAAGCTGCGGCCGATTGTCAATCGACGTGCCTACTGTGTTTGCAGCAGAAAGCGGCGGTAACCAACCGTCGCGCACACTGGCAGTCTGCCCCACACGCCTGCCGCTGGTTCAACTTTTATGTCGCGCACCCTTAGTTGCCGGAATCGGCAGGAGCTGCGAAGGAGAAAGAGCCGTCGGGACGAGCGATGGGAATGGTGACGGGGTAGCTGCTGCGACCGTCGAGATAGACGATTAGCTGCTGCGCCTGGCCGGGTTGTTCGGCACCGTTGAGGACGACGGTTAGCTGCCAGGAATTTCCGGTAAGGGGTGTGAGAGCTATAGGTGTGTGGGAGACACCTGCCAGCGTGACCTGCGTCTGGCTGGTGGTGGCGGGGGCGAAACCGGAGAGGTTAATCGTGATGACATCGCCAATGCGAATGGGGTGGGTGGCATCGACGCTGGCCCCGGAGCTATTGGCGACCTGGGTGATTTGCGCGGGCGGCGTATCGACGTTGATGACGACCGGGGCAGCGGAGGCAGTGCCGTTCAAGAAGGTGAGCGTGGCCGGACCAGCGGGCAGCGTGGGGGGAACCACGAAGATCAATTGGGAAGGAGAGGTTTGGATGATGGTAGCGGCCAGGCCTCCGATGGAGAGGGACGGCTGCACGCCTGCCGAGGTCAGGTTGGAACCGCTAACAGTTACCAAAGCTCCGGCGTAGGTTCCGGTGAGGCCGGGCTGGGCGTTGGTGAAGACCGGGATAACGGAAGGCGTACCGGGCTGGGCCGGAATAATCTGGAAACCCGCAACCGCAGTAGCCATACGGAAGCCAGAGAAGACGCTGACATCTGGATTCGAGAGAGCGGCGCCAGCGGCAACGGAGACGTTGACAAGAAGGCGACCGGGACTCATGACGAAGACACGGCGGACAACAATATCGGAGGTACCGAAACCGACGAGCGTCTGGCCCGGGACAAAAGCAAAGCCGACGGCGTTGATTTCAACCACCGACTCGGACCCGGCGGGGAGAGATGCGGGACTGATGGAGGTGAGAATGGGTGGGGCAGAGGGGCCGTAGGAGTAGGTTACGGGCGCGGCGGACTGGACGAACTGGGAGTTCTGGCCATCGGCGTTGTAAGCGGTAACGATGGCGCGCTGGCCATTGGCCCCGGAGGGCGGGGTGACGATGGCAGAGCTGTTCGGGGCATCGAGGGAGGAGATGGCAGCGGGGAGACCATCGAAATAGAGTTGGGTGTCAGCGTTCCAGTTGGTGCCGGTGATGGTGAGGGTGCCGTCAGAATTGGGCGTGACGGCAGAGATGCGGGGCGGAGACTGGCGGGTAAGGATGACACCGGCGGGCAGGACGTGCAGGAAGTTCGGGGTGGAGAAGATGAGATGTTGCTGACCCGTTCCGGCGAAGAGATTGAAGCCGAGGTCAAGGGCGATGTAGGTGAAACCGTTGGCCTGATAGGGGCGGACACCGCCATCATCGACGCGGGCGGAGTTGCCTAAGAACTTTACGCTGAGGCCAGGCGCCTGGCCGCCCGCGCCGAGGCCGACACCGGCCGCGACCACAGTGCTGGCTCCGGAGAGCATGTTCACGTAGGCGGGCTTGACAGCGACGGTATTGTTGTTGAAATAAGCGTAGACCCCGGCGTCATAGATGGTGACGGCGGCTCGGGATGAAAGACCAATATTGACGCTGTCGAGAAGTTTGCCGGCCTGAACAGAAAGGGGCGTGGCATCGGTGGCGCTGGTGGTGCCGGAATTGGGGACGCCGGAGTAGAAGAGGGCGTTGGTGGGCCCGGGCTGGGCGGCGACAGAGCCGTCAGCGTTCCAGGGACCGTAAATGTCGGCATCGGGCGGCAGGGGGTGGGCGTAGACGAAGTACTGGCCGGGCGGGATGCCATCAATTCGGTAGGTGCCGTCGGGATTGGTGAGGGCTGAGACGGCGCTGCCCCCGGCGCGGATGGCGACCACGGAGGAGAGCGCCACGCCGGAGCCGTCGCTGGTGATGCGGCCGGAAATGCTGCCGAGTTTTGCAAACGAGGCGTTGGGGTAGAGGACAGAGATGGCGGCGATGTCGTCGGCGTCAACCGGATGGCTCAGGGTAGTGGCCCGGGTGGTGGCGGTGGACATAGTGGCCGAGGTGAAAGTGTGCTGCAGGCCGAGCGCATGGCCCATTTCATGGACCGCCGTCATAAAGAATGTCTCGTTATAGCTGGGGCCGGGGGCGAGGCGCAGATTGCGGCTGAGGTGGATGGCGGCGCGGCGGATGGGGACGAAGGTGGCGGCGCCGGAGTTGACCGGCGCGGCGAGGGAGCTGGGGCCGCCGTAGCCCAGGAGGCCGGGGGGCAGGTCTTCAAATACGATGTCGCCGCCGGGGGTGTTCTGCAAAGTGGCGGTGTTTTCGAGGCCTCCGAAGGCGACGCGGAGGTCAGAGGTTGAGATACCGTTCCAGACGGTGACGGCCTGGCGGAGCTGGCTAACCACGGAATTGAATGTGTCGGTGGCGGAGAAGGTGGTGGGGCCGTTTTCCGAGACGAAGAACGTGACCGTTTTGTCTGGAAGGGTGGCGAGGTCGAATTTTTCGGGGGCCGAGATGCCGTTCAGGTAGTGAATGAAGTGGTAGTAGGCAGGCGCGGGGAGGGCGAGGGCAGCGAGCGCGGCGAGGACAGGGAGACAGCGCTTCATTTGGGTTGTCACTGCGTAGCTCTTCAGGTCGCTCATTACTTAAGGACCGCCTGAGAAGTTGTGAGGTGAACGCGGGTCCGCATATCGGTGAGAACCAGGGTGATGGCGCGGTCCGCCACTTTCTTGCCGGAGGCGTCGAGCATCATTTCGCCGATTTGGGCGCGGGTAGCGAGCGCGGAACCATCCGCCTGCCTTGCTACCTGAAAGAGACCCTGGGAGAGGCCGACGAGGTGGGTGATGCCGGAAGAGGACGATTTCCAGAGGAAGAGGACGTATTCAGAACCGGGCGAAAGCTGGGGGATTCCGGGGAAAGCCTGGCGGAGATTGCCGGAAATGCCTCCCGGGACCAGAACTTCGGCTGCGGGCACGCCCTTCCAGGCTTCGGCCACGCGCAGGGTGTAGTGCGTATAAATCGTTGAATTGATGACGGTTGTGTAGGAGCCAGCAACGGTGGCACGCACGATGGAGGTGGCGTTCTGCGAAAGCTGGTCGAGGGAAAGTTGTTCCAGCGTTGCAGCCGGAAGAGCACAGGCGCAGAGGACCGCGATGAGGGCGGGGCGGACGCGCAGCTGGAAACGGCTGAACACAGTTGTACTGATGTGACTTGTGCAGTTGGGGTTCCAATGAGAGGTACTGGTTCCAAAGGACTTACCGGACTTGTGCAGAATTGGTGTGTCCCGGTGGGACACGGGATTGGGACAAAGTGCCCCAGAAGTGAACAAGGGGGGCGGAAATGGCCCGACTGTAAGGGCGGGGGGACGGGTCAGTCGCCGCGGACCACGAGGATGGGGACGTTGAGGGCGTGGCGAACGGGGTTGATGGTGTTGCCGAAGATGAGGTCTTTGAGGCCTCCGTGGCCGTGGGCTCCCATGACGAGAATGTCGGCGCGGATTTCGCGGGCGTAGGCGATGATTTCCTGGCGGGGATTGGCACCGTGGCGGATGGCGGTTTCCACGTTGAGGTTGAGTTTGCCGAGGGAGGCTACGAGCAGATCGAGATAGGCCCGGCCGGCTTCGACTTCGGCGGTGGAGGATTCGTGGCCGTAGATCTGGCTGGTGACACCTTCTTCCACGTGGAGGAGGAAGACGCGGGCCGCGTGCTGGGAGGCCAGAGCCGCAGCGTGACTGATGGCGAGGCGATCGAGGGGGGAATGGTCGAGGGGAACCAGGATGCGGCGGTATGCGGGAGCGGCGATCAGGTCTGGCGGGGCGGATTCGAGACCCAGGGTGGGGACGGGAGCTGCGGGGGTGGCATTCAGGGGCTGGAAGGTGATCCAGGCGAGGAGAACGAGGAGCGCCCCGCAGAGAAGGATGGAGAAAGTCCAGACGACGGGCGCCAGACTGCCTGAACTGTTCGCCCATTGGGTGATGGTTTGGAAAGCGAGCCAAAGATTGAGGCCGACGACGACGGTGGCGGTGAGCCACCCGGCGGTGCGGAGCTTCCAGCCGTTGGCGAAGGGGCCCATTTTTTGGGAGTCGCTGGTGAAGTGGATGAGCGGAATGATGGCGAACGGAAGTTGCAGATTCAGGACGACTTGACTGAGGATCAGCAGGCGGAAGGTTCCATTGTTACCAGAGAGCCAGATGACCACGGCGGCGGGCACGATGGCGAGCAGGCGGGTGACGAGGCGGCGTAGCCAGGGCTGGACACGGATGTTGAGGAAGCCTTCCATCACGATCTGACCGGCGAGGGTACCCGTGAGAGTGGACGACTGGCCGGCGGCGAAGAGGGCGACCCCGAAGAGTTTAGCCGCGAGGACGGTGCCGAGAAGCGGGGTGAGGAGAAGGTATGCCTGCTGGATTTCGGTGACGCTTTGGTGGGCTTTGAAGAAGACAGCGGCAGCGAGGATGAGGATTGCCCCGTTCACGAAGAGGGCGCCGTTGAGGGCTACAAAGCAATCAATGAAGTTCCAGTGGCAGGCCATGGCTTTCTCTTCGTTGCTGCGGCCGATGCGCCGGGTTTGGACCAGGGCGGAGTGGAGGTAGAGGTTGTGGGGCATTACAGTGGCGCCCAGCATCCCAACGGCGGTGTAGAGGCTGCGGCCGTCGATGTGCGGGACCAGACCGAGCGCGATGCCGTGGAGATCGGGTTTGGCCATGAACATCTCGACGGCGAAACAGGCCGCGATGACTCCGATGAGACCAATAATGAACGCTTCCAGGCGGCGGATGCCGAGTTTCTGGAGCCAGAGGACGAGGAGGGTATCGAGGGAGGTGATGGCGACGCCCGCGAGCAGGGGGATGTGGAACAGGAGGTTGAGCGCAATGGCGGCACCCAGGACTTCGGCAAGGTCACAGGCGACGATGGCAATTTCACAAAGGAACCAAAGGGCAGTGCTGACGGCTTTGGGGTAGGTTTCACGGCAGGCCTGGGCGAGGTCGCGGCCGGTGACAATGCCGAGCCGGGCGGAGAGCGTTTGGAGGAGGACGGCCATGGCGTTGGACATGACGAGCACCCAGAGGAGGCTGTAGCCGAAGTTGGCGCCGCCGTCGAGGTCGGTAGCCCAGTTGCCGGGGTCCATGTAGCCGACGGAGACGAGGTACGCGGGACCGGCGAAGGCCATGCCGCGCTTCCATTTCGAGAGGTAGTTGGTGGCAACGGACTCGTGGACGTCGGAGAGGGAGCGGGGGAGGGGCTGCGGGGTCATGAGCCTTCTCCGATCAGGACGCCGGCGGCGATTTCGGGTGCCAGACGGGTGGGGGTCTGGCCGGCCACGCGAACGAGGACGGAGCCGGTGCGGGCGCCCGGTTCGATTAAGACGCTGGTGCCGGGGACAAGGCCGAGGCGCTTCATTTCGCGGAGCGCCGCAGGGTCACGATCAGAGACGCTGCTGATGGTGCCGGGAACGCCGCACGGCCAGCGGGAGAGCTCCACTTCGGTACGTTCAGCGACGGCTCCGTTCTTGGCGGGGATGGGGTGCCCGTGGGGGTCGTGGCCAGGGTGGCCGAGACGGGCCGCAATACGGTCTTCCAGGCGTTCGGAGATGTAGTGCTCCAGCCGTTCGGCTTCTTCGTGGACTTCGTCCCAGGGGTAGTCGAGGACATCGTGGAGGAAGCGTTCGAGGAGCCGGTGGTGGCGGATGACTTCCAGAGCGCGACGGCGACCGGCGGGGCTGAGTCGAACGCCGCGGTGCTTTTCGTAGAGGACGAAGGGGGTTTCGAGGGCGGCGAGCTTTTGCAACATGCCGGTGACGGAGGCGGCGCGGATGCTGAGGTGGGCGGCGAGGGCGTTACTGGTGACGCGGGCGTCGGCGGGCCCGGAGAGTTCGAGGATGGCCTTGAGGTAATCGTCGACGGCTTCGGTGCTTGCGCTTGATTTAGTCATGCCTAAATTTGCAGTATACAGGAAAACGCAGGTAGTGGTGAGAAGGGTGGTTTCGGGGACGTGTCCGTCACAAGCTACAATTTTGACCGCTAAGCGAAAAGCGAAACAGTCCGTCTCCTGGGGCCGCTGGTGGCGGTCGAGTATTTACTGGCTAGAATGGCGGTTTGTCTGTTTCGCGCAGAACGCTGCTGCTTTCCGCCCTGGGTGGCGGGGTTTGGCGTGCGTTTGGCCAGGCGGAGAGCGGCGGTTGGGCGATGGCTCGGGTACGGGGGTTCCTGGGAGATCGGCTGGAGCGGAATCTTTCGCAGTACCTGAAGACGTTCGACATTCATCGTCATGTGGGGCTGATCGAGAACGGACATGGAAACGGGGCCGGGCTGATTGCGGGGCGTTGGCTGGAGGCCTCGTTTCGGGCGGTCGAAGTCAGCGGGGATGCTTTTCTGCGGCAGCGGGCGTGGGGAATGCTGGATCGGATTTTAGGCTCCGCGCAAGGCCAGGGGGCTCCGTTTCCGGAGATGGGCCGGGAAGACGAAGAGGCTCTTGCGGGGGCGCTGCAGGCGGCGGCGAATTTTTGGCAGAATGGTCCGGCCCAGATCCTGGCGGCGGGGCTGGCGGACAGGCTGGCGGAACGGGAGAGCGGACGGCAGAGGCTGGAAGCGGCGGCTGTGGTTCGAATTACGGAGACGGAACGCCTGGCTGCGGTGCTACCCGAGTTGCAGCGGATCCTGACGCTCACGCGTGACGGGGTTTGGGGCGACGCGATTGAGACGCTGCTTTGGAATCAGGTACCGGGTTGCCAGACGTTTGAAGGCGATGGTTTTCGAGCGGCGGCGGCGGCGTTTGCGGGCGGGCCCGGTGAATTGGCGGGGGAACGGGTGGGCGCGGCGGGCGCTTTGATGCTGGCTCGGGTTCCGTGGCTGTTCTATGAGAGCGAGGCGGGGCGGGTTTGGGTGCATCAATATGGACTCTCGGAAGCTTTGGTGGGAGTGGGCGGGCAGAGGGTGAAGATTGAGCAGACTTCGGTGTTTCCGGGGCCGGAGGTAGTGGTTCGGCCCGGGCCCGGGGAATATGAATTGAGATTGCGGATTCCAGGTTGGGCGGAGAAGGTTTCGCTGGTCTTAAATGGCGCGGAAATGCCGGTAGCGGCGGAGCGCGGGTACCTGGGGATCGCAAGAAAATGGCAGGCCGGGGACGAGGTTCGGCTGCGGGTTCCTTCGGCGCCACGATGGGTTCCGCGAGGAGACGGGGAGTTCGCGTTTTGGCTTGGACCTTTGCTTTATTGCGTCCGGTGGGGGGAGCCGCTGCGGGTTCGGCGGCGAGGTTTTGAGGCCGTGATTGCCACGCCTCCCCAACAGCCAGGACCTGCCTATCGCCTGCGCGTGATACTGGAGTCTGGACGGGAAACTGAAGCGCGGGCGGAGCCGTTTGCCCGCTCGGGTTGGGGCGGCCCGTACAGGACCGGAATGCTGCTGGAATAAGGACACACAATGGCCGAACTGGAAATCCATCACGACATAGAACATCACGATAATTTAGGGAAGACAGTTGGAGTATTGGCGTCCCTGGTGGCGGTGCTGCTGGCGGTGGTGACCATCATGTCGCACCGGGCGCATACGGAAGCCGTGCTGCTGAAGGCGGATACGAACGATAAGTGGTCATACTACCAGTCGAAGCGAATTAAGTTCCACAACCTGGAGTTGGGCGAGGATATTATGCGGGCGCTGCCTTCCCGGACGGAGGCGGCGGAAAAGTCTCTGGCTCGCTACGCCGAAGAGAAGAAGCGGTATGCGTCGGAGTCAAAGAAGGCCGAAGAAGACGCCAAGGAAACGGGGCGGGAGTCTGCCGGGATTGAGACGCGGGCTTTGCGCTATGACTTTGGCGAGGGGCTGCTGGAGATTGGGCTGGTGCTGACTTCGCTGTACTTCATTTCCAGATCGAAACTGTTCCCGGTACTGGGGCTGACCGCAGCCGTATTAGGGGCTGCCGTCGCCGTATCCGGTTTTCTGATGTAGGTTTCCTGTTGAGGCGCGGGCCTATGCGGCCTGCGCCTTTCGGCTGTTCACGATGCAGCCTTCAGTGGCACAGTCGTGATGCCGCGCAACGTCAGCACCCTTCGCCATAAAGTCTTCGGTTGTTTTGCGGTCGAAATTCGCAAACTCGAACCAGTTGACGATGGGCTTGCGGGGACGGTAGTAGTGGATCTCTGGAGGGTGGGTGACCGGTTCCGCCTGGTGCGCGACGCCGTGGGCTTTCAGTGTGGTTGACGGCGGATGGCCGTACTCGGCTTGCGCGTGGATATTGACGGCTTCATTTTGGGTGAACCAGCGTCCCAGGCCACCGAGAGCGTTGTCGGGCTTGTCGTACGGAATGTCGGCCATGGGGCGATCGAGGAATACGACGTGGATGGTGAGAGGTTCCTCACCGGCGGCGTAGTTGTCGATGACGGGCTGGAGCGGGGTGGCCATGGTGCCGGGGGCACCGGCGAAGGGTCGACCGTAGATTTCGACGAAAGGGAACGCGAGGGTGAAGGCAGCGGAGGCCTGGAGAACGCGGAGACCGATGTCGTGGTTGATTTCGTGGCGAGTGAAGAGGTGGGGTGCGCCGCGGGCCCAGTCACTGGCCACCACCAGGAGTTCCGCCGTGGAGTGGGCGAGTTTGTTGAGATCCACCTGTTTCGCCAGCTGCGCCTGAAGCGGGGACATGTCGAAGAGGGGCGTCATGGCCGGGATCTTCAGGATCTTGACCAGAAGATTGTCGTGGTCTGAAGAGCTGAAATTGGCCTGAATACGACGGGTGAGGTCTTCGGCGAGAAAGGCCATGTCCTTCACGAAATTGACGGCGGGCGCGGGGCCGCCCATCCAGGCTTTGGGTTCGAAGAGCGGCAGGGGATTGCCACGCAGACGGAAGACGCCGTTGGGGCGACTGTCGGTAGAACAGATGCCGTCGAGCCAGGCGTCTCTTAGATAGTTGAGTGCGCCAGCAACGCCGCGGTGGAGTTCCGCCGCCATAATGGTGGCGTTGAAACCCCCGAAACCGCTGCCACTGAAGATGGTGGGATTGAAGGGTGTGCCGTGGTGGTGGGCGGCATTATCGTGCAGGCCCTGCATGACACCGACGCCGAAGGAGGCGGTGGCGGAGCAACCGCTGCCGGAGAGAACGACGGCGGTGCGGGCAGAGGAAGTCTGGTACGGAGTGGAACTCATTGGAATCTCCTTTTGTCTATTGCCCTAAACGGGGGTATCGGCTTTGTAGAGACCATGCTTTGCCCACAGGGGCAAGTGCTCGGTATCGGTCCAGTCGCGCACCATGCCATAGTGATTGCCCGTGCGGGTGAACATATGGAAGACGTCAGTGAAATGGAGCGTCATCAGGGTTTTGAATAGCTGCTCATTATTAACGCTGAATTCATCGCTGGCCAGACCGAGGGTCAGGATGTTGGCGAGCCGAACTCCCATGTAAACGGGATCGATTTCCGGCTCAACTTCATGCAGGAAATTTTTGAGCGGGGCGAAGACCTTTGAGGCGAGGCCGAAGGTGACGGAGTCGGCCAGACTAAAGCTCAGTTGTTCGGGGCTAAAGTTGACAATTTTGGCGGGCTGGGGCGTGATGAAATCCATGTGGGCCCGAACTTCACCAGTATCGAGAACGCGGAACGTGAGGGTTTCGATGGTGTTGCTGATGGAACTGGGGCCGGCGGCGAAGACGGATTTATAGTTCGGATCCGGGACCACGGAGTAGCCGTAACCATACTCGGCCAGGACGCCTGGCTCGGGATTCTCCCGATCAATCAGGAAATCCGGCGTCATAACGGCATGGACGGGCTGGCGGAGGGAAATGAGGACTTTGGCTCCGTTGGCGCTGCCGGTGAGATCGAGCGGGAAATCGAACTGGTAGATGTTGATCTTGAAGACGACCCAGTCGTATTTCACGCCAATTTCATCCAGAGCGATCAGATCTGTGCTGTGCGCGTCGGGGAATTTACCCACCTCGCCGGTCGCCTTCAGCTTGTAATAAGACTGCTGATACCCCCAGCCGCTAACGGGGGAGACGGCGGGGCTGCTGAGGGACGTGTCCTTGCCCATCCGGGAATAGTGGGGCGGCTTCGAAGGGGGGCTGCTGGAGGTAACCTTCATGAAGTATTTCATGATGAAGGTGCGGAGCTGACTGCGCATCCAGGTGTGGTCGTAGGCGTCGTCGCAGAGGTGAGGGGGGGCCTTCGGGAAATCGAAAATCTGGTCCTGAATGACGCCGGCCACGGGCAACTGGCCTTTGCGCAGATTGGCGTTCATAAGAAAACCGTAGTTTTCGTCCGGCCGGTGGATTTGCCTGGCGACGGGGAAGCTGGCGTTGTGAACCCGGGTATCGCGGTTGGCCTTCCACCACGCTTTCAGATCCTGGCCCTGTTCGATAGAGGTATTGACACCGCCGAGGATCCCTAGATCATTTTCATTGAGGGTCGGGCTGTGGGGGTCGAGAGTAAAACCAGCGGCAGTTTTGTGATGAGATGTCATGGCGGGTTCTCTTCTTTCAGATCCGGTTACTGTTCGGCTTTTTCCACCACGTCGCCAGCGGCAATCCAGTCAGGGATTGTCGCTTTGTCGAGCCAATCGGAGACCTGCATCCAGGTTTGGCGCGTGCCGACGAGGGAATCGCGCAGGCCGATCGCATCCTGCGCAAGAATCTGCTTTTCGAAATGCTCCTTCTCGACGCCAACGCTCTTAGCGGCAGCCGCCAGCATGCCGCCGAACAGGGAGAGGGGCCCGAAGACAGGATCGACGCGCATTCCGCCGTCCGACAGGCCCTTCATGGTATTTTTTATGGGTTCGGTAACAGACTTCGTGGCACCGCCGGTGAGGCGATCCGCCATTTCGGCGACCCATTCGAAGGGGTCATAAGAAAGATTGAGGATCTTCTCCGGGCGAGCCAGGATGGTCGTGATCTGGAGGCGGACTTCGCCGGTTTTCAGAACCCGGAGCGTCTGGTATTCCAGACCAGGCTGGATCTTATCGGGGCCGATGGCGAGCAGACCTTCATCGGGATTTCGGGCAAGAGCGGCAGCATAACCGAAGCGACCGAGCGTCTCCGGGTCCGGATTGTGTTCGCGGATGACCAGGTCCGAACTGAGGATCAGGTTCATGGTGGTACGGAGGGGCACGGAGAAAGTGACGCTGTTATCGCCGGTGGTGCCGAGGGCGAGATCAAAATCGAGAAGAGAGCGTTCAAGGGTAATCCACTGATAGCGGGTGAAGAGCTGGTTGAGATCGACGACGGCAGTGGCGTGGTCCTTACAGAAATTGCCGACCTTCCCGCCATCGCGCAACTTGAAAGTGCGCTGGTAGTTTGCCATCCCGGAGACTTCAGTATCGGGGGGCGGGGCGAGATCGAAAGCCCTGAGGAAGAAGGGGGGCTGGAGGCGGTCCAGCTCCGGATAGGGCTGCGGTTCGGCCCAGGCCTGGGAGCGCAGCCAGTAGTGGAGAGCGAATTCCTCGATCTGCCTGGCGATCCAGGCGGCGCCTTCAGCCATTTTGTCGGCTGGAACGCTGGGGCCGTCGAAGAAATAGTCGCCCACGTCTCCCATAACGGGGACCTTTTTACCGGCTATAGTGGCTTCGCCGAAGAAGCCCCAAACCGCGTGGCCACCAGGGAATGAGGGCAGCAGTTCGAACTTTGTTACAGAGGCTTTACCCTGCTGAACATCGTCCCACCATTTCTTCAGGTCGCGGGCTTCTGCCAACGCATGTTCGGTATGTCCAGCCGTTAAAGACGGCTGACGGATTGTGACTGTCAAGTAATTCACACCCCCTGGAGCTGCCAGTATAGTCTGTCCAACAGAGAATATCAAACAATAAAGCCCGTGAATCCAGGCGGAGTAAAGAATTGGGGAGGTTGTTTGTAGATTATTGTGGTGCGGTGAAGGGCGGATTATTGGTAAGGTTCGGTTCAGCCGCCGATTCATTCACCATAAACTGCCGGGCCGAACGTGCGGTATGCCACCTCCGGTTACAGGACATCAGCCAGGCGGAGTGCCTCCCTGCCGCAGCACTGCCCCTGCATGATCCCGAAAAACAAGCGCGATCTCGAAGACCTCCAGGCCAAACGCCAGGCCGCCGGGGCGGCGCCAAAAAGGAGTGGACTACCTGCCAAAGCGCCGGCTCGGCGAGCCGTTGTGCGCGATTTCCCGAAACAAGATGCTGTTTGCAGCAACGGGACGAACGGCGGCGGAATTGATCGTCGCTCGGGCAAGCGCGGAACATCCGAACATGGGTCTAACGAACTGGAAGGGTGCGCGGGTTCGCAAGGGCGATGTGACGGTGGCGAAGAATTATCTGGAGCGGGACGAGATCAGCGAACTGAACCGGGTCGTGACCATGTTCCTGGGTTTTGCGGAAGACCGTGCCTTGCGGCGGAAGCAGTTGACCATGGCCGCATGGGTGGCACGGACCGACCGGTTCCTGACGTTTAAAGAGCGGCATGTCTCGGGAGACGCGGGGAGGGGTTCGCATGAGCGTATAGAGACGCTGGTTCGCGACCGGTACGCGGCTTTTGTGGCGGCCAGACGATCGCGAGAACGCGCGCTTTCCGAGGACGACGACATGGAAGGCCTGAAGCCACTTGCAGCCATTGCCAGCCCCCGAAAGCGCTTTGAATAACAGACATTGACAATCTTGGGTTTCGACGCTAGGGTTATGGCAGGGAGAACCGCCCATGAACGTATCGCTCACTCCGGAACTTGAACAATTCGTCAGCGCTAAGGTCGGCTCGGGCCGCTACAACTCGGCGAGTGAAGTCATGCGCGAAGCGCTCCGGCTCCTCGAAGAACACGATTCCGCCCGCGCCGCCCGACTGGCCGAATTCAACGGCGAGCTCAGCCGCCGCCTCGCCTCCCTGGATCGCGGCGAGACCGTCAGCCCGGTCGAGGCCCGCGCCCGGCTGCAACGCAAATCCACCGAGCGCCGGAAACCGCGGGCGTGAGCTCCTGCGTCCTCAGCGTCGATGCCGACTTCGATTTGCCGACTCGATCTGGATGCCATTCGGGAGTACATTGCCCTGAAGACAGCGTGGACGCCGCCGACCGGTGGATCGGGAA
>CAIYVZ010000094.1 GCA_903929755.1 uncultured Acidobacteriia bacterium
GCCTGCTGACCGTCACGCAAACCTGCCGCATGCAGAACCGTCACCCTCTCGACTACCTCAACAGCGCCATCCGCTCACACCGCCTGGCACAACCGCCCACGTCCCTACTCAAGAATTCCCGCCCTACCTGAACTGTTACTAATCCCTGCATCAAACATCAGATGAGACCCTAACCTCGGATGAACTATTCTGAGATCATGAGGCCGCCTCTCGATATTAAAGACGACATGCTTCTCGCCGTCAAAGAAATCGCCCGGCAGCGCAACTCGACAGCCGGAGACGTGCTTTCCATGATCTTCCCCGAAACAACGCTCCGCGAATCTTTGGCCCCTAAAATCGCCGCTTCCGGTCCCTATACCCCTGAGTTCTGCAATGGAGTGCCCCTTCTCCCCCTCCGACCCGGCGGCCCCCGCGTAACCATGGAACTCGTGAACCGTCTCCGCGATGAAGATGAGTAAGAACACGAGGCCAGCCCTTCTGGACATGAATGTCCAGATTGCCCTCCTGGATCCGAACCACTCATTCCACGACCCTGCGCACGCCTGGTTTGCCAAAAACCGCCGTCACGGCTGGGCGACCTGTCCAATCACCGAAAACGGGTGCATCCGTATTCTCGGCAAAGTATCCTACCGGCCATCGGCCTCACCCCCGAACAAGTTCGCGCAATTCTGGCCCGCTTCACGCAGCCTGACGACCATGCCTTCTGGCCCGACTCCAGCACCCTCCTCGACGCCTGTTCCCCGGAAAATCTGGAATTACTCAGTGCTACTTCGCCACTGACCACACCTTAAAAACTAATCCGCCCCGACAACTGAGCATTCCGCGGCGCCCGCGCACTCGACACCACCCCAAAATCCGCAGCCCCCAGCGTGAACCCCGGCACATTGAAAATCGCACGGTTCAGCAGATTATAAAACTCTGCCCGAACCTCCAGCTTTACCCGCTCCGTCACCGCAAAGCTCTTCTCCAGCGTCACATCCGTCGTCACCACCGGAGCCCCCCGCACCCCCCCACGCGGCGAATTCCCGAACTTCAAAGCCGCAGGATTCACATACGCCGACGTATCAAACCACTTCGCAATCGTCGGGTTCGCCAGCACCGCACGGCTCACCAGATTCGGCCGCAATGACCCCGCAGGGAAAGCATTCGTCGTATTCGCCGAAGTAATCACCGTAAACGTCGGCCCCGATTCCGCCGTCTCCAGCAACCCCGCCTTCCACCCGCCCAGCGCCGTATTCAGCACCTTGTGCGCCTTCAGCTTCGGCAACTCGTACAACAGCGTCACCACCAGCCGGTGCGGCACATCGCTGCCACTCAAACCCTTATCCAGACGCCGGTTGTACGCATCCATATAACTCCCCGTGGACCCGAACTCCTGCGAAGCCTCCACGTCGTCAATGAACTTCGAGAACGTGTAGTGGGCCAGCACCGAGAACGACCCGCTCATCCTCTTATCCAGCCTCACGAAGCCTCCGTGATACGTCGAATTCCCAATCGAAGGGTTAATCCACGTCACGTTATTGAACTGCGGGAAAGGCCGTACCACTTGCGCAGCCCCCGCAGTCATCAGCTGCGGAGCCACCTGATTCAGACTCAAATCGTTCGCCGTCAAGTGATGGCTGATGTTCGCAATATACCCGCCCTCCAGCAGCAGATCCTTCGCGATCTCCCGCTGCACATTCAGGTTGTACTGATACGAGATCGGAGCCACCTGCTTCGGGTTGAAGAACGCCACCGAAGTATTCACCTTCTGCCCCACCGGCACCGCCCCAAAACCCGGCGTCAAAGCAGGCCTCGTGAACGCCGGAAACCCATTCCGAAGCTGCAGCGAACTCTGCGCCTCCGCCTGCGCCACTGAGTAACTGGCCGAAGTCGAGAACCCCAGCGAAGCCACATCCCCAATCGTGTTGCTCACCGTCGGCCCATAGAAGAAGCCGCCACCACCGCGAATCACCGTCTCCCGCTTGCCCGCCACCCGGTACGCAAACCCCAACCGCGGTCCAAAGTTGTTGTAATCCGCCGCAAAAGCCCGCACCGGAGTCCGGTTCACCCCCGCAAACGTCACCACACCCGGAGTCCCCGACACCGGATTCATCGCCAGCGGATCGAACGAGTTCATCTTGTTGCCAACAACCTTCCGCGGAAATTCCACTTCCCACCGCAGCCCCGCATTAATCGTCAGCCGGTCCGAAACCCGCCAGTCATCCTGCGCATACACAGCCAGATACGACGCCCGCGACGGAATCTTATCCGACACCTGAATACTCGCCGCATTCACCTCCCCCAGCAGAAAGCTCGCCAGCGAATTCCCCGTTGTCGATGACGAACCCGGCAGATCCGTAATCAGAGGGCTGATCGTGAAGTTGCCAGCCGAACCACGGTCGCGAACCTCATCATTCGCCCCCATCCGATACTCCCCGCCAAACTTCAGCGCATGCCGCCCTGCAACCCACTGCAGGCTGTCCAGGAACTGCTGGTCCAGAATCGGAGTCTGGAACCGATACACCGCCGTCGGATTCCCCAGCGCCGCCCCCGTAGTCGGCACCGTCACATTCCCCGCCACAAATCCCGCCGGCACCCCATACCCCGGAATCGTAAACGCCGGAAACGCCGCATCGCTCACCCCGGTCAGCCCCAGCTTCCCTGCCAGATTCTCTCCAAACCCAGGCCGCGTATCCAGAAACTTCCGCCGCAAAAACGTGTACCGGAAATCGTTCGTCAAATTCGAACGGAACACATGCGTCCACGACCCCAAAATGGTCTGCACCCGAACATCCGTAATATCCGCCAGAGGATCCGCCGCCGGATTCCCGTATGTCCCGGTATTATTCGTATTTGCGTCGTTGATGTAATACCGCGCCGTCAGCAAGTCGTTCTGGCGCAACTGATGATCCAACCGCCCCACCACAATGTCGCGATTCAGACCATTGCGGCTCCCCCCGATGAAGTTGTTGGCGTTCGTCCCCGTCCCCACTCGGTTCGGCAGCGGAAAATACCCCATCGCCGCCTTCGCCACGGTGTCAAACCGTGAAGCCGGAATCACATTCCCCGCAAACGGCAGACGTGTACCCGCCGTCGACCCCGTCGCCGGATCATAAATCGCAATCAGCTTCCCCGCTGTACTCCGCAGATCCGAGAAGTCCCCGTTCCGGTTCAACAGCGTCGGCACCGTCGATGTGGTCTCAAAACTCGTCAGCTGCCGCGTCCGCTCCCACGTGGCAAAGAAGTGCGTCTTGTCCTTGCGAATCGGTCCGCCAAAACTCCCCCCATACTGGTTCAGCCGCACCGGTGCCCGCTTCGCCGCAAAGAAATTCCGCGCATTGAACACATCGTTCTGCAGCGATTCAAACACGCTCCCGTGATACGTGTTCGTCCCCGACCGCGTCGTCATCGTCACAATCCCGCCCGTGGAATGCCCAAACTCGGCCGCATAGTTGTTCGCGATCACCTGGAACTCCTGCATCGCATCCACCGGCAGACTCGTCAGCTGCTGCGGCCGCGTCAACCCCACCGCGTTCGACACATTGCCGCCATCCAGCGTGAAGTTCTGATTCCGCGCCCGTCCCCCCGCCACGCTGAACACCGGATAGTTCTCCGCCGTCCCCGCGCCGCTGTCAATCATTACCACCCCCGGCGACAACGCTGCCAGCGATGAAGCCGCCCGATTCGGCAGCGGCAGCCCCGCCACCATCTGCCGGCTCACAATCTGCCCGAAGTTCGAACTCTGCGTCTCCGTCAGCGGTGCCGATTCCGTCACCGTCACCGTCTCCGTCGCCTTCCCCAGTTCCAGCGTCAGCTCCACCGCCACCACCTGACCAACTTCAACAGTCACCGGCCCCCGCACCAACTTCTGGAAACCCTCCGCCTCCACTTGCAACCGATAAGCCCCTGGCACCAGCGACCCCGCCCGGTAAATCCCTACTTCATTCGAGGTGATTGCCAACTGAGCCCCGCTCTCCGTATTCGATACCGAGATCCGCGCCCCCGGCAAAACCAACCCGGTAGCGTCCTTCACCGTGCCCGTAATCGTGGAACTACCGCTCTGGGCAAGCAGGAATGATCCGAACAGAAGACTAATGACGAAGAGTTTCATAAGCGCCTAAGCCAAATCGTAGCTTACTCTATCGGAATAGTCAACTAATAGACCGATCGACCTCCTGAACCAGAAATTGGCCTGCAGAAAGCCGACATGCGCCTCCTGGAACCTGCGCTACGTAGCCGACAGCGTATACGTCAAGAGTCGCAAGCCTTAAAGATCTACCGACGCGTCCGCAACCACAAACTGCAGCTCATGCAGCCGGTGATACGTGCCGCCCAGCGCCATCAGTTCGTCATGCGTCCCCACTTCAGAGATCCGGCCTTTATCAAGAACCACAATCTTGTTCGCACGCCGAACCGTCGAAATCCGGTGTGCAATCACGATCACGGTCCGGCCCGCCATCAGGTTCGCCAGCGCTCGCTGCACCAGCATTTCCGACTCATTGTCCAGGTGTGATGTCGCCTCATCCAGAATCAGAATCGGTGAATTCCGGAAGATCGCCCGAGCAATCGCCAACCGCTGCCGCTGCCCGCCGGAGAGCTTCAGGCCCCGCTCCCCAATCACGGTTTCATACCCCTGCGGCATCTGCTCAATAAAATCGTGAGCCAGCGCCGCCTTCGCCGCCTCAATCAGCCGGGCCCGGTCAAACCCCTGCAGGCCGTAGGCGATATTGGCGGCAACAGTGTCATTGAACAGGAACGTTTCCTGCGCCACCAGGCTGATATTCTCGCGCAGTGATACCAGTGAGATGTCGCGCACATCCACACCGTCGATCCGGACCGCACCCCCAACCGGATCCCGGAACCGGGGTAACAGACTGGCAAACGTGCTCTTCCCCGCCCCGCTCGGCCCCACCAGAGCCACAATCTCACCCGCGCCAATCGTCAGCGATACATTGTCCAGCTGCTTCGATTCGGCCGTCGGATACTGAAAACTCACCCCGTCATAGACGATGCTGTCATGAAACCCCGTCAGCGTCTTCGCCCCCGGGCTGCTGGTGATCTCTTCGGGCTCATCCAGGTAGCCAAACACCTTTTCCGAAGCCCCGATCGCCTGCTGAAAGATGTTGTGCAAATTCGTCAGCCGCTTAAACGGCTCATAAAGGAACAACAGCGCCAACAGGAAGCTCATAAAGTCTTCCGCTTTCAAAATGCCGCGCTGAATCTCCGTTCGGCCATACCAGAGCAGCCAGACAAACGTAAAAGCCCCCGCCAGTTCAATGAACGGCGAAGGAATCCCCTGCAGCAGAACCTTCCGCATGTTCACATGCAGCAACCGGTCCGCCGCGGCGCGAAAGCGTCCCGCTTCGTACGGCTCCGCGCCAAAAGCCTTCACCACCTGATGCCCGGAAATGGCTTCCTGCAGGACTTCATTCAGTTCGCCCGTCGCATCCTGCGTCCGGCGCGCCGTGCGCCGAATCCGGCTCCCCAGCTTAGCCGTCGGAGCCATCACAAACGGCAGCAGCAGGAATGCAAATAAGGCCAGTCGCCAGTCCGTCCCAAACACCACAATCATCAGCCCCAGCATGGAGAACGTCTGTCGCAGCAGGTCCGCAAACATATCGGAACAAGCGGTCTGAATACGCTCGATGTCGCTCATCACTGATGACATCAGCCGGCCGGTGGAATTCGCCTCAAAGAAATCCGCGCCATGCCGCAGCAGCTTCGCGAACACCTGATTGCGCAGATCCGTAACCACCCGAAACCCCACGTAGTTGGTCAGGTAGTCGCCCAGATAATCGCAAGCACCCCGCACAATGAAGATCGCCAGAATGGAGATCGCAACAATCGTGAAGATGTTGTGAATCGAGGCCGGAAACAAATTCTCCAGATAGATGGTGTGATGGATCAGCGGAACTGTAAACAGAGGCTCCGGAGTGGCATCGAGGGAGGGCCGCAACACGCGCCCCATCACGGGCTTAATCAGCAGCGTCCGCGCCGCAGTCATCGCGCCCATAATGGCCATCAGAACTACCGATAGCAATAAAAGTCCGGCATAACGCCGGGTATACCTGGCCAGCCTGATTCCGGCACTCAAGAGACCTGCCTCAAGTCCGAACCCCGTCACGCGGAATATGCAGGCGTTGCAGTGCCAGGACCGCCGCCGGGGTATCAATCTCGTGAATCGGATCGGCCTTCAGCACTTCCGCCTCCGTCCGCCACGGTCGCCAGATCTCTTCATCCGAGGGCCCAAAGAAAATCATCTCCGGAACCCCAAAAGCCGCCGCCAGATGCGCCGGTCCCGAGTCGTTCCCCACAAATAGTGCCGCATCCCGAACCAATCGAATCACTTCGCCCAAGGGGGCGCCGGAAATAGTCGGAAAACTCTGAAAACGCGACAAATCATCCCCCGCCGCGCCTATAAAGACAGGTTCCAGCCCCACCGTCCGCCGAATGTAGCGAGCCAGTTCCACGAAGTTCCCACCCGACCACGTTTTCTCCGGCGTCGCCGCAAACGGGTGAAACACCGCATACGGACCCACCGGAGCCTGCGCACACCGGCCCTCGGCAGCAGGCAAACTCGCCCGCGGAATCTCCGTAATCGGCACGCCCAGGTAAAACACCGCTGCAGCCATGTGCTCCGCCGTGTGAACCCGCCGCTCAAGCCCCAGAATTTCCTGCGCCGTGGGAATCGGCACGTTGTAGATCCACGCCGGTTTGAAAATATCGAAACCCGCCCGATGCGACGCCCCCGAAAGAGCCGTCAGCCGGGCACTTCTGGTCCCCCCATGGAAATTGAGGCAGAGATCCGGCGAAAACGCCCGAAAAGCCCGGCTTCGCGGTTCAATAACTTTGGAGACTGCCGGATGGCCCTCAAAAACTGCCGCGAAACGAGCCTCCACGGCAACCCCGATTTCCAGATCCGGCCGAGCCGATTTCAGCAGTGAAATTGCCGGTGTGGAAAGGACACAATCGCCCAGCGATCGCAGTCGGATGATACCCACCCGGCTCCCCGGAGCGAGCTGCTTGAGGATGTCGATTTGTGTGGTGGCAGGCAAACGCGAGTCGAAGGTTGGTTAGTCGGCCACTACGGCTTCGTCAATCAGCATCACGGGAATATCGTCCCGGACCGGATAGACGCGTCGGCAACCAACACATTTCAGGCCGGTTGCATCGGCATTGAGTTCGACCTTCGCTTTACACGCGGGGCAGATCAGGATTTCGAGAAGGTCGGGACTTAGGGCCATGTAACCTTCATTTTAGCAGCTATGCAACCAATTAAACAGCTTCCCTGCTGGCGTCCTTGTAAGGCGTCCGCAGGTACTTGGCGGCCTCTTCCTGCGCGCCCTGGGTGTTGTCCCTGGTGCGCTGCGCCTGCGTGTACTCGTTCACGGCGCGATCACGCTGCCCGCTGATGTCGAAGATCTTTCCCAGATAGAGGTGGATCCACACTTCCACCCACTTCGGCTGCAGGTCTCCGTTCATCGCCTCACGGAATTCATTGGCGGCCGATTGATAGCTGTGCTGCAGGAAGAACACCTCGCCCACCCGGTAATGCGCCATCGAGCTGTTGCGCTGCGTATCCAGAGCTTTCTGGTATTCCTTCAGCGCCTCGGCCAGTTCCCCCACCTGGGCGAACTGTTCCCCCCGGCGGATCGCAACTTCCACGCGAGTCTGCGGGCTCATCCGCAGAACCTTGTTCGCCGGATCGATGGAAACCTTTTTCGGCTTGCCGAACGTGTCCACGGAGAACTCTGACGATGTCCCCATCACTTCCACACGCTTGTCTTCCGGATTCCCTTCCGTCTCGATGTGGAGGTCCACCGGCATCCGGAAAGTATCCAGATCCTGCGCAATCTTGCCTTGTACGCGGAAGCCCTTGGTCGTCCGGAAGATGGTGTACTCCAGCTTGAACTCCGGCGCGCCGCTCGATTCAATCCACTGGATGAAGAAGTAGCGCAGTTCCTCGCCCATGGCCGACTCGCAAGCCTTGCGGAAATCTTCCGTCGTAGCCGACTGCCAGGCTTTCTGTTCCAGGAACACCTTGATCGCCTTGAAGAACTTCTCGTCGCCCATGGTGGCGCGCAACATCTGCACCACAGCCGCGCCCTTGCCGCCCGTCAGAGCCCAATACTCCGGCGAATAATCTTCCAGCCGCGAGGCCTGAATCAAGGGGACGTTCTCGATGGTGAGCGCGGTAATCCCGGCGTCGCGCATGCGCTGTTCCAGAGCCGAAGCGCCCTTTTCTTTTTCTGTCCACAGAGCTTCGGAGTACAGCGCCATGCCGTTTTCCAGCCAGATATGGTTGCGGTTTACCGGCGAAACCTGCGTCTCCCACCACTGGCGGGCAATCTGGTTTACCAGAACGTTCGAGTTCACTTCCTTCGAAATCGCGCGCGGATTCAGAAAAATCAGCCCTGGCGCCGAGTAGCCATTCGGAGCTCCATCTTCCGTCTCCACAATCGTCAGATTCGCGTACGGAGCCAGCCCGAACACCCCGGTGAAATGATTCACCATCTGAGCTGTGGCCGCGCCATACGCATTCGCCTGAGCCACTTCCGCGGCGCGGAAGTACAGCATCGTGGTGATGCCATCGGTGGAGTTCCGCACGGGCGCGTCTTTCGCAACCGCAATGCTGCCCGGGAACGACGGCTTATTCGATTCGAACGTGAACACCTGCCCCACTTTGGAACCGATCCCGCTGCCGACAGCCGTAAAGCCATCCGGAACCGTAATGGAAATCTTCGAGGAGAAGCGGTCCGAACTGTAGTTATTCACCGGAAACCAGCGCGAGGGATAGAGCAAAAACGCATGGTCGGGCTGAATCGCCGCGAACTTGATGCCGTAGATTGGTGATTCTTCGGTCCCCGTCAGGCGACCGTCGTAGGTGAACGTCACCGTAACCGCCTGGTCTTTTTGCAGGGGAGTGGCGAACGCGAGCCGAACGGTATTGTCCTGCGGGTTCCGCGTGCCGGTGATCGCGTTGCCCTTGTCGTCCGCAATCTTCGAAATGTTGAGGTTGTTGTTCAGTTCGAAGGTAACCGCATTGATGGCATCTTCCTGCGCCACAAAACGCATCACTACGCGGGCGGCCAGAGTCTGCGTGGCGGGGTTCACCTGAGCTTCGATCGTGTAGTTCTCAACGTCAACACGGGCGCGCTTCTCGTCCTGCCCAAAGGCCAAACCGGCCAGGAGTAAAGTTCCAATAATCGCAGTCTTCAAGCTCAATCCCTCACCTTCAGCAACCGGACCACTTCGCGCGCGGCATGGGCGATCGGGTCGCCGTCACAAGCCAGCGTCGCCGCCACACCGCGCAGATCTTCTTTCATTTTCGCCCGAACCTCGACGTTGTCCAGCAACCGGGTGGTTTCGGCCGCCAGATTCTCGCCGGTCATTTCGTCCTGCATCAACTCGGAGACAATGCGCCGCTCGGCAATCAGATTCACCATCGAGTAAAACGGCACATCCACCAAAACCTTACCAATTGCCCAGCTCAGGGGTGTAACGCGGTAATACGTCACCATTGGAGCCCCCAAAAGCGCGGCTTCCACCGTCACGGTGCCGCTGGCCGCGAGCGCGACATCACAGTGCGCCATCGTGTCCCAGGCTTCCCCTTCGATAGCCCGAATCGGGCTCCCGGCGAGAGCGTCATTGAAACGCCCGGCGCCAATGGTGGGCGAAGTCGGCAGCAGAAACGACATTTGCCCGGCACCAGCCGTTCCGGCAGAGCCACGCGACAAAATCGCCGCCGCCCTTTTCAATTCAGGGAGGTGGCGCATCGCTTCGCTTTGCCGGCTACCAGGCAGCATCGCTATAAGTGGACGGTCGAGGGGCAGATTGTGTTTCCGGAAAAACTCCTCGCGCGTCAGCGACGGCTTCACCCGCAGCGCCAGAGGGTGGCCGATGAACTTCGCCGGAACCTGGTGCCTGCTGAAGAAATCGACTTCGAACGGGAAGATACACAGGAGACTGTCGATGACTTTGCGCATGGTTTTCACCCTGCCCTTGCGCCACGCCCAAACCTGCGGAGCGACCAACCAAAGCACAGGAACACCCTGCTTCTTCATTTTCGCGGCGACGCGGAAATGGAAGTCCGGCGAGTCCGTCAGGATAGCCAGCGCCGGTTTGCTCTCTTTCGCGGCGGCGATCAGCGTCTGGAAACGCTGCCAGATTCGGGGCAGGTGGTGGAGAACTTCCACCAAACCGACCACCGCCAGATCCTCGGTGCGGATCACGGCACGAACCCCCGCTTGGCGCAACTTCGGCCCCGCACAGCCAAAGAAATCGCACTCCGGGAACTGCTGTTTCAGCTGGGCCACCAGTTCGGCGGCATAGTATTCCCCCGAAGCCTCTCCCGCCGAAACCAGGATGGCCTTTGGAGCCGATTTCATTGCAGGAACCGCAGAAGTTCCCGGTAAGCAAAAGCGAGGGGCATGGCTGCGGCAGACACCAGAAACGCGGGTCGGCCGGGCACGGGCTACTTCCCTGCCTTCGAATAGGCTTCGTCGAGCAGTTCCACCACGTGGACCACTCGCTCTCCGCCCCGGCCCCACTTCTTGACGCCGGCTTCGAGCTGAATCATGCAGCCGGGGTTGGCTGTGGCGATGACCTGGGCGCGGGTGGAGTTCACGTTCACCATCTTTTTCTCCAGAATCGACATGGCGAGCTCGGTATGGAGAACGTTGTAGATACCGGCGCTGCCGCAGCACATATCGGACAGAGGCATGGGCTTGAAATCGAGGCCCGGGATGGCTTTCAGCAGATTGCGGGGGGCTTTGCGGATCTTCTGGCCGTGCGCGAGGTGGCAGGAATCCTGGTAGGTGACGGTAGCTTCCACCCGGCCCATATTGGGGTTCAGCTCGATGGAGCCGAGGAACTCGTTGATGTCCTTCATCAGCGAGGTGAACTTTGCGGCGCGGGCGGCGTACTTCGGCTCGTGTTCGAGGAGTTCGCCGTATTCCTTGAGCGTGGAACCGCAACCGGCGGCGTTGGTGATGATGGCGTCGAAGTTGCCATCGACGACAGCATCGACATTGCGCCGGGCCAGTTCGCGGGCTTTGTCCCGGATGCCGGCATGGACGTGGAGCGCGCCGCAGCAGGTCTGCGCGGCGGGAACCACAACTTCGCAGCCGTTCTTCTGGAGCACCCGGACCGTGGCCTCGTTGAGGCGGGCGAACGACACGTTGGCGATACAGCCAGCCATGAAAGCGACGCGGTATTTCTTCGGGCCTTCGGCGGGGAAGGTCTTGCCAATTTCGCGGAAGAAGAACGGAATTTGGGCGGCCGGCGAAAGGGCTTCGCGGTCCTTGAGCGGGCCGAGGAGGTTGATGAGCCCGGAGACGCGCAGCAGCTTTTGCAGACCGCTGGCCTGGTAGATCCAAAGACCGGCACCGGCGGCAGTGAGCAACGCGGGAGAGGGCAGCAGTTGGCGGAAGACGAAGTCGCGCAGAGTCTGAGCCCAGAAACCGCGTTCCACCTCATTTTCGATCTGTGCACGGGCGGCTTCCACGAGCTTGCCATACTGCACGCCGGACGGGCAGGCGCTTTCGCAGCCGCGGCAGGCGAGGCAGAGGTCGATGTGTTCCTGGTAGGACTCGGTGATGGGCGCTCCGTTGGCGACCTGCACCATCTGGTAGATGCGGCCACGGGGGGAGTCCATTTCGACGCCGAGTTCCCGATAGGTGGGGCAGGCGTTCAGGCAGAGACCGCAGTGTACACAGCGGTCGAGATCTACCTGCTGCGGTTTGTCGCCAGGGTACAGGGCGAGTTCAGATCCTGTCATGTTAGATCCGGCCATGTTAGATCCGACCATAGAGACGTCCACTATTGAGAAGACCTTCCGGGTCAAACATGCGCTTGACCTGTTTCATAATTGCAAAATCCCCGCCGGCATGGGGCCAGAGGTCGAGAGCGGCTTTCACGGACTCACCGGCACACTCGATAACGCCCTTGCGGCCCTGCAGCCACGCCAGCGCGGCGTCGGGACGGGTGAACCACTGCCGGACGATACCGTTGCCCGCATGGGCAAGGGCCGGGTTATCGAGCGATTCCAGAGCCTGGCCGAAATCGCTGAGTTGGGTGGAGACACGGACAACGGCACCTTCGGGATGCTTCGCCATGTGCTGCGGCGTGGCGTTCCGGACAAAGCTCCAGAAGCGCGAAGCTTCGTCAGTGGAGAGAGCGCGAACCTTGCCGAGCGTCTGGGCGATCTTCAGGCTCCGCTCGATGACAGCCTGATTGCCGCCGAACAGCAGCGCGAGGGTGAAGCCCTGCAGACCGTGAGCGGCGCCGAAAGCCGGATTCAGGACATCGATGGCAATGGGCGTCACCACGTTGCGGACGGCGGCCAGAGCGGCGGCGCTGACTGAAGCCAGGTCGTGGAACTGCAGCAGAACAGTACCGGAGAAGGCGGGGATGGGGACGAGCTTGAAGTTCACGCGGGTGATGGCGGCGAGAGTTCCAAACGAGCCGATCATCATTTTGGCCATGTCGAGCCCGGCTACGTTCTTCACGACCATGCCACCGGAATCGACCAGTTTGCCTTCGAGGGTGGCGAACTGCATGCCGATAACAAGATCCCGGGCTGTGCCGTAGAGACGGCGGCGGGACCCGCTGATATTCGAGGCAATGAGGCCTCCGACGGTGCCTTCATCCGACCACGGGCCTTCGAGCGGAACCATTTGCCCGTTTTCAGCCAGAACGCGGCTTAGCTCGGCGAATGGCAGCCCGGCCTGGACGCCGATGGTGAGGTCCTTGGGCTCGTACTGGAGCACCTTGTTGAGGCTGGAGGCTGAGACCTGCACGCTGGCGGGCGCAATGGGGCCAGCCAGACAGTGCTTGGTATTCAGGCCGGCGACCTGCACGCTTCGCCCGGCACTGGCGGCGGACGCAAGGATCTGAGCGAGAGCTTCTGGGGATTCCGGATGTTGAAAGCTGAACAAACCTCTACTTTATCGCGAACGCTGTTACAATCAGACTTCCTCACTAAGAAATGTCCTCTACCAACGGTCGTCCCAAGGCAGCCCCGCCACAAAAAACGTCCGCGCCAATCAAAAGCACGGTTACTGAGCTAGCGCGGCGGCTGAAGCCGGCGATGACGGCCGTGAACGACCGGTTCGACTATTACCTTTCGCACCCGATTGCCGAGGAAGATCTGCGGCAGTATTTGCATGAGCCGATTGCGGCGATTCCGGTGGCGGTGGATTCGCTGCTGCCGAAAATCTCTGTGGTGCTGGCGCCGTACCTGGAACGCCCCCACTCGAAGACGGTGGCGTCGGTAGTTACGGAGAAACCGGCCGATGACAAGCTGATTCTGTCGGTAGCGATAGAAAATGACGATTCAGCGACGCTCTTCTTCACGGTGAAGGATGAGCAGGTGGCAGACTACCACTATTTCTTCTACGACGAACTGGCCGGGCTGCTGGTGAGCCGGGTACCGGACATGATCAACGACGCCTGGCAGCGACTGCTGCGGGAAGAGCTCTCCGCGGAAGTTCACGGCGAGGTGGACGACCGGAGCTGGCGGCAGAAACAGGCGCTGCTGCGGCGTCCGATGGCTTCGCGGCGGGACGGCAAGCCGTTCCGGGATTACGCGCGCGATTCGTTCCGGGACACGCTGACGCTGTATTTACACGGCATTTGCTGCGATATCGACGTAGAGACAGGCCCGAGACAGATTCCGAGCAGGTTCCTGAGGAAGCGACTGGAACTGCTGAAAGACATGTTCCCGCCACCCGAAGGACATGCGGTTTTCCCGGAAGATCAGCACGGGAAAGAACGCCGAAAGTAGGCTTTTTCAGCCATAATGGAAGCTATGAACTTTCGTAGCATCCTTTGCGGGCTCACCCTGAGCGCCGCCGCATTCGCCCAGCAGAACGCGAACCCGCTTGTAGCCGGGTCGCAGACAATTTACTCGGGAACCAAGGCCAATATTCTGAAGTCCGTCGACAAGGTGTCGGAAGACCTGTGGTCGTGGCGCCCGACACCGGACGTCCGCAGCTTCGGCGAACTGTTCGCCCACATTGCCGATGGCCAGTACGAGTTCTGCAGCCCGGTGAATGAAGGCAAGGCCGTGGACAAGCAGATTGAAAAGACGAAGAAGTCGAAGGCCGAAGTGGTTGCGGCGCTAAAGGAAGGCTTCGCGTATTGCGACGCAGCCTATGCCAAAGTGACGGTGGCCAATGCTTCCGAGATGATTCCGTTTTTTGGCAAGACGATGGCGCGCATCTCGATCATGGACTTCAACGCGGGCCACAACATGGAGCATTACGGCAACCTGGTGACTTATCTGCGGCTGAACAAGATGGTTCCACCGTCGAGCCAGAAGTAGACAGGCTAGATTTCGCGACGGCCTTCGAGGGCCTTCCACATGGTGACTTCGTCGGCAAATTCAAGATCGCTGCCGACGGGGACACCCATGGCGATCCGGGTAACCTTCATACCGAGGGGCTTCAGCAGCTTCGACAGATAGACTGACGTGGCTTCGCCTTCAACGGTTGGGTTGGTGGCGACAATGACTTCGCGGATCTCGCCGCGGCCGATGCGCTCGATCAGGTTCTTGATTTTGAGCTGGTCGGGACCGATACCCCGGAGCGGTGAGAGGGCCCCGCCGAGCACGTGGTAGACGCCGTTGAACTGGCGGGTAACTTCGACGCCGACGATGTTATTCGGGTCCTCGACGACACAGACCATCGACTGGTCGCGGTCGGGATTTGAGCAGTACTGACAGAGCTCAGCATCGCTGATGTTGTTGCACTGGATGCAGATCCGGAGACGGTCTTTGACATCCATGATGGTCTGCGCCAGGCGTTCGGCCTCGTCACGGGAGGAGCGCATGACGTGGAAGGCGATGCGCTGGGCGGACTTCTGGCCGATGCCGGGAAGCCGCTTGAACTCGTCGATGAGGCGGGCGAGGGGTGCCGCGAAGTCGGCCATTTGTTTAGAACAACCCGGGAGGGAGGCCCATGCCGCCGAGCATGCCGCTCATTTTTTTGCTGGAGATTTCTTCGACCTTGCGGAAGGCGTCGTTGCAGGCGGCGAGGACGAGGTCCTGGAGCATTTCGGCGTCACCGGCAGCTTCGGGGTCAATTTTGACACCGAGGATGTTCTTGTGGCCATCCATCTTGATGTTCACCATGCTGCCACCAGCGGAACCTTCGACGCGGATGGCGGCGATCTCGGCCTGCATGCGCTCCTGCATCTGCTGCGCCTGCTTCATCATTCCCTGCATGTTTCCGGGCATTTTCATTGAATTTAGGGCTCCTTGAGGTTACGAACGGTGCGGACTTCACCGCCGAACAGTTCTCTGAATCTTTGGACTTCGGGGTGTGCGAGAGCGCGCTCCGTAGTTTCGTCTTCCTTGGGGGCCACCGGAGCGGCACGCTGGACGGGCTTGGTATCGCCGAAAACGACTTTGAAGCGCTGGGTGGGCAGGCCCATTTTCTTCAGCGTATTCAGCATTTCCTCGCGGCCAAGGTCGAGTTGGAAACTTTTAGGGGCGGTGATGATGAGCTCGCCGTTGACCATGGCGGCATTGGCCTGGAGGATGGCGTCGGCCGAGAAGGTGAGGCCAGCGTCGGTCATGGCGGTGTGGAGGCGGTTGATCCAGTCGGTATCGTTTGCGGGGGCGGCAGCTGGGGCCGGGGCTGCATTTGGGGCGGGGGCGCCATAAGAAGGCGAGGGGGCTCCGGCTTTCTTGAGGCGGTCGGCGTCAAAGGGTGACGGGCCGGTTCGTGGCGGGGGCGGCGTGGGGGTGAAGCTTCGGGCCGGGGGGGGAGGTGGCGGGACGGGGCGGGTGGCTGCCGGGGGGGGCGCGGCTTGCGCGGCGGCGGGCGGCGGGTTCTTGCCGAAGGCGGCGAGCGCTTCTTCGATCGAGATTATTTTGCCGGCCTGCACCATCTTTAAGAGGCCGAGTTCGAGATGGAAGCGGGGCTGGAGGGAGAACTGGAGGTCGCGGAAGAGGTCGAGCGAAAACTGGAGGTAGCGGGTGAGGTCCTCTTCGCCGAAACCGGCGGTGATGCGCTCCATTTCGGTGCGCTCGGCAGGGCTGGCGGCGAGGAGGCGGGAATCTTTGCCCGCGATTTTGGTAACGAGGAGGTTGCGGAGGTAGCGGGAGAGTTCGCGCGAGAAGTGCTGGGGGCTGCCGCCGTTGCGTTCGAGCTCGTCAACGAGGCCGAGCATGGCGGCTCCATCCTGGGCGGCGAGAGCGGTGG
Source organism: uncultured Acidobacteriia bacterium (assembly GCA_903929755.1). Classification (GTDB taxonomy): domain Bacteria; phylum Acidobacteriota; class Terriglobia; order Bryobacterales; family Bryobacteraceae; genus BOG-234. Next base: position 16,191 of record CAIYVZ010000094.1, read on the forward strand.
AGACCTGGGACATGGCGTCGATGCCAAAGGCTCCGAGGAGGGTCCGGACGGCGGCGGCATCGAGACGATTGCCGCAGCAGGCGATGGCCTGATCGAGAGCGGAAAGAGAGTCGCGGACGGAGCCTTCGCCGGACTGGGCGATGACGGCGAGGGCCTCATCGTCGGCATCGACGCCTTCTTTGACGCAGATTTCGCGCATGCGGCCGATGAGATCGTTGGCGTCAACCGAGCGGAAGCTGAAGTGCTGGCAGCGGGAGGCGATGGTGGCCGGGATTTTGTGCGATTCGGTGGTGCAGAGGATGAAAACGGCCCACTCGGGCGGCTCCTCAATGGTCTTCAGGAGCGCGTTGAAGGCCTCGTTGGTGATTTGGTGCGCTTCATCGACGATGAAGACTTTGTAGCGGTCGCGGGCGGGCTGGTAGCGAACGTTTTCGCGCAACTCGCGCATTTCATTGATGCCGCGGTTGGAGGCGGCGTCGATTTCGATGACGTCGGGGGAGCCGCCGGCGGTAATTTCGAGGCAGGAGGCGCAGAGGTCGCAGGGGTGATCGGTGGGACCCTGTACGCAGTTGAGGCAGCGGGCGAGGATGCGGGCGGTGGTGGTTTTACCTGTTCCGCGCTGGCCGGAGAAGATGTAACCGTGGGCGATGCGCCGCTGTTCGATGGCGTTGCGCAGGGTGGTTTTGATGTGGTCCTGGTTCAGGACCTCGTCAAACCCCTGGGGGCGGTATTTGCGCGCAATGACCTGATACGGCTTACTCGGTTCTGGCGTCATTGGGAGATTTAATGTCGAGCCCCGGGTAATCCGCGGCACACAGGCTGAACCACTACCGTTGCTTCCTTCCGGACCTGGCGGGGTTTGCAGCCGCCCATTGCACGGAGCCCGAGACCCGACAAACTTCAGGTTAACAGACGGGGGGCTATGTCGCCTGTGCGGCTTCGACAGGGCAGACGCAGTTGGGGTGTGAGGGGTGAGAGGCATGGCGATTGTGGCGGAGAATCAGGCGGCTTTGGGGAGGCGGCTGGGGGTTACGGGCGGAAAATTAAAGCCTCCGCGCCAGGGTTCGGAGTTGTCCCAGTTGTTGCGTTTGTAGAAACGGGCGGATTCGAGGGCTTCGCGGCGTTTGATGACGGCGATGAGATTGGTGGGTGAAAAAACAAAGCCACCGACTTCAATCGAGTCGTCGTCGTGGAGTTCTTCGCCGTTCATAACTGCTTGACAGAGAAGGAGTTCGGCCTCTTCGCGCGCTTTGGCTTCGGCGGCTTTGCGGACGGTTTGGAGCTCTTCGAGAC
>CAIYVZ010000095.1 GCA_903929755.1 uncultured Acidobacteriia bacterium
GCCTGCTGACCGTCACGCAAACCTGCCGCATGCAGAACCGTCACCCTCTCGACTACCTCAACAGCGCCATCCGCTCACACCGCCTGGCACAACCGCCCACGTCCCTACTCAAGAATTCCCGCCCTACCTGAACTGTTACGGTTGGTTTCGGTGGATGAATGGCGTGATGGGACGCGGCGTACGTTGCAAACCCTGAACGATGCCGGAATACAGGTGGCGGCAATGCGTGACACCCCGCACTCTCCGTTTGATGTTCCAACGTGCCTGGCCAGATTTGCCCGGTATTCATCGCATTTGGATCATACCTGTGACATCAACAAGGCCATGGCTCTCAACCCCGCCGGATTTGAGGCAGAGAAAGCAGCCGCGCGCGGTTTGAAACATGTTCGCTTTATCGATTTAACAGACCAACTCTGCCAGCAGAACGCTTGCTGGGCAATCCGAAAAGGCATTGTCGTCTACCGGGACGACGACCACTTGACGGGGAGTTATTCGGATAGCCTGATGCCAGCATTGGAAACACATTTGCTCCCATATTTACAGCCGTAACCAACGTTGACCCTATGTGGCCCCGTAATTTCTATCGGCGTTTCACCCGAATAGTATGAATGGTTCCGCTTCGAGGGTTTCATCGACAGGCACCGTGGCCTTGAGACGTTCAATTTCGTCTCTTCCCGCGCGAAAGCCGCACGGGAAGGAAATGTTCTTCAGGGCCTTCAGGGCAGTAAAGACAATAGCGTTTGCAAGAAAGACACTTCCCGTCGTCAGAGCGTGTCTGACTGGCGGCAACAATCTTAAGAAGCCAACCCCGACGCATCGGCGGTTCGGTAGGTGGCAAAGAGCCAGGCGCGGGGCGGCTTGACGGGAATCGGGATCGATGCCGATTTGTTCGCCGAGAAAGATGACTCGGCCGCAATGAGGAGCAGCAATCCCAAGTGCGCGATGCGAATGAAAGCTGTCTGGGTCGATTCGTGATTCAACGATGCACGGGCGGTCCGGGAGTGCTTGAAGCGGGCGAGCCGGAACGAACCGTCTCAACCGATTTGCAGGAGATTTCGAAACGGAGCGTATCACGCCCGAGCACCGCCCGCATGATCTTGAACTGACCGCACAGTCGGTCTTCACGGGAGCATTCCAGATAGAAGAGCCGCCGTCATCATCTACAAACTGGCGTTGAAGCAGAAAATAGCCGTGGTCGCAGGCCTCGGTTTCGTCTTCTGCGGCGACCTCAGAGAACGTGACATCGAAATAATTGCCGGAGCCTTGTGCCGACACGTAAAGAAAAAAACCCGAGCACTTCTTCATCCGACTACGGATTCTATCGTGCGCAACGTCGGCGGGTAAGTCCTGACGGCACTGGCGCGTTGGCGGGGCGCATCGGCCCATGGTCCACTCCCTTGCGGCGAGCGGCTCAGAAAGGCTGCCTGGTTATTTCGGAGATAGTACACCAGAAAAACCCACAGACTACGGTCCGGCTCAGTTCATCCGATTCTATCGGCACCGCTCCGGTCCCTCTCTTGCTGATCCCTCTATATTTACGGCCGGGGCGCCACCGGCAGAATCCTATACGTTCTGTTGCTCTGTTCGCTTGACTCGAACGGAGCCCGACGCTAGTGGTCTGCGTCAAGCAGAATGCTGATTATCAAGGGTGCGTCGGGCACGCTTAACCTTTTCGAGGATATCGGAAGCCTTATGATATTCTTCGAGTTTGTGTTCGCTGTTCAATATATTGGAACTCAAATGGACCAGCCAGGCTCAGTATAGCTCGCGCCGAACGCTGCAGGGATTAAGCCGGATCCCGCACCCGGCACAATGCAAATGAAACCTGAAGCCGAGGTAAAGCACCAGCTGAAGCCGGATTCGGTCGAGCCCGGCTTGGGCGGTAAGGCCGCCCGCGGCGCAGCCTGGTCGATGGGATTTCAGGTTAGTCGCCAGCTTCTCTCCATTCTTTCGGTGTCCGTACTCGCCCGCCGCGTGCCTCCTGAGGCATATGGCTTGCTGAGCATGGCCGGAATTGTCATGAATTTTATGGACAGTTTTCGTGACCTCGGAACCGGAAACGCGCTAATCCGTGAGGGTGAGGTGTCCGAACGCCTGCTGTCCAGCCTTTTTTGGTTTAATCTTTCCCTTGGCGTGCTGTTGTCGGCCTGCACTGCTCTGCTTGCGATTCCGGCCGCAGCCTTCTTTCGGCAGCCCGGGCTGATGAAGGTGATGCTCGCGCTCGCGCCGAATTTCTTTATTTATTCGCTCAGCGTGATCCCCAATGCGCTGCTGAACCGTCGCATGTCATTTCGGGCCCTTTCGGTCGTTCAGTTGGCCGGTGCGGTGCTTGGCACCGCTACTGGAATCGGAGGAGCCTTGATGGGTGCGGGAGTTTGGAGCCTTGTATTCGGCGCGCTCGTTTCCAACCTGGTAATCTCCGGCGCAACCTGGATCGCCTGTCCGTGGCGCCCGCAGTTTCTGGTGGACATGGGTGAGGTGCGGCGTATCGCCGCCTACAGCCTGAACCTTTCCGGTTTCAACTTCGTCAATTTCTTCTCGCGCAACGCGGATAATCTCGTCGTCGGTCGTCTGCTTGGCGATACGCAACTCGGTTTCTACCAAATGGCGTACATGCTGATGACCAGCCCGCTGACAAATTTCTGCAGCGTCATCGCAGGAGTCGTCTTCCCTGCGCTCTCCACGTTTCAAAATGACGATGCGCGTCTCCGTGCGGCCTTCCTTCGCGTTGTGATGCTTATCGGGCTCGTAACCATCCCTGCCATGTTTGGTCTTAGTGTGGTGGCCGGACCGTTTATCGAAGTCGTACTGGGCGCAAAGTGGCACCCCGTCGCGGGCCTGCTTCTGGTATTCGCCCCGCTGGGCGCGTTCCAGTCGATCTATACGATGGTAGGGCCTATCTATAACGCGAAAGGGCGCGCGGACCGCCTTTTTCAGTGGTCGCTCATTTCCGGCAGCGTTTACGTAGCTTCTTTTCTGGTCGGAGCGCACTGGGGTATTCAGGGGGTTGCGATCGCTTACGCGATCGCATGGATGGCAATGATGATTCCGGGATTGGCGATTCCTTTTCGCCTGGTGAATCTCCCCGGCCGGGAGTTTGTGCGGGCTCTATGGCCCGGGTTTGCCTGCTCGCTTGTAATGGCCTTTGTGGCAGGCCTGTGGAGATGCGCGCTGTACAAACTGGGAATCGACAGCGCCTTGATCCACCTGTTCAGCACGGCTGCGGTCGGCGGCCTCTGTTACGCAGGCCTGATGCTCTGGTGGCATCCCGCAGCCATCACGGAACTTCGTGCCGTGCCTGGCGCCAGCAGGCTACAGTCTTTTCTTCCGCGTCCCCGCGCGGGAAAATGAGCGCCAGTGTGATGCAGGGGTGCTACAACCGAAGGCTGCACGCCAGCCTCGAAGTTTTGCACAAACGCGAGGTTCGTCTGAATAAGCGGAGGACCCAGGTTCTTCCCGTCAGAATAGGCGGCGCCACAGCACAGGCTGCGGATTGCAAATGCACACAGGGACCGCGCACGGAACTCGGCGAGCGTTTCACAATCGGTGATTTCGGTGCGCTACGGGTTGTCCGGCACCACTCCGGGTTGGTCCAGTCGCAGTAGCCACGAGATGTGGGCCAGGCGGTCATCCACAAAAACGCCGCAGGCGTAACTTCGTCCGAAGCCTGCCAACCGCTCCTGTTGTCGTTGTGCAAAGCCGTCGCCCCCAGCTTCCAGTTGCCGCAGTTCCTCCTCCGGTAACGCGTGGAAGGCAGTGCCCGGAAGCATACCGTCTGGCGGTGGACTTCCTGTTCCAGGGCGAAGGTGGTGAGTTGCGTCTGGTGGAGTGTAAGGCGGCAGTGACGCCGTAGATGGCGAAACCGGTGGTACGAGGATCTGCGCTTTCGGCAGACGGTCGTCCGCCGGGCAGCTACCAGCACCGCGTACAGGGCTTTGTCGCCCGGCATGGTGGAAGTGGGGATAAAGAAGTTTGTGGCGGACCTTTATTCGAGCTCGGCTTTGGAGGTGGCGGGCAGGGTGAAGATGAGCAGGCCGCCTAAGGCGAAGAAGGCGGAGTTGAGGCCTAAGGCTGCTCCGATGCCGTAGCGATCGGCGGCGAAGCCTACGGCGAAGGGTGCCAGAGAGCTGACGCCTCGTCCGAAATTGTAGACGAAGCTGAGGCCGGTGCCTCGCAGGGCTGTTGGGTAGAGTTCGGAGAGCATGGCTCCGAACATGCTGAAGAAACCGGTACCTAAGAAGCCGATGACGGGACCAAGGGCGAGCAGGGTGCTTTCGGGTCGGGACGCTCCGTAGAGGGGCGTGACGAGGGCGGCTCCGAGGACGTAGAGGACGAACGCGGGGCGGCGTCCCATTTTGTCAGAGAGCCAGCCGAAGGCTACGTAGCCGAAGAACGCTCCGAGCTGCATGGGGACTACAAAGGCGCTCGTCTTGACGATGCTGAGGCCGGCTCCCCCTCGCTCGGGGGCGGCGGAGAGAAAGCCGGGGATCCAGGTGAAGAGCCCCCAGTAGGCGAAGAGGACGACGGAGGCGAGGAGGGTACCGAGGAGGGTTCGGCGGCGGAGTTCCCCTTTGAAGATTCCGGAGAGGGGGATTTTCTTTGCGGCTGCGGTACGGTTGGTCCAGATTTCGGGTTCTTTGAGCCTCTTGCGGAGGAGCGCGGCGAAGAGGGCAGGCAGGATTCCGGTCAGAAACAGCGCCTTCCAGCCCCAGCGGGGGAGTACGATGCCCGTTACAGCGGCGGCCAGGAGGTAGCCGAGGGCCCAACCGGATTGCATAATGCCCACGGCTTTGGCACGGTGCTCGGCGGGCCAGGTTTCGGCGACAAGGACGGCACCGGCGGCCCATTCGGCTCCGAGGCCCACGCCGACCAGGGCTCTCCAAAAAAGAAGGGAGGCAAGATTCCAGCTCATGGCGGTTCCGGCCGAGGCGAGGCTGTAGATCAGAATGGACCAGACGAGGGCTTTGGTGCGGCCGACACGGTCCATGATGACTCCGAAGGCGATGCCTCCGATGGCGGAGGCGAAGAGCGTGAAGGAGCCGACGAGACCTGCTTCGGAGGCGGAGAGGTGGAACTCGTCGCGGAGGACGTTGACGGCGAAAACGAAGAGGAGAACGTCCATCGCGTCGAGCATGTAGCCGGCCTGAGCGGCGAAGAGGGTGAGCCACTGTTGCCGGGTGATGGAGCGAAGACTCATTTCGGACGATGGTAGCGCGGGGGCGGGGCTGGAGTCTTCAGCAGAACTCTAATGGTGTTGGCACCCGCAGGTTAAGAGTAATCACTTGCGGCTGCCGTATTCCTCGCCTCCCAGCTTTGGGCCCCCCCCAGTAACAGGCATTTTCGGGAAACGTTGGAATAGCGACATGATATTCCGCTGCACAGCCGGAGTGCCAATGGGCGGATGCGGTATTCGGGATTCTGGTCGGCACTCTGCATGTTTATCCAGCAAGATAGGTCATCGGCTGTGGGCGGCAATCGCATGAGTCAATCTGGGCTCTGCCACTTCGGAGAAGTCTGGCGCTGGGAGGCTCTCGAGGACTTCGGCTCCGTCACCAACGGCTACCGGGATGGGGAATGCGTCGGGGTAGGCACCTGTGGGCAGGTTCCGATCACGATGAAGCTGTGGGTGTCGAGGATGGCGCTGGTGGAGGCTTCGATTGCGCCTTCCAGATTCTGCTGGTAACGCATGTTTTTGTCGGGCGTCAGCAATAACTGGAATCCGGCGGCCTCGGCGGCGGCAATGAGCTCGCCGTTTACTACCCTGGCCGAACCTCGTTCGACGGTTTCCACAACGATGAGATCGGGGGGGCGTCAAGGCTCCTTGCGGCGAACTCACTCAACGCTCTTCCCGACCGGCGGCGGCCATGGAGCAGGCGACGCCGATTCGGAAAAGATCGAAGACGCTGGTTCGCACAACCTCTTAGTAGACAACCACAAAGCTGCCGTCAGGTTTGGCGAAAGCGGCGATGAGGCTCCAGGCGGGGACTCCGTCTGTGGTGGATACGGAAGAAATGGCCTTGCCTTTGGCGTTATAGAGCTGCCAGGAGATGGTGCCGGGTTTCTTCCAGGCCATGCCTTCGGTCCAGGTGAAGAGAGTGTCGCCGTTCTTGTTGGCGACGGCGACGGGGTGCTTGCGGTTGCCGGGTTGGCCGTCTGCTGCAGTGATGGGTGCCGCGATGGGGTTGGTGACTTTTGTAGAGCCCTTTTCGATGAGGCCGAACCAGGCCTGTTTCTCGGTTTCCCACGCGGCGAGGACGCCGTTGGGGCCGGGGGTGAGGGATTCGCTGCTCATCACGCAGGCTCCGATGTTCCAGTGGGAAGTGTTGGAGCCCTGGAAGGTGCGGCCGTGGTCTTTCGAGGTGAGGAGCCAGATGTCGCGGTTGACGATCTGGTCGGCGGAACGGAACATGGCGTAAACGGTACCATCGGGGTCGGCCCAGGCCTTCATGCCGCAGCAGCCGCAGGCTCCCACAGGATTTTCGAAGGCGATGTGTTCGGGTTCGAAGGTGGTGCCGTCGTTAGCGGATTTGGCCAGCCAGACGCGGCGGTTTTCTTCACCCTTGGTGCCGGGCAGGGGCGCGTGCCAGAAGGCGAAAACGTTGCCTTGCGGGTCGGCGGCGAGGGCTCCTCCGCCATCAAGGCCCCAGGCGGTGGTGATGAGATTGCGTTCGGGTTCGAAGGCGGTGCCGGAGTCGTTGAGGCGGGAATAGAACATGGGCATCCGGTTCTGCGCGTTGACGCCGTTCCAGGCGACGTGGGCGCGACCGTTGCGACCGATGGCGAGCTGGGGTCCGCGGATGTTGCCGATGGCCATGGCAAATTCTTTGGTGTTTACCTGGAGGGGTTTGGAAAAGGTCTGGCCGTAGTCTTTGGACTGGCGGTAGATGATGTCGGCCTTTTCGGGGGCTCCGGTCAGATAGATGAGGTGGAGGACTCCGTCGCGGAGGACGACCTGGGGCTGAATCCCGTTGTCGGGGACTCTCAGGGTGGTGACGCGAGACGCCGGGGATTCGGAGGCAAAGGCGTAAACAACAACGGCAAGCGCCGACAAGGCGACACGGAGTTTGGAAAACATGCTGTAAGTCAGTTTATACGGTTCCGGAGACAGGCTGCGCGGCCCTGTCTCCGGGCTTCAGTCCGGTGTTAGTTGCGGACGCGTCTCAGGGTCAAAGCGCCAAGTAAGAGCATGCCGACCAACTGTGGAGCAGCGGCCGACTCGGGAACGCTGTGATGCGTGCCGTCCGCTGGCAGGAGGCCACCTTTTACGGTGATGTTATCAGCGTCGTATAGCAACACGTCCTGCTGGTTCCACTTGTACTGACAGCCGAAGGGCGGAACCCCTTTAAGGCCTTCACAGAGCACCCTCAGGGGCGACGTGTTGTGCAGGATAACAGATCCCAGCGAGGCCGGGGTGGTCAGCTGGAAGAAGACCTCGTAGCAGCTGTCCGCCAGGGACAGATCCGTACCTCTGGTAGCAGTGCCAGCGGCGGGGTCACAAAAACTGCGAGTCGAGCCGTCTCGCGCTGTGATGGCACCGGGCGAGTACAGAGAGCTGTCCATGCCGGCACCGGCAATGACCTTGGCACCATCGGGTCCCGTTTCGCTGAGCTGGTAAACATCACTCAGCATCTGGTGGCTGCCGCCGCTGGAGGCCAGGTTGATCTTGGTGGTGCCCGTGGTCTGGACAAAGCCGACCCAGTCAGCCCCGCCGATTCCATCGTAATGATTATTCCCGTTCAGATCCAGCCATAAGTTGAAATTGGACGTGGTGCTCAGTGAGTAGAGCCCTCCGCCGCAGCTGGATACCCAGTCGGGACCTGGGCCGCAGGCGGCGCTATCTCCAAAAGCCTGGGTGGCGAAGACGAGCAGGGCAACGCCTCCGAAAATAGACGGCAACCGAGTAAATCGCTTCATGCAAAATCTCCTTCGGCGTCTGGGATGCAGTCGTTGTTCCACGGCTAAGTAGTTGTAATTTCGGCTCGAAGCCTGGGGGGCAGGAAGATGTCTGGGGGTATTTGACGCAGGATTGCGCCAGCCGGCGCAAGGGTTTTGTGTGTGATGGTACCGTCTGCCGGACCGCGGGCTATGGGACGTTTGAGGGGCTTGACCCGCCGCGAGGCGATGGATTTAATGGCGGCTGCTCCGCTGGTGGCGGGGGCAGAGTTGGCTCGTCCAAATGTCATGTTCATTATCGCGGACGACTTGGGGTATGCGGATCTGGCGTGTTATGGCCGAATGGATTACAGGACTCCGAATATTGACCGTCTGGCGGCGTAGGGGATGCGGTTCACGCAGGCTGAGGCGAATTCGGCGGTCTGCGCCGACAAGGCGACACGGAGTTTAGAAAACATGCTGTAAGTCAGTTTATACGGTTCCGGAGACAGGGTGCACGGCCCTGTCTCCGGGCTTCAGTCCGGTGTTAGTTGCGGCGGCACCTTCGGGTCAACGCGCCAAGCAAGATCAGGCTGCCGGCGAGCAGCAGGCCTGATGCGGGCTCGGGGGAGGGGGTCGGAATATGGTGGCCCAGGTTCGAGGGCAGCAGTTGTCCTTTGAGGGTGTCTGTGGAATCGTAGAGACCGATGGCCACGTTATCAATCATGCGGTAGTTGCAGCCGTAGGGTGGAACTCCTGTCAGGTTCTCGCAGGTTACCGTGAGAGGCTCCGTGGTGTGGTTGTGGAGCACCAGCCCGGCGGTAGGTATCGTCAGCAGAAAAAATACCTGGTAGCTGCTATTGGCGAAGCCGGTGGGATGCCCTTGTGAGTCAAGCTGTTCGGTAATAGTTCCACCTGAGTACAAGGGGCCATCCGCAGACGCGTTTCCGATTCCGTCACCGGCGATGATAGTGGAACCGTATGCAAAGGAGAGGGGGTCCGTTACCCTTTCGCTTAGCGCATAGACCTCACTGTCCATTTGGTTGCCACTGCCGTGCGCCAGGAAAATGTCAGTGGTGCCTGTGGTCTGGACGTACTGGTTGTTGATTTCATAGCCATCGCCCAGGTTGTTATCCAAATCCAGGCTGATATTAAAATTCGACACGCTCGTGAACGGATAGAAGCCTCCGGGGCAACTTCCTACCCACCCCGGGCCGGGGCCACAGATGGCACCTCCAAAAGCCTGGGTGGCGAAGACAAACAGTGCAAAACCTCCCAAAACAGATGTGAACCGAGTAAATCGCTTCATGCAAAAGCTCCTTCCGTGCTTTGAATGCAGTCGTTACTCCAAGGGCTAAGTTGCTGTAATTCCAGCTCGACGCCTGGGGGGGGCAGGAAGATGTCTGGGGTATTTGACGCAGGATTGCGCAAGCCGACGCAAGGGTTTCATGCGTTATGGTACCGTCTGCCGGACGGAGGACTATGGGACGTTTGAGGGGCTTGACCCGCCGCGAACGCGAGTGTTGTGCCACGCAAGCTCTTCTGGCGTTACCGTTCGAAGGCGCAGAAGGCGGTTCGGGACGGCGACATGAAGTGGCTGAGTCCCGGCGTCCGGAGGTTTATCGCCGGCTGGCGGCGGAGTGGGAGGCGTGGAATACCACCATGCTTCCGGAAGCCCCGAAAGCTTACACGTATGACTTTCCCCCGGAGCATCTGGCGGACCATTTTGCCCCAGGGGCTAAGCCTTAGCCGCCGCACGTTCGCGCTTGCGGGGCTTGCCGAGATCAGTCAGCATAGTCGCGAGTTCGTGCAGGCCGATGACCTCGACGCCGGTGGCGATGGGGTAGCGGTCCGTGCCGGAAGTGACGACGAACTTCTGTTGCGGGCCGATATCAAGGCAGGCGAGGAAGAAACCCTTTTGCGGGTGCGTGTTGGCTCCGCGTTTGATCTCGATGGCCCAGGGCCCGTGGCCAGGGATTTCCAGGACGAGGTCGATCTCGGCCCCGGCCGAGGTGCGGTAGAAGAGCGGCACGGTACCCTCGGGTGCGGCGGCGATCAGGTTTTCGATGACGAAACCCTCCCAGCTGCCGCCGACGACGGGATGGCCGAGGAGTGTGTTCTCGTCGGGGATGTTCAGCAGGGCGTGGACGATGCCGCTGTCGCGGACGTATACCTTCGGCGACTTGACGAGGCGCTTGCCGATGTTGGCCTGATACGGCTGGAGGCGGCGCACGAGCATGAGATCGCACATCAAGTCGAGGTAGCGCGCGACGGTTTTCCCGTCTACGGCGAGACCTGTGGCGAGTTGCGCGGCATTCAGGAGGCCGCCCTGATGGTGGGCCAGCATGGTCCAGAAGCGGAGGAGCGTGGTGGCCGGGATGCGGAGGCCAAACTGCGGAATGTCGCGCTCCAGGTAGGTGCGGATGAACTGCTGGCGCCAGACGAAGCTGCGGTCTTTGGTGCGGGCGAGGAGGCTGTCCGGGAAGCCGCCGCGGACCCAAAGATCGGTGTGCTGCGCGGCAGGGAGTTCGAGGACATCGAAGGGGCCGAGTTCCATGTAGGCGATTCGTCCCGCGAGGGTTTCGGACTGCTGCAGGAGGTCTCGGGACGCGGAGCCGAGCAGCAGGAATCGGCCCGAAGTCTTGCCCCGGCGGCGGCCACTGTCGATGAGGCCGCGCAGGATGGCGAAGAGCTCGGGCATGCGCTGGACTTCGTCGAGAATGATGAGCTTGTCCTCGTTGCGGGAGAGGTAAAGCTCGGGCTCTGCCAGCTTGTCGCGGTCGCGGGGGGACTCGAGGTCGAAGTAGAGGCTGTCGTGGCTGGCGCCGAGCTGGAGGGCGAGCGTAGTCTTGCCGGACTGGCGGGGTCCGAGGAGGGCAATGGCGGGAAACTGGTCGAGACGGGTCTCGGCGGCGTGCCGGAGCCGGCGTGGCAACATGCTTGTAATTATGGCACAGGATTCCACAATTGCAAGGATGAATGGGTTGTTTCTATCTTGTAAATCTGGAATCCCGTGCCAGAATTGCAAGGATGAAACTTGAGGAGAGAGGGTTTTGGAGGCCCCCATGGGGAGTCCGTCAGGCGTCTGGATGCGCCGTCACCGGTATATACGGCATCTTGCCGGAAAACAGGCCACGATGCTGAATATTTTCCCAGCGATACACTTTGCGTATGGTTCGGGGCAACGCGCCGGTGGCGAGGTAAAGGCTTACGCCATGCGGCGGCGGGCGAGTTCTTCGTTGTAGGCGCGGGTGACGCGCTCGACTTTGTCGAAGAGGCCTCCGAAGGCGACCTGCGGGTGCATGCTGCGAAGTTCGGCGTCGGAGAAACCTTCCAGGTGGGATTTCCATTCGGCTTCGAAGTCTTCGTTGAAGATTTCGCGGTCGAGTTCGCTGGTGGCGCGGAGATTGAGCGTGCCCGGAACCATGAGCCGCCACTGGTGACGAAGTTCGCGGTTGGTGGTCTCTTCGGGCAGGATTTCCTGGAGTTCCAGATGGCAGGGGATGCCGGCTTCGATCAAAACAGCGCGGGCGTCGGCGGCTTCAGGCGCCGGACCCCGGCCGGGGTAAACGACACAGGACCATACTTCGGAGGCTTCCTCCAGCCATTCGGGCACGCCGGTGTCGGCTGCGGGCGCGTCGCCCGAGGCGGTGGTTTCGAATTCCGGGTCATCGCCGGTGGAATCCGACATTTCGTCGAAGGGCTGGTCGGAATCGAGGCCGCGTTCGGTGATTTCGGCGTCGTAGATCTGGCGGGCGGCTTCCACGAGATCGTCGCGGTCCAGGGCGAGCAGAGCATCGTCGGACAGGGAGGCGTAGTGCCGCTTCAGGTATACGGGGTCGATCTTCATTGCATGTTCAGTCTAACGCGAGATTGGTTCCGCGCGCCGAGTATAGGTTTGGAATTAAGATAGGAAGCGCTTCTATGACTGGTAAATCATGACTGGTATTCGGATATTCCTTGTTGGGTTGACTGCCGTGTCCGCCCTGTTCGCTCAAACCTATACGGCTGCCCAGGCCCTGGCGGGGCGCTCCGCCTATTTGGGGAACTGCGCGAGCTGCCATCTGCCCAATATGAGCGGGCGGAATGAGGCTCCGCCGCTGACGGGCGGCAATTTTCAGAATTCGTGGCGCGGGAAGACGGCGGGCGAACTGGCGACGCTGATGCGGCAGACCATGCCGCCGGGGAATCCTGGCGGGTTGGGCGATGAGACCTATGTCGCGCTGGCGGCGTTCATTCTGGAAGCGAACGGCGCGGCTCCAGGCGCGCAGTCTCTGGCGGCAGGGAGCGGAGTGCGGATCGGGTCGGTTTCCAATGGCCAGATGCCGGCCGCGCTGCTGAAGACGCTGAACGATCCGGCTTCGGATCAGGCGGGTCTCTCGACGCAGGCGGGGCCAAAGGGGCATTCGGTGAAGGGTACGGTGAAGAATTTCCGGCCTGTAACGGACGCGATGCTGCGGAACCCGGACCCGGGCGACTGGCTCATGACGCGGCGGAATTATCAGGCGTGGAGCTACAGCCCGCTGGCGCAGGTGACGGCGGCGAACGTGAAGGATTTGCGGCTGAAGTGGGTGTGGGCCATGAACGATGGCGGGGCGAACCAGCCGTCGCCGATTGTGCATGACGGGATCATTTATCTCTCGAACACCAGCAACACGATGCAGGCTCTGGACGGGCGCACCGGCGATCTGATTTGGGAGAACCACATCGGGCCGGATGCGACGCGGGCCTACGGGGCGACGCGCGCGATTTCGATTTACGGCGACAAGGTTTATCTTTCGACGACGGATGCGAAGTTGTATGCGCTCGATGCGAAGACCGGGCGGGTGGTTTGGCAGAGTGATGTGGCGGATGTGAAGCGGGGGTACAGCAGCACGTCGGGCACGCTGGCGGTGAACGGGAAGATTCTGCAGGGGCTGACGGGTTGCACGTCTTATAAACCCGAGGGCTGTTACATCAGCGCATGGGATGCCGAGACGGGGAAGCCGGCTTGGAAGTTCTACACGATTGCGCGGGAAGGCACGCCGGGCGGGGATACGTGGGGCACGCTGTCGAATCTGTTCCGCGCGGGCGGGGATACTTGGATCGCGGGAAGTTACGACCCGGAACTGAACCGGACCTACTGGGGCGTGTCGCAGGCGAAGCCCTGGATGCTGGCGAGCCGCCAATCGAAGTGGGGCGATAAGGGGCTTTATACGAACAGCACGCTGGCGCTGGACCCGGATACGGGGAAGCTGGCGTGGCACTTCCAGCATGTGCAGCAGGAGTCGTTCGATCTGGATGAGGTCTTTGAGCGGGTGCTGGTGGATCTGGACGGCCAGAAGTTGGTGTTCTCGATCGGCAAGGCCGGGATTTTGTGGAAGCTGGACCGGGTGACGGGCAAGTATCTGGATCTGGCGCAGACGGTTTTTCAGAGCGCGTTTTCCACGGTGGACCGGAAGACGGGGGAACTGCGGTACCGGCCGGACATTCTGGAGCAGCAGGTAGGGCAGTGGATCAATATTTGTCCGAGTACGGAGGGTGGGCATAACTGGCAGCCGATGAGCTACAACGCGCCCACGGAACAGCTGATTATCCCGCTGAGCCAGAGCTGTATGGAGATGTCGGGGCGGCAGGTGGAAATGAAGGAAGGGTCTGGCGGCGGGGCGGGGAACCGTCATTTCCTGGAGATGCCGGGGAAGAACGGGAAGATTGGGAAGCTGGCGGCGTACGATGCGCGGACGATGCAGGAAAAATGGTCAATTGAGCAACGGGCTCCGTTTCTGACGGGGGTGTTATCCACTGCCGGCGGGGTGGCGTTCGTGGGGGATCTGGACCGGTATTTCAAGGCGGTGGATGTGAAGACTGGTGCGTTGCTCTGGCAGGCGCGGCTGGGGACTTCGGTGCAGGGGCATCCGGTATCGTTTTCGATTGACGGGAAACAGTATGTGGCGGTGACGACGGGGTTAGGCGGGGGAAGTCCGCGGGACGTGCCGCATGTGATCGCCCCGGAGATCCACTATCCGGCCAACGGGAATGCGTTGTATGTTTTTGAGCTGCCGTAGCGCCGGTTACGGGCCCCGTGGTTTGACAAGGAGAGACAGAAGGTACTTCTGCGCGGCAGGTTCCTTACGAATAACCGTCCAGCATCGGAACGCCTCGGCTACCTCGGCGACGAGGGCGACAACGTCGGTTCTGGTCCACTTTGTCGAGTTGTCGTAATCCGCTTTGTGTCGCTGATCCTGCAAGCTGACGAATGTTGTGGCGATGGCCTTGAGATGCATCGCGATGTATCTCGCGGGAGGTGTCAGATCCTTGCGATTCAGTTCCTGGGCCGAGGCTTTTGCCTGCTCCGTTGACGCTTGTTTCATTGTGACGTGCTGAAACTGCCTGGAAAGCTGATTCCGGTGTTCCGCATGCTTCCAGTTCAGTGCCGCTTCCGCAATCAGAAGGTGGAACAACGCATAGTATGCGGTGGAAACAGCACGGCGGAGACTGGCCTGTTTGGGCCGGGTTCTCTCGCGATTGGCCAGGTGCCGGGCCTGGTCGAGCAGGTCTCCAGGAAATGACACCAGTTACGCCCAGTCCGGGTCCTTCAGCTCACGTTGTTCGGCTTCGCTGCGGAAATTGAAATAGGTGATTCGGCCGGACTCTTCCGGCCTCAAGTCAGTCCGCAAGGATTCCGCGATGCGGCGGGTGGTTAGCAGCAGTCGCGCCGGCGCGGCCGCCGCATCGCTCAGCAAGACCCGAAAGTAGAGCGCCGCATCACCGGACCAGTCATCTTCGAAGGAGTAACGGATACGGACAATGTCGGGAGCAAATGACGTTAACGTCCGCGCAATCGATGCCTCAACTTGCGAGGGAGAAATGTCCGACGCCGGCAGGAAAGGCATATCGAGATTATCTCTCATAATTGCTGTTCTTTGCAGTTCGACTCTTGTCTCATGCAAGATGAGCCTGAAGGGGGGTACGGATTCTCACGCAAGGTGAGCCTGAGGAGAAGGGGTTGGATGCTGGGGATTGATCATCAGCATGAACGACACGGAAGTAAGCAGCCTGAGTCAGATCGA
>CAIYVZ010000096.1 GCA_903929755.1 uncultured Acidobacteriia bacterium
CCTGCTGACCGTCACGCAAACCTGCCGCATGCAGAACCGTCACCCTCTCGACTACCTCAACAGCGCCATCCGCTCACACCGCCTGGCACAACCGCCCACGTCCCTACTCAAGAATTCCCGCCCTACCTGAACTGTTACGATTCTTGTCTCCACGAGGGGGCTGAAGGGATATATTGCAGCTTAGGTGGCATGATAGTAAGGGATGCGCCCAAGCATGAAATCAGAATCATTAGCGCCTTTCCCGGCAACCCACCTGGGCAACGAGCTGCGGGCGTTGTCAGCCGCTATCGAAAGCCCGCACGCCCGGCCAGTCCGCACTGCAAGCACCGCCCATGAAATCGAGGATCTGCTGGAGGCTTCCAATGGTCCGGGCACCATGGACTTCGAGTCATACATGGAACGGCGCCTGCTGCCTCTTACAAACTTCGAATTCAATCTGAACGACGCCCGGTACATCGGCCACATGACCGGCCCGATGCCGCACTACATGCCCTCGATCGCAGCAAACAACATCGCGGTCAACGCCAATGTGGTCAAGGTGGAGACCTCGAACTCATTCACACGGCTGGAACGTCACGTGGCGGCTCAACTGCACAGCTACTTCTTTCAGGCCCCGATCCCTAAACAAGCTGTTTACGACCCGTCCAAAACTTACGGTATCTTCACTGTCGGCGGTACCGCCGCCAACGAAACCGCAATTTGGCTGGCGAAGAATACCTTGCTGGACGACGCCCGCAGTGATGTGAAATGTTCGTTGGATGGTCTGTCGGCAGCCTTGCAAAGCCGTGGCTACAAGGGCGCACGGATCATCACCAGCAGCCTGGGACATTACTCCATGTCTAAGATCGCCGACATCATTGGCATTGGCGAGCGGGGGCTCATTCAGGTGTCGGTGGACGCCAGTGGTCAAATGTCCCTGCCGGGACTCGAAGCCGCAATTTCCGAATGCCGCCGACAGCAGCACGCTGTTCTCGCGGTCGTCGCCCTCGCAGGCGCGACGGAGACCGGTTCCATTGACGATTTGAAGTCGATCGGTACTTTGTGTGCACGGGAAGGCATTCACTTCCACGTTGACGCCGCGTTTGGTGGAGCGCTGCGTTTCAGTGCGAACCATGGCCAATTATTGGATGGAATCGAGAATGCCGCTACCATTACTCTCTGCGCTCACAAAGCTCTTCGCTGCCCGCTTGGCTTGAGTGCCGTCATCATCCGGGATCCTGCTCAGGCGGCAACGATTGAAAAATCAAGCCGGTACATCATCCGGTCGGGCAGCGCGGACCTCGGGCGCCGGTCTGCCGAAGGCTCCCGACCGGCCAATGTTGTGTATCTCGACGCCCGACTCCAGATTGATGGGCCGAAAAAGATCGGCGAAGAAATCGACTATTCCATCGCACTTACCAAAAACTTAGCCCAAACTATCGTGACGCGCCCGGAATTTCAGTTGATAGGGACTCCGACCATGCAGGTCCTCAACTATGTCTACCTGCCCTCCCACTGCCGCCACACTGGTCTGACATCGGAAAATTCGGCTGAAATCAGTGCTTTCACGCGGAAGATCCAGGAAAGCTTAATGCGCAGCTTCGTCTCCCGCACCACACTTTCACATGTCGCTGACTTTAGCGTCGATGTCTTCCGGGTTGTCTTGCTGAACCCGGAGACGGGGCCCGCCGCCCTTGACGAAATGCTGGATGACCAGGTGAACCTAGGTGCCATCCTTGAGGCTTCGAACCATGCCAATTAGTCTGTTCGCCGCGGAAGGGTAGGCAGCGGGAATCTCCTTGAAGTGTTGCCGACCTGGGCTTGCCGAACACCAGTACTTTTTCCTTCAATCCAGGAACGTGCTGTCCTGTAGCGTCTTAATGTGTTGGGTCGCTTTCGGAGGCAGACGCTGCAGGTCAAAGTTGCTGAACGTCTTTTACATCGGCAGTTTCGACTCCTGCAACAGGCGAGCCACGCGGTGCTCGCGCCGTTCCTGACATTCCAGTTCGAACAGGTACCGCTCATAGCTCATCGTTTCCCGTTCCGTTACCAAGTGGCGCAGCCGGACGGGTCACCTTATCCAGGATAAGGTCTGCACCGGTCTGCGCCTGTGGTCAGCGTCTTTTCCTCAAAGCAGCGCCGGAGCGCCGGCAGGTGCATGGCTTTACCGGTATTCTGACCTTCGCCTACCTCAGGTACGGGAAAGTGAGAATGCCACTGTACCCTGTTGGAGAAAACCTGGGCAATACCCGCAGCCACTGCAGGGGGGCGACGGGTAAAACCGTTCAGCTCACGCGGAGAATATATGTCGATGCTGGCGACGACGTGGAGGCTATCGTTCTGCGGCTTGCCGTTCGTATCGCCAAAGATTTTGTAACAGTTCAGGTAGGGCGGGAATTCTTGAGTAGGGACGTGGGCGGTTGTGCCAGGCGGTGTGAGCGGATGGCGCTGTTGAGGTAGTCGAGAGGGTGACGGTTCTGCATGCGGCAGGTTTGCGTGACGGTCAGCAG
>CAIYVZ010000097.1 GCA_903929755.1 uncultured Acidobacteriia bacterium
CCTGCTGACCGTCACGCAAACCTGCCGCATGCAGAACCGTCACCCTCTCGACTACCTCAACAGCGCCATCCGCTCACACCGCCTGGCACAACCGCCCACGTCCCTACTCAAGAATTCCCGCCCTACCTGAACTGTTACGACATTTGTGCCGAATATTTTCTGGGCGAAACCGGAGGATTACAAGAAGGCCACACAGCGGATTTACCATGCTCCGGGGCAGGCCAGTTATGTGGAGTTACCGGTGGTAACGAAGTAGGGGAAGGGTTCGGGGCTTATTCTGGTGGGGGAGAAACAGAGGACATGCGGGTTTTGCTGGATGACGGAATTGATGAAATGCTGGGGGACGCGCTGACGGGCCATGAGTGCGTGACGGCGGTGGATGCGGGGCTGAGCGGGATGTCTGTGGGGGAACTGCGGACGAAACTGAGTGAGGCTGGCGAAGGGTGGGAGGCGTGGGTAACGTTTCAGCGCGGGGACGGGGATGGCGATAGCCGGTATCTGCCCGGGATGCTGAATCTGGCGCTGGACGCAGAACCGCGGAGTTACGAGGATCTGGTGTCGTATATGCCGCAGGTGGCGATCGCGCTGCTGAAATACGAGGCGGGAGACAGGGTGGAGATCGGCAAGGACTGGATCAGGAAGCTGGAGAGCTAATGGATACGACACAGATCACGGCGATTGATGTGGCTTCCCTGCCCTGGGAGGCCCGATGGAACGAGCATTTGGGCAAGACGCTGTTCCGCAAGAATCTGATTGAAGACCCGGAGACGGGCGCTGAAATCCGCATTGTGAAGTACCCGGCCGGGGTGATCAATTCGCGCCATGTGCATACGTGCGCCCACGGCATGTATGTTCTGGAGGGTACGCTGGTGACGCATGCGGGAAGTTTTGGACCGGGACACTTCGTCTGGTTTCCCACGGGGATAGAGATGGAACACGGGGCGACGGCGGAGACGGATGTGGTCGTGTTGTTCATTACGAACCGGAAGTTTGACATCCACTACCTGCCGCAAGAAGTGGAATAGCCGGTTTCGGCGGGTATAATTGGGGTGTGGTCAGAAAGGCTAAGTTCTGCCACACCTTCCCGTCATGCTATTGAAACACAAGGCCTTACTGCGTCCCTGCATTCTGCTGGGTGCGAGCCTGTGTTTTCTAACTGGCCCGCTGTGGGCGCAACAGGACACGGCAGCGGCCGAACCTGAGCAGCCAACCCTGATGAATCAGCTGGCCACGCGGGGTCTGCACGATGTAAAGAATGAGAGATGGAATGCCTACGGGCAGTTCACGTATATCTCGAGCTGGAAGCCGGGCTTTCAGGCTCCTTATACGAACTTCAATGGGAGCACGAACTCGCTGCTGCCGAACGCGGAGCGGAGTTTTACGGGCACCGCGACTCTTTACCTGGGGGTTCGGCTATGGAAGGGCGCCGAGGCGTATCTGGTCCCGGAACTGATTTCAGAAAGGCCGCTTTCAGCGTTAAAGGGGTTGGGCGGGGCGATCCAGAACTTCGAATTGCAGAAGGGCGGGGCGGAGCTTCCCCAGGTGTACCGATCACGCGTTTTTCTGAAGCAGACGATCAGCCTGGGCGGGGACGAGGTGACGAAGGAATCGGGGCCGCTGCAGCTTGGCTCGATGACGAGCAGCAGGCGACTGGTGCTGATCGCGGGCAATTTCAGCATCCTGGATTTCTTTGATAAGCCGGCTTTCGAGGTTGACCCGCGGCAGGGCTTTCTGAACCTTGGGTTTCTCACTTCGGCAGCTTACGATTTCGCTTCCGACGCCCGTGGTTATTCGTGGGGCGGCGTGGCTGAATTGTACTGGGATAACTGGGCGGTGCGGTTTGGCCGTATCACACCGCCGAAGAACCCGAACCAGTTGCCCATCGATTTCCGGCTGGGGAAGTATTACGGCGATCAGATGGAGCTGGAGCACCGGCACACGCTGCGTGGCAAGGCTGGAATTGTTCGGGTGCTGGGGTACCGGAATCGGGAGAATATTGGGCGATTCAGCGATGCCATCGCTGCGTTTCTGGCTGACCCGCGGAAGAACGCGACCACGTGCCCGGGGTTCAGCTACGACTCGGGCAACGCGGGCGCGCCGGATCTGTGCTGGGCTCGGAAGTCGAACGTAAAAACCGGGATTGGCGGATTCGCGCAGCAGTATTTGACCGGGGATATCGGGGTATTTGTGCGGGGCATGGCTTCAGACGGGCAGTCGGAAGTTGATGCATACACGACGACGGATTATTCGGCAGGCTTTGGCGCATTGGCACACGGGAGCCGGTGGGGGCGGTCTGGCGATCTGGCGGGCGCGGGAATGAATCTGGGGTGGATTTCGGCGTCACACGCGAAGTATCTGAGTTTGGGCGGCGTGGATGGATTTATCGGCGACGGCAAATTGCGGCAGGGGATGGAGCGTGCCGTGGACGTATTTTACAGCGTGAACCTGCACCGTGGGCTTTGGCTTTCCGGCGATTATCAGCATGTGGTGAACCCGGCATTTAATGCGGACCGGGGGCCGGTGCATGTTTTTGGTTTACGGCTGCACGGCGAGTATTAGCTCCGCTTAGTTGGCGGTGGGTTGTTGCTCAACGTGGTCCACGACGAAGATGTGGGCCGTGGCCTGGTCGGCGCGAACGAGGCGGAGGCCGAGTTGGGTTTGCACGGCTTCGAAGATAGTGGGGGCATCGCCGGGTTCGGGGCGTCCGGCAGGGGCTCCGCCGGGAGCGCCGCCATGGTCACCGTGGCCAGCGGCGCCGGCACCGTGGGCGTCGTCGTTACTGGCGGTACCGCTCCAGTTGAGAGAGATGTCGTACTTGCCCTTGAGCCCGGTTTGGTCATCGACGGGGAGACCGATTTGGTCGGCGAGAACGCGGGCAAGTTCGGCGGCAGTTTGGTGGTCGGCGCGATAGCGGGCGGTGCCACCGAAGGAGATAACTCCGGTGTGGCCATGATCGCCTCCTCCAAAGCCGCCCTGACCGAAGCCTCCATGTTGCGCGGGACTGGCTGTGGGTTTCGGAGCGTCAGTAGATTCCTGAAGTTTGGGACCGTTTTTCGTGACGGCGAGGTGATAACCCTTGAGGGCCTTTTCGGTGAAGTGTCCGGTGAGGCTGAAGCGGTCTTTCAGCAGATTCTGCAGCATGATCTGAAACTCATCGGGCGTAGTTCCGGCCTGGACCCTGGCCATGACATCGAAAGCGGTGGTGCCAAGGGAGGCGCGGCCGGGAAGCTGGTAGTTCTGCAGATTCCAGGCTTTCGAGATGAGAGTGGCGAGGGTGCAGCGGGTGCAGCGGTACATGCCGGGGTCGGGAGTGCCAGGGCCGCCGGTGTTGGTGCCGGCGTCACCGCCGAAGCGAAAACCTGTGACTTGGCTCGGGCGAATGGAGGCAACCTCGAACTCGGGTTTGGCCTGTTGGGCACGGGCCGAGACGAGAAGGACGGAGCCAAGGGCAAGGATGCTGAAAAGAGGTCTCACGATGGCTGAGTATAGCAAGGAAAACGCCTTGGTAGGATTGGCTGATTCGCATGAAGATTCTGATTTCTGTTGCCGTACTCCTGCTGGGCGGGTTGGTGTTTGCGCAGACGCTGAAACGCAGCCCACGAATTCCGTTCTATGGGTATCGGGTGGTTCACGCCTATCCGCATGACCGGAATGCATTCACGGAGGGGCTGGAATTCCGCGATGGGTTTCTGTATGAAAGCACGGGCCTGAACGGACGCTCGTCACTGCGGAAAGTGAAATTGGAGACGGGCGAGGTGGTACAGAAGATTGCGCTGGCGAGCCAGTATTTTGGGGAAGGCATCACGATTGTGGACGACCGTATTATTCAGCTGACTTACCAGACGGAGGTGGGGTTTGTGTTCGGGCTGAAGGATTTCCGGCAGTTGCAGAGGTTCAGTTATGAGGGCGAAGGCTGGTCACTGACACACAATGCGAGCAGTATTTTTATGGACGATGGCACGGACGAGATTCGCGTGTGGGACCCGAAGAGTCTGGCGGAGAAGCGGCGCATCAGGGTTCGGGATGCCGGGAAGCCGGTGGAGAACCTGAATGAGCTGGAATGGGTGGAGGGTGAGTTGTTTGCGAATATCTGGCAGACGGACCGGATTGCGCGCATTTCTCCAGTAACGGGAGCGGTGACGGGGTGGATTGATTTGAGCGGGTTGTTAGGGCCAATGTATCGCAATGGGACGGAGGACGTGCTGAACGGGATCGCTTATGATGCCGTGCATAAGCGGCTGTTTGTGACGGGGAAGCTTTGGCCGAATGTGTTTGAGATACAGCTGGTGCCGCGGCGGTAAAGAGCAGGGATTGTCCGGTCGCTGTGGGACTGCGGGTGCCGGAGGATATAAGTGATTGCGGGGATTGAGAAAACAGATGACGATTTTGGAGACGGGCAGTTAGTTAGAGCGACGACAAAAGCGATATAATTTCCAGGAGCCCGATCGCATCGACGCTGGTGGTTAGAGGATACCTGGCGTCCCCGGAATTGACGAAGAAACGGTGCTTTGGCTTGAGATCTTCACAGGCGGCGTAGAAACCTTTTTGGGGTTTGGTGGCGAGGCCTCTCTTGATATCGAAGGCCCAGGTCCCATGACCGGGGATTTCCAGAAAGAGGTCGATCTCGGCTCCGGCGGAAGTCCGGTAGAAGCTGGCGATGGAGCGTGGAGGCGCCGCTGCGATCAGATTCTCAATGACGAAGCCCTCCCAACTGGTGCCGACTACGGGGTGGCCGGAGAGCGCGTTGTAATCCCGAATTCCGAGCAGCGCGTGGACGAGGCCGCTGTCGCGAACATATACCTTAGGGGACTTGACGAGGCGCTTTCCTGCATTGCCGTGAAACGGGCGCAGCCGGCGAACGAGGAGGAGGTCGACCAGGAGATCAACGTAGCGCGTAAGGGTCGGCGCCGTGACCATGAGTGAGGTCGCGAGGCGCGAGGCGTTCAGCTGGCCCCCTTGTTCGTGGGCGAGCATTGTCCACAGACGCTCCAGGGTCTCAGCGGGGACTCGCGGTCCAAGTTGGGGAATGTCGCGTTCGAGGTAGGCACGGATGAAGTCCAGTCGCCACGCGAAGCTGTCGTTGTCATTGGAGGCAAGATAGCTCTCGGGAAAGCCTCCACGAACCCAGAGTGGAACGAGGTCGGAATTCCGGAGACCATGGGACTTCAGTTCTATTGCGGTGAAAGGCCCTATTTCCACGTAGGCTATTCGACCGGCGAGAGATTCACCGGATTGGCGCAGGAGTTCGATGGACGCTGACCCGAGGATGAGAAAGCGGGCTGTCTTCCTCCCCTTGCGTCTGCCCCTGTCGATGATGCCGCGCAGAACCGGGAAGAGTTCGGGGACGCGATGGATTTCATCGAGGATTACCAGGCGATCTTCGTGTGCGTTGAGGAAGAGCGCGGGTTCCGCGAGTCGTGCCCGATCTTCGGAGGCCTGCAGATCCAGGTAGACGGAGGGGACCTTTTCGGCTATCTGGTGAGCGAGGGTTGTCTTGCCGGATTGACGGGGTCCGATGAGGGCCACAGCCGGCATCCGCTTCAGTCCGGCTTCGACGGCGGAGAATGCATGACGCGGGATCATCCTTGCATATTAAATACTTTGTGTTTAATTTGCAAGGTTCGATTGCCGTAACGCGAGTTCGGTCGCTGGACTTTGCGACCCAGATCTCTCTGCTGGGGACGTCCGAGGGGACGATGAGAGTCACGGACGTTCTGGGGCAGATGGAACACGGCATCTGGTAGCGGCGTGACCGTCTATCGAATTCTGAGCAGGCGATATGCGGCAGACAGCGGGGAGGGTCCCCGGCTCTACGGGGGACGCTGGAACTACAAGGGAACACCGATGATTTATGCAGGCCAGAGCGTTGGGCTTTGTGCCCTCGAAGTTTTGGCGATCTTGTCTGTGCCGTCTTCTGTCAACCTGCGAGAACGTAATTTCCTGTTGAATCCACGCCACACGGATTTCGGGCACATTGGATTTGGCTGGCGAGAGGCATTCCGATTTGATGGGAGATTGTGATAGCATCCCTTTCGCGAACAGAGTCGCGCGGCGCTGAACAAAGGGAGAGCCACTTTTGACAGTATCGAGGGCTGGCTTTGCGAGGTCCTGTCGGAGAGGAATCTGGCGGTGGCGACGACGATTGCTAACGTGTTGGCAGCAGAAAGCGGCGGTAACAGAAAGTGTGGGAAACTTTGGGTATGGTCGTGCAGCTGGAACTTCCCGGGCGTGTCGCGGACGAACTGCGGAGTCGTGCGGCGGAGTTGCATTTATCGATTCAGGCGGTGGCGATCTCCGCGATTGAGCGAGATCTGGCCAGGGGACAGAAGGAGACGCCGTTTCCTGTAATTCGGTCGGCCAGTCCCGGAATGCTCCGGTCCCTGACGAGTGCCGAGATAGATGAGCTCAGCGACAGATAGAGGGTGGTTGCCCGACGTGAATGTCTGGCTGGCCTTGTGTTCGGAACGGCATGAACATCACACGGCGGCAAATGAGTGGCGGCTGCAGGTAGCAAGTCCGCTGTATTTCTGATTGGCATATTCCGGCAGTTGTTTCGGCGTGATCAGGTTGTATACGCTGATGAACCTGGGGGCACGGAAGAACTCTGGATGTCATTGATGACTTCGCAGCAGTTCGATGCAGGTATGCAGCGATGGCCGGGCTCAAACCTTAAGCTGCTGAGACCACACACACCAGTCCCATGACCGGGTTATGCCGTATTTAGAACTTCATTCACGATCCTGCCCTTCACATCGGTGAGACGGAAGTGGCGGCCGGAGAACTTGAAGGTTAGTTTGGTATGGTCGATTCCTAACGTTCGCAGGATGGTGGCGTGGAGGTCGTGGATGTCTACCGGGTCCCGGGTGATGTTGTAGGAGAAGTCGTCGGTTTCTCCGTGGATCAGGCCTCGTTTTACGCCTCCTCCCGTCATCCAGATGGTGAAGCAGCGGGGGTGGTGGTCTCTTCCGTAGTCGTCCGCAGTTAGCTTACCTTGCGAGTAGACGGTCCGGCCGAATTCCCCGCCCCAGACCACTAAGGTGTCGTCTAACAGGCCTCGTTGTTTCAGGTCTTGCACCAGGGCAGCGGAGGCCTGGTCGGTATCCTTTGCCTGTCCGCGGATTTGCTTGGGGAGGTTGGTGTGCTGGTCCCAGCCTCGGTGGAAGAGCTGGATGAAGCGGACTCCTCGTTCCGCCAGGCGGCGGGCGAGCAGACAGTTGGCGGCGAAGGTTCCGGGGCGACGGGCGTCGGGGCCGTAGAGGTCGAAGGTGCTCTCCGGTTCCTTGGACAGGTCAGTCAGCTCCGGCACCGAAGTCTGCATCCGGAACGCCATTTCGTACTGGGCGGTGCGGGCGGCGATCTCGGGGTCGTTAAATTCGCGCTGGTTGATAGTGTTGAGGGCACCGAGGTCGTCGAGGTAGCGGCGGCGGGTTGTGCCGTCGATGCCGGGCGGGTTGGAAAGGTAAAGAACCGGGTCAGTGGCGGCGCGGAACTTCACGCCCTGATAGCGGCTGGGGAGGAAGCCCGAGCCCCAGAGACGGTCGTAGAGGGGCTGGTCGGAAAGGTTGCCGGAACCTTGGGAGATCATGACGACGAACGCGGGGAGTTCCTTGTTTTCGCTGCCCAGACCGTAGGCGAGCCAGGAGCCGATGCTGGGGCGTCCGGCGAGTTGGAAGCCGGTCTGGCAGAAGGTGATGGCGGGGTCGTGGTTGATCTGCTCGGTGTTCATGGAGCGGATGAAGCAGAGGTCGTCAACCATCTTCGAGGTGTAGGGCATCAGGTCGCTGACGAAGGCTCCGGAGTTGCCGTGTTGGGCGAACTGAAAGAGGCTGGGGGCGACGGGGAAGGCGGTCTGGGTGGCCGTCATGCCGGTGAGGCGCTGGCCCTGGCGGACGGAGTCGGGGAGGTCTTTGGCGCGGAGCTTTTCGAGGAGAGGTTTGTGGTCGAAGAGGTCGAGCTGGCTGGGGGCTCCGGACTGGAAAAGGTAGATGACGCGTTTGGCGGTGGGCTTGAAGTGGGGGGCGGTGAGAATGCCTTCCGCGTCGTCACCACGCAGGAGGTTCGCGAAGGCGGCGGTACCGGCGGCGGTTTGGAGGAGCTTGCGGCGATTGAGAATCATTGGCGGGTCACCGCTTCGTCCAGATTCAGGATCAGGCTGGCTACGGTTGCGTAGGCTGCCAATTCGCTGGAGTTGAGTTTGGGGGCTCTCGGGCTTTCGCCTTGTTGGAGGAGTTTGGTGGCGGCGGTGGGGTCGGTCTGGAAGCGGTCGAGGTTGTAGCGGAGGGCGTTCGTCAGGAGACCGGTCTCGGCTGTGGTCGGGCGGCGGGAGGTGACGAGGCGGAAGCCATACGCCAAGCGGTCGGCGGGCGGAGCTTCTTGCATCATGCGTTCGGCGACGCGGCGGGCGGCTTCCACGAACGTAACGTCGTTCATCAGGTCGAGGGCTTGCAGGGGCGTGTTGGTGCGGTTTTCGCGAACCATGCAGGCTTCGCGTCCGGCGGCATCGAAGTTGGCCATCATGGGGGGCGGCGCGGCGCGTTTCCAGTAGGTATACATGCTGCGGCGGTAGAGCGATTCGCCGTGGTCCTGGGGATAGTCTTCCCCGCCCGAGAGTTCTTTCCAGAGACCGGCGGGCTGGTAGGGCTTCACGGACGGTCCGCCGAGCTTTTCGACGAGGAGGCCGGCGGCGAGGAGGGCCTGGTCGCGGACCATTTCGGCGGGCAGGCGGAAGCGGGGTACGTGGGAGAGGAGGCGGTTCGTGGGGTCCTTCTCGACGGCCTCGGGCGTGGACTTCGCGATCTGGCGATAAGTCGCGCTCATCACGATGGTCTTTTGTAGCGCCTTGACGTCCCAGTTGGTGCGGATGAATTCGGTGGCGAGCCAGTCGAGGAGTTCGGGGTGGGAGGGCCATTCGCCCTGCGAACCGAAATCCTCCACGGTCTTGACGATGCCGGTACCGAAGTACATCTGCCAGAAACGGTTGACGGCGACGCGGGCGGGGAGAGGGTTTTTCGGGTCAGTGAGCCACTTCGCGAAGCCCAGACGGTTGCGGGGGGCGTCGGCGGGGAGTGGCGGAAGGGCGGCGGGGACGTCGCGCGTGACCTTTTGGCCGGGACGTTCGTAGGAACCGCGCTGGAGCAGGAAGGCGTCGCGGGGTACGGGGAGTTCTTCCATCACCATGACGGTGGGGAGATCGGCGGCGAATTTCGCACGGTCCTCGGTGAGGCCCAGCCAGGTTTTCCAGGCGACCTGGATGTTGGTGGGGGCGTCCTGGTCGAGGTACGCGCGGCGGAGTTTTTCGGAGGTAACGGGGAGGGAATCGAGCGTATCGGAGACCGCGAGGAGCTGGATTTCGCTGGCTGGGAGCGCATTGCGATAGATGCGGACTTCGTCGAGCTGGCCACGGAAGCGGGTGCCGAGGCCAGCGCCGAGACGGAGGGGTTCTTTCGCCTGGCGGAAGTCCTGATTCATGTAATCGAGGTTGAACTTGAGGGGCTGGGGAACGCCATCAACATAGATGGTGACTCCGGACGCATAGCGGGAACCATCCCAGGTGAGGGCGACGTGGTGCCACTGGTTGAGGGAGAGGTCCGTAGTGGTTTCAACACGGATGGCATCGTCGAGCCAGCGGAGAACGAGGTTGGCCTGGAGTTTGCCATTGGCGAGGACGAGGCTGTAACCGGCGCCCTCGGGTTCGTCTTTGGCGCGCGTGATGAGGGCTCCATCTGGGTTGGCGGCGTTGACGCGGAGCGAGAGGGTGAAGGGATCCTGGAAGCTGAAGTTGGCGTTGTTGCCCAGGTCGCGGAGGTGGGTTCCGTCGAAGACGGTGGAGTCGGCGGACCACTGGTTCATCATGTTGCGGGCGGTGAACCACTGGGAGCCCCGGACGGGTTTCCAGGCTTTCAGCCCGGCGCTGATGGCTGATTCGAGTTTGTCGAAGTTTGCTTTGGCGGTGGCGATGCGGGCGTCGAAATCTTTCAGAAACGTCTGCTGGGGTGGGGTGGGGGCGGCGATGAAGGGCGGCGAATTGCCATATTTCTGGGCGTTGCCGCGTTCGGGGAGGTTATTGAAGAAGGCGTAGAGCTGGTAATACTCTTTCTGCGCAATGGGATCGTATTTGTGGTCGTGGCAGCGAGCGCAGCCGGCAGTGAGGCCGAGGAAGACGGTGGAAGTGGTATCGACGCGGTCAATGACGTACTCGACGGCGTATTCTTCGGGGACGATGCCGCCCTCGCCGTTGCCGCGGTGGTTGCGGTTGACGCCGGTGGCGATGCGCTGGTCGAGAGTGGGGTTGGGGAGGAGGTCGCCCGCGAGTTGTTCGACGGTGAAGCGGTCGTAGGGCATGTTGCGATTGAAGGCTTCGATGACCCAGTCGCGCCAGCGCCACATGTAGCGTTCGGCGTCGGTCTGGTAGCCGTTGGTGTCGGCATAGCGGGCGGCGTCGAGCCAGCGCATAGCCATGCGTTCGCCATAGCGGGGGGAGGCCAGGAGGCGGTCGACAACTTTTTCGTAGGCGTTGGGGGTGTTGTCTGCGAGGAAGGCGTCGAGTTCGGCGGGGGTGGGCGGGAGGCCTGTCAGATCGAGGGTGACGCGACGCAGGAGCGTTTCGCGGGGGGCTGCGGGGGAGTGCTTGATGCCTTCTTTGTCGAGGCGGGCGAGGATGAACGCGTCGATCGGGTTCCGGACCCAGGAGGGTTCGGAGACGGTGGGGGCCGCGAGGCTTTTCGGCGGGATGAAAGACCAGTGCTTCTCCCAAACGGCACCTTGCTCGATCCAGCGGCGGAGGAGGTCTGTTTCGTGATCGGTCAGGGCCGGACCAGAGGAGACGGGGGGCATCCGCAGCGGGGAATTTCCGGCAGTGACGCGCTTTAGCAGCTCGCTTTCAGCAGGCTTTCCCGGCGCGATGGCGAAATGATTGGCGAGCTTCTGCTTGGCGCCCTCTTCAGTATCGAAGCGGAGAGGGGAGCGGCGGGTGGTGGACGAAGGGCCGTGGCAGGTGTAACAGCGGTCCGAGAAGATGGGGCGGATATCGCGATTGAACTCAATTGTCTGAGCTGCCGATATCTGGGCCAAAGCGAGGCCCGGCAACAGGGCAAAGATCAGGAGTGGGAAACGAGGCATCCGGATACTAACAATATCATCGCCGGAGATCGGGGTCCAGGCGTTCGCGGGGTAGCAGCGAGGGGTCGGGGGGGACACCGGCAACGTGGGCGAGGATGGAGTGCAGTTGCAGCACGCCTTCGGTGAGCGCGGCAGGGCCTGGCTGCAGGATGTAGGTGGACTTGATTTCGTAGATGTGGTGGTTGCGGACAGCGGCGGTTTGGTCCCAGCCGTGGCGGGCTTTGATGTGTTGTTTGGCGACCTTCATGCCGCACCAGGAGGCGATGATGACCTCGGGGTCGAGTGGGGGGACGGTGGCGGGATCGACGATGCGATTCTTTGCATCCTGGTGGTGGCGAAGGAGGGGGAAGACGGGGTCGCCGCCGGCGATTTCGATTAGTTCTTCCACCCAGCGAATACCGCTGATGAGGGGATCTTTCCATTCTTCAAAGAGGACTCGCGGGCGGTGGGGAAAGCGGGCGGCGGAGGCGCGAATGCGGTGGAGGCCGGCATTTAGTTCGGCGACGAGCGCCAGGCCTTTCGCTTCCACACCGACGATTCTGGCGAGGACGAGAATCATATCCAGAATCTCTGCGATGCTGCGCTCATTGAAGGCGAAGACGGTGACGCCGCGCAGCATCAGTTCGCGAACGATATCAGCCTGGAGGTCAGAAAAGGCGAGAACGAGGTCGGGTTCTACGGCGAGGATCTTGTCGAACTTCGCGGTGATGAAGGCCGAGATCTTCGGCTTTTTACGGGCTTCGGGGGGGCGCGCCGTATAGCCGGACACGCCGACAATGCGGTCCTGTTCGCCGAGGAGGTACAGGGTTTCGACGGTTTCTTCGGTAAGGCAGGCTATGCGGCGGGGGAAATCAGCCACGGGACTCGGCTGCAGGCTCAGAGGGCTGATGGCTTTCGTGGGTGCCGATGGCAAGGCCGAGAATCGCGGCAGCCAGCAGAGCCCCGGCGACGACTGACTTGCCGGCGAGCCGCGCGGGGCCGACGGGCGCCGCGATGGAGTTCATCTCTTCCACGGTGCGGGCGCGGCTGCGGGCCAGTTCCAGTTCCAGATCCCGGAACCCCTGGTCCATCGCCCAGCGATGATTGGCTTCGAAGGTGGGCTTCAGGACAAACGACAGAAAACGGAGCAAGGGCTTTTCGGCGCTGAGTTTCCAGTCAAACGAGATATCGACGAAATCGCCGTCGGGGACGATGGACCAAATGCCGCGGCCGACAAAATCACCCGAGGCCGTCATGATGATGTGGTAGGGTTCGCGGGTGCTGACAGTCTTCGCGTCCCAATCAAGCGTGTAGGGCAACCAACCTTTGGTTTGGAGACGGAATTCGCGGCCCTTACCGGAGGCGTCGCCGCCCTGGAGTTCCCGAACCGTGAGATAAACGGAGGGCCACCAGCGGGGGTATTCCAGCGGCTGGCTGAGGATGGCATACGCCTCCTCGGCGGTGGCGCGCACACGCCAGCGGGTGATGAATCGGTAGTAGTTGCTCGCCGCCATGAAGCCCTGTGTTTCCATTATGCTCCAGTTTGCGTTACAGTGCCTTGCATGAGAATTTTTCTGGTTTCGATGACAGCGCTGGCCCTTTGCGGAAGCGCGTTGCAGGCAGCGGACGAGCCCGGGTTCAAGCCGCTTTTTGACGGCAAGACACTGACGGGCTGGAAATTGGTGAACGGCAAGGGTCCGGGATACGGCGTGGAAGACGGCCGGATTGTCTGCACCAAAGAGGGCGGCGGGAATCTGTTCACTGAAAAAGAGTATTCGAACTTTGTGCTGCGACTGGAGTTCAAGCTGACGCCGGGCGCGAATAACGGCGTGGGAATCCGGGCACCTTTCGATGGCGACGCGGCTTACAAGGGCATGGAGATTCAGGTGCTGGACGATGGCGATGCCGTTTACAAAGGCGTGATCAAGCCCGAGCAGTATCACGGATCTGTTTACGATGTATTCCCGGCGCGGACGGGTTTTAGGAAGCCGGTGGGCGAGTGGAATGAAGAAGAAATCACGGCGAACGGGCGGCGCATCATTGTGAAGCTGAACGGCGTGATCATCCAGAACGCGGACCTGGATGATGTGAAAGAAGCGAAGATTCTGGAGAAGCACCCGGGGCTGCAGAACAAGAGCGGGCACAT
Source organism: uncultured Acidobacteriia bacterium (assembly GCA_903929755.1). GTDB lineage: Bacteria > Acidobacteriota > Terriglobia > Bryobacterales > Bryobacteraceae > BOG-234. Next base: position 13,244 of record CAIYVZ010000097.1, read on the forward strand.
CGGGTTCCTGGGACACGGAACGCACGTGGAGTTTCGCAATATCCGGGTGAAGGAACTGAAGTAGCCTGGGTTTCCTGGGTTTCCTGGGTTTCCTGGGTTTAAGGGTGGTGCTGTTTGACCAGTGGGTTATTGCCTTCGCGGGACGTGGGGAAGCTCTTTGAAATGTGGTCCTGCCACGTGAGCTTTTCTTCGTCCGCGATGGCCCAGATGACGCCGAGGCCGGCGGAGCCGATGCTCAGCCAGGTGGTGGCTATGCGGATCAGACGGGTGGTGGGGTCGAGAGGCGAATTATCGAACGTGATGAGCTCCAGGCCCGCCACGCGCATGCCTGCAGTCTCACGGCCCGCGAACATCCAGATGACACCGTAGAAAGCGGTCACCGCAAACAGGAACGAGCCCAGCATGATGAGGAACGGCGTGCCGGAGCCGAGAATTTCGGGAGCTCCGACAGCCATCCCCGCGAGTTGAGCGCCGGCCACGAAGAGGAAGAAGCCGAGGAGGATCATGGCGGTATCTATGACAGCGGCAAAAAAGCGGTGGGCGACGGTGGCCACGGGGCGCTGGCAGTAATTGGAGGCGGGGACGCCGTTGGTGAGCGTCTTGGGTTGGGGCGCGGTGGTGGCGGTGAAGTCGAGCGAAGCCTGGCCGGAAGCGGCACCTTGCGATTTCCTGCGCTGCTGCGGAGGTGCGGGTCGCGCGGCGGGCGGGGTTACTTGGGGAGGTGCCAACTGTGGCGTTGCCATCTGGGGCTGGGACGCGGGCGGCTGGACCTGGGACGCGGGCTGTTGGGGCTGGGACGACGGCTGCGACCGGAACTGCGCGGCGGGAGGCACACGCAGCCCAGGACGCGGAATCTGATCGAACGGAATTACTTTTTGCGTGGAACGCGGCGGGGAAGCCTCATTCTCTGAAGCCTGCCCGCGCCAAAGCGGCGGCTCCGTGTCCGGGTTCACGCTGGGGGGGGCGTTCAGCGAAGCCTGCAACGAGGCCTGATTGGCGAGCACCCAGCTATCCAGGGCCAGGGCGTTGTTGCCGGAAAACGACACGGGCGCAGCAACGACCATGCCAGCCGTCCGCCTGCCACAACGCAGGCAACGGTGATCATCTTCTCCATTTGCGAAACCACAAAACTCACACTGCATCTAATTTACTTGCCTTACCGTCACATGCATGGCTTTCGCCCTGCCTCTCAGTGCCCCGCTTTTACGCCTCCGGAGTGCTACCCTACTTATGCAGCCACACCGCACGTCCGAAGCCCACGAAACCTCTACTTCCTGAGTAACATAAATACAGTGTCTTGTCACGCAAAAACTCGCCTGGGCTTCATCATTTACCCCCTGATTTTATTGGCCGCGGCGCAAAATGCGTCACCTCAATTCAGCAGAATTACCAGGCTGGGCCAGCCGCAGGAAATCGCGCCGATTGAGCGGCCGGATTTCAGCATCAAAATTCCCCGTCCCGACGCCCCGGCCCGGGGTGATTATCTGGTGATCTCCGACGCGCAGGAAGCCGACGGGAGGGTGCGCCATTTGCGGGGGCACGTGACGATTGAGCTTTACAACGCGACGCTGAAGGGCGACTCGATTGACTACGACGAAGACACGAGCCTGTTCACGGCTCGCGGCAACGTCAGCTATCGCAACTACCTGCAGAACGAGATTGTGTATTGCGACAGCCTGGAGTACGACTCTGCCGCCGAGAAGGGCACATTTCACCACGTGCGGGGTTTCCTGAAGACGAAGATTGTGGCCCGGCCGGGTTTGCTCACGTCGAAGGAGCCGTTTTACTTCGAAGGTGTCTCGGCGGAGAAGTTCGAAGACCGTTATGTACTGTACGACGGCTTCATTACCGATTGCGTTCTGCCCCGCCCCTGGTGGACGATGCACAGCAAGAAGATCGACATCATCCCGGACGACCGGGCCATCGCGCACCGCGCCGTGTACAAACTGCGCAGCCTGCCCGCGTTCTACTTTCCGTACTTTCACAAATCGCTGAAGAAAGAACCGAGGAAGAGTGGCTTCCTGGCCCCGAATTTCGCGCACAGCAACCGGCGGGGGTTCATGTTTGCAACGGGCTACTATGTGGCCATCAACCGAAGTCTGGATGCCACCTACATTTTCCAGGATTTTTCGGCCCGGGGCATGGCGCACCACCTGGATTTCCGCGGCAAACCGACGCAGACCACTGATTTCAACCTGATTTTCTACGGCGTGCAGGATCGCGGGGTGACCCAGAACGGCTATACGACGAAAGCGCCTGGCTACAGCTTGCTGGGGACCGGCAAGACGTCGTTCGGCCACGGGTGGACGGCCAGGGCCAGCATCAACTACATCAGTTCGCTGGCGTTCCGGCAGCAGTTCACGGAATCGTTCAACGAAGCGATTTTCGCCGAGACACACTCGACAGCCTCGGTGCAGAAGGCCTTCGATTACTACACGTTTGACGTTGGCTTTTCCCGGCAAGAGAACTTTGAGGACGCCACCAGGGGCAACTCCATCGTGCTCCGCAAAATGCCGGAAGCGACATTCTCCGGGCGTGACCGGCAGATTCTGTCGGGCTCACTGCCGGTGTGGTTTTCGTTCGAATCGAGCTACGGTCTGGAGTACCGCCGCCAGCCGAAACCGGAGGGCACGCAGCCTCCAGGTTTCTACCAGACCAACCAGTTCACGACGCGGGCGACGGCTGATCCGTCTGTGGTGACGCGGTTTGATTTCGGGCAGTTCCACATCGTGCCGAGTTTTACTTTTCACAACGCCTTTTACACGCAGAGCTTCAACAGCGGACGGGTGGACAGCGTGAACCTGCGGCGCACCGCACCCGAGATCAACATCGACTTTGTGATGCCGACGGTGGCGCGAATCTTCAACCGCAAGACTTTTCTGGGCGACAAGCTGAAGCACGTGATCGAACCCCGCGCCAACTACCGTTATGTCTCGGGAGTGACGAACTTCGCACAGACGCTGCACTTTGATCCGCTGGACCTGCTGTCGGGCACCAACGAACTGCAGATCGGCATCATCAACCGCGTCTACGCGAAGCGCGGCGACACGGTGAGCGAGATTCTGACTTGGGAATTGTTCCAGAAGCGGTTCTTCGATCCCACGTTTGAAGGCGCACTAATTCCTGGTCAGCGCAATGCTGTGCTGGCAACGCTGCAACTGACGCCGTACAGCTTCCTGGACGGCGCGCGCACCTATTCCCCCATTGTTTCCGTGCTGCGGACGAGCCCCCGACCTGGGCTCAATTTTTCGTGGCAGGCGGATTACGACCCCAAACTGCAGCGGTTTGTGAACTCCACGCTTTCCGGTGACGTGCGCGTGAAGCGCTACTTCGTGTCGGTGGGAAGTGAGCAGGTTCGCCCGAACCCGCTGATCGCCCCGCCCGCCAATCAGCTTCGCACCACGTTTGGGTACGGGGACCCGAACCGAAAGGGCATCAATGCGGCTTTTTCCATGGTGTACGACTACCGGCAGGGCCAGCTGAACTACGGCGTCGGCCAGGTGACGTATAACACCGATTGCTGCGGCATTAGTTTTCAGGTCCGGCGGCTGGATTTCGGGACGCGGCAGGGGGACAACACGTATCTGGTGTCGTTCTCTGTGGCGAATATTGCGACGGTTGGCAACCTGAAGAAGCAGGAACGGCTGTTCTGAGGCCCGCTGTTAAGATGAGGCCATGCGCAAGCTGCTGCTGCCCTTTGTTTTCGCTCTGAATTTGCTGGCTCAGGGTCCCGCCGATCTGGAAGCCGTGGTCAACACGGACCTCGGCTCGTTCCGCATTGAGTTCGCGCCCGACAAGGCCCCGAAGCACGTTGATGAGTTCATCAAACGTGTCCGCGAAGGCTATTACGACGGCAGCGCATTTCATCGCGTGGTGGCGGGCGGAATTATTCAGGGCGGGGATCCGCTGCTGAAAGACCCCAAGACCCCGAAGAATCTTTGGGGCACCGGAGGCCTGAATTTACTGAAGGCCGAGCACAGCGATATGAAGCACGAGCGGGGTACGGTCTCTACCGTGCGCATTCCGGATAAAGTGGATTCCGACGGGAGCCAATTCTTTGTCTGCATCTACCCGCAGGCACCTCTGGATGGCCAGTATTCGGCCTTTGGACGCGTTACCGAGGGGCTCGACATCGCGGAGAAGATCTCCCGTGTGCCGGCGGGCGAAAACGGCTTCACGGACACGCTGGTTCGCATCAAGAGCATCACGCTCGACAAGAAGAAAACAGAGCCTTATCTGAATGCCACACTGGACGAACTGAAAAAGGTGGTGGAAATGAAGACGACGCTGGGCACGGTTCGAATTCAGATGGAACCGGGCTGGGGCCCGGAAACCGCGCGTAATTTCCTGAAGCTGGTGGCGACGGGCTGGTACGACGGGACGGGCTTCCACCGCGTGGTGAAGGGTTTTGTGGCACAGGGGGGGACGGCTGAACAGCGAGCCAGTGGCCCGGTGCATCTGGGCGACCGCTGGGTTCGGGATCTGAAGGGCGAATTCCGGGACGACGTGAAACACACGCGCGGCATCGTTTCTATGGCGCGGGGCGACGATCCGAATTCAGCCAGCACTTCGTTTTTCCTGATGCTGGGGGAGTCCCCGCATCTGGACGGCAAGTACACCGCGTTCGCACGTATCATTGAGGGCGCGGACGTGCTGGACGCTTTCGACAAAGAGCCGGTGGAAGGCGAGGCGCCGAAACGTCGGGTAGAGGTTATTTCGGCGCGGGTGGAGTAGGTTTAGCGAGGGCAATCAGGCCGCCGCCGCCATCTTCGAACGTGGCGTCAAAGCCCGCTTTTCCCAACAGTGCCCGCAGTTGGTTTTCCGAATACAGCCGAAAACTGAACCAGGTTATGGGGGAGAGCCGCATGGCCCACGCTTTACCAACCGCAAGGACGAGCCGCCCCTCCGGCTTCAGGACACGCCGGATTTCTTTCAGAGCGGTAACCGGATCGCTCCAGAAATAGATGGTGTTCACGGTGAGAACGGCATCGAGAGAGCGTTCCGAGAGGGGCATTTCGCTAACGGCAGCGAGATACATTTCCACCTTGTCGTCCCACCTTTCCCCGCCCAGCTCGACCAACATTTCGGAGACTTCAACGCCGATGGGGCGTTCCGGCTTCACCAATGGAATCAACTGGTCAATGGCGTAGCCTCCACCGAAGCCGATATCCGCCACACGTTCCCCGGAACGGGCGTCCAGGCATTTCAGCGAGGCATCCAGCAGCTTTCGGTTGCCGCTGTTGAGCATGGGGGCGATCCAGAACCGGCCAAACCATCCGGAAGGGTGTCGCAACTGGCGCCCAATGAACCAGAACAGGGCGAGGACCGGGGCAAGCCCCAGCCAAGGGGCTGCAGCTGGCAGGTACGGCATAACCAACTCGTAGAGCACCCGAAAGGTCGCCGTAATTATCTGCATGAGTGATCGAGGCCACGCTGAACGAGACAGGCGGCCAGCGACCAGGCGGCCAGAATCGGGCCGGGGTTCGCCTTGCCTGCGCCGGCAATGTCGAACGCCGTGCCGTGAGCCGGTGTGGTGGTAATCATGGGCAGACCGGCATGAATCGTGACACCTCGTTCGAAGCCCAGCAGCTTGGTCGCGATCTGGCCCTGATCATGATACATGGTTACAACGCCGTCGAAATCGCCGCGGCGGGCGGCGATGAAAAGCGTATCGGCAGGCAGGGGGCCAGTCACATCCAAACCTTCCGCTTGCAGTTGCCTGACGGCGGGACCGATAATTTCCACTTCCTCGGTGCCCATTAATCCGCCCTCTCCCGCGTGAGGATTCAGGCCAGCCACGGCAAGCCGGGGGGCGCGCCCGAGATGGTCGCCCATGAGGCGGGCCAGAAGTCTGGCGGCGTCACATACCCCTGGGGCGGTAATCAGGTCCGCCACGGCGCGAAGCGGCACGTGAGAAGTCACGCGGGTGGTCCAGAGTTTGTCGGCCGCGTTGATTTCGGAGCACAGCCCGTGAAACCCAAGACGCCCGGCCAGATAGTGCATCTCATCCTCTTCGGCGAGGCCTGCCACCTTCATGGCTTGCTTGTTGAGCGGCGCAAAGACCAGTGCCGCAATCCGGCCGCTTTCGAAAGCGTCAACGGCGGCGCGAAGCGTGGCCAGCGTAAAAGCGCCGGCGGCGGCAGATACCTGCGCGATCGGCGGAGCCACGGGAAGCGGTACCGGCAGCAGTTCGCGGGAGGTAATGAAGGCGAGCGGCACTCCGGCGGTCTTCGCGCCGGCTTCGAACACGGCGGCGTCGCCGATCAGTACAGGCTCGGCCAGTTGCATCGCCGCAGCATCGGCCAGTAGCCTTGCCGCGACTTCCGGCCCGATTCCGGACGGGTCACCGGCCAGGACTCCGATACGAGGTTTGTCGCTTAATGCCAATCTCTGCTCCTGAGTTGTCCGGCCTCGTCGAAATCCATTTCGAAAGGCTCCCCGGCAAACTCTACCATCGAATTCCCCCGTAACTCGTTCTTCAGATTGCCCGACACCAACATAGACCCGAGTTCCAGGGTATTGCGAATCCAGACCATCGTCACATCTTCACGGTGCAATTTACCCACCGTTTTGGAGAGCAGGTCCAGGCACTCCCGATCCGTGGGGAAGTGCAGCGGAACACGAACCATGGCCAGCGACCCGGCAGTTTCCGCATTCACGCGGCCCGCGTGAGGGTCCAGCTTCGCCACCAGGCGGCTGTGGACGATATCGGCGGCACCGATTCCCACGGCATTGCCGTAACTGTTCGCGGAGAGGTCTCGGGCATAGATGCGCTGGACCCGGGGCGTATCGGGCCAGGGGTTATAGGTAGCGAGCGCATTGCGATTCACCACTTTCAGATCCATCCCGGTACCGCTGATGTCTTTGCCGATCTCATCCACAATCAGGATGTCGATTTCGGGCACTGGCAGGCGGGGCATCCATTGCTTCACGGTGGCCAGCAGGGCTTCTTCGCGCCGCATCAGGCCTTCGGCGGGCAAGGCAGCCACCTGGGCGGTGTTGTGATGGGCGTCTTCCAGAATGGCCAGGCCGCCCAGAATTCTGCCGGTTCCCAGAATATGCCGGGCGACAGACCGAATCACCGCTTCCATGCCGTGTTTCCGACCATGCCTGTGCGAGGAACTGGCGGAATCAAGCTTGCCGAGGCCAATCGCGAGCATTTTACAGACACCGCTCTCAATGCCACCGTTGAAACTGGTGTGCCATTTCACGCGGCCCACTACGAAGATCGCGTCAGCGCTTAGGGCGTCGTTACCCGCGAAGGTTTCTACGCCCAGATCGGAAATACCCAGCGGCGTGGTCTCAAACCGGCTGTTCACCGGGCAGCCCATGGCCGCTTCCGTGATACCGTATTGCGCCAGGACTTTCGACTGCCCCTCGGGGGTCCCCGCTCCATGGCTGCCCATGGCGGGAAAGATGAAGGGCTTCATCCCAGCCGAGGCGAAGTAGTCGCAGACGGCACGAACGATCACCGCAATATTCGAGATACCCCGGCTGCCTGCACCTACAGCGACTGAAGAACCCGCCGGGAGAGAAGACGCAAGACCACTGGCACCCAGCTCAGCAGAAACGGCCGCCGCCACATTGGACAGGGCCCGATTCGGGAAGCGTTGGCGGATGGGGAGAAGCACTGCTTTCGGCTAGCGGTCTCGCTCTGTAACCAGATCGGTGAGAGTAACCAGAGCTCTTTGATACGGACTGTCAGGGAATTCGCCCACAATCTGCCGCGCACGGTCAGTAAACTGCTGGGCACGTTCGCGAGTGCGCTGGATGCCATCGTGGCGCTCCACCATGGCATAGACATCTTCGAACGACACGTTCGCGTAGCTGCGGTCAGTAAGCACCGTCTCCACCAGCTTTCGTTCGTCCGCCGAGGCACGCTCCAGAGCGTAAACCAGGGGCAGGGTAACTTTGCCTTCCTTCAGATCGCCGCCGACGGGCTTGCCGAGGGTGGCTTCGCGGGAGACAAAGTCCAGCAGATCGTCTACCAACTGAAACGCCATGCCGAGATTCCAGGCGAAGTCGCCGAGTTTATCTTCCGCCAGGGTTTCCGCTCCCGCCGCCACCGCACCCAAGCGGGCACAGGCTGAGAAGAGGCAGGCGGTTTTGCGATCCACCAGTTCCATGCAATCGGCTTCGGTGATGCCGATGCGACCAATCCGGTCCAGCTGGATCAGTTCGCCTTCCACCATCATCTGCGTAAGCGAAATCAGCAGATCCAGAACATGGAAGTTGCGTTCCCGGAGCGCGACCTGAAACGCCTGCATATACAGCCAGTCGCCCGCCAAAACGCAGGTATGGTTGCCCCACTGCACATTTGCCGAGGGACGGCCACGGCGGGTTTGGGCGACGTCAATCACATCGTCATGAACCAAGGTAGCTGCGTGGATCATTTCCACCACGGCGCCGAGCTGGATGGCCATCTTGCCGCCCCCCCCGGAGAAGCGCGCGCAGAGCAGCAGCAGCGCCGGCCGCAATCGCTTGCCGCCGCTCTGCTGGAGGTATTTACTAATGGTAGTGACGGTATCGACCGAGCCAACCGACTCTACGTCGATAGCTTTCTCGACACCCCGCAAATCTTCACGAACGAGTTCGAAAATCTCCGCGGCCGTCACAACCGGACCTGCGCCTTCAATTTCCATCGGAAACCCCAGTGTAACGGTTCGCTTTTCGTGGCTGCAAACACAACCTTTCGAAGTTGGCTGTGGTGATGGCGGCAATGTGCTCCGGCGTAGTGCCGCGCACCTCCGCCAGACGCTTCACTGTCTCCACCATAAAGGACGGTTCGTTCCGTTTCCCGCGCCACGGAATGGGGGCAAGATAGGGGGCGTCCGTCTCCACCAGGAGGCGGTCGTCCGGCGTGATTCGCGCGGACGCACGGACATCTTCCGCAGTACGGAAGGTGAGAACACCACCGTAGGCGAGATGAAAGCCCATATCGAGAGCCTGCTGCGCCTGCTCCGGCGTGCCGGTAAAGCAGTGCATCACCCCGGGCCCGCTCCAGTGTTCTTTCAGGACCGCTATCGTATCGGCCCAGGCCTCGCGGGTGTGGATCGTAATGGGAAGCTCCAGCTCGCGGGCAATACGGAGCTGTTCGATGAAGACTTCGCGCTGGACTTCACGAGGCGAGAAGTCGTAGTGGTAGTCGAGACCGATTTCCCCGAAGGCCACAACTTTCTGATGCCGCCCCAGCGCGCGAAGATCATCAAAGGTCTGCGGAGTCACTTTCGCGGCTTCATGCGGATGCACGCCGACCGTGGCGACGATCTGCGGATACTGCTCGGCTAACCGAATCGCGCAGTCGAGTTCAGGCGGGCCATCGCCGGTCCCGATGGCAAGCAGACACGTGACGCCGGCCTCGAAAGCCCGGTTCAGGACAGCGTCACGATCCGCTTCGTACTTTGCGCCGTCCAGATGGCAATGGGAATCAACCAGCGCCATTACTTCAGACATGCCTTCATTTTAGACGCGCGCCGACAGGCACGTCTTCCAGGAAAGCGGCGAGCACGGGCGAGCCACCTTCCAGAGACGCCGCCACAATCATGCCGTTCGACTCAATCCCGCGCAACTTACGCGGCTGCAGGTTGGCGACAATGGCTACCTTGCGGTTCACCAGCTGCTCCGGCTGGTACACCAGCGCGATGCCGGCAACGATGGTGCGGGGTTCGGGTTCGCCGATATCAACCTTCAGATGGAGCAGCTTGTCCGAGCCCTTCACTTTTTCAGCGGAAAGGACGAGGCCGACGCGCAGATCCACTTTGGCGAAATCGTCGAATTCGATCTTCGGTGACGGGGGATCGACCTTCAGTTCGGGCTTCGCTTCTTCCACAACCTGCGGTTCCTTACCGAGGAGTTTCGCCTGACGGGCTGATTCTACTTCTTCGAGGGCGCGCATCCTTTCAATGGCCGGGCCGGCTTCGATGCGGGGGAAGACTGGCCCGATGATGCCGATCGCCTGCCCGGCTGCCAGCTGACCCCAGGCGAGGTTGTTGATTTGGAGCGACGCGAGAGGCGTGGTCATGCCCAACTGCTCCCAAATCTTCAGCGTGGACTCGGGCAGGATGGGGTGCAGCAAAGCGACTGCGATGCGCAGCGTTTCAGCCGAGGCGTAGAGCGCATCGTTGAGCTGCGCCTGGGCCTCGGGATTCTTCGCCAGTTTCCACGGCGCCTCCTCCACAATGAACTTATCCACGGCGGACAACAGGCCCCAGATCGCTTCCAGACCTTTTGAAAATTCGAACCCATCGAAGGCCTTCAGGGCCTGTTCAATGGCAGGCGCGGCGGCGGCAGCCAGCGAGGACACGGCAGACGGCGCGGGAATCACACCATCGCGATACTGGCGGATCATGGTCAGCGTCCGGCTGGCAAGATTGCCCAGACCGTTGGCGAGTTCGGAGTTATACCGACCGACCAGGGCGTCGTAACTGAACGCGCCATCCTGCCCGAAGACGACTTCCCGGAACAAAAAGTAGCGCAGAGCTTCGAGGCCGACCACTTCGCGGATCGGATCCGTGCGCACAATGTTGCCGCGCGACTTGCTCATCTTGTCGTTCTCAAACAACAGCCAGCCGTGCGCGAAAATCTTCTTCGGCAGCGGCAGTTCAGCAGCCATCAAAAACGCGGGCCAGAAGACGGCGTGGAAACGCAGAATTTCCTTGCCCACCAGATGCAGGTCGGCGGGCCACATACCTTCCTGATCGCGGACGGCGGAGATGTAGTTCGTCAGCGCGTCAAACCAGACATAGGCGACGTGATCGCCTTCGAGCGGTATGCCCCACTTCAGCGTGGTCCGGGAAATGGATAAATCCTGCAAACCACCCCGGACAAAGCTCATCACCTCATTGCGGCGCGATTCGGGCAGAATGAAATCCGGATTCGCCTCGTAGTGCGCCATCAGCTTTTCAGCAAACGCCGACAGCTTGAAGAAGTAGTTCTCTTCCGTGATCGTCTCGGTGAGCCGACCGCACGTGGGGCAGTTATCACCCGGCTTCGCGTCGTTCACATAAAATTCATCCGACACGCAATACTGGCCCGTATAGCTGCCTTTATAGACGTAGCCGTTCGCTTTGCAGCGCTCAAAGAGCCAGCGCACAGTCTCGTGATGGCGAGGTTCGGTAGTCCGGATGAAGTGGTCGTACTGAATCCCGCAGCGATCCCAAAGCGCGCGATATTCGTTGGAGACGATCGCCGTAAACGCCTCAGGAGTCAGGCCCATCGCCTGCGCCGAGCGCTCCACTTTCTGGCCATGTTCATCAGTGCCGGTGGTGAGCACGGCTTCGAAGCCCTGCATGCGGCGCAAACGCTTGATGCTGTCGGCGGCCAGCGTGGTGTAGGTATGGCCGATATGCGGTGCCGCATTCACGTAATAAATCGGCGTTGTCAGGTAGTATTTCATCGGGATTTCAAGTATTCGTGGGCGGTTTCGGAAAGTACAGTGCGCAGGGGTACGCCAGCTTCAATAGCGATTCGGCGCGCGTCCTCATATTCGGGGGCAAAGCCGTCTGCGCCGATCTTGACGCGGACTATGCCGTAGCGGGTCGCGACGCTGGTAAACTCACGGGGCTGCACGCGGCGTTCGGCGGCATAAAAACGCAGGCCGAGGGTAGAGGTTTCGCGGAAAATCAGCGCCGCCAGAGCTTCCCGGTGCTGCGGGTGAGTAATCACCTGGAGGGTGACACCAGGGCGGCCCTTTTTCATCTGCACAGGCAGAATGGTAACGTCCAGCGCGCCTGCTTCCATCAGTTTTTCAGCGGCGAAGGCGATTACCTGGGGTGACGAATCATCGATATTTGCTTCGATAACCTCCACGGTGGTGGCTTCGGAAGCTCCGGAGGCATCGCCCACCAGCACGCGAACCACGTTGGCATGTTCGCGGAAGTCGCTGTCCCCTGCCCCGTAGCCGGAACTGCGGATCGTCATGGCCGGCATGGCACCGAAGCTTTCGGCTAATGCGGTGACGAACGCGGCACCGGTAGGGGTAGTCAGTTCCATGGCAGGTCCGCGGGAGTACACGGGACGGCCTTCCAGCAAACGCGCGGTAGCCGGAGCGGGCACGGGCAAAACGCCATGTTCCGTATTCACGGTGCCGGAACCAACATTAATTGACGAGCAGTAGAGCTTATCCACGGCCAGAAGTTCCAGCGCCAGGCAAGCGCCGACAACATCGCAAATGGAATCCACTGCGCCGACTTCGTGGAAGTGGACTTTCTCGATATGGACACCGTGGGCTGCGGCTTCGGCTTTCGCAAGAGCCTGAAACACGCGCTCGCTGTTCTCCTTCGCGCGGAGGGGAAGCTCGGCAGCGTGGATCATTTTCAGGATGCCGGTGAGATGGCGAGGCTTCTGTGGTTCATCGACAGAAACCCGGAACTTTGTGGCCGCAATACCGCGGCGCTGCACGGTATCCCAGCTGATGGAAGCGCCGGTGGCCAGACTGCTGAGAGCTGCGGTAATGGCCTGCCGACTGGCACCCGCATCAGCGAGCGCACCAACCAGCATGTCACCGGCAAGGCCGGAGAACGCATCGATATAACAAATTGCCACGGTAGTCCTATTCTACCGGGCTGCGAGTATGGAGGGGGGTTAGACTTCTTCGAGGAAGGTCTTCAGGCGCAAGCTGCGGCTGGGATGGCGCAGTTTTCGCAGCGCCTTGGCTTCAATCTGGCGAATGCGTTCACGCGTAACCTGGAAATTCTGGCCGACCTCTTCGAGCGTGTGCTCACTGCCGTCATCGAGGCCGAAGCGCATCCGAATGATCTTCTCTTCGCGCGGGGAGAGGCTCTTCAGAACCTCGGCGGTTTGCTCATTCAGATTGAGATTGATCATGTGCTCGGAAGGTGAGACATGCGCCTGATCCACGATGAAATCGCCCAGATGCGACTCATCTTCTTCCCCCACCGGAGTTTCGAGCGACACTGGCTCCTGCGCGATCCGCATCACGCGACGAATCCGGTGCACGGGCAGTTCCATACGATCGGCCAGTTCATCGTTGGTCGGTTCGCGCCCCAGTTCCTGCACCATCACGCGCGAGGTCCGGATGAGCTTATTGATGGTTTCGATCATGTGGACCGGGATACGGATGGTGCGAGCCTGGTCGGCGATGGCGCGCGTAATCGCCTGGCGAACCCACCACGTGGCATAGGTGGAGAACTTATACCCGCGACGGTATTCGAACTTCTCCACAGCCTTCATCAGGCCAATATTGCCCTCCTGAATCAAATCCAGGAACTGCAGGCCACGGTTGTTATAGCGCTTCGCAATACTCACCACGAGTCGCAGGTTGGCTTCAATCAGTTCCTGGCGGGCGTCGTCGGCATGACGCTCAAAACGCATCACCAGTTCCAGGGCGCGGAGGAGTTCGGTGGCCGGTGAGCCATAGTCGTCTTCCATGTCCTGCAGCGTTTGGTTCAGGTGCTTCTGCTCCCGGCGAAGGTCCCGCAACTCTTCGCCGGTGGCATTTCCCGCGGCTTCAATCGCGCGATGATTGCGGGCGATTCGTTGCGTCACAGGACGAACACGGTCCACAGCTTCACGCAGTTTATCGATCAGACCCTTGATGACTGAATTCTGGAAGCGAATATCGCAGCTTCGGCGCGAAATCGCCACGGCCATGCGGCCCAGTTCCCGACGCAGCCGTTGATGCTGCTTTAGCTTGGCTTGGCGGGGCACGTTGGCCAACTTTTGTTTCTGCACCAGAAACTTTTGGCGCAGCGTCGTAAGTTCATTGCAGGCCGCCACCAGCTCGGCACCGCCCGCATCCCAGACTTCGTCGGAGGGAATCGGGTCACTAAACAGCAGCAGGTCACGGGCTGCAGCGGTGCCACAGCGCACATCTTCGCCGAGGCGAATGATTTCGCCAATGATCAGGGGGCAGCGAGAGAGAAGACGGCGCGCGCGGGACTGGGCCCGCTCCATACGACGGGCAATGCCCACCTCCCCCTCACGACTCAGCAGCGCGACGGAACCCATCTCACGCAGATAGAGCCGGACGGGGTCGTGAGTTTTGTCGAGGGCATCGACTTCGAAGACTTCGTCCGAGCCCTCTCCGTGGCGGTCTTCCAGTTTGTCATTGACGATGCCGTCAGAGGAATCGAGCGACAGTTCGTCGATATCAACCGGGATCAATTCATTTTCAAAGAGCGCAAGGCCGCGCTCCTTGCTCACCCTGGCAAGCGGATCGACGGCTTCGAAGTTATCTTCCTCGGCCAAGCTGGCACTCTCCCGACGGAACTGGAATAACCGATTGACTGCGCTTTTGGCTCCATTGTACACCTGGGGTTGACGAGCCTTCCCGAGAGACGCGAGGGTACAAACAGCCGTTCTATTCACATGTGTCTGATCAGGGCCTGACGTTACAACACTCCTGCTCTTATTAGCGTGATCCGGGTTGCTGACGGGTCATCGCGGCGAGTTGATGCATCAGCTCGAACGCTTCCGAGACTCGCCCCTCGCGTTCCGCCGTTCGGATCGCGTCTTTCATCTCCCGGACGGTATTTTCCATCTCGCCCCGCTCGAGCGCGGTGACGCACGAAAACGCGTCGTCCACGGAGGGCGGAGGCGTATCGTCACGTGCCAAAACAATGGACGCCAGCAATTCCTGCTGACTCGGCTGCAAGCGCGCGTTCAGCGTCTCGTAACTGATCGGATCGCCGTTTTCCTGCATCCCCAGCAGCATTTCGTAGAAGGCCGAAGTGGGGAAGCGTCGCCACGAATTGAGATGCCGCAGGGAAGCCAGTAGTTGCTCGCGCGCGTCCGGCTCGGTCAGCAGAATAGCCAGCAGAATCCGGTCTGTGGCTCGTGCCGGATCCGCTTGTTTCTGCGGCTGCCTGCTGGTACGGTCGAGCGCCAACTTACGGAACTGGTCGAGCACCAGGCCCTTTTCCAGGCCCAGGTAATTCGCAATGTCCTGTGCCACCGCGGCCCGCTCAATCTGATCGTGCAGGCCGTGAATGGAAGGAATTAAGAACTTGAACGCATCCACGCGCCCCTGGGGGTCGCGCATGTCGAACTTGCCGCGCGCACGGTCTGCCAGCCAGTAGAAGTAGGCCTTGGCTTTGGCCACTTTTTCGAGGTAGGCTTCGGCGCCGTGCTCCTTGCAGTACTCATCGGGGTCCAGGCCTCCATCCAGTTCCACGATGCGGATGCGCATGTTTTCGTCGAGCAGCGCGGCGATGGAGCGCTCCGCCGCTTTCGCTCCGGCAGAATCGGGGTCAAAATTGAGGTGCAGGTTCTGCGAATGCCGCTTCATGGCGCGGATCTGCTCTACGGTGAGCGCCGTGCCGCACGTCGCCACGGCTTCGGTCGCGCCCGCCTGGGTGGCGCCAATCACGTCCATGTAGCCTTCTACCAGCAGAATCCGGTCCAGCTTCATGGCCTGGTGCTTGGCTCGGGACAGGTTGTAGAGAACCTGCGATTTCTTATAAATTTCGGTTTCGGGCGAATTCATATACTTCGCCTTGTCTTCCGGGTCGAGCGCGCGCCCCCCGAAAGCAATCACCTTCCCCGATTCGTTGTGGATGGGGAACATGACCCGGTTACGGAAACGATCGTAAAATCCGCCTTCCTCACGCCGCCCCACCAGCCCGGAAGTCTCCAGTTGGTCCGGCTTGAAGCCGCGTTGCTCGAGGATCTTCAGCAGGGACCGGCCCGTCGCATCGGCATAGCCCAGCTGAAACTGCTCCACCGAGGTGCGGGTCACGCCGCGCTCGCCCAGATACTGCCGTACGGAAGATGCCGCGTTCGCCGCCAGATTGCGCTGAAAATGCTCCACCGCAATCTCATGCATTTCATAGATGCCGGCACGGACTTTGGTCCGCTCATCGCCGGCAAGCGACTGCTTGGGCAGCGGGATACCGTGCTGCTCGGCCAGCTTCTTCAGGGTCTCCCAGAACGTGAGGCCCTCAATGTTCATGACGAAGTTGAAGACGTCGCCTTTGGCGTCGCACCCGAAACACCGGAAGAACTGGTGGTCGGCCGAGACGGAAAATGAGGGTGTCTTTTCGTTATGGAAGGGGCAGAGGCCGGAGTACCGGCTCCCGACACGGCGCAAACGCACGTATTCCGAGATGACCTGAACAATGTCAACCTGGCCTTTTAGTTGTTGTGCGAAATCCATGGGTGAGAGGTACCTTACTGCTCGTTAGTACCATTATCGTGTGGACGCCAAACCGTTAGACGATCAGGATATTTTCGGCCTCATAGGCGAAGACGGCTTTACGCGTCTCACGGCGGCCTTTTACCGCCGTATCCCCGGCGATGAGATCCTGGGGCCGATGTATCCGGGTGGCGACATGGCCGGCGCGGAGGAACGGCTGCGGGACTTTCTGATCTTCCGTTTTGGCGGACCGACCTCATATCTGGAGAAGCGCGGCCACCCCAGGCTTCGCATGCGCCATGCGCCGTTCCCGATCGGCATGGAGGCGCGCAACCGGTGGATGGAGATTATGACGAACGCCATGATTGAAACTGCGCTACCGAATGAGGTGAACGCAGTGCTCTGGGAGTTTTTCAACGGGACCGCTACGTTTTTGATGAACCGCCAGGCGTAGGGTAAAAGCTCTCTATACTGAAGGCATGAAGTTCCGTGTCATTCTTGAGCACGATCCTGAGGTTGCCGCGTGGTCGGTAGTGTGCCCGGAACTGCCCGGGTGCGCCTCGTTCGGAGATACAGAAGAAGCGGCGATGCGAAATATTCGCGAGGCAATCGCCTTATACCTGGAACCCGCCGATCTGCCTCTGCCTGAAAACGCGAAGATCGACGAGGTATTGGTTGGGTGCAGGTGATTCTTGCAAACCATGCGGGTCGCACGAGCCCACTCGGCACGATGCGGGCCATCATCTCCGGCAGCGGAATTCCGCCGGAGAACTGGGTCGGCTAAGCCAGGCCCGGTTTAATCCTTCTGATAAACCCGCTGGTTGCCTCGGCCATCGGTAACCGAGGTGGAACCGCTGTTGGCTGGACCGGCCGTCGTGCCCGCCGCAGGCTGCACCGTCACCACCACGGCCGCGCTTTGCTGGCCGGTGGCCAGAGACCGCACCTGCACCACATTATTGCCCGGGCTCACGGTGGGGGGAATCTGGGCCTGAATCACGCCGGTGGAAGTTTGGACCAGCGGTAGCGGCACGTCGTTGAAGGTAACGCACGAGCCGCCCAGAACCGTGGGAGGAGGCAGGACGCTGGCCGTGGACGCGGTTGCCAGGTTGGTGCCATTGATGTTGATGACGCCGCCCACCCGCACGTTAGTGGAGCCATCGCCCGCGTTCACAATCGCGCGATTACCCGCCGCGATGGCAGGCGCCTGAACACCGTTGGGCGTCAGCGGCACCACGCTCAGCCCGGAGAGGGTAATGATGTAGGCGACGAAGTTGTTATCGATCACCATGGAGCGGGCCGGGATGTTGTAGCGGGTAGTCCCAAACAGGGTAAACCGGGGATTCTCGGGGGCCACGGCAAGCACGCGGGAAGAGTTCGTCGCGAGGTTGACCAACTCCAGAGTTGGCCGCGCATCCGAGGTGGCAACAGCAGTAATATTGGCACGAACCGGCGTGCTGAGCCGCAGAATATTGTTCTGGTCAAACGGGGCCGTGGCGACCACGTTGCGCTGCGCGGAGCCGGTCGCCGCAGAAGCGTTGGCGGAACCACCCAGCACCGTCAGAGATGGATTCGTATACAGCCCGCCCAACGCGTACCAGGCCTGACCAGTGCCAGCTGAAAGCGGTCCAAAGAAACCCTGAATCGGATTAGCAAAAAGGGTGGAAGCTGCGATGTAGGAGTCCGCAGCGGCATCGTACAGATAGGCCGAGCCGTTCCCGGCCAGCGTCAGAATCCGGGTGTTATCGGGGGCGGCCAGCATGGTAACGGGCGTAGTGAAGACGGTTGGGGTCAGTGCGCCCACTGTGCGGGGAATCGCGTTCCCGCCGACAACTTTCCACTGCCCACCGTTGGACATCACAAATTCCAGTCCGGAATTGCCCATCGCCATCGCCATCGGATACAGGAGCGCCGCCGTTACACCGCCTGCCTGTCGCGGAATCGGCGGGAAGTTCACGTGGCCGACATCTTTGCCAATGGTCAGGTCCACAATGTCGATCAGTTCGCCACCATTGCTCGCCACATATAAGGTATTGCCGTCGGTGCTCAGCGCCAACTGATGCGGCAACTGGCCCACGGCAATCGGAGGCAGAAACACCTGATTCGCCGTGTCGAAGACTTCGATACGGTTGTAGCCCGCGTTTGAGAGATACGCGCGGTTTCTGGTCTGGTCCAGAACGATGTCGGTTAAGCCCTGATCGCCCGAAATTGCCGCCCCCCCGGTAATCTGGCCGGAAGTCGGCGAATTGTTCGGCGTAACGGGCACCGGGAAGATCACCCCGCGCTGGTCCGGGTTCCGGTAATTCATGTACACGCGAATGGTGGGCGGAATATTGATGGCGTTGGGCGAGGCCAGCGTGACATCGAGCGACTGGCCCTGCAGCGTGGCCGCGCCTGTCGCCAGATTCGTGCCCGCCTGCCGGACCACATTCAAACGCCCCGGCTCCATGGTGAACATGACGGTAGAGGGGGCCACGCCGCTGGAAACCGCGGTGGTCAGCGCCGAAGAAATGGTATTGATGGCAAAAGTCAGCTTCCCGCTTCCCAAGTTATTGATCTGGACGGGAGTCTGCGCCAGACCTGTGCTGCAGGGGTTCTGGCTGAGGAAGACCTGGGTAGTGGAGGGCTGCAGAATCGGGTAATTGAAGAGCGTGGAGACGGGCAGGTAAACCAGACCCGATTGGGAGAGGCTCCAGGCATTGCCGCCATCGGCCGTCATCACCATTTTGGCCACAATGCTTTCGGGCATACGGATGCCCAGCCGAATTCCGAGATTTGTGGGGTCGGTCAGCAAGAGGACGGACGAATTCGGCGCCTGTGCAGGATTTGAAAAGGCGGCCGTGTTGAACGCGCCATAGAGGGTCTTGCCATCCGGTGAGAAGACGCTGCCGCCAATGTTCTGCCGGGTGTTGAACGCAGCGGCGAAAGGGAACGGGGCGTTCGAATTGTTCATTTGGCCCAGAATTGAGAGAGTAGCAACGTCATACAGCGTGAACCCAGCCATGAACTTCGCGCCGTCGGGTGAAATGGCCAGCACGGTGGACTGGCCCGTCACCGTGCGACTACGCAGAATTGTTCCGGAGGCCACTTCGTACACAAACAGGTAGGTGGTGGTCGCGGTCGGATTCGTCAGCCCGACAATGTACTGCCCGTTCGGCGTGCGGATCAACTTGCTGAAAAACGTGGTGTCGGGCCGGGTGAGCGTCTGGGCAGGCAGCGGCGCGGGGGTAGAAGGCGGAGGGGGAGTCAGCACGGCGGTCAGCTGATTGGCCACAGCCAGGTCTTTGTCAAAGATGAGCAGCGTATTGGCGCCGCCGGTGGTTCCCGCAGTGGAAATGAGCGCCCGGCCATCCGCGCCGACCTCCACACCTTGCGGCGCGGCGGGCAGGGATACCGTCTCAATCACCAGCTTCGTCTGGAGGTCAATCACGCTCAGACTTAGAGAAGCCCCGTTCGTCACATAGAGATACGCGCCATCCGGCGACATCGCCGCCGCCAGGGGTGAGGTACCCACACTAATAGACCCGATTACCGAATTCGTGCCGGTACTGAAAAGATCCACGCGGTTCGCAGCAGAATTCACCAGATACAGAAGCTTGCGCGGTTCATCCAGCACGATGTCGGACGGGGTTCCGCCCAGCGTGATCACTTTGCCGAAAGTTGCCGCTGTGTTCTGCGCACGCAGTTCAGGCGCTGAACTTGCAAGAAACGCCAGAGCCACTCCGGCCAACACCCCTGCCCTGCTGAGATTGCGAAAGTTCAAAGCCAAGTCTCCAGATAGCATTGCTGAAACACCCCGTCAGGGTTCCAAAACACGATTGCCAATTATAACGCCGGAGCCGGGTCTGGCGTCGAAATCCTGATCACGACCATAGACGTACGCCGTGCTATAAAAGGATGCTTGAAATTTCTGGTGAGAAACGCGACAAGGGATACCCTCCTCGGAGCCGCCGTTCAGAGGGCTGACACAAGCGCCACGCGGAACGTAGGCCTCCTGAAGCGCACGTCGCTTGAGCCAGGACAAGGCCTCTGGATTGTCCCGTGCCAGGGAATTCATATGTTCTTTATGAAATTCGCGATAGATCTTGTATACGTAAGCCGCGCGAGGCACGTAAAGAAAGTGGTGCGGGCCATTGCACCCTGGCGACTTTCACTTTGTTTGTCCGCTCACTCCGTCATCGAGTTGCCTGTAGGTACAATTGACCGAACGGGCACCGCACCCGGAGATCAGTTGGAGTTTGAAAAGCAGGAAGAAGTTCCTTAAGAAATCATGATGGGACGCAGCCGATACCTCGCAGCAACCGGTGCCCTTGCCGCCTTCACCCTTACCGGGTGTCAGCACAATCTGTCGCGCTCGGCGAGGCTTGCCGTGCCTTCCGGGGCAACTGCGGTGGCCAGGAATCTGGATCGCCAGATCGTGAACGCCGCCGACGCCGGGGACGGCGATTATCAGCTCCGTGTGTTGCGCGCCCGTATCGACGCCAACCCGGCCGATATTCCTCCGCGGCTCGAAATCGCTGAACGTTATCAACAACTTGGCTTTCCGGAAATTGCTCTGGAACATGCCCGCCTGTTGCTGGAACGGGCACCTGATGCCGAAGACGCCTGGGTCTCTCTGGCCCGGATTCAGCGTGATGCCGACCATTCTGCAGACGCGGAACGCGCGCTGGCGAAGTTCGCCACGTCGCACGAAGCCTCGTCCCGAATTTGGGCGTGGATCGGGCTGCTGCGCGACGACACGGGTGACTGGAAGAACGGCGAGACCGCCCACCGCAAAGCTCTGGCGCTGGCACCGGATCACGACGACCTGCACAACAATCTTGGCTTCTGCCTGCTGCAACAAGGGCGCAAGGAAGAAGCAGCGGCGGAATTCTCCGCAGCGCTGAAACTGAACCCCCGCTCCGTGATTGCCCGCAATAACCTGGGCACGTCACTGAATCTATCGGCCAAAGAAGCTGTGCTCCACCTGCAGTCGGTGACAGACCCGGCCACGGCCCACAGCAATCTGGCCTCCGCTCTTATTGGAGCGGGCCGTTACGACGAAGCGAAGCGCGAACTCGAAACCGCCCTGAGTTATAATCGTCAGCACTCCGCAGCCCTGCAAAATCTGGGGCTGCTGGCCCAATTGGAGGGGAAGCCTGTTGAGCTGAAAAGCTCCACGCGGCCCGAGGGAAAGTGGGCCCACCTGGCTGTTTCTGCCTGGCGGCGCGTAAGGGGAATTTTTCCTCAGAGCGCTGATAATAAAAGTGAAGGCATTACCAACGGGACCGACCACGTGGTGGCCGCCCGCAAATAACGGAGATTCTTATGAAACAAGTATTCGTGCGCTTTCTTAAAGACGAACAAGGTCAGGATCTGGTCGAATACGCGCTCATTGTGGCGGCGGTCGGACTGGCTCTCATCACCACGGTGAACACCCTGTCCCAGGGGATTGCCAGCCTCTATTCGAGCATTACGGCCGACCTTTCCAGCATCGGCGCCACACAGCAGTAGCCGGAAACCAGGTTGCGTACGCTGGATCCCATTGCCGCTGGCATTGCGCCGGCCAGGCTCGCAGTACGTTCTGCGGCACCTGCCCGACGCTGGAATCTTGCGCGCTTGCTTACACCGGATCTGGCGGTGATGGCGTCGCTCGTCACCTTGTTCTACGTGTTCTTTCTGTTCGGCGGGGCAAACGCTCTCTTCCGTGACGCCGATGCCGGCTGGCACCTGCGCGCCGGGGAGCGGATGCTGGCCTCAGGAACGCTTCCGGTCACCGATCCCTGGTCCTTTTCGAAACCCGACGCCTCCTGGCTGGCCTGGGAGTGGGGCTCCGATGTGCTGACCGCCGCCGTCCACCGTGCTGCGGGATTATCCGGTGTCGCCGCCATTTACGGCCTGGCGATTGCCGCATCTGTCTGGCTCTGGTTTCGGTTGACTTGGGTGGCGGGCGGCAATTTCCTCCTCGCTTGCGTTCTGGCCTCCCCGCTGCTTTCCACCACTAACCTCCACTGGCTGGCCAGGCCGCATATCTTCGGCTGGCTGCTGCTGATGCTGACCTCGATCTGGTGTGAACGCCTGCCTTCCAGGGCGAGCGTCTCAAATCTTGCAGGTGCAGTCGCCCTGGGCGCAGTTTGGGCCAACGTTCACGGCAGTTTCGTTCTTGGGCCGTTGTTTTTCGTTCTTTATGCAGCCGGTGTCTGGCTCGAGCCGCGAATCTGGCCAGGCGGGGACGCAAAACCGGGCGTCGCACTAAAGCTCGGCGCAGCGATGGCTACCGGGACCTTCCTGAACCCTTACGGCTGGTCGCTCCACACCCATGTTTTGTCGTATTTGAGCGATTCGGCCCTCCTTGATCGGATCGGCGAGTTCCAGAGCTTCAATTTCCATGCCGAGGGCTCGGGGCAAATCATCGCGGCCCTCCTGATCGGCATTGCGGGCGGTATCGCGGCGCTGGGAACGCGCAATCTGGGCCGTTTTCTGGTGGCAATGCTCTTCACCGCAACCGCCCTCCGCTCTGCCCGGATGCTTCCAGTCGCTGCCCTCATACTTTTACCTCTCGCCAACGGAACTATTACCGCCGCGCTGCGCAATGCTGAGATGGCTCCTGGTCTGCGCAACGCGATGAACACCTTCTTCGCCTACGGAGACCGACTGCGCGCGTTGGACGCCCGCTGTACCGGCCTCGCCGCTATCCCTCTCGCCGCCCTCCTCCTGCTGGGGGCCACCCGCCTGCCCGCGGGCTTCCCTGCCGACCAGTTCCCGGTGAAAGCAGCGGCCAGTGTCGCTGGCCTGCCCGCAGATGCCCGCGTCTTTTCCTCCGACAAGTTTGGCGGCTACCTGATCTATCGTTTCGCCGGAGAACGGAAAGTCTTCTTCGATGGCCGCAGCGATTTCTACGGCGCCGACTTCCTGAAAAGCTATTCCCGCATCGTCCAGGTCCGCCCCGGCTGGCAAAAGGACTTTGCGCGGTGGGGTTTTACGCACGCCCTGCTCCCCGTTGACTACTCATTAATCCCGGCCCTGAAAGCCGAAGGCTGGACCGAAATGCACCGCGACTCGACTGCCGTTCTGCTGGCTTCCCCGCATAAAGGACCTCTCGCCTGATGGACCGCAACCGTATCCTGATCCTGTTCGGAGCCGCCTGGGTCTCAGCCGCCATCCTGACCTGGTTCCTCTACAACGCAACCGTAAAACCGAAGCAGGAAGCCCGGACCACCATTTACGCCTCCACCCGCGACCTGATAACCGGAACCGTGGTGAAGAAGGCGGATATTAAGAAGATTCAGGTTCTTCCGCGCGATCTCCCGAAAGGCGCGGTGCTGGCCGAGAAAGACGCCCTCGACCGCGTGGCCCTGTTCCCGGTGGCCGCCAACGCGCCGCTCGTTGGCTCCGGGCTCTCGCCCCAAACCGGCGCGGAGGGTATGTCAGCGACAATTGAACCGGGCTATCGCGCCGTCTCGGTGACGATTTCTGATGTCAGTGGCGTAGCTGGCCTCATCCAGCCTGGCGCTCATGTGGACGTGCTGTTTACGCGCCCGGGGACAATGACGGAGGCCCTGACGTCCACCATCCTGCAGAATGCGCGGGTTCTGGCCGTCGGCCGCCAGACACAGGCTGGGCAGATCCCCGATCCCAAAGCAACTAAAATGCCTGTAGCGACGCTGATCGTGACGCCGGAAGACGCTCAGAAGCTGGAATTGGCCAAGAATCAGGGCAAGATCAGCTTGTCGCTGCGCAATCCTCTGGACCAGACGTCGAACCTGACGGGTAAACCGGTCAACACCGACGTGCTGGACCCGGCCATGCGGGTGAAACTGGCACAAATGGCGCGGCTGCGGGATGCGAAGGGCGACTTGAACGATCCCAAGGTCTGGCAGGAACTCACCGGCGAAAAGCCGAAGGTCGTGGAGAAGGAAAAGCCCGTGCCGCCGCTGAAGCCACTCCCCCCGCCGCCGCGAGCAGTCATTGAGGTTTTCCACGGCGACAAGCACGTACAGCAGGTCTTCAAATGATGAAACTTTTCTCCCTGCTGGCCCTGGCAGCAATCGTCGTAACTGCGCAAACAGCGCCGATCCGCCGCACGCTGACCATCACCACCGGTCGCGGTGAACTGGTTCAGTTTGCCACCGATGTGACTCAGGTAGCCGCGTCGGAACCGAAGATCGCCGACGTGGTCGTCATCTCGCCCCGCGAAGTGATGATCAACGCGAAGGACGCGGGGAAGACGACCGTTGTTATCTGGGAAGGCACCAGCCCGGTACGCTACGACGTGGATGTGGTGGCCGACACCACGGAATTCGACAACTTCCGCAGCGCCATGACCCAGCAACTTCCCGGCAGCGCGATTGAAGTGTCTGGCAAGGGCGAAACCATCGTGCTGAAGGGCACGGCGCGGGATTCGGCTCAGGTAAAGCTGGCCGGAGCCCTGGCCCAGACCCGTGCCAAGACCGTGGTGAATCTGCTGACCGCGCCGCCGGATCCGGAACCCCGCCAGATTGTGTTGCAGGTGAAGTTCGCCAGCATTGACCGGACGGCACTGCAGGAGCTTGGCTTCAATCTATTCAGCCGGAATGGCGTGGCGGTTGGGGAAATCAGCACCGGGCAGTTCCAGTCGCCGCGTTTCAGCCAGTTGCAGCCGAGCGGTTCACAGAGCGTGAATTTTGCTGACCTGCTGAACATGTTCGTCTACCGTCCCGACCTGAATATTGGCGCGACGATCAAAGCGCTGCAACAGCGCGATGTTCTGCAGATCCTGGCCGAACCGAATCTGATCACGGTGGAAGGCAAGTCTGCCAGCTTCCTGGCAGGCGGCTCGTTTCCTTTCCCCATCCTGACTACGACTTCCACGGGCGGATCCGTGTCGCCGGTAATCACCGTGCAGTTCAAGCCCTTCGGTGTGAAGCTGGACTTTACGCCGACCGTGACCCCGAACGGATCAATCAATCTCGTCGTAGCGCCGGAAGTCAGTTCGCTGGATTTCGCGAATGCCGTCACACTGCAGGGCTTTCTGATCCCGGCTATTTCGCAGCGGCGGGCCGAAACGGAAGTGATCCTGAAAGATGGCGAGAGCTTCGCCATCGCAGGCCTGATCGACAACCGTGTGATTGATGTTGTTTCCAAGTTTCCCGGCCTTGGCAATATCCCGGTGCTGGGCCAGTTCTTTACCAGCCGTTCGCTGAAGAAATCGAACTCGGAACTGCTGGTGGTAATCACGCCGCACTTCGTAAAGCCGCTGTCCGCCGAGGAGAAAGCGAAGCTGCCGGATTTCCCCGAAACCTTCCTGCCGACGAACGCCGAAGTGAAGGCGAAGAAAGACAAGCATCGCGGGATTCTGAGCCATTTTGTGGGGCCGCGTGGTGAGCAGGAACCAAAGAAATAGCCGTTCGCGCAGGTCGGGAGCCATGTCGATCCAGTTCCTGGTGATCATGGTTCCGGTTCTGCTTGGCTTCATGGGTTTCGCGATCGACCTGGGCCGGATCTATCTGATTCGGGCAGAGCTGAATGAAGCGGCGAACGCAATGGCGATTTCAGCGGCAGCACAGTTGAACGGCACCTCGGTCGCCACAGATGCCGCAAACCTGGCAGCAAATTTGACGCTGGATAACAGCCTGGGGACCGCGAATAAATACAACTTCAGCTCACTGGTAGTGGGCCAGACCAACGGAGTTCTGGACAGCGTGACGCAGGATCCGGCTTACTTCCCCGCCCTGGCCGACGCCGTGGGAGCTTTGGGGCAAATCGGAGCCGCATCAACGGCGGATGGCACCACCGCGAGGCACGTCACCATCAATCTGACCGGGGACGCGCCACTGGTGTTTTGGTCTCTGCTGGCGCTTGGCCAGAGCCGGAAAACAACGATTGCCTCGTCTGCGGTAGCGGGGGTAGGGGCCCCGGCCTGCACCGCGTGCGGCATAGAACCCTACGCAATTCAGCCGATCGATGCAACCGACACCGTGAACTTTGGCTTCGTGCCCGGAACCCTCTATACGCTGGGTTCCCAGTGCACCGGAGCCGCCCCCGCGAACATCGCACCGGGCACCGGGGGGCGCATTCCGTATCTGTTGATCGACCGGTACGACACCAGCCAGACCTTTACAGAAGACCAGCAGCTCTTCCGTACCGGGGCGCAAGGCCTGGTGCCATCGCCGGCGACGCCGGGATGGGCCTGCTCTGTCATTGGAAACTTTGAAAACGTCTGGGCTTCTGCCATTCCGGTGCGCGCCTGCAACGCCGCCGGAGCGCAGCCCTCCGTACAAAACGCGATGTGCGGCCTCAGTTCGCGCCTGACTGACCCGACACAGATCACGGCCTGTTCGGCGGTTACCGATTTGGCCACCATCTCCACCGCCTACACGCCGGACATCGACCTGACGCCCCTCACCGACTACACCACGTACGTCGGCGACAACAAGCGCCTGATGACCCTTCCGGTAGTCAGCGCCCTGGCCGTAGGCGGCACCATGCAGGTGATCGGCTTCCGGCAGTTCCAGTTACAGCCAACAACCGGAGTGGCGACGAATTCAAATAACCCCGCTGACGCCGATGGCCGTTTCGTGGCGTTATATCTGGGTGTGGTCGCGCCGCTCAAGCAGGGTTCCGTGGGCGGAGCCTGCGCCATAACGAGCGGGCCCGGAAAGGTGGTACTGCACCGATGAGCAGAAATCGCCACGCTCGCCGCGGCAGCATGATTCTGGAAACAGTGATGCTGATCCCGATCATTGTCCTGTTACTGGTGGGGATGACGCAGATTGCTAAGTTCACTTATACCTACGTGGAATTGCGCAAGGTGGCGAACTCGGTGGCGAGCTACCTGGCTACGCAGCAGGGCGTCGATTTCTGCAACGCGGCCGACCCGACGGTCGCCGCAGCCATTAGTTTCGGCCTGACCGGCACTACCGACAATTCACAGCCTGTATTCGTCACCGGCCTGACGCCGGACATGATCCTGATTATCCCCGAGCGCTACGACAAAGTTGCGCAGGTGAGTGGCGTCTGCAGTTGCGCCATCACGGGCTGCGATGTCGCGAACGGCGGCGGCGAACCCGACTACATTTCCGTCTCCATCAACGGCTACACCCTGCAGCCGCGCATTCCGTTTCTGCCCATTGACGCCATCCCGTTGCGGCCACAAGTGAAGGTGCATTTCGGTGGCGTGTAATCCCAAACCGAGGCTCTCCCGCCGCGCGGGACAAAGTGCGGTCGAATTCGCCCTGCTCTATGGAGCGGTGGTGATCCCGCTCACGTTCGGCATCATCTATGTGGCGCAAATGTACTGGGTCTGGCACTCCTCCGCTGAGTTCACGCGCCAGGGCGCTCGCTATGCAACCACGCATGCCTGGGAGCCGGACGGCCAGAACGTGATCACGTGGATGCAGGCCCATGTACCCGTGAATATCGACGTGGTCCAGTTCCAGGTGGGGGGCTCGGCGCAGATCAATATTCAGTACTTCCAGCGCGACCCGACCTCTGGCCAATTGCTGCCTTTCAGCTGCGACAGTCCGGACACGCCCATCTGTATCCCCGACACGGTCAGCGTGAGCCTAAGTAACTACGAGTTCCGTCGTTTTGTCAGTTTTGTACACCTGCCGCCCGTCATCATGCCCGGTTTTCCAGTATCCATGCCCATGCAGGGGGCGGGATGCGATCCTGAACAGAATACGTGTTTGCCGTGAAGCCCAAGAGAAACATGCGTAACCCCGGAGAGTTGGCCTGAACCTATGTCCGTTCCTTTCGTTTTGATGGTCGCGTCCAGCGACGAACACTTCCGGGAAATGGTGCGGGACAACCTGCTCAACATCCCGAATTCCAAGGTCGGCTCCGAGTATCAGGAAGTCTCGTCGAACCTGTATGTCCGCGTGCTCCAGGATATTGAGCGGCATCCGAATTCAGCCGTCATCGTCGACTTATCCGGCGACACCGAAGCGGGCCTGAAATCTCTGGAACGGCTGAAGCAGGCGGTGCCGGACCTGTATGTCATCGTCTCGAACTACCATGCCGATGGCGAAATCGTCATCCAGGCGATGCGGATGGGGGCGAACGATTTTCTACAGCAGCCGATCAAGCGTTCCGATTTTCGCGACGCGATGGCGCGGTTTGAGCGTGCCCCCCGCCGCATCGTTTCGTCGGAAAGTAAGCTGGGCAAGGTTTACACATTTCTGGGCGCGAAGGGCGGGGTCGGAACTACCAGTCTGGCCGTGAATTTTGCCTCGGTGCTGGCGCAGCGCAAACAGTCTGTGGTGGCGGTGGACCTGGACTGGACCGCGAACGATATCGCCATGCAGGTGGGCGCAAGTCCGCAGTACACACTCTCCGAAGTGGCCGAAAACATGCACCGGATGGATCAGGCGTTGTTTGAAAGCCTGGTGACGCGCGATCCGCTTGGGTTCTATCTTGTGGGCCCGAATGATTCGCTGGAAGTGCGGGGTTATTTCACTGAGAGTATCTTCCGCGAGTTCTCGACATTTCTGGTGGAGAAGTATGATTCCACTGTGGTGGACGCGGGTAAGAATCTGACTGATGAAGTGGTGGCCGGCGCCTGTCAGGTCTCGACCAGCATTTTTGTTGTGATCAGCCAGGAGTTCGCCTCGGTTCGCAACGCCCAGAGGTACATCGGGTCTTTGATGCGCTCGGGAGCCACCCAGGAGCAGGTCAAAGTGGTGGTGAACCGGTACACGAAGAAGACGAATACGCATCTGGCGAGTCTGGACCAGATCCGGCAGACGCTGGGGCAACCGGTGTTCTATGGAATCCCCGAATCGCCGGCGTTCCTTGCGGCAATCAATAAAGCGCGGCCGCTGGTGGCGGATCGCCAGTTCGCACCGGAGATCGATAAAGCTTTCCGGGCGTTCGTGAGCAAAGCCACAACAACGCCGGGCGCTGCGGCGAGTCCTGCAGCGAGTGCGGCGGCATAAGGCATGAGTACACGCCCCATGGCACGTCCGACGGCAGGCGCGGACCGCTGGTTTGAAATCAAGAGCCAGGTACACCTGAAGCTCCTGAATACGCTGTCGCCGGAACAGCTGAAGTCGCTGAACAAGGACGGGATCCGGATTCAGATCGGCGCCATTGTAGAGCGCATCGTGGAAGATGCCGGCATGCCGATGACGCTGGCCGAGCGCGACCGGGTGACGGAAGAAGTCCAGGATGAAGTCTTCGGCCTGGGTCCGCTGGAGCAGTTGCTGAAGGACAACACGATCTCGGACATCCTGGTGAACGGTTTCGACAACGTGTATGTGGAACGCGCCGGGCGCCTGGTGGAGACCAATGTTCGATTCAAAGATCAGGCGCATCTGCGCATGATTATTGACCGCATCGTGTCGAACGTGGGCCGCCGGATTGACGATTCGTCGCCGATTGTGGATGCGCGCCTCGAAGACGGTTCGCGTGTTTGCGCGGTAATTCCGCCGCTGTCGTTGATCGGGCCGGTGATGTCGATCAGGCGTTACGGCAAGAAGCTGCTGACGACCGAAGAACTGCTGAAGAACCAGACGTATTCGCACGGCATTCTCGACTTTCTGAGCGGCTGCGTGGAAGCGCGGCTGAACATCGTAATCGCGGGCGGGTCGGGGTCGGGCAAGACGACGATGTTGAACACCTTGTCGCGCTTCATCCCCGAAGACGAGCGAGTGGTCACTATTGAAGACACCGCCGAACTGCAGTTACAGCAACCGCACGTGGTGCGCCTCGAAACGCGGCCTGCGAATATTGAAGGCGCTGGGGCGGTGACGGCGCGGGACCTGGTGATCAACACTCTGCGTATGCGGCCGGACCGCATCATTGTGGGCGAATGCCGTGGCGGCGAAGCTCTGGACATGCTGCAGGCCATGAATACGGGCCATGATGGTTCCATGACGACGATCCACGCGAACACGCCGCGCGATGCGTTCTCGCGTCTGGAAACCATGGTGATGATGGCGAGCCAGAATGTACCGGATCGGGTGATCCGGCAGCAGCTGACTTCGGCGATTCACCTGGTGGTGCAGTGTTCGCGGCTCAGTGATGGCGCGCGGAAGATTACGGCCATCGCGGAAGTGATCGGCGTAAATGGCGACCAGGTGGAGATGCAGGATCTGTTCGAGTTTGAGAGGGTGGGCATTAGTCCGCGCGGCAAGGTGGTGGGGAGATTCCGGGGGATGGGTAACCAGCCTCGCGTGCTGGACCGCCTGAGAGGGTACGGAATTCACCTGTCGCGCTCGATCTTTGATGAAGTGGTAGAGGTACAGGATAAGTAGATGTTTGTGATTGCGGCATTCCTGATCTTCTCGGCAGCGCTCTTTGGCGCGGCCTGGTACGTTTGGGTTGTTCCTCGTAATGAGGAAGCGCGGCTTCTGGATGCGCGCCTGCGCGGTGCCCGGGCTGCGGTGCGGTCG
The DNA here is from genome assembly GCA_903929755.1 of uncultured Acidobacteriia bacterium. Lineage (GTDB taxonomy): Bacteria > Acidobacteriota > Terriglobia > Bryobacterales > Bryobacteraceae > BOG-234. The sequence continues at coordinate 43,685 of CAIYVZ010000097.1, forward strand.
CAAAAAGACAGGGGTGCGGCGAACCTGGTCCATCAGGAGCGGCGTGGATCGCTGGCGTTCCTGGGTGATTTCGTTTCGTGGCTTGGAGTGGTGAACCGACTCCAGATCGTGATTCAACAAGCGAACCTTTCCTATCGAGCCGCCGACGTGGTCGCCCTCTCGGTGGGAATCTCGGTTGTGGCGTGGCTGGTGCTCACGCTGTTCATTCCGATGCAGGCGTTGCGAATCCTGTTTGCACTGGCGATCGGCGCGTTGCCGATCCTGTTCATCATGAGAAAACGGGCGTCGCGGCTGGGCAAGTTCGAAGATCAGCTGCCGGATGCGATTGACCTGTTTACGCGTACCATGCGGGCGGGCCACAATATCCACAGCGGTCTGGAAACAATCGCGGAAGAGACTTCGGACCCGATTCGGATGGAATTCCGCAAGGTGACCGAGGAGTTGGCCCTTGGGTCGGCTATTGAAGCGGCGCTGCACAAGATGGGCGACCGGATTCCGATTATCGATCTGAAGTTCTTCATCACGGGGCTGATTCTGCAAAGGCAGACCGGAGCGAACATGGTGGCGGTTTTGGAGAACCTGTCCGCGCTAATTCGGGAACGTCTGAATATGGCGCGGAAGCTGAAGGCGCATACGGCGTCGCAGCGCTTCTCGGCGGGGCTGCTGTGCGCACTACCTGTCGTGGTGGGCCTGGGTTTCTGGATCCAGAAACCGGAGTACACGCGGCTGCTTTGGACCGATCCGTTGGGGACCAAGTTCTTTACCTATGCGATCTGTTCAGAGATTGTTGGAATTCTGGTGATCCGTAAGCTGGCGAATGTGAAGGTCTAACGATGCTGATATCGCTCCTCTACTTCCTGCTTGCGGGAGTGACGCTGACGGCCATCATCTGGGCCGCTTCGCAGTTGTTCGTGCAACAGGACGACTTTCTGAATGACCGGCTGGAAGAGCTTCGCTCCGCGGGCCAGGTGGGCAGCGGGCGTCCGCGGAAAACCACGCAGGGTCTGCCGGGTAAGTTCCTGCGGTTCGTGGCGATGATTCCGGGTGCCGACGACTGGATCCGGGGTTCGGAAAAACGACTCCGTCAGGCTGGTTACCGGGGCGAGAAGACGCTGAGCAACTACATCATGACCGCTTCGGGCTTCCTGGTGTTCTGCTTTGTGTTTATTATTTGGGCGAACAGGGGCAACGATTTTTCGAACATGTTCGGGGCTCTGGTGGCCGCAGGAATTATCGGGTTCGTCGGACCGCAATTCGTACTGGGAAAACTGGCGACCCAGTACCGCAAGAGACTACAGGAAGCGCTGCCGGACACGATTGACTTGCTGGGCATCGTGCTGGGAACAGGCCTGGCGCTCGACCAGGCGATGAACCGGGTCAGCGACGAAATGCGGCATATTTACCCGGAACTGGCGAACGAATTCTATACGGTGACCATGCAGGTCCGCGCCGGCCAGGAACGCGCCAAGGCATTCGGCGCGATGGTGCGCCGGACGGGCCTCGACGATGTGAAAGCGCTCTCGGCGATGATCATCCAGAGTGAGCGGTTTGGGACCAGCCTGTCATCGGCGCTGAACGCTTACGCGAATGACCTGCGGCAGCGGCGCAGGCTGCGGGCCGAAGAAGCGGTGGGCAAGGCCGGCATTAAGATGCTGTTCCCGATTGTGCTGTTTATTCTGCCGGCGCTGTTCGTGATTGTTCTGGTGCCTGCAATTATTCAGACCGTTCACGACATGCAAACGCTGGGCGGCGGACGGTAAGCGGCCGGGTAAGCTGCGATCAATTATGAACCTCGTGCGCAAATAGTCCAGCCTGGATGAGATGAAGGCCGACGAGTATCGCTACTGGCAAAGTCGGCCAGTGTGGGAGCGAATGGATGGGGTGGAGGAAATGATCGAGGCAGCTTACGCGATCAAGGGGTGGGAGATCGAACCGGATGTTCCAAGACTACGAAGACCTTTTGTCCGCATTCCATGCCCATGGCGTTAGATATCTGATTGTTGGCGGGTATGCCGTGATCTTTCACGCGCAGCCCCGCTTTACGGAGGATATCGACTTCTTCATCAGGGCTGACGCGGCGAACTCGTCGGCAATCTTCGCCGCTCTAGCCTCATTCGGGGCACCGCTTCAAGGCATTCGCCCCGAGGAATTCGCCGAACCCACCGCATTCTTCCGCTTTGGGCGAAGGCGTGATCGACGCCTCAACGGGTCTGACTGCGTTCTTCATTTCAAAGGACGATCTTATTGCCGAGAAGCTCGCGTCCGGAAGACCAGAGGACCTGGCGGCGGGGCCGACGTTGCGCAATTCCGCCATGCCGTCGATGCGGCGGGAGTTCCAGCGTACGGCACGGGCACCATGGTGGCGGCAAATACTTTACGTGCAACAAGTTACCGGTGAACGATGGGGCCGCCGCAGTCAGCATATTCTCATCGAAGGATGAGCCTGAGCGGGGGCTGACGAGGCGTGGAGCGGGGAAGTCCTTTCCGTTTGGGTTTTGAGGTAATGCGGTGTGCCTTTGCATGTGCCGCTGAGAGCAAACAAGCTCGACAAGCGGGGA
>CAIYVZ010000098.1 GCA_903929755.1 uncultured Acidobacteriia bacterium
ATCGTTTCCATCACCCCCATTGGCGTCGCAGGGGCAGAACCGTTTGTCGTTGCTGTCGTGAACATACCGAGTCTTCTCTTTCCCGCCCTGCTCTCTAATTGCGGTTAGTCAAGATGTCTCAGTCATGTTGGCACAGAGGGCCACGCCAACGAGTGTGATCTCGGTCCCTTTGTCAGCACCTTGCAGTTGAAGCCAAGTTTCAGGGCAAGCGCCCATACTTTCATCCCATTCTCAATCGGTGGCAACGCTTTCCACCAACCCGGTTGCGACTTGATGAGCCTCATGCGTGCGTCCATGTGCGGTACGTGTCCGGCCGATCGTAAATCGTCGATTTTCGGCTCTTCCGGCGAATACAGCCTGGCCAAGTCAGCCATTAATTGGCCGTCGAAATCCGCCAGCGATCCGTCCAGGTCGAACAATCCAATGTTGTCGCTGCTTTTGATCTTCATCTGGGTCCAGGCTTTGAGCCAGAACTAATCGGTTTCAGTCGATATAAAACCATCACAAACACAGCTCCAATTCGTCCCGGCCGCCAGAGCGCAGCGTCACAAAGTGCACGTCTCCCGACCCATCGCCGACAACGAACGATTGATCCGTCAGGTGCAACAGCGCACTGATGTCTCGGGGGGCATGCCAGATCAGGTCCCCTAGTGTTACAGACAGAGAACGCGTATCTGGTTCGTTTCTCCCAAAGTAGCAATTGCATTGACGGAGAGCTTTCCTCACCAACGGAGAAAACGTTTTGGAAGACCGGGTCTTGCCGTATGGCACATGACGCGGAGCCAATCTGTCCATCCCTTCCCTCTGTATCCCACCGATCCCGCAAAAAATCCCTTCCACTCGCGCGAGTAATTCCTGCTCGTCGATATCCCAGAGCCATGTTTCACGATCGCGACAGAGGCCATCGGTCATGGATGTGAGGAACTTTCCGTCAGGGGAGACGCAGATCTCGCTAATTCCATGTCGCGAGTCCGCGAGACGGCCGACCAGCTGTCCCGTTTTGGAATCCCAGATCCGAATCAGCGGACCTCGTAAGCCGGCAGAAACAAAACGATCCCCTCCCGGTATCTTCCCCAGCACCCGGACGCCAAGATCATGCGGGGCGTCTGGCGATTTCTGCTCTGGATTCAATACCGCAAGAACCGTGCCACACAAGGCAGCAACACGGTGGCCAATAAGCGGCAGTAAGTCGGTTTCGTCCCCACCGGCGAACCGGTGGAGGTGCCGTAAATTCTTTCGTAGGCGGTCAGCAACCCGAACGTCACCGTGGTTAAAGGCCACGACGAGTGTGTCGCCAGCATAAGCGAGATTTCGGACAAACCCTTCGCACTCATATTCGACGCGTCCTTCGTTGACATTGCCGTCCCAGGCTGCCAATGCTCGATAAGTTCCGGAGTTGCTGCTTGCCTTGAAAAACCGAAAACGATCCATATGCGGTTGGGGACGGGCTTTGAAGGTTCTACGGCCTGTTACCCTCATCCGTCTCTTGCGGCCAATTGCCCGGCGCTGCCAGCGTTGCTTTCCGCTGTCGAGTTGGATGTAAGTGTCGAAGGCTGTACCTGCGGCGTTCAGGCGGGCGCTGAGAAGTAAACCGGCTGGCGTGTTGAAATTCAAAGGTTTTGCCGGTGTCGCGGATTCCAGATCAAAGATCTTCACGCCCCCGCCAGCAGAGCGCACCGCCGCGAAAGAACCGGTGGAAGTAATCAACTCAGTAATGTCTTCATTTGCTTCGCCGCCAGCCGAAATCTGCGGTAACAATCGCTGCCACACTGACTCCGGATCCGCCGCGTCGCCGAGAAGACGGACGCCCTCTCTGATCTGACAGCGTCTCAGTTCTGCTGCGTTCGGCGCCTCATGAATGGTTGGCGGACCCTGCTGATCCCAGAGGAAACTAACGGTGCGGCCGTCAACGTCAAGGAAGTAAATTCTTTCTCCATCCGCCGAGATACAGGCAGATTCCTGATCCACCTCGATCCAGGCTTTTGACGTGTCTCGCTGCTCACCCGTCTCCAGGTCGAACGCAATAACAATCCCGTTTTCGAGGATGGCGTGAATGCAGCCACCTTCCGTTCTGGACTTGCTGAGGCGCTTTATCTTGCCTGTCGGAACCTGCCACTGAGTGGCTCCCGTTTCCGGGTCGAGCGCCGCCACCTCATGCTCCCGCGCAACGTAAAGGAATCGACAGGATGGGCCGCCGGACATGCTTGTAACGCCCTCGCATTCCCACAGAACGCTTGAACGCTGGCGGGCCTTCGTTGCCAGGACTGTCACCGTCTGGTCTTGCCGGCCCAGCCACGCTTCAGCCACCTCGGTTACCGGAGAATCGACGCAGTATTCCAGGGCAAGCTGAAGCAGAGTTTTTGAGGCATGAACGCCAGGCCTCCAGAAAATGTGTCGTGAACTTCGCGCGAAATTCCACCAGGTCAACGGCTCACCGGCTACCGGCGTGTTTTGCCACACCAGATCCCAGTCCCGATACCATCCTTCAGCAGCCTGCCCCGTCGAATCCAGCCGCTGGAACCGCCGCATCAGAAAGTCAAAATCTGTGATCAGGCCCAGGGCCCGATCACACTGATCGTTCTCAACCAGGTGCGCGACCCCGTTTCGCAGCAGATACACTTCCGCGGCGTCCCCCCAGGGTTGTTGTGCCGCCTCCACCAGCATTCGCCGCGTCAACGTCACCTGATGCTGCAGATCGGGACGCCCGAGAATGTGCTGCCGAAGGGAATGATGGAACAGGGTGTAGGTGTCTTCTCCATCCCGCGTGTCTCTGTTCCTGATCATCGAAGAGAGATACGCAATCGCCCGCTCAACCAGCGTCTGATCCGGAGCGGCCAGCACCCCTCGACGACACAAAAGTGCCGCGAGTTCCGAGACGGACAGCGACTCCTTCGCCTCCGCCAACAGCACCACGCACGGAGTTGTAACCGCCTGGAGGTCGCCCACGGACAAACGCTCGATCAGCCGGTCGTGGTATCCGTTCAGGCTCGGAGGCAACTGTCGTGCGTTCTCCGGGCCGATCAAGCCAGCACAGAGATCTCCGATAACGTAGTTCACATAAAGTGGACTTCCCTCGCTCTGTTTAACGATCGCCCGGATGAAATCATTCTGGATCTGATCCCGCCGTTCCGTGTCGCGGGCGAACAGGCGTTTCCGTAACTCCCGGTTGCCGTCGATCGCCTGGAGGATCATGGCCCGGGTGTCTTCTTCTGCCAGCGGCGGGATGCCAGCGGGGTAAGGCTCCGCAGCCCCAAATCCGGCAAACAGTTCCGGAAGCCCCGCTTCGGGCCTGCCAGCACCAACAATTCGGACCCCACTCAAGTGCAGAGGCTGGAGCACAACCCTGGCAAAACCACGATCCACGGCTGCAATTTCATCGAGCCCGTCGAGGACCAGGAGCACGGATGCGCCCGGCCGCAGCAGTTTCAACAAATCCTGAATGTCACTGACAGAACTTCCGGTCCGCCCTCGCTGCGGCTCCGCTTTCTCCGTCGTTTTCAGGCATGCAGAGCGGCCGATCGATTCCGCAACCTGGAGCAGAAACTGCAACTGATTGCACCGCCCGTCTCCGGCCCGGAACCGATAGGGCACAAAACAGATATCCGGAACAGGGTGGTCGTCAAGTTCCTGCATCACCGCAGCCATCAGACAGGACTTCCCGGACCCCGCTGGCCCGCCCAACCAGAGACTCCCAGCCCCGGGTGCCCGAATAGCACCCAGAACCTTCTCCAATTCCGCCTGCCGCCCGACGCGCCTGGCGGCTTCCTTGCGAATTTCTCCTCGCACTCCTGGCGATTCCTGGGCTGCGTCCAAACGGAATCGCTGACGGAAACGCTTCATGGCTTCCGGGGTCGAGTCCTGGAATTCAGTTGTGCCGTGGCCCAGTCGCAGGTACTGGAGCCGAACCTTATCCCCCCGCATGTAGACCAGAGGATGCAGGCCGTCCGGCTCCGATTCCGCCAACGGCCCGAGGTGAAGAGCTGTCTGCCCCACACAAAGCCACGCACTCGATGGGGGCGCAGACTGCGGGACAGGCCACAGGCCGGAGTCCTGCTCTTCGCCGAATTCGCCCCGCATCAGGAATCGCTGGCCTGCCTCATCGACTGTGATGAATGCCGTATCCGCCAGCCATGCCAGATGCTCGGCTACCCAAGTCCGAATGAGCGGCTCCCACTGTTCCCAATAGCCCTGGGAGTCGCCTCGCCGGTTGAAAGCCCCATGCGCTAAACGATTCCGCAATTCACTGAGCCCATTCTTTTTAAGAAGGTTGTCCACGGAGTTCACCGTGCCCAGTAGTGCGGGAAGCACCGAATTCGCGGGCGCGTGTCGCGCCACTGCGTTGGCAATGCTGAACCAGATGCCCATGGTCGGCCGCTGCAGACCCTCCGCAATCTCTTTGGTTAATCCGGGCGGAAGTTCTTTGTCGCGTTCATGTTCGGCGATGCCCGCCGTTGCCAGAAGGCGCAGCGTGTTTTCGACGAGGTCACAAATGGCCCATAGTTTGTGAAAGGGATCATGCTCCGTCTCCAACTCGCGAAGGGATGATGCCAGGAGGGTGGGCAGGGTGTCGGCGAAGGATGGATTCTCGTGATTGGGTTTGTCACAATAGCTGTCCTCGACGGATACGAACGACGCATCAAAATCACGGAAAGATAAGACTGAAGCGCTTTCTGGTGCCTCGCCTAGCACTTTTGTGCTCCACGCTTGGGTCCCGAGTGTGGACGTACCTCAAATTCGCGCCGCCCGCCTACAATCATCAAAGCCACATCAAGGACCCGTCGCCCGAATGCGGGAGGATTGTATTGTGGGCACCCGCCAGCGGCGCTGACGGCAGATTCAATCTGCTTTCTAACGGGGGTCGCCCAGAGTTGTTCAACGGTCGCCAGGTAATTTACGTAGCCTGTGAAGTTCCTGCTGGGCGGTAGATTCGACATGATATTCAGGCCTTTCCTCGCGTATTTGTCCCAAGCGACGAAGACTTCTGGTCTATAAAATGCCCCAACCTTCGAAATCATGGATACCATGCTGCGCCCATTCCGAGTCCCAAAGTGGGGCCGAAGCCGGCGGTCCAGGTTGTCGATTCCACTGCCGAGTGGGTCCTTGATCGCGCGGCGAATCAGGCGTCGAATCATTCTTCGACATTCCTCCTTGGTTCCAGTTCGGATTGTGCGGCCTACGCTATATTCTGCGCAGAAGCGACTGAATACTTTTGGGTTGGCCAGCAAAATGGTGGCATCGTCCTCGAGTACTATCTTCCAGCCATGCCATGCGTGTCTAGCCACAACGATGGCACGTTGAATAGTCGCGTCATGGAAGTTTCTGCCGCCGGGTTGGTCGGCAAAGGGTGGATTCTCGTTATTGTCCATAATGACTCCATGCGGGTTAGCCGTTTCAGCTGCAGCGTTCTTACCGAAGCGGCGTGAAGGCTCTTTTTGTGCTCAGGCATCATGCTCCGCCTCGGACGGGTGATCAGGGTAGATGATGCGATAAAATTCTTTGGAGACGACAGAACTGACGGGCGCAAACAGCAAGGCATGTCAATATTCATCTTTCCGATAATCGACTCGTACGGGACACCATATTGCGAGAAGCCAAGTCAGAAGTGCACCTCACAAATAAGGCGGCGACTTAACGCCGAATGGAAGACTGCGCAACTTTATCTGAAATCCCGCGGACCCATTCTCGGGGACAATCCAGAACTGTTTCGTGTTCTGCGCCGAAGCTCTTGTTGAACTGACGCTTCTGTCCTTGTTAAGGCTTCACTGAGCCATTCGCAGGCGGCTTTTTCCACTGCGATCCGGGCCCGCCCGTCATGCTCCAGTCGCTCTATCCGTTTTTGTTGCCGAGAGAGACGTTTTGCGTTATGCCCTTGTAGATAAGAAACTATCCACCCGGCGACCGCAATCAGCAGCGCGGTGCAACTGCCGACCAGAGCGGTTAAAACAGAAACATTGGAAATGTCAGGTAGAACCATGACCGCTAACTCTTTCATCCCTCGGTATTCTCCTTTGAGTGATCCATCGAATTTGAACCTCGTTCCGCGTGCTCCGACCGCACAGTTGGGCGCTGACACTGGCGAGTGTAGAAAGTGCTCCGGCGATAAGGCAGGGCGACAGTCATTAGATTCTCTCCCTGAGCGCTGGCCAGAGCGGGCGGATATTATCATCCTTCATCGCTCGGTCAAGTTGACCGGGATTCGCCGTGAGATGCTCGCGAATCAGATTGAGCGCGGAACCAACATTTCCGGCGAGACACTCTACGCAGGCCCAGTCGTACAGCAAAGCGCCGCGGCACGAAGCGTTGCGCGAGACATAGGAACTGATGAGAAGCGGGCCATCATCGTGGTTGTCTTGGCTGGAAAGTAAATAGCCCAGCCTCCTTAGTGACCCCAGTGTGTCCCTGTGTTCGGCGCCGAGCACAGTCTCTCTGCCCGCAAGGGCCCGGCGGAATAGCGCCTCCGCGCCTTCCAGATCTCCTTTGTCTCTGAGCTGGTTTCCCAGGTTGGCCACCGAACGCAACGTATCGGGATGATCCGGGCCGAGCAACTTCTCTCTTCCCGCCAGTGCCCGCCGGATTAGCGCCGCTGCGCCTTCCAGATCTCCTTTGATCCCGAGCAGATCCCCGAGGTCGTTCACCGCCGCCAAAGTGTCGGGATGATCCGGGCCGAGCAACTTCTCTCTTCCCGCCAGTGCCCGCCGGATTAGCGCCTCCGCGCCTTCCAGATCTCCTTTGATCCCGAGCAGATCCCCGAGGTTGCTCACCGCCGTCAAAGTACCGGGATGATCCGGGCCGAGCGCCTTCTCGCTTCCAGCCAGTGCCCGTCGGTATAGCGCCTCCGCGCCTTCCAGATCTCCTTTGTCGCTGAGCAGAACTCCCAGGTTATTCACCGAATCCAACGTATCGGGATGATCCGGGCCGAGCGCCTTCTCTTTTCCCGCCAGTGCCCGTCGGTATAGCGCCTCCGCGCCTTCCAGATCTCCTTTGCCGCTGAGCAGAGTTCCCAGGTTATTCACCGAACGCAACGTATCGGGATGATCCGGGCCGAGCGCCTTCTCTGCTCCGGATAAGGATTTGCGAAGGAATACTTCTGATGGCCTGTATAGCCCCGCTTCGGCCAGGAAAGATCCGACCGCCTCCAAGTCGTCAACAGCCGCCTCATGATCGAGTTCCTCTACGCACCGCTGAGCAAGCGTTTCGATTCCGACTCGTCTCCAATATCCCAGCGGCACGACGAAGTCGGTCGCAGCCCGGCATAGTGCTGCCATATAAGGAATATTCAGTAGTCGCTGCGCCGCTAAACCCTTGTTCCCGGCATCCAGCAGATGCTCTACTCCGTAGCGCACCACGTACTCTGCAACTGGCCCGCTGTCGCCCCGCTGCCACTTCATCGTGAGTTGCCCGACGCGTTGGTGCATGCCCGCAACACTGTCTCTCGTCGCCGGGTCCGTGGAAAGATGCTGCCGGAAACTCTCGTGAAACAGCGCGTAGTTATAGGTGCCGCCTTCGGCCGTCGCCAGGCGAAGCATCGGCCCCAGGGCAGAAACGGCACGGCGCACTCGCTCCTGTGCCGCATCTGCGGCATTTTCGCCGGCGACAAGGTTCAGCCGCAGACAGAAGTCCGCCATCGTCTCCACATCCAGCGGCCGGCAGGCAACCGCCAGAAGGTAAAGCATCTCTAACCGAACCTGCGCGTCGGTTCCCAGTTGGTAATCGCCAACCAGCCGCTGGTAGTAGTGGTTCAGTGACGGTGGCAGCGTTCTCGCGTCCTGCGCGTCCAGCACCCGAAGTTTGCCGCCGAAGATGTCGTTCACCACATAGCGGACATAAATCGGAAGCCCCGAGGCATTCCGGGCAACGGCCTCGACAAACGCTTCGTGGTCCTGTTCCCCTTGCTCAATGAGCTTTTTTCGGAGACTGGTGCGGTCCAGTCGCTCCAGCAGTATCGCCTTCACGTCCTCCGTCAGCATGGGCGCCAACCCCTCGGGAAACGCGGCTTCGGACGGCAGATCCCGGAACAATTCGGGCAGGCCGGCGTCGGGTCGGCCAGCGCAGATCAGCGTCAACCCGATGACCGTGGCCAGCGGGCGCACGAAGTCATTTACGAACTGTGCATCGGAACGATGGACCTCGTCGATGCCATCCAGAATCAGCACCAGCGGCTCGCGGCTGGAAGAGCGAAGGACCCGCTCGCGGATCCGGTCCTTCGCCTGATCGCGCTGATTCACCGGGAAAGGGTTCTCGTCGGGACGAAGCAGGCGTTCATCGAGATACGTGCAGAACGCGGGCCAGTTACAGCGCGTGTCACCGGTACGAAACCGGTACGCCAGAACCCGCTTGCCCGATTCTTTTTCCAATTCCTGCAATTCGGTAATCAGCGACGCGACCAGCACCGACTTGCCCATCCCCGCAATACCTTCTATCCAAAGGCAACGGCCTTGATTCTCGGGGTTCGGCTGCGCGAGCCACTCCCGCAGGCGCTGTAGCTCCGTGTCGCGGCCCACGCGTTCGGCAGCGTCGCGGCGGAGCTCGTTGTCGAAACCGGCAATCTTGGTTTTGGGGGCGGGCAGCGGAGGGAAAATCGAATGGAATGCCTGCAGAGCTTCCCATCCCGCCTTGCTGACAGGCGGCGTATCCACGTAGAGCGGCAGATAGTGCAGGTCTTCGTTCTCGCGGCGCAGATAGAACTGCAGTGCTGGTTTAGCGCTGGCCGAATCATCGAGACTCTTCGGCAGATCGAAGCGGCTCAACGGCCAGAGAGGAACGGCGGTTTCGCCACGAACGGCGTAGAGCGCGGCCGGAGACTGGCTGTCAAAAAGGTCTGCGTGTGGGAACGATTCGGCGGCTTCCGGACGCAGGAGCAACCACGAATCGCCTTCTCCCCGTGCCACCAATTGGATGGCCGCAAGGGGGGCCAAGGCCTGAAGGAGTTCCGCAAGGCGCGGTTCCCAGATCTGCCGTAAAGCAGCGTGGGCGCGCCCGATACCACCATGTGCCAGCTGGTTGCGCAAAGCCTGAAACGCTTGAATCGGGTCTTTCAGGCCAGGCGCCGGGCCGGTGAGAAGCGCTTCGATACGATCGGCGAGAGGCTTCAAATCCGGCAGGATTGTGGATTCCGGTTCGGCTGCGGCGAGTACGCGAAGCATGTGAGCCCACTGGCCCATGCTGGGGCGATCGAGGCGGGGCCGGATCTGCTCAGCGAGTTTCTGCGTCAGGTGGCCGGAAACAGAACGCTCGGAGAGGCTGACAACGGCCAAAAACTTCAGCAGATTCTCGACGGCTTCGCAGGCGTGCCAAAGCCAGACCGCCGGATGCTGTTCGGTGGCCAGAGCGGAAAATGGTCCGGCGATCAGGAGCGGCAGCCCGTTCGCGGAAGCCGGTGCCGGGTGTTCATTGAAGGAGAGGACGTTCTGTTCACACTCCTCGCAGTACCAGCCCCTCTTCTTGGCTTCAAGTTGAACCTGCGGATGAATCGGGCAATGTGGCATGTTCGGTTTCGGTTCTCCTCTGGGCTGTGGCCTAATTCAGTGTGACCATTAGCCCTGTCACCTAACGTTCATCGCCACCCTGCTGCCCGTCTGGCGGGCGCACAACTTTCAACGGCAACGGCGGAATCAGGGCCACCGTTAGGTCCGACTCATTCATGTCTTTCGGCAGTTCGCCAATAGTCCATCCTGTCGCGGTCATTTCGCAATAGTAGTAACGGGTACCGTCGAGTTCCCGGTAGACCCCTTCCAGTCCCGGGGTGCCGGCCACACCAAGCGCCGCGTGTCCCGGAAGGTACATCAGGGCGCTCTGGTAGCCCATGCACTGGAGCAGGGCTGCCGCCAGAATGGCGACGTCTTCGCAGTCCCCCTTGCCCTCGACCAGGGTTTCAATCGGGTAGCGGGGATACTCGCCGACATCCGATGTGTAAGTCACGGTTTGCTGGACAAACTCCAGTGCCAGGCTGACTTCTTCATAGCTGCCGAAGCTTTTGCCAAGTCGCCCGATCCGGGTGGCGAGTTCGTGGAGTTCGCCGGTGATGCCACCTGCGACGTACCGTTGCGGCCAAATTGCGGGATCGAGAACCCGTTCTTCCACCTTTTGCTTCTCGTAGATCTCGCGGCGAATCAGCAATTGCACCGAATACGGCGCGTTGTTGTACTTCCACTCGAATTTCTTGTCAATCATGGCACCATCGGTGGGGCCAGCTTCAGGGGGCAGGACAAGTGCAGGCGATTCAGAATCGGGGCCAACTGCGGAAGGAACCCGCAGAGCCGACAGCCTGGCTGGAATATACTCCAACCCGATTGCGTTCATGCAGAGGCCCACGCAAACAGGCAAAGCCAGCAGAAGCGTTAATAATTCGTGATGCCCGAAAAGAAGCAGGCCGATGATCAACGCGCCGCCGAAGCCAGACACGAGGCGGACGCCTTTAAGCACCCCGAAGAGCAGGACAAAGAGTCGGACTCGCGGCTCATAAGTCTCCACAAACCAGGGCGTCAGAAACAGGAGCGTGGCACAACTGACGGCATCGAGCAGTGCGGCGCCCCAAGGGGTCAAGTGTCCGAATACAAAAGGCGCCAGGATGGTGAACGGGATGAGCAAACACGAAAACAGAAGAGAAAATAAGAAGATCATTTTGCCACGTTTTCCAGGCCCAGAACATTCGCCATTTTTATATCAGTTGCCGTGGACGTGACAGAAACCAGATACGGCGAAGGCTGTTGAATCGTCTCGACGTTTCTGAAGTACGGACTCAGGCTCTCCTGCAACTCGTTCAAAACAGTCTCGCAGTCAGTACCATCGGCTTCCAGAATCGCTTGGATATCCAGCATGCCGGTGCCGGGACGGGGGCAAATAAACGGCTCTGCCGTCAGTCGGTTGTGTTGTAGAACATAGGTCCGAGCCCTCTCGTCGTCATGCAAGCGAGAGAGAATCCGCGTGGTTAGAACATGGTCAGCCTGGGGCATCATATGAATGGCCGCCTGTTCCAGCAAATGGCACTCATAGGAACTGGGGTCGGGCGTGCCGGGCGCCGCCATTCGGCGCCAGAGCAGGGGTCCCCGCGAGCGGCTTCTAAACGCGCTGGGCGCCATCCCCACCGTTTTCGGCAGCGGGCCTGCTGCGGTCCGAAACTCGCTGCTACTGGAGAGCAGCGGCCAGTAAAGCGTGGAAGAGCGAGGGACTGGGGGGGCGTATTGTTCTTGAAACCACTCCGTTATTTCCGTAGTGCGTTTCCCTGCCTGGTCGATATCACGCTTCAGCGACGAGGCCGTGTCACAGAGCTCCTGGAGCATCCGAGACGCGATCCGGATGGTTACTCCGTCGCGCAAGGCCTGCCACTGAGCCGCCAGTTCGCCGCGCAAATGAGCAAACTCACGCTCGGCGCGAACACGAGAAGCGTGGAAGAGAACCGCACTGAAAATTAAAATTGCAGCAACCACGATGACGGCAAAGGCCAGATTACCGGTGTCGGAAAACGGACCACTCAAAGCCAGAAAGCCACCAAGCGCACTAGCCACGATTGCCCGCAGGGCGAGGCCCGGAAGAAAAGGAATCTTCTGCAGCGCGGCTCGAGCCGGCTCAAAATCTGGGGAGGCCGGGGGGGCAATGTTTACGGAACCCGCCATTGCATCACGAACGAACCGCACCAAACCGTCCAGGAACAAGCCGGCCAGATGTATCCCGCCATTCTCGCCAGTCACAATCGAATCAAGGTAGTCGTCCAACAGGTGCTTCCAGTTTTCCCGCTTCTCCTGGCAAACTGCCGCAAGAGAAGCTTCGAAACCGCCTGCCAGCGCTGGTAGTTGACCGCCAATATTCGCCAACTGAACCAGACTTTTCTCGTTCTGGTCGGTATCGAAGGAGAAGCCAGGAATGGAGAAGCCAGGAACTCCGTTCCACGGCTGCGGAGCCCCCCCCACAAGAGAGGCCTGCAGGTCAGCGAAACTGGTGATCCCGGCATCCAGTCGAAACCGGTCAACAAAAAACAAATGGCGCGGCTCCTGCGCTGTTGCCAGAAGCGAATCGTGAAGTACCTGTGCTCCGCACTGGACGGCGGCAGTTTCAAACACTTGATTTACGGGGTAATAACAAGTGCTCCCCCCAAAGCTGGAACAGAGCCCCTCTTTAGGTTTCGCTTCCTGCATCCATTCGACAAAATTCCGGCCTTCGATCGCACCTTCCGCAAGACTATCTGCCATGCGCCGAAGGTACTCCCAAACATGGAGCACCTGGAAAGGCCGATCTTCTTCGCTCAGCAGGCCCGAACCGTTGCTGCGGTCGAGCAGGATAAGTTTCTGGAAGACGCTGCCACAGACACGCTTCAGGTCTTCAGCGGCCACAGTTGAGTTCTCGGAACTCATCAGCAAGATTCCCGCCCAAAAATACTGATGGCCCGCCTGTGACTGTCGCGCCAAAGCCTCCAAGCTACTGGTGACCTCTGCCAGCATCTTCATCGCCCCGGAATCTCGCAGATCGCCGATCACGACGATCAAGCTACTGGGGTTCAGAGAGATGCCTTCCCGCACCAGGCGGGCGGCAACGTCCAGAGTCTGCCCCTCGCCAATCGCCTGCTGGGCTCGTTCAGAAAAATCCTTCGAGGTCGCATCAACCCAGGGTCGGATCAACGCGAGATCAGGAGTCACCTCGGGAAACAGTTCATCCCGAAGCGCCTTTACCGAAAACAGGCCCTCCGACAGGGTGACTGTCACGATGCGGGTGGCACCTGCCACAGCGGGGCGTAAACGCCCCGCTGTGGCAGTATGAATGTGTTTCCGAAGAGTATCCAGCATCGCTGATCCGCCTAAACTGCGCTCGATGTCAGCTCTTTTTGGATATATTGCTTCAGCGCCCGCTGTAGCTTCCGAAGGATGTTAGCCCGGGTTTGGTCTGTTCCGCCTTCCGCTTTCTCAATTTCTTCGGTCAGCAACGGGACATAGCCTTGAACGAGGCGGTCCTTAATGGCGCTTCTGCCAAGTTCACTGATTTTTGCTTCAATGGCCTCTTGCAATTGCTTCTGCCACTCGGGATGAGAAGCAAGTTCCCCCAGCGCTTCTTCCAGGCCGTTGCCGAGGTCAACCGGCTTTTTGTCTTCGTCCAAAGACAGGTAATAATGGGAACCGGAGGAGTGAAGAAAAGTACCGTGTTTCCCTCTTCCTGTGGCCTCCAGGGGAAAGAGCGTGGCGAATGCTCTGCCGAGAACAAAACTTTGAATTGCGGCCTCCTCGCCTTTTTGAGGGAGCGGCTCGTCCCAGTCCGCCGCTCCTGGCCACGCGTGAATCGGTCTAATCCCGTGTGCATATTTTTGGCTTAAGAACTTGTATGCCGCTTCGTAGGTAGGCAATGAGCGGTGGGACAGAAGCGTATAACCCAGTTTCAGCTGGTAAAGCTGGATCCCGTGCAGGGAAGATGAGTGAGCGTAAACTTTGCTATCCCCGGATAGAAACTCACCGAACAACTCCTCGAAGTCCTTCTGCAAGGTCGGATGGATGGCGAGAATCGAGTGTGTCCGGTATTCTCCTTCGCGTTGGGACTCATTCAGCCAAAACATGGAGGCCGAAAGTGAAACGAGATTTCCGAACAAGACCCTCATGCTTTCAGGCGTTCCGTGAAATCGCTTTAAGGCATCCAGGATTGTGAATTTGGACAAGACCGACTCAACATGCTGCGCATGGATTGCTCGGTACGTATCTTCGATCCAGTTGTCGCGGTTTGGTTCCACAGATACCAGTCGTCCAGCCGCAAGCCACTCTTTGCGGACCAATTGAACCGTACCATCCAGGCTTGCCGAAATTGTTTCTCCATACAGATCCGCTGCGGCCTTGCTGCTGATCAGGCTGCATTGGTTTCCCGCGCCTCGTTTAGTAAAGTCCGAGAGTTGATCCAAAGTGTGATCGTCGGCGGCGATCCTTTGCTCAACCAGATGAGCAATTCCCTTGAGAATCTCCATACGAGTCTTCCACTGTGTCAGTATTCTATCGGCCTCGCCTAAAAGTGCCGCGTATGTCGAGAGACATCGTTCCTTGACCCAAAGGTCCAGTTCTGCTTTAACAGCCGAGTCGAGCCTGGTTTGAAAATTGCTTAGCGCATCTTCGATTCTGGATTTCCTGCCGAAGAAACTGGAGCCTGCTGCAGCCTGGACCTCCACAAGGCTTTGGGGCAGACCTTTGTCAGTGAGGTCTGCCAGCGCGGCCCGGCAAGCGACAGTTTCCCCAGTGAGCGCAGCCTGATGCGCCCTGAGCTGGTTAATGAGGGACTCCAGGAATCCGACGGTTCGCCCGATTGTCGCATTTTCGATCTTATTGACGACCGCAGCATGCAGCGACGCGAGAAGAGCATCCCGAAGGGTC
Organism: uncultured Acidobacteriia bacterium; assembly: GCA_903929755.1. Lineage (GTDB taxonomy): Bacteria > Acidobacteriota > Terriglobia > Bryobacterales > Bryobacteraceae > BOG-234. The sequence continues at coordinate 14,334 of CAIYVZ010000098.1, forward strand.
TGAGCGCGAGCATCTAAAAGAGGCAGCTTGGCGGCCTTCGTTTCACTCAACTTCTCGGCAGAAAATACTGATGCCCTGGCCTGCAGATCGTCCCGTGAAGTGCCCTCCACCAGCAACTGACCTTTTGCATCCACAGGAACTTTTAGTTCGTCGCCCAGCGGCCCTGTGAGAAGGTTCTGAAACTCGTCGGTACCTTTCTCAGCCAGCTTATTCGCCGCAATCCATTGAGCTGCCTCTTCGCTGGCAGATGCTTCGCTTATCTCCCGGTTCAGCGTGGCAAACGCGATTTTGAGTGACCACTGCCGTCCAAGCACATCTGCTGGAACCCCCGCCTGCACGACGCCGAAAGAGGAGAAGCAGCGCCGAGAATCGTCAATTCCCTTTTCTGTCATTAAAAAAGGCAGATCAGCTTCCAAATCGTGAATGCGGGGGATGCCCTCTTCGTGGGGAACAGGGGTCCGGATTTCTGAAAGAAGGTATTGGCTTGCCAAATGGGCAAGCTGTGGCATTTCTCTCACTATGACCGCATTCTGTTCATTACGGTTGCCGATGACGTGAAAAACCTGTGGTAGCAGGGAGCCGACTTCGACCCGAGCGTACTGACTGCCATCATAATTTTCGATGACTTGTTCGCGGTTAACACTCAGAAAGTGATTGAGTTCCTTGAGCGTTGCGTATGCGTTGCATTGAAGCTCAGGCATTACATTGTTGCTTACCGCGCCGAGCAAGACATCTGGCGTGGCCAGAATTGCTTGATAGGGAAAGTTCTTTATCCCGTATTTACTGAATACCGCGCCTGTAGCAGCAAGCACATCGAGGAGGCAGCCAGAACCGCTCCCTCCAGCAATGGAACTAATGACATAGACTTTGACGGGTCTTCCCGCGGCAAAGCCCGGTCGAAGTTGCTGAAGTTGAACCATTATACGGTCCAACCTGGAGACGAACTGCGTGAATACCGGGGGGTTTCTGAACGCGAACCGACCAAGCGCACGAATCGCACTGGCCCCGCCCATAATATTGCCGGGAACAAATTTCCCGAAGACTTCACTGAACCACCCTAACTGGTCGGGGAAATTCTTAACAACTTCTTTCGGCGAGACGTTCACCGAGAGCGGCACATACTCATAGGTTGAAAGTATGTCGTTATCTGGCAACTTTTGCGTGTCGAGGCACAGGAATCCGAACCCATCAATTCGCTCAGGCGCCAATTCCCGGACGCTTCGCTTTAGATTTCTAACGACCGTACAGCCAAAACCACCCAGACCGATGTAGAGGGTGGGGCGAAGGTCGACTAAGGTGGTTCTGTCATTTCCAGCAGCGGGAGTGGGGTTGGGAGTCATGGCTATTTTAGTTCCTCTTTTAGGTTTGGAAAGTTTTGGACTACGCGTAGTAACAGTATTCGCAGCTGTTCTGGTTGTTTCCCAGACGGAGAACCGAATGATTGGCCAGTGTTAAGCTGCCGCCTGGCGCAACGGTGAACTTCGAACCATTCGGTTCACGGATTTCAACCGTTGCGGTCGGGCTCAGATTCTTGACATACACAGCCCCCCAGGTGGAAAAAGTGAACAGCAGATTAATCCCGGCAGGGATGTTGGGCAAGTTCATTTCGTGAAGTGAAATCTGATTCCGCTTCCAGTTAAGCCAGCGGGTGAAGAGGCCGCGGCGGACGGCGGACAGATAGACCTTCTGACCCACGGAGGCGCCCACAGGCACAAGGACTCCGGATGGTGCGCGGAGCACACCTAAGACATACGTGAGACCGCAGAGAATAATAATCAAGAGCGCCAACAGGGCGAAAGACCACCACCGGGCACGCTCCCACAGGCTGGGAATATGGACATTAAACGCCACTGTCAGCGGGTAACAGTTCAGGTAGGGCGGGAATTCTTGAGTAGGGACGTGGGCGGTTGTGCCAGGCGGTGTGAGCGGATGGCGCTGTTGAGGTAGTCGAGAGGGTGACGGTTCTGCATGCGGCAGGTTTGCGTGACGGTCAGCAGG
>CAIYVZ010000099.1 GCA_903929755.1 uncultured Acidobacteriia bacterium
GCAGCGGTTCACCCCCGCGTGCGCGGGGACAATACCACGACCACCATAGCCACCACGGCGGCAAACGGTTCACCCCCGCGTGCGCGGGGACAATGGCCTGCTGAGCCGCTGCGTACTGCGCGGCAGCGGTTCACCCCCGCGTGCGCGGGGACAATTACAATCGTTTACAATTGAATGCCATTATTTGCGGTTCACCCCCGCGTGCGCGGGGACAATAAACCGGGACGGGCTCGCGGCTGCAGTCTCTGCGGTTCACCCCCGCGTGCGCGGGGACAATCATCGGGATATGGTGGCCAGCAGCTTCCGACGCGGTTCACCCCCGCGTGCGCGGGGACAATTGCCACTCGGGCAAATGCGGGCAATCTGCCGCCGGTTCACCCCCGCGTGCGCGGGGACAATCAGCGCGGGAGCGTGAGTCCACGCGGCGCCACCGGTTCACCCCCGCGTGCGCGGGGACAATTCGCCGCCAAACCAGTCGGTCAGAGCCTGCGTCGGTTCACCCCCGCGTGCGCGGGGACAATGGCGCTGCCGCCCCGTTCTCACGGACGATGAGCGGTTCACCCCCGCGTGCGCGGGGACAATCTTTTGCCGCTGGGGGTTTGGGGGTGTTTTGTTCGGTTCACCCCCGCGTGCGCGGGGACAATGGATTCCACGTCGCGTTTGCGAACGCGATAAGCGGTTCACCCCCGCGTGCGCGGGGACAATTAATGGAGGAGGTGTGAGGAACTCGTAAATAAACGGTTCACCCCCGCGTGCGCGGGGACAATGGGTAGTACAGCGTTGCGATTGCCGATCATCGCGGTTCACCCCCGCGTGCGCGGGGACAATGCGCCAGTGCTGGAAGACGACGTAACCGTGATCGGTTCACCCCCGCGTGCGCGGGGACAATGCGGTAGTCCACCTGATGCTGCCATCGGTTCCACGGTTCACCCCCGCGTGCGCGGGGACAATTTCCCCAGCCTGGCAATCTCCAGATCCAGAATCGGTTCACCCCCGCGTGCGCGGGGACAATGATTGCAACCAATAAGGCTGATCGATCCTGAACGGTTCACCCCCGCGTGCGCGGGGACAATATCGAACAATCGGAGTCGTTAAACTCAATTGCCGGTTCACCCCCGCGTGCGCGGGGACAATGACAAGCTTCATCTGTTCTACTTTGCTCCGGACGGTTCACCCCCGCGTGCGCGGGGACAATACATTAAAATCACGGCGCTACAAACGTTTGTACCAGCTGAAGTCCCTCGAACGCAATCACCGAACGGGACGGGTCTCCCCAGAAGCAAACCTCGAACCCCTGCTCGTTTCTCGCCGAACAGATCATCGTCCCGGCACCTCCCGCCATCCCTGCACAGACCTTTTCCCACAATCGGCTCCTCACCGCCTGGCTTAGGGTTCCAATAAATACCCCCGTGCGGACTTCCAGCATCCACCGCGTAAGTTCGCCTCGGAGGCTCTGCGGCACACGTTCAAGAACCATCACCACCATTGCTCACCTCGTCAGCGTGATTGATGCCTCCGGAAACCTGGCCTGAATCCGGGTCCCAAAGTCCCGACGGTCGGGCATCATCTTCGTCGAAATCCTCTTCCAGCTCCGGGCCCGCGGATTCCGTCCGGAGTAAGTCTGCCAGGTCTGGCACAATTCGTTCCAATAGCCGCGTCTGGTAAAAGGAATCTCGCAACGTTTGTCGCATCCGGCTCTCCACGTTTCCTTCCCCCTCTGCCGCCACACGAAAGGCCACCGGCACCACTATCTCGGCCTTATAAAGATCGGCGACATCGTAAACAAAAGAAAGAGCCTTTCCGGTATGGACAAAGCCCAACGCTGGTGAATATCCAGCCGCCACGATAGCCGCGTGGGTCAAACCGTACAGGCAGGAGTTTCCGGCGGACAGCGCGCGGTTCACCCGGTCTGCCCCCGTCCAGTCGCCGGACTTGTACTCGCGGCCTTTCCATTCAACACCGTACTCGCGGCTCGCTCTTGCGTACGCCTCTCGTACGCGAACGCCTTCCCTGCCCCGGATTTCCTCCAGGCGCAGTCCCGACAGGTCTTCGCCCGGGAACCGATACGAATACATTCGGCGAACTACCCCCAGCCTTGTTTCCGGATTGGCATGAAGGCGAACCTGCCGTAAGAGGTTCTTAGACGAGCGCGTCTCTCCCAGCCCAACCGCATATACCCGGACAGCCTCCTCGCCGCACCACACCACCAGACACCCGTTTTCGGCCAAAACCCGAATCGCGGCATGGGAAATTGACGTTCCAGGCCCCAGCATCAGCAGCGAGAGTACGGCGCAAGGTACCTGTACCGTTCCTTTGGCGTCGTGAAAACAGATGGATTTAGCACTCTGGTCTACCTTGCAATGCTCCAGATACAAGTAACTCCAACTGTCGCGGACCTTAGGCAGAATGTGCAGGTCCTTCATTCGCCCGGACCGCACTCCTCCGGCACGCGAGCCAGGGACAGGAGGCCTTGCCCGTAGCTCTTCCCGCGCCCGATTCCGCCACGTACGGCAGCTTGCAGCAACAGGCCCTCGGTCACTTCAAGCACGCCCTCAAACAGCACCGAAGCAATCGTGATCGTAGCGCCTGCTTTTCGCCCTTCTACCTTGCCTCCCCCGCAGCGAGGGTCGGGTGGCCCGGCATCCAGACGACTTGCAATCACGCGGAACCCATGCTGTTCGCCTTTACGCCTCAGCCAGGCCTGACAAGCTTCTTCGCCCTTCACTTCCACACGACGGCCATTGTTCTTCTTCCCGTCGGGGCCGGTTTTCGTATCTATCGCCCTGCTCGGGTTTGCGCGTAACCGGAACCGAAGTCGCTGGCCCGTAGCTAGCCCCAGGCACGTAACGTCTACTGCTTTGCAGACTCCCGGACTGACCTCATATCCGTTCGGAAGACGACCAAAATCAGGCTTCGTCCCCGCCTGTACCAGAAGCCTGAGCCCCCCATCCCGGCTTTGTTCGAGGCGGTAAAGAACTCCGAAATCGCTTCTTGCACCTCCCCCGCCCGTCCCGACCGCCGTGTCCGCAACCGCGGTGTCTGGAGCCGGCGCATCCGGAAAAAGCCGCATGATTGTCCGGTGCAGACCGTTGCAGTCGTGCAGGTCCCGGCGGACATCCCGGCTTCTGGGGTCAGGGGCCAGCAGGGCCAGAAAAAACGGTTTCACGCTGGCTCCCCGCTGGCTGTCTTCTACTCCGGATACTCTCAAACTCGGCGCTGGGGTCATTGCGTACCTGCCTTTGAACTGTGTCGCGACGGGAAAACGGAAGCGGCAAGGAACTCGATTCGAACCTGCCGAAGCGCGAAGCGTCGGCCCGAAAAATCAAGGGGAACGTCAGCTTGTTGTTGGCTGGCGCTGTCGCCCCCCTCGGCATCCAGAATCAACCGGATTCGATCCTCTCCCGCTAACGCCTTGCCGGTGTCATCCAGTGGATGTCCCAGTGGAACCGATGCCAGCGCCGCTTCAAGCGGCAGCTCGCGGTAACCGGGACCCTCCGGGGCCGTGTCGGGAAGATACAGGGGAATAGCTGGCACGTAGGATTTCCGGCCTAGCGACAACTGCCAGACGGGACGGCGAAGTGCTTCCTGCAAAGTCAGAAGCAACGCGGCCCCGCCTTCCAGCCCTATCAGGAAATGCGCCCCGGTGAGGTAGTACCGGGTCGAAAGGACGGTATCCCCGCCTTTGCCACTGGCCTTGAAGACGCCGTACGCCCGGTTGCGCCACACGCCACCGCCAGCCGTCTGATAGTCACGGGCGAGCGAACCCTCCCGGTCAACGCGGACCCCCATCCGTAGCTCCGCAAGTTGCGCGAGCGTGGGAAATCCGTCGTCCGGTCGTTCTTCCCGGGGCTTCCCCAGGGCCGCGCAGAGTATTCCCATTACGCCGCTCTTACTGGGTTCCAGGCTCGTGTCGCGAATTGAAAATCGGCTACCCAGGCCCCACGCCTGCATGGGGCCACAGAGTCGCAGTAGCAGTGTTGGCATGCTTCTTAGCCTTTCGCGGCGGAGGCAACTCGTGCGCTGACTCCGGTCACCAAGTCGGAGATTGCGAGCACGTCTTTCGCCGTGGCAAATCCACGGACAGCTTCCGGGTGCAGCGTCGAAACGCCCACCCAGGCATTTTCCGGTTCGCCGTACATGGTGGTTAGTCTCTCCCAATAATCACCCAAGGCATCAATCGAAGCCGTTACAAAATCTGCGGTGCCGGTCGCTCGCACTGGTTTCAGAAATGCGTTGGTTAAGGACCAGAAGCCGCTTTTTCGAATCACCGCCAGCACCAGAGATGGTGGATTTTGGGCCGCCATGCTGTTCTGCTTTCCGCTGGGTATGGCCGCGATGGACGCCTGGAGGAACGCCTCCACCGTTTCTTGCATCAGCGCTTCGTCGCCTCCCAGATTCCGGCGTAATTGCCTCAGGTCCAGGTTTGCGTACCGATAAAAACATGCGGCGTTATACTCAACCGTTCCCATCATCCCCGCGCCGGTTTCCCCGTCTGTCTGCAGGTCGTCAACTGCGGTATAGAAATCGAACTCCAGATCCGCCTTGTGGGTGGATAGCGCATGGGCCACCTGGCTGGCGGCTACAACATTGTCCTTCGGTCGGTCCGCTATCATACGGCCGAACAGCGCCACATCCGCTGCTTTGCCCACCTCGAAAAGACACTCCAGTTCTTTTATTATTTCTTTGGGTAACTCTGCAACCTTTTTGGCGGGGGCTTTTGCGGGAAGGGCCTTTGGGGCTGGAGCCGGTCCTGCGCTTGGCCCCGGGCCTCGGAGTACCTCCCAGTTTCGCAGGCAAGTCTCCGAGAATCTCGCCAGTGCGCTCTTCGGAACGAAGAGCAGATATTGTGAGTCTCCGCTCTTTCCCGCACCCAGACCTACGGCCGCCAGCGCGGTGTCGGCGACAGTTTTCGCTTCCGTCTCATCTTTCTCCTTAGCCGTCAGGCGCCTCGCCACTTCAGCCCCAATCTTTCGGGTCCGAACGGCAAGCGACTCTTCCTCCAGCAGGCCCTGGTCTTCAAAGGCCAGTCGGATAGATCGTTTCAGGCACTGGCTCGAAATTCGGGCCCGCCGCACCCCTCCGAACTCGCAATCCTTCGGCGATCCGGTGTCGTCCCGATTCAGATTGGATGGCGAAAAGCTCTGCAGAATATGTAGTTCCAGGTTCATCGTCTTTACCTCGGTTTTCGTTCTATTACTGTTGCGGAATGACTTCGGCTTCTTCGTTGTTATCTGGTGTCGGGTTCTCGGCTTGCTTCCCGTTCTCGGTTTGCTTCCAGAAAGACTGGGCCCACTTGCGTTGAATAAAGCGCTGCGGATGCCCCCATTGCTCCAGATCCCGGAGCAACTGCGACCAGTCCACTGCTATGTTTTTCGATGCCACCAGTGACATCGCGTGCCGCAGGTGTACGCCAACCCCGGCAGGGTCGGAGGCAAGCAAGGCGACAAAACGGCGTTCAAAGCTCTCGCCGCCCGTCTCTTCCTGGAGTTCCCGGCAGGACCATCCAAAATCCCCTCCCGCTGTATCTCCCTTGGGATGTCGCCCGAACAGAGCGGCTACCAAATAGAAACACTCTTCGTTCCAATCCGTATCTTTGTCGGTGATCCAGCCCGCTACATAGGGGTACATGGACGCACTCGCGGATCTGTCGGCTGAAAGTCCCCGGCGCAGTGCGGCCAGCGCTGCTCGGTTCTCCCTCGCGGCCAGGCCGGTCAAAAATCCGGCAAATCTGCCCTCGCGGTCATCCCGCGCTTGTGGTGACATAGTCTGCGTTCTCCTTCTTCGCCCGGTGATTCGGAATCCGTTTGTTCATTTCCCGCTGAAATACGGCCTCAGCTTCCGCAACGGCGCGGAATGTCCGTTCTCCCTCGCCGGTTGCCAGCCACGTCAGCCGCATGGCTTCGCTGGCGGAGTGGCGGCAACTCTGCCGCCACTCCGCCAGCGAGGGGGCTTCGCCCGTATCGGGATCTATCGCGTTGGCCTGTTTCTCCAGGTCGCTGATGAAATGCTGGAAGTGAAGCCTGAGCCTGCCCCAGTAATGGTGTGTCCGGTGTAATGAGCTCGCCAGCAGGCTGACCGCGCCCTTGTCGGCAGACTTCTTTTCTCCCCCCACACGGTCCGCAGGCACCAGAAGTCTTTCGGCCAATTGCCGAACAGCTACCTTAATCGCAAATTCACCAGCCTCGCAGCAATCCAGGGCCAGACGAATTTGTGCGCAAAGGCGTGGCTCGGCAACTATCGTCAGGCTGAGGGGGAGCGATTCGGTATGCCACGACATCACTTTTGCCTGGTCGGAACAGATCCCCGCCGCCTGTAGTGCGAGAACCCTGCTTGGGCTGAACCCTTCTTCGCGCAGCTCGCTGATCCATTCCAGGATCGGTGGACGCCTCGATACGTCGGAAAATCGCGCAAACAGGCTGTGCGTGTCGCGCCAAAGTGCCCTGTCTTCCCGAAAGCCAAGAGGGATCCATGGCTCGGCGTTCTTCGCCGGCGTGAGTAGCTTTTGCCAGGCGAACATGGAGTCCTTGCCCGCCAGCGAGACGCTGTTGTCAACGGATTCCCCCTTCAGTACAGCCACGCGGCGTATCGTGGGGGTTGCTGATTCGCCTTCGGGAAAGAGTCGAATTCTGCGGCTCTGCCAGGTGAGAAGGTCCACCCATCCTGTTGGTATGCGATCGCATACCTCCGCCGCCTGCCCGCGTTCCCAGGCGGGCACATCGTTGCTTGCGCCAAACGGGTAGCCACCGGGCAGATCGTATCGGCGCAGATTCAGCAGCAAGGTCTCGAAAAGCGATCCGCCGTGGACAATGCACAGCGCCGCCTTTACCGTCGGTGCTCCATTTGCCGACTTGCTGCCTTCGATTGCTGGATCTGGTGTTCCCAGCCCCCCCAGTGCAAATACCTGGTGTGCCACCAGTTGCAGCGCTGCTTCCCCCACCGGCACAGTCTTGCTGAAATCGTCCAGAGAGTGGTCAAACAGCGTGGCGTTATTACCGCTCGCGGCCTCGTGCATCAGCTTGGACACCGGAATGGCGAAGTTCTCTCCCAGGCAGGGGTCCTGATAGAACGGCCTCTCACCGTCCAGCAGCTCAAAACGTTCGTACCAGCGGCTGAAGTAGTCGTCCAGGGGGCCCGGCTCGAACTTCCCTTTCTCCCATAGCGCGGTCCATTCCGCGGCATCTTTCGGGCCATGCACTCGATGTAGAATCGCCAGCAGCACGCGAAGGACACTTACGGGAACAAGTGGTGAGTGGTGGCTGATTGCACGCAGGTCGTGTGCTCGGGTCAGCGTCTCGCGAATCGAGAGGGCCTCAATCGTTCCTGGTCCTGTGATGCAGGGAATCCAGGGGCGGTCCAGCAGGTTGAACGAATAGCTCATACGGTATCCTTCCCAACTATCCGGAACCCGAGTTCGGGGTCCAGTTCCACGACATAATCGTTAATCCTGGCCTTGTTTCCAACGTCGAATGTCAGCACTCGGTGGTGTCGCAGCATCGCATTCTTTCGCCAACCCGAAGGGCAGGGTAAGTGCGCGAGTGCCGCAACAAGACGTCGGTCGGTAATCGCCACGGACCGGAAAAGTAATCCGACAACCAGGCCCGGCTCCGGTGGAATGCCAAGGTCCAGGGTCGCGCCGGCGACCTGTAAGCTTGGTGCCGAATCTTCGCCGAAGAGGCAGACCACCTGGAAACCTTCGTCCCCCAGTCGGGTTACGGCGCGGAGCCTGTGGTGTACCTCGGGGTCATCCTCTTCAAGGGGGTTTGCCGTGAATTCCTCCAGCGGAACTTCCGTGAGAGGTGAATGGATAAATCGGTTTGTGGCTTCCTGTGCCGCACGTCCCGCCTCTTTCTCCATGTCCTTCCGCGCCGCCTGAATTGCGCGGGATAATGCGCCCTCGTCGCCCTGTTCCTCGTCCCCCTGCCCCTCGGCCTTGCTGTAAACTCGCTCGATCAAGCCTTCAACATCATTCGGCAAGTTCACCCCCGCCAGGCCTCGAAGTGCCTGCCAGGTTCGCAGCAGGATGTAGGGCGAGTAAACACTGCTGTTCCTTCGGCCAAACTCCGGGACGCCTCCGCTCGGCACCAATGGCTCTGTCAGGTGCAGGCAGGGCGTGCTCAGGCGTATCGGGCGGTTTGCTCGGGCGTGCCGGTGCATCCGCCCCGACCTTTGCAGCAGCAAGTCAATCGGAGCCATCTCCGAAACCATCACGTCAAAATCCAGATCCAGACTCTGCTCAATAACCTGTGTCGCCACCAGGATGGCCCTTTCAGGTCGTTTGCCGGAACCAGGGCCAAAGTGCGCCAGAACTCGTTGCTCCGTGCGAAGGCGCTCCTCATATGGAAATCTGGCGTGGAACAGGTCCAGGGTCGGTGTGCCACCTGCGCTTTGCGCGAACACTACTTTCAACTCGCTATAGGTTTCCTGCGCTTCTGCCACTGTGTTGCAGATGATTGCCGCACACCCGCCGTCGGCCAGCATCTCCAGCATGCTGGCGGCAAGGTTTTCCCGCTTCAACCACCCAAGCCGCAGAAAGCGATGAGATCGTTCTGAAACTGGCAGAGCCTGGGCTTCGGAAGTGCCATCAGCCCGCACCAGGCTCACTCTTGGGTACACCTGTTGTGACCGTGTGAGCTTGTAGTCCCGTTGTCCGCGTGCTCCTCTTGCCCACGCTTCCAGAAGCGCGTCCCGCTTGAACGTTGGGAGCGTTGCCGAGAGTAATACGACTGAACAATGCAGCGCCCCAAGCCATTCCAGGAGTCGCTCCAGCAGGGTTCCCATATAAACGTCGTAGGCGTGAACTTCGTCAACCACCAGGACCTTTCCGGCCAGACCGAAGAGCCGGACGAAGACGTGCCGCGTGATCAGGCTCGCCATAAGCGCCTGGTCAATTGTTCCCACTCCGAATGGAGTAAGTAGTGCGCGCTTCGGCCGAACAAACCATTCCGACGCAAACACGCCCTCGTTGCTCTCGCCCCCGCTGCGATCCCGCTCTCCAATCGAGGCCAGGTGCGTAAACAGGCGGCCCTTCTGCAGCAGGTCCAGGAATTCTGGAGACAGCCCGGCATGCCCATGGGCGAGTGTTGCCGGAATCGTGGAGATCTCCCGATATCGATTCTCAAGAAATTCAACCACCCGGCCAAACATTTGGTTGCTGGTCGCCTGAGTTGGCAGCGCGAAGTAAGTCCCACGGTTTCCGGCTACGGTGGCCAGCCTGTCGGCCAGCAGCAGGGCGGATTCCGTCTTGCCTTCGCCCATAGGGGCCTCAATCAGAATTGCTGTCGGCTGGTTCAGGTTGTCAGCGACGTTCTCTATACAGATCTGGGACAGGCGTGGCTTCTTGCCGGGGAAAAGCTGTTCGAAGTTGCCTGGAGAAGACGCCGCAGGTACGGCAATCCATCCCAACTCCCGCAAGGCTCTCTCTGCTTGCAGGTCCGCCCCGGCCATGTATTCTTCGAGGTTTGCTAACTCGGCCTCCCTTCCAATTAAAGCCGCGCAGGGGAAGAACTGCTGATTCGATGCGATCCAGTCGCTCACTGAAATGAGGCCCGAAATCGCCATCGCGGTGGCATTGTCCACTCCGCCGGTTTGCGGCGCTGTGGGTTGAAATACACGCGCCAGCGTTTCAGTGATCTCGGCTCGAATTTGTGTCCATGCGTCAACACCCAGTGGATGTAAGGCCCCTTCCAGCAGTTCCCTTACTTCGGCCCGCTTGGGAAATGTGCCGTGGTGCCCTCCCGCAACCCCTCCCCACCGCAGTGCGTGCCCTTGCCTCATACCAAAGCGTTCCGACAGCGTGCCGCAAAGAATGCAGACTCCCAGAAAGCCGTGCTGTTTTGGCTCTTGCGCTGGCCTGTATCGCGGGCTCAAGACGGAAAGTTCAATTAGTCTGTCAGCCAAGGCAGGAACTTTGATCTGGAATTCCGGCGTGCACTTGCCAATATCGTGCATGGCCGCCAAAAATGCCACCCAGCGGCCCGCTTCTGGCTCTGAAAGTCCTGTCGCCAGGCTAATTTGTTTGCGGACCACCGGCGGGACCAAATTGCCCCAGATCCGCCGGGCAACGAGCGCAGTATCCGCCAGGTGAAACGTGAGCGGATGGTACGAGTTGGCACGGCCAGATATTGCCGGGTCTGCAGTCTTGGCCCAAATTGCCAGCGATGCGTGCCTTGGCACACCGCCATCATTCGTCTCGCGACTGAGGCCATTTGCCATCGACTCGTCTGCCAGTCAGTGTACTCTATTCGACATTACTCCCCGCCACAATTATTCGACAAATATGGAAATCTCACTCCAGTTCTGCGTCACTGCTTCCTTCCACGTGCTTCAAAACGAACCAAATTTCTTTCAAAACGAACTAAATTTTAACCCGTTGGAAAAGAAGCGTTTGTGATAAGTGGGCATCGGAAGTGACGAGTATATTTTCGGTTTGAGGTGGATACAGGGGATGCGCCACTGGATGCACTTTCGACAAGCTGGTCTGGTGGAGGCGCTTCGGGTCGTGATCCCGTACAGTAGAAAGAAAGTGACCCTATGAGCTATTTGCAAAATGAGATCGTCAACCTTTCGTCGGCGGAGAAGTTCGAGTTGCTGGACTTCCTGTGGGAGAGGCTGGGAGGGGACGCAACGCCTCTGGCGGACACGCAGAGTACGGACCTGGACTCCCATGCCGGGCGACACGTTGAAGAATTCTGCCAGGCGCGTCGCCTGAGCCTTACGGATCGCCCGCTTCCTCGACAGGATCCCGGAAACGCTGGCCCGTGATCCCAGAACCTCGGCCAAATCCGCCGGTTTGAGGCTTCGCCCCTCCATGAGAATTACAAGAGCCCCCGTTGGATCACCCTCCTGCAAGGCATACGCCCGTTGCTCAAAACGCTCGATTAACGTCCCCAACAGATCCAGCAGGGCCAGTGCCTCCGGCTTCAGCGCGGCCTCGCCGCGCTCGAGCAGCGACTCCACCACCGTCAGGGCCTCGTCGTTCTCCGCTTCGGTCTCGATCACCTTAATCGCGCCAGCAGGCGCACGTACAGGCGCAGGTCCATCTCAGCCGGAGGATCCGCCGCCGGCAGGCTGAGGGTCAGGCGAGGGTGTCGGTCCCAATTAGCTGAAATTGTAGGATGTCGCACCCGCAAGCCGCTTCGCGAGAAAGGCGTGGTCCAGACGCTGGCGGCGCGACGAAAAGCGATTGATATCCGTCATACGGGGTTTGCCTCGTCCCGGAAGAACACCTGCGCCCAGCGCGGCAGGGTCGGCGAGAAGTAGTCAGCCTTCCCCCGGACGAACCTCGCGACGAGCAGGGGCGACTCATCGAGTCTGGAATTGTCGTAGAGCCACATTTCGTCCACCAGGGTTCGGGCGAGTACCGCGGTACGGATCGAACCCGGATATCGCGATGCGATCTTGCCCGTCGGGACGGCATGGCCACCCGCATCCACCCTCTCGGCAACACGTGCAACATTGAGGGCTGGAGCCTCCGTGCACAGAAAATGCAGTCGCACGTAGTACCCTCTGTTTTTCGCGCTCCGGATGAATTCGAGCCAGTAATCCGGTCGGCTGAAAACTGTCTCAAACGCGAATGAGTGGCCCTGGCGAAGCAGGCGAAGACGCTCGTCCGTTGCTTGTTCTGCAGCCGCAAGCTGACGAATGTCCTCCGGCAGGTGGCCCAGCGACAGTGAAAGCTCATCGGCGTTCACAAAAACGGGAACCTGTTGCCGCAAGTAACGGTCGAAAAACGTGGACTTGCCGGAGCCGTTGGGGCCTGCGATTATGGACAGGATTGGCGGCGCAGTATCAGGCAAGCTTGCGCTTTCGGGGGAGTTCAGTGACTTCGAAACTCATGGCCGGCTTCGGCGTACCGGACTGCCCAAGCTCTCCGATGCGAGTGAGGTTCCCCTCAACAAGGTCGACAGCGTACCGGTGCCCCGCAGTGTGCTCGACTGTAACGCCGAGGATCGGGTCCCAACCGTAGGACGAAACAGTGGGAGGCACATCCTGCCGAATCGGCACCGGATTGAGACCTTCGGCAAACAGCCAGTCCCTCCATTCGTGGCGCTCCTGCTCCGACATCTCGTCGACCGTCTTTACCGGAGGTGCTGTATGGGAAGACCTGACCATATTTTCAGTATCTCTCTTTTTTCATGCCAGTCGATAGTTCCGAACCAGATCCCGCAATACTCGTGCGCTGCTGGCCTCATCCGGTCGGAGCGATTCCAGTTTTCCGGCAAGGTAACCGGAGAGTTCCACCACCAGTTCACGCTGATTCTGATTGGCGTAAAAATCCGGCACATTCAGCGTCAGGTGCGCGACGACATCCCCACCATCGACACCGTTTAATAACTCCATCAGGCCGTAAAGCGTTGCCCGGAGGACCGACTGGTGCAGTTCGGAGCCTTCCGACATCTCCGCCTTTCCGAATTCTGCAGCACTCCGAAGTCTGGCTTCGTTAGCTTTTTGGCTTGCCATGAGAATTCGGAAATCGCGGACCTTAAAGGCCTTGGCGAAGTTCTGATAGTTGTCGAGGGTCTTGTTGCCCCGTGCTTCCAGTTCGAGCATCTTCAGGTAGAAACGTTCCGCACCCGAGAGGCGATCCCAGTGCGCTTTCGGAATGCCTTGAGGTACAAGACACTGGTTGGCCGTGTCGACGGCAAAAGCAATCAGGCCGTCGACGAAGGTCGTTTCATTTTTGACACGGGGCCGCACTGCCTCGGTTGCCATATCGCGACCATCAATGATTGCGTAGCGCGTGAGAGCGCGCAGGGCAGCCGCGTAGCCAGCCATTTGAATGTCGGCGTCCTCGAAGACGTTTTCGTCACGGTAGAGTCCTCGTGCTTCCTGGTTTAGACCGGCCAGAGCGTCCACTTGCGCCTGGACCTCCTCCTGGATGTCCCAGGCCAGGTCGTCTCGGGTAGTTTTGAGTACGCCTTTCCTTTTCCTCAGGACCAAGAGGATAGTGCCTTTTACATAGCTTCCGTCTCGCAGCGCGCTGTCGGTTTCTGTAACGACGTACCATGCAGCCGTCACCTGCAAGCCGGACGCCCAAACGATATTGGCCATGTCCGCCCAGATACTCCCCGACTGGTGGGTGAACATGATGACCTGTATTCCGTTGTCTGGCATACACTCTGCCATGCGTTTATACGCTGCAACCATGCTGCGCCGGAAGGCTTCGTCTTCGCCTTTCAGAAACCTTCGCAGTGGACCCTGAACGAGGCTTGCGGCGAAGGGGATCGATTTGATTTTTCTGCCGGAGGAGGGCGGTGAACGAGCGGCAGCGGTGGCGCAACTGGCCGCGCTGCTGGGGGAAGCAAACGGGATGCGTCGGCCTGAGGAACTGCTGGCGAGCTGGCCGCATGCTGCACGCATGGCGGTTCGGAAGAAGACTCAGGCGACGAGGTTGTTCGGGTGGAGGGCTTCGATTTCCGGAAAGCGGCTAAAGTCGGCGGTATTGAAAGTGAGGATGCGTCCGATTCCGTGAACCTTCATCACGGCGACCAGGGGAGCGTCGTGGGCCTGAAGGCCGCTGATGCCGCGCTGGAAGAGCAGCGTTTTCCAGACCGTGTAAGTCTCCTGGTTTTCCGTGAGGAGCTGAAAGTAGCACTCCAGCCTGGCGAGCTCTGTCCGTGCCTCAGAGGTGGTGAGGCCCAGGCCGTTGTATTTCTCCGGGCGGGTGGGCGGCGTTCCAGAATTCCGCCACGTTTTGGACAGTGATGACCAATGGTTCCTCCTGCGCCATCAGGCGCTGCGGCGCAGCGACGGCCACAGCGTGCATGGGATGAGCCGGCTGGATCGCGTGCAAGAGGATATTGGTGTCGATCAGGGTGGGCATTTACCAGCGATCCGGGTTCAAGGCGGCGCGGCTGATGGCTTCGTCAGACAGCAGGGGCGTCTCACGGTGGCTTCGAGCCCATTGGAGAAAGTCGCGCGCTTTCTCTTCTCCTGTCGTCTTCGAGTGAACTTCAGTAACCTGGGCGGCACTGATCTGGTGGAGGGCGTTCACTCCGGCCCGGATCAATTCGTCGACGGAACGAAAGTTCCCGGCGCTCATTTCCTGGCGGACAAGGAACTCGGTTTCGGGGGCGATGTCGATGTGCATGGCGTGACTCTTCTGCTTTTTCCAGTTTACGAGATATAGCGGCTGGCCGCATGCTCACGCATTGCGGTTCAGTAGATTTGCAACCACCATTGGCCGGTTTTGGGGTGACCGCTGAGGCTGGGAGCGATGGAGATTCAATTCACGACTCAGATTTTTAAGGAAGGCCGCACCTTCGTGGCGCACACCCGTGAACTGGATGTTTCTTCGTGCGGGAGCAGTGAGCAGAAGGCCGTGGTGAACCTGAAGCAGGCTGTGCGCCTGTTATGTAAGAGGGGGCTTACCGTAAAGCATACAAAGAAAAAACCCGCCGATTTGAGCGTCACCAGTTACGGGAGAGGCTTGGCGGGCGTGTCAACCAGAGAACAGCAAACTTTAAAGCTTTGAAATTTTCACCCCCGCAGTTCAAAACGTAGTGGGGGAAGGTGCGGTTCTCGGAAATCTGGTCGTGGGGGATGAGGAGGTACTTCCAGGGCTTTTCGCTGACAGTGGCGGCGCGTTCGCACCGGACTCTTGCGGCGCGGGCTTTGGCTTGCACCTTACCAAGCTACCCCACAAGCGCGCCGCTCTCTCCGGCGTACCCCTCCGCTCAGATTCAGGCCGCAATGCTGGTGAGTCGTGCGAAACGTAACTCAGTCACGCGCGGGGCACAAATCTTTTCGGCTTGTAAACAGTTGATTCTTTGGCTATGCCGGGCACAAGGGTGGGCCCTTCCGAGGAAATACCCCGCACGCGGGTGCTAATCCAAAGGAAGGAACCGACATGGAGAGGAGAACACGAAACCGGCTGCTGGGCGCGTACCGTCCGCGACAAGTGTGTGGGGGCGAGGCGGGGTCACAGGAGCGCATGGACCCGGTAGCGCTGGCCCGGGAGATGGGGTTTGTGGCGGATGAGAAGCAGATTGAAGTGCTGCGGGCCATGGCGGATCGTGAGGTGAAGCAGGGAATTCTGAACTGCACGCGGCAGTGGGGGAAGTCGACGACGGCAGCGGCGGGGGCGGTTTACCGGGTGGTGACGCGGCCGGGGTCTTTGGTGGTGGTGGCGAGCGCTTCGGAGGTTCAGGCGGCGAGGCTGGTAGAGACGGCGCGGGAGATGCTGGAGAAGCTGGGGATTCCGCTGCGGCGGGAC
>CAIYVZ010000100.1 GCA_903929755.1 uncultured Acidobacteriia bacterium
GCGCCTGCATCGCTCCAGAACGGCGAACCGGATGCATAGCCGCTGGTGAAACGGATCAGGATGGCCGACGACGGCCAGGTTGCAAACGTCGGCCACGTCTTGTTGTAGGGCGGTGACACGAAGCCGGGATGCCGAGCCGTATCGACGATGAAGTCGCTGTTCTCGGCCATCACCGTGACTGCTCCGGTCGAATCCTTGTACTGAAAATGATCGACAGAGACCAACGGGTCTCGCAGTTCGATTCGGTAGTTATTCCAGTAGTCGAGACTGAGATCGAATTGCTTCCTGATGAGATCCCGGCCCTGCAGAGTCTCCGCCTGTTCGCGAGCGGCGATGATCAGACTCGTCAACTCGTCGTCTTCGGCCTGATCGGCGGGCGACCGGTCCGGCAGCCGAAGATACGACTTCACCTCGGCGAGCGTCAGGATCTCGCTGAAGGACTGCGGCGGCGAGGACTCGGTCAGCGACAGCGAGCCGAAGGCACTCAGTGCGCCAAAGAGTCCGAGGTTCCCGGACGCACCGTAAGGGCCTAAGCCGCCGAACGGTGGGAACACAGAGCCTCCAGTCGTAACGGACCAGCCCAGCGGAATGCGGCATTGGCCGGGAAAAGGTCACCAATCACCATGTGGCGGTATTCGTCTTCCAGCGTGTTGTTAGGGTCGACGGCGTTGTAAAAATAGAACTTCCGGACTCGAGTTTCTTTGTCCAGGTAGCCGTAATGCAGCAACCGCACCGGGATCGGCGTGATCTGGGAGAGCAACTGCGCCGGAGCCGACGAGCAATGAAAATTGCCGCCATGCTCGGTGCGCCGGAACGTCAGGTCCCGCGACGTCAGCCGGAACAGGGAAGGCCGGCGGAATTCCTTGTACCAGCGGTCCACACGCACCTGATCCTCGCGGTCCCACAGATAGACGATGTGCATCGAGCAGCAAACTGTCCCAGATGCGGCCGCCATCAGGAGCGCGGGAATATCGTCCGGGTGCAGCGCTTCGTCCCCATCCACCATCAGGCAGTAGTCGCCGACTGCCGCTCCGGTCTCCCAAGCCTTTTCGAGCAGGTAATCCTTGTCGCGGGCCTCGTGGATTCCGTCGAAAGGTGAGCGGAAGACCTGGCATCCGAGTGACTCGCAGATCTCGGTCGTGCCATCGGTCGAATGGTCGTCAAGGATCAGAATGCGCCCGCAGACAGGCTGGATGGACCGCACCACGCGCTCAATCCACCGCGCTTCGTTCTTGATCCTGAGAAGTCCGATGATCATGCTGAGGCTCCCCATTTGGCGTCAAACAGCGCCTTGTTCCTCGCGAAGCTCCGCGGAGTCAATGGATCGCCGCGGAACGAACTGGTCAGGCTGCCGTGGTCCACGTAGCAGTGATCGAAGACGCCGACCTTGAGTCCGGCTCGACGGGAGGCCTCGCAGTAATCGAGATCCTCCACGCCATAGTCGAGGCAGTACCGTTCGTCCAGCAAACCGACTTGATCGATGGTGCGGCGTGGAATCAGCGCGCACACGAAAGCGATGTGCGGAACCTCGCGCAGCCCGATCCCATGCGGTCGCTGTAGAAGCTGGCCCGTGACATTCGTCACCGCGCCGATGACCCCATACTCGGGGTGAAGTTCCGCAGCACGTTGCATCGCCCCGAGTCCACCGGCGGTTTCGAGCAACGCGTCGTCATTCAGTAACACGACGTCGTCCAAGCCAGCTGCCCGAATTCCGAGGTTGCAGTTTCGCGCGTAGATGAACGGCTTCACTCCCTCAAGGGCAATCACAGGTGTCCAGCCGGGCTTCGGGTGAAGCGACAGATCCGGACTGTCGTCCACGATGACGATCCGCGCCTCCGGCTCGTGCCTGCGCACGGCCTCGACGCACGGGATCAGGTTCGCCGCCGTTCTGCTCGGGATGACTACGGAAAGATTCACCATACCGTCCAATCGACCGGAGTAAATGTGTTCGAAGTTCCGCCCGTGCCAGTCAGTTTCATGACCACTGCGGCGGTTGTATCCTGCGCTGAAGTGTTGAACAC
>CAIYVZ010000101.1 GCA_903929755.1 uncultured Acidobacteriia bacterium
GCCTGCTGACCGTCACGCAAACCTGCCGCATGCAGAACCGTCACCCTCTCGACTACCTCAACAGCGCCATCCGCTCACACCGCCTGGCACAACCGCCCACGTCCCTACTCAAGAATTCCCGCCCTACCTGAACTGTTACAGGAAAAGAATGCCGGTGACAGGCTCCTGCAGGATGAGTTTTCCGATGCCGAACAGCGCCGCATAAACCATGACGCAGCCGCATAACCAGTCGAGAAGATTCCAGGCCAGGTCGTGCGTCACTTGAACCTCGGGTGCCAGCCGCCGAACCTTGGCCCAGCCAGGGCCGGAAGGTCTTACCCGCTTGTAGAACCGCAGCAGCGTGGCATCGCTTTCGGGGGCAGTCAGCAGGGTTGTGGCGAGCCAGGTTACAGTCGTCAGGCCCACGGTGATCATGATGAGGTACGCGAACTGCGTCGGGTCATCGCTGTCCAGATGGAATACGGTCTGCAGAACAACCGACACGGATGCCGCTGCGGCCATCGACGATATTTCACTCCACGCGTTGATCCGCCACCAGTACCACCGCAGAATCAAAACCGTACCGGCCCCCGCGCCCGTTGCGATCAGAAGTTTCCACGCTCCGGCGACTGAGTCCATGTGCCAGGTCACAATTGCTGAAATGATTGTCAGCGCGACGGTAGCCACCTGCGACATGTTCACGTAGTGCCGGTCGGGAGCGTCTTTATTTAAGAACCGGGCGTAAAAATCATTGACCAGGTAGCTGGCCCCCCAATTCAGCTGTGTCCCCACGGTGGACATAAAAGCTGCGGCGAACGCGGCAACCATCAGGCCCCGTAACGACGCGGGCAGATAGTTAATCATCACCAGGATATAGCCCGTTTCCGGGTCCTTCAGGCCGGGATAGAGCAGCACGGAAGCGAGCGCCACGACAATCCAGGGCCAGGGCCGAAGCGAGTAGTGCGCCACCTGGAACCAAAGCGTCGCCAACAGGGAATGCCGCTCGTCCTTTGCGCTAAACATGCGCTGCGCCACGTACCCTCCGCCGCCGGGTTCTGCACCGGGGTACCAGGTAGACCACCAGATGACAGCTATATACACGGCAAACGTTACAGCCGGCATCCAAACCGAACCCACAGCCGGGATGAAGCTCAGGAACGGACTGCCTGGCCCGCCGAGTTTTGCCGTCATGGCACCCGCGCCGCCTACTGCGCGAACCGCCGCAACTCCCAGCACGATAACCATGCCCATCTTGATGAAGAACTGGAACAGGTCGGTTACCAACACGCCCCAGAGCCCAGAGAGGGTTGAGATAAACGAAGTCAGCGCAATGATGCCCACCACAATCCAGAGGGCTTCACCCTTTGAGACGCCCAGCACCAGGCTCAGAATCTTCACCATGGCCAGATTCACCCATCCCAGTACGATGCAGTTCATCACCACGCCCAGGTAGACGGCCCGGAAACCACGCAGAAACGCCGCTGGGCGACCGGAATACCGCAACTCGGCCAGTTCGATATCGGTGGTTACACCCGAGCGCCGCCAGAGCCTCGCGAACAGGAAAACCGTCAGCATCCCGCTCGCCACCATGTTCCACCAGAGCCAGTTTCCGGCAATACCGTTCTTTGCCACCAGGCCAGTCACCACAAGCGGCGTATCGGCAGCGAAAGTAGTGGCAACCATTGAGGTTCCGGCCAGCCACCAAGGCACATTGCGGCCGGAGAGAAAGAAATCTCCCACGCTGGCACCTGCTCTGCGTTTGTAGTAGAAGCCGATGCCCAGGTTGAACAAAAAGTAGGCCGCGATCACGGCCCAGTCGGTTATGGTGAGCTTCAACGTTGCCTCCGGATATTTTGCCGTTGCGATTTCAACTGAGCTCGCGGAAATGTTGTGGAAAATAGGCCCTGCAAGTGCCTTAACCCCTGAGTTGTAACAGGTTATTTACAGAATGCACTGTCCTTGAGCACTCCTCGGCCAAGTCTGTAACCCACTGTATCGCAAAGAGATAGTCGTTCACTTGTAGTGAAAAGTACGCCGTTACACCCAAACTTCGGTCAGGGGGACGTCTCTTCGACACAAGTCGCACGATTCTGCGTCTGCGAAATAGCTTGCATCCAGTTTAGATAGATAGTAAAGGGGTAATGCACCGAAGTCGTGCGTCTTGGGCGTTGGCTGGTAGACGATGACGGCCAGGGCCACCACATTGGCGCCGTAGGACTCCAGGGTCGTCTTCAAATCGGCCAAATTTCGACCGGAGTGAAGAATGTCGTCTACCAGGATTACCGGCTCGCCTTTTTCCGGTTCAATGAAGGGCCGGAAGCGATAGTTTCCACCTGCAGGATCCCGCTCTGCCCAGTAGGCCCGGCGCGCCCGCAGGGCTTCGCAGATACCGAAAGCCACCGGCAGACCACCCGTAGCCGGGGAAACGATGGAGAGTTCCGGGATCATGGCCCGGAGTTCCGTATTCGAGCGAATCAACCGACTGACTCCCACGCTCAGAGTCTTCGCGTGCTGGTAGTGCCGCATAGCGAGGGGCACCTGTAGGTATTCAGTGGAGTGGGAGCCGTTCGGAAATCCAAAATGACCATCACGCAAGCCGCCGGATTCTCGCAGGATGCGCACAACGTCGTCGGAAGAAGGTAGCAAGTCCATAAGTTCGCCGTTCTCAGCATAGCGGTTCTGTGCGGCAACTTCATAAGGCCGGGCGTACCGCTTCCGGGGGCAGGCGACCACCTGACAGGTATTTTTGGGTATCCGGACCGAGGCTACTCGATAGCGCGGAAGCACTCTTCTGCAGCCGGAGCTTTCGGGATATCTCCGAGTTCCAGAAGTTGTGCCGCCAAAGTGGACCAGCGTTCAGCCGTCATTTTCCCCAGCGGTCGCGCTTCCAGCAGTGGCTTTTGGGCTTCGGCGATCTCCGCGAAGCTGGTGAGTTCCATGGAAGGGTTGAGCGAGTGCATCTTTGCATTGGCCAGTGCCGGGTTGTCGAGATACATTCGCCAGCCTTCTCGGACAGCGGCCACCATCTTCTTCACCACGTCGGGATTCTGGCGGATAAAGTCGCCGCTGGCGGCCATCACGGTGGTGTAGGGGTTGTAACCAATGTCGGAGACGGGAAAGACTTTCACGGCAACGCCTTTGCGCTTCGCCTGCAGGGGTTCGGCGGTTACAAAGCACTGCTGGGCGAAGTTTTCGTCGTTCAGAAACGTTGTCAGATCGCCGCCGGGCGAAGGGACAATCTTTACCTTGTCGAAGCCGTACTTTTTCTTCAGCAGGCGGGCGAAGGGCAGACCGCTTTCGATAGCCAGCGTACCGCTCTTCAGCAGATCACCAAGGGTCGCGGCCTTCCGCGAGGCGTGCGCCATGATGCCGACAGGACTGTTTTGAAAGGCGGCGAAGAGAGCCACCACGTCGTTGCCACGCGCCCGGGCGAGTAAAAGCTCGTCGGCCTGAATAATGCCGAACTCGGCAGAACCTGCGCCAATCATCTGCACGGTGGGCGTGCCCGAACCGCCGGGCAGCAGTTCCACATCCAGGCCGGACTTCGCAAAATCGGCGGCGTAGAAGCCCCCAAACTCCGGATCGGGCTTCCAGTTCAGGGCCAGGCGGAGTTTTGACGATTTGCCACACGAGGCCAACAATCCAGCTACGGGAAGGGCCTTCAGAAACGTTCTGCGTGGGAGGTTCATTAGCTCTAATTTAGTCCAGGCGCGAGTTTAATCTGAAAACGATGCATGCCATCGGCGCAACAGCAAACGGCTGAGCAGGTTGATGAAGCCGAACAGCGCCAGCCCAAGGACCGAGGCCAGCAGGACGGCCGCGAAGACTTTATCGGTGCGCTGCTGGGTGCGGGCCACATCGACGACGGAGCCCAGGCCCTGGCCGCCAATGAATTCGCCCACAATGGCGCCGATCACGGCCAGGCCGCCGGCGATGCGCAGGCCGGTCAGGATTTGGGGCAGCGCGCCGGGGAAGCGCAGTTTCCAGAGCGTGGCGGAAGGGGACGCGCCATAGAGACGAAACAGGTCGCGCAAGGCCGGGTCAGTGGCCAGAATCCCGGAGAGCGTATTGGCGATTACCGGGAATATAGAGACGACGAACGCCGAGGCGATTACGGTACGCAGGCCGTAGCCAAACCAGATGACCAGGAGTGGCGCGATGGCGATAATGGGCACCGTCTGGAAGAAAACAGCGTAAGGGTAGAACGCCCTTTGGATGGTTTTCGACGACGACAGGAACACGCCGATGGCGATACCCCCGACCGCGCTCAGGGCAAAGCCGGTGAGGGCGCCCACAGAAGTTTTCGCCAGCGCGGCGAAGAGTTCCGGCCAGTCGCGGAGCATGGTTTCGAGGACCGCACTGGGGGGCGGGACCAGAAAGGCCTTGATCCAGCCCGCCCGGACTAGCCATTCCACGGCCAATGTAACGACCACAAACGGTATTGCCGCGGGGAGGAAGTTGCTGAAAGTTTTCCGCATGGCTGGCTAGCTCTCTTCTTCCATGGCGGTTAAGAGCGCCTGCATTTCGACGCCGAATTGGGAGCTTGCGCGGAGTTCGTTGGTGCGAACTTTCGGGAGCGCGAGTTTTCGGTCGAGTTTGATGGCTCCACCTTTGCGCGTGAGGACGACGGCGCGGTCGGCGAGGAAGGCTGCCTCCGTAATGGAGTGGGTGACGAAGATTACCGTCATCCGTCGTTCCAGCCAGAGCTCGCGGAGGCGGATATCGAGGCGGAAACGGGTCACTTCGTCGAGCGCCGAGAAGGGCTCGTCGAGTAAGAGCAGGCGCGGACTGGTTACCAGGGCCCTTGCCAGCGAAACCCGCATCCGCATTCCCCCGGAGAGTTGCGCCGGGTAGCGGGCTTCGGTTTCGGCCAGACCAACTTCTTCCAGGGCGGCGCGGGCGCGGCGAACGCACTCGTCGCGCGGTGTGCCCATCAGTTCCAGCGGCAGTA
The DNA here is from genome assembly GCA_903929755.1 of uncultured Acidobacteriia bacterium. Taxonomy (GTDB): domain Bacteria; phylum Acidobacteriota; class Terriglobia; order Bryobacterales; family Bryobacteraceae; genus BOG-234. The sequence goes on from CAIYVZ010000101.1 coordinate 4,931, forward strand.
CGGTATTTTCCAGAACCGAGCGCCAGGGCAACAGGTGGGCATCCTGGAAGACGTAAGCGGTGTGGAACTTCAGGTCAGCGGGGGTAACGTCCAAAGTTCCGCTGGTGGGTTTGGTGAGGCCGGCGATGAGGCGGAGCAGGGTTGACTTCCCGCAACCGGAGGGGCCAAGGATGGACAGGAACTCACCGGCGGCAATGTCCAGCGTCAGGTTATTGATAACCACCAGATCGTCAAACGTCCGGCGCAGCAGGTGTATTCGCACTGCGGCCCCGCCTGTTTGAGCGTTTCCGCCGCCAACTTTCTCCGCATCATTCACCTGTTCCATTGTTGCAACCCCCCGGTCACGTGCGAGGCCGCTGCGATTCCTGATAAGATCACCCAGATAGCCATGCGAGCTCTAATTCTGGCGGCCTGTGCCGTAACTGTTGCCGCGTGTGTGGTCCAGGGTGCGGAAGCGCCCGGTTTCACGCGCGATGTCCGGCCCATTCTTCAGCGTCAATGTCAGGGGTGCCACCAGCCTTCGTCAAAATCGGGCAACCTGGACCTGACCACTTTTGAAGGCCTGATGAAAGGCGGGAGTCGGGGGCCGGCGTTGCCTCTAATCGTGAAGTATCTGAAGGGCGAAGCTCAGCCACGGATGCCCCTGGGCGGCGCGGCGTTGCCGAACGATCAGATTGAGGCGATTGCCGCCTGGATCGCGGCGGGTGGCAAGAACGATTCGGTCGCTACTCCGGCTGATACTATTTCGGCGGAGCATCCTCCCACTTACGCGCAGCCGCCAGTTATTTCGGCGCTGGCATTTTCGCCGGACGGGGCCACCCTGGCGGTTTCGGGGTATCGGGAAATTCTGCTCCATAAGGCGGATGGCCGCGGGTTGGTGACCCGGCTTGTGGGGCTTTCGGAGCGGTTGAACAGCATTGTGTTTTCCGCCGACGGCAAGTTGCTGGTAACGGCTGGTGGTACACCCGCACGCTTTGGGGAACTCCAGGTTTGGGATACCGCAACCGCAAAGCTGGTGCGTTCCGTGATGCTCACGAACGACACACTGTTCGGCGGGGCAATCTCTCCCGACGGGAAAGTGTTGTCTGCGGGCGGGGCGGATAATACGGTTCGTCTGGTGGAAACGGCTACGGGTAAAGAACTCCAGAAGATTGGTAACCATGAAAACTGGGTGCTTTCCACCGTGTTTGGGGTGGATGGGAAACGCGTTGTCTCGGTCTCGAAGGATCGCGCGGCGAAACTGACCGATGCGGCTTCGGGGGGCTTTCTGGAAAACGTGAACTTGCTGCGGGGGGAACTGACTTCGGTGGTGCGCCACCCCAACAAGGACATTGTCGTGATGGGAGGCGATGAGCGTGTCCCGTACATCTATATGATGGATCGACCGAAGGTGATGAAGACAGCCGACGACAGTACGCTGGTGCGGAAGTTGCCTCGGCAGGAGGGTTTGATTACCTCGCTGGCGTGGTCACCGGACGGGAAACGGATCGCCGTGGCGGGGATTGCGCCGCAGGTGAATATCTATGACGCGGATACTGGGCAAGCGGTCGCCAGTTGCAAGGGGCACACTGCCGGGATTTATGCTCTGGCGTTTACTCCGGACTCGGCGCGACTTGCGACGGGTGGTTTTGACGGGCATGTGCGGATCTGCAACGCGACGACCGGGGAAGTGGTGCAGGACTTTATTCCGGTACCGGTAGCGCAGGTGACCAAATGAGGATCCTTGTCGGGTTTGTGATTGTGCTGAGTGCGCTGGCTGCTCCGCCGACTTTGACTGAAGTCTCCCCCCGCGGCTCGCAGCAGGGCAAAACCCTAACGCTCACGCTTTCGGGGCGCGACCTGCAGGAGGGGTCGAAGATTGTCTCGACGCTGCCTGCCGTTTTCACCGCGCTGACGCCGACCATGAAGGGTCTGCCGTTTCTGCTGGAACTCAAGGCGGACGCGCCTCCCGGCGTTTACCCGGTGCGGGTTCAGAATCCGAACGGGATTTCCAATATCCTGTTCTTCACGGTTGGTACCTTCCCGGAGATCGCGGAACCGGAAACGCCGAACGACACCATCGCGACGGCAGAGCCGGTGAAGTCAGTTCCCGTGACGATCAACGGCACGCTGAAAGGTGCCGACCGCGATTTCTATCGTATTCCGGCGAAAGCCTCGCAGCGCCTGGTGTTTGAGGTGGAGGCTCGCCGGGCGGGGTCTGCGATAGATTCCGTCCTGGAGTTGCTGGACGAAAAAGGGACACTGTTGGCGCGCAATGAGAATGCGCCGGGGCTTGGCACCGATTCGCGCATTGACTACACGTTCGCGCGCGATGGGAATTTCTACATTTCCATTCACGATGCGCGGTACAGCCGGCAGGATCAGAATTTCTATCGCTTGAAAATCGGTACCTTCGCTTATCCGGAAGCTATCTACCCCCTCGGTGGACGACATGGCGAAACGGTTGAGTTTGAATTCTTCAGCCGGAAATCCGGCGTTACCAAGACGACAGTTAAGCTGCCGGAGACCGGCGTATTCGCGTCGGTAGCCATGCCGGGTTCGCCTGTATTGCCCTGGCCGGTGGTTTTGACCGACGACCCAGGCGTCATCAACGGCAGGATCGCGAAGCCGGGGCAGATTGACCGGCAGACCCTTCAGGTTAAGCCGGGAGATGCGCTGCTGATTGAGCTGCAGTCGCGGGAAACCGGAACATCGCGGCTGGATGCGCTGGTCACCATTTACGACGGTAAGACGAAGAAGAAGCTGGCTGCCGCCGGGGATCAGCCTCCCGCCGCCGACCTCTTCACAGCCGGCGTGATTGGGCGGACGCAGGGCGACCCCGCTCTGAACTTCACCGTCCCTGCGGAGACGACCGAACTGTTGGTCACTGTGGAAGATCTGGCACAGCGTGGCGGGCCGGAGTTCGGGTATCGCCTGAACATCCGCAAGCAGGCTGCCGAGTTTCTGCTCTCGGCGAGTCCGGCATATCTCAATGTTCCCCGCGGCGGTACTGCGCAGGTGGCCGTAAATATTGATCGCCGGGGTTACGACGGCGTGGTTCACGTTACCATTCCGAACCTCCCGAAAGGCTGGCATGTGGACGGTGGTTTCATTGGGGCGGAGCTTCTGGATTCCACCGGAGCCCGCTCCGGCAACCGGAATGGTGTGCTGACCGTCACGGTGGACCCGGACGCGGAATTGCCGGCTTCTGAACTCCGTGTTGTGGCTGAGGGTGGGGGCCTGACGCGCGTAGCTCCAGGCTTGGGCGCGGTGATTGACGTTGCTGCGGGGACCGGCTTGCCGGATGCCGCGTCCACGGATCGCCAGAAAGCCTTCACCGCTCCCTGGCTGAATCTCGCCATGCCCGCGGCGCTTACGAATCCACCTGCCGCGACCATCACCGTGAAGCAGTTCAAGCGGACCGAGATGGCGGAAGGCGATGCGTTTGATTTTGAATGGACGATCGCGACGAAGAACCCGGGTCTGGCGATGCCTTCCACGATCAGTGTGAATACGCCGGGCGCCAAAGACCTGCGCATTATTGATATGAAGCCAACGGCTAAAGGCGCGCCCACCGGAACCTTCCGGATTACGACTACGAAGTCCACATCGGCGGCGATTTACGACATGATTGTGTCTGCGGGGCTGACACTGGACGGCAATCGGGAAACCATCATTTCCCGCGCATTCCCCTGGGAGGTATCGAATAAATGAAGCCACTCCACTTGCTGCTCTGCATCGCGATTCCGGCTGCGGCCGCTGAGCCGGTCACATTCTTGCGCGACGTGGCCCCCATTCTGAACAAAGTGGGCTGCACGTCGGGCCCCTGCCACGGGGCAGCCAAAGGGAAGAACGGCTTCAAGCTTTCTCTGCGAGGCTATGACCCTGAGTTCAATTACCAGGCGCTGCTCTACGATCTGGCCGGACGCCGTTTTAACCGAGCTGATCCCAGCCAGAGTCTGATGCTGGCCAAGCCGGCGCAGCAGGTGCCGCACGGGGGCGGACTTCGCATTGAACCCGGGTCGGGGTATTACCAGACGATCTTTAACTGGATTGCGCAGGGTGTTCCGTATGGCGATCCCACAAAGGACGGCATTGCGAAGATCGAGATGCAACCGGCTTCGGTTGAACTGGCAAAGCCCGACGAATCGCAACAGATAAAGGTTTTGGCGCATTTTTTGGACGGGGCTACCCGTGATGTGACGAAGGAAGCGGTGATTGCCAGCAATATTCCTGATGTGGCGGAGGTTTCGAATGATGCGGTGGTGAAGGGCCTGCGCATGGGGGAAGCCACCATGCTGGTCCGCTACGAGGGCAAGTTTGGCACGGTGCCGGTGACGGTTCTGAACCCGAAGCCGGGCTTTGCGTGGAAGGCTCTGCCGCAGAACAACTACATCGATCAGTTGATTGACTCGAAGCTGAAACGCCTGAAAATTCAGCCGACTGCGGCTGCGGACGATGCCACGTTCCTGCGTCGGGTGACGGAAGATCTGACTGGGCAGGCTCCCACGCCTGCGGAAGTTCGCGCGTTTGTGGCCAGTCCGAACCGGCCGGCGCTGATTGATAACCTGCTGGCGCGCAAGACCTACGTAGACCATTTCACGCTCAAGTGGGGAGACCTGCTGCAGAACAGCCGCAAGTTCCTGGGAGATAAGGCTACCTGGGAATTCCGCGAATGGCTTCGCGATTCCGTGGCCTCGAATAAGCATTACGATCTGTTTGTGCGCGAGCTTCTGACGGCGCGGGGCAGCACCAATGATAATCCTGCGGCGAACTACTTCCGGGCGACTCGTGACGCCAAGCCGACCATGGAAAAGACCACGCAGCTCTTTCTGGGCGTGCGCATGGTCTGTACCCAGTGCCACGACCATCCTTTTGAACGGTGGACGCAGAATCAGTACTACGAAATGACTTCGTTCTTCTCAACCGTGGGTATTCGCCCCGGTTTTGAGAGTGGGGAAGAAATCCTTTTCGATAAGCGGGATGACTTTGATGTGCATCATCCGAAAGACGACCGGGTGATGAAGCCGAAGTTCCTGGTGGGTAGCGGAACGGCGCTTCCGGACGATGCGAATCGGCGGCAGGCTTTTGCGGAATGGATCACGTCGAAGGAGAATCCGTTCTTCGCGAAGTCTATGGCGAATCGCCTCTGGAGCTACTTCCTGGGGAAGGGAATTATCGATCCTGTAGATGACATTCGGGCGTCGAATCCTCCCACCAACGAACCCCTGCTGGACGCGCTGACGAAGGACTTCAAAGATCACGATTACGACCTGAAGCACCTGATCCGCACTATCGTGAGTTCGCGTGTTTATCAGGCGGGGATTCAGACGAACGAGTGGAGTGCGACGGACAATATCAACTTCTCGCACGCGATCCCCCGACGTCTGAATGCAGAGCAACTGATGGATGCGCTGACGCAGGCGACAGGCGTGCGGCCCGACTTCCCGGAGGTTCCGGCCGATACGCGCGCCGAGGAGTTCCCGGATCCGCATGTGGGTAAGGATGGCTTCCTGGATCTGTTTGGGCGTCCGCAGCGGGAAACACCGGCGGAAGGGGAACGGAAGACGGATCTGAGTCTGCCGCAGGCACTGAATTTGGTGAACGGGAAATCGATTTCCGACTCCATCGGCGGTCCCAATGGCCGGATTGCGAAAGCGATGATTGCCGGGGCCACTGACAAAGGCTTGATAGAAGAACTTTACCTGGCCACGTTGAGCCGGGTGCCCAGCCCGGGTGAACTCGACAAGGGTATTACGTACCTGCGCGGCGGGGACACCCGCGCGGCGCGCGCTCAGGACTTGCTCTGGGCGCTGCTGAACAGTAAAGCGTTCCTGTATAACCGCTAGGAGAGAACCATGCTAACGATCCCTGGAAGAAACGGAAGAACCTGCGAGGGCATTTCACGACGCGATCTGATGCGCGTGGGCGGAGCTTCTCTGCTGGGCCTGAACCTGCCGCAGTTCCTGCAGTGGAAGGCGCAGGCGGCCGAAACCGGCGTCAGCGCGCTGAAGGGCGCTAAGGGGTTTGACACGGCGAAGTCTGTGCTGATGGTCTTCCTGCAAGGCGGGCCGAGTCACGTGGATATCTGGGATCCGAAGCCGGATGCCCCTCTGAATATTCGCGGGGAGTTCAAGTCGATCCGCACGAAGATTCCCGGGACGCACATCAGCGAACACATGCCGATGATGGCGGAGCAACTGGATAAGTGTACGCTGATCCGGTCCATGAGTTATACGCCGAACGGGTTGTTTAACCACACGGCGGCGATTTACCAGATGCTGACCGGGTATCCGCCCGATAAAGTCTCGCCTTCCGGGCAACTGGAACCACCCTCGCCCGCGGATTTCCCCACAGCCGGAAGCCATATTGCGAAGCGCAAGCCTCCGGTGGGGCCAGTGCTGCCGTTTGTGGAACTGCCGCGACCATTGCAGGAATCGGGCGTAATCGGGAAGGGCGGCGCGGCTGGCTTTCTGGGTAAAGCGTATGATCCCTACCGGCTCTATCAGGACCCCAATAAGCCGATCCAGCTGGACGATCTGACGCTGCGCAAAGACATTCCGCCGCAACGGCTGAAAGACCGGTTTGAATTGCTGAAGGGGATCAACGGGTCCATGCCGGATCTGGAAAAGGCTCTGAACGACTACGCGATTGACGAGTATTACGGCAAAGCGTACGACCTGGTTCTGAGCGGCAAGGCGCGCGATGCGTTCGATCTGGAAAAGGAATCGGAAAAGACGCGCGACCGCTATGGCCGGACGACGTTCGGGCAGGGGCTGTTGCTGTCACGCCGGCTGATTGAGTCGGGGACTCGGTTTGTGCAGATGAACTGGCCGGCGGTGGCGAATGGGAATGCCGAGGTGGATTCCTGGGATACGCATGCGGCGAATTTTGGACCGCTGAAGAATCTGCATTGCCCGGTGCTGGACCGCAGTTTGTCGGCGCTGCTGGAAGACATGTCGCAGCGGGGGCTTTTGAAGGAGACGATGGTGGTGGCGGTTGGGGAGTTCGGCAGATCGCCCCGGATTGGCGTGAGTACTTCGGGCAATGCCAACGCTCCGGACGGGCGCGACCACTGGCCTTATTGCTACAGCGCGGTGGTTGCGGGCTGCGGGATCGGGGCGGGGCAACAGTACGGGGAGTCTGACCAGACGGCGTCGTCACCCAAAGATAAGCCGGTGCATCCAAATGATTTGCTGGCGACCGTGTATTACGCGCTGGGTATTGACCCCGACACCACCATCTACAACCACCTCAACCAGCCGCGCGAACTGGTAAAGGGTAAGCCGGTCACTGGCCTCTGGGCATAAAAAGAAAAAGGCCGCCATTTTCGATCTTCTCGGAAGATGGCGGCCCTTTTCACCGTGTTCAAAACTGAAATTAACTCTTCCTCTTCCGGAAGGCTTCTTCACGGCGTTGTTCGTGGAGCCTGAATCAGGCGCTCTCAAAGGCACCAGGGATCAGCCGGGATTCGGGTTGCGATAAAATTGGAAATTGACCTCCCCCACAAGTACTGGAAGCTCCGCAGGCATTCTGGATCGTATTGTGTCTCGCAAGCGCGAGGAACTGCTGGCCGCTGTGATTCCGGCGTCGGCGCTGCGCCAGGCGGGCGAGGCGAACAGGGCCGGGCGTCGGGATTTTGCCACGGCTTTACGTCATCACAAGCCAGCCATCATTTCAGAAGCCAAGAAGGCGTCCCCCAGCAAGGGCATTCTGGTGCAGGATTTTCAGCCAGCCACGCTGGCCCGGCAGTATGAGCAGGGCGGGGCGGCGGCGATGTCCGTCCTGACCGATCGGGATTTCTTCCACGGTTCCGTCGCGGATTTGCAGGCGGCTCGGGCCGCTTGCAGTTTGCCGGTTATCCGGAAGGACTTCACCATCGCGGAGTACCACATTCTGGAAGCGGCTGCGATGGGAGCGGATGCGATTCTGCTGATCGCGGCGATTCTGGACGAAGCGCAGATGCGGGCATTTCGGCAAATGGCGGCGGAGTTCGGCATGGCGTCACTCGTGGAAGCTCACAATGCGACGGAAGTGGAGGCGGCGCTGAAGAGCGGCGCAGAGATTCTAGGGGTGAACAATCGGGATTTGAATACGTTCCGGGTTTCCCTGGAGACTTCGATCCAGCTGGCGGACCGGATTCCGGCGGACATTATTAAGGTGAGCGAGAGCGGGATCTTTACTGGCGACGATGTGAAACGTCTGATGGCCGCCGGATATGATGCGTTTTTGGTGGGCGAGCATCTGGTGAAGTCGGGCGACCCCGCCGCTGCCATCCGGGAACTGGTGGCCTGAAGTGCTGGTAAAAATCTGCGGGATTACCAATCGCGAGGATGCGCTGGCCGCAGTTGAGTTCGGGGCCGGTGCGCTGGGGTTCATTTTCTTTCCAAAGAGCCCGCGGGCGGCTTCGGCAGACGCTGTTTCTGAGTGGATTGGTGAGATTCCACCACAAATCCTCCGGGTTGGCGTCTATGTGAATGAAACGCCTGCCGTGATTGACGCGAATGCCGCAAAACTTGGGCTGCACGTGGCCCAATTGCATGGGAATGAGACGCCGCAGGATCATCCGGCGGGCGTTATCTGGCGGGCGCTGCGGGTTACTGGCGATGCGATCCCGCAGGCGGACTATCCGGCGGCCGCGTTGCTGCTGGATGGGCCCGGTGGCGGGCAAACGTTCGACTGGCGTCTGGCTGCGGACGTGGTGACGCGCGGACGGCGGGTGATTCTGGCCGGGGGCCTGACTCCTGAGAATGTCGGGCAGGCAATTGAAGCGGTAAGACCCTGGGGCGTGGATACCGCGTCAGGCGTAGAGGCTTCCCCGGGCCGCAAGGACCACGCACGCATGAAACAATTTATTAAAACGGCATTACTGAGCACAGGTTTGAGTCCAAAATGATTGCTACACAACCGGACGCTGGCGGGCATTTCGGGCCCTACGGCGGGCGCTATGTTCCCGAAGTTTTGATGTCGCCGCTGGAGGAACTGCAGCGGACGTACGAAGAGGCGAAGCTGGATCCGGAGTTCCACAAGGAACTCGACCATTTGTTGCACACGTATGCCGGGCGTCCCACCCCCTTGTACTATGCGAAACGCCTGAGCCAGAGGCTGGGCGGGGCGAAGATCTACATTAAGCGCGAAGACCTGCTGCATACCGGCGCGCACAAGATCAACAACTGCCTGGGGCAGGCTTTACTGGCGATTCGCATGGGGAAGAAGCGAATTATTGCGGAAACCGGGGCGGGGCAGCATGGTGTGGCCACGGCAACGGTCTGTGCCCTGTTTGGCCTGGACTGCACGGTTTACATGGGCGAAGAGGACATGCGGCGGCAGAGTCCGAACGTGTTCCGGATGCGGTTACTGGGCGCGAAGGTTGTGCCGGTGACTTCGGGCAGCCGCACGCTGAAAGACGCCATCAGCGAAGCGATGCGCGACTGGGTAACGAACATTGAGGGCACGTATTATTTGCTGGGGTCCGCGCTGGGGGCGCATCCGTATCCGGCGATGGTCCGCGATTTCCACCGGGTGATCGGTTTGGAGGCGCGCGCGCAGATTTTGGAAGCTGAGGGCCGTTTGCCCGATACCGTAATCGCCTGCGTGGGGGGCGGCAGCAACGCCATCGGCATTTTCCATCCCTTTATTGCGGATGAGGGTGTGGGTTTGGTGGGCGTGGAAGCGGGTGGTCGCAGCATGGAGCTGGGTCAGCATGCGGTGCGGTTTGCCGGTGGGCTGCCGGGTGTGCTGCAGGGAACGCGGAGCTATCTGCTGCAGGATGAGGACGGGCAGATTGCTCTGACGCATTCGGTTTCGGCTGGCCTGGATTATGCGTCGGTGGGGCCGGAACACGCGCTGCTGCACGATATTGGACGCGCAGAGTACACCTCCTGCGATGACACCCACGCGATTGAAGCGGCCGTGACGCTGAGCCGCGAAGAAGGCATTATTCCCGCGCTGGAATCGGCGCATGCGATAGCGGAAACGATTCGCCGCGCGCCGGAGCATCCGGGGAAGATCTTCATTGTGAACCTCTCGGGCCGCGGCGACAAAGATATCAATATTTATCGGGAGAACCTCCCGGAACTGGATCGCCTGTGAGCCGGATTACTCAGTTATTTGAACGCCTGAAGGCGGAGGGGCGGACGGGCATGATCGCCTATCTGACGGCGGGAGATCCGTCTCCGGATGCCACGCCCGGATTGGTGGCAGCGCTGGAGCGCGGTGGTGCGGACCTGATTGAACTGGGCGTCCCGTTTTCTGATCCGATTGCGGATGGTCCGGTGATTCAGCTGGCCGGTGACCGTGCCATCAAGGCCGGAACGACCCTGAAGCGAGTGCTGCAAATGGCGGCGGAGATCCGCAAGACTTCGCAGATTCCGCTGTTGCTGTTTACCTATCTGAACCCGGCACTGCGTTATGGGTTTGAGCGTTTGGCTGCCGATGCGATGGCGGCGGGAATTGATGGCTGCCTGCTGACCGACGTGAGCGTGGAAGAGGCTGGCGATTACGTCTCGGTGATGCGCGCGGCGGGTCTGGATACGGTGTTTCTGGCCGCGCCAACGAGTACGGAAGCGCGTCTCGCGCTGGTGGCGAAGTATTCGAGTGGGTTCGTTTATCTGGTTTCGCGGACCGGCATTACCGGGGAGCAGACGAGCCTGTCTTCCTCGGCCATGCCGCTGGTGGAACGGATGCGGAAGCATACGTCGCTCCCGTTGGCTATGGGTTTTGGTATCTCCACGCCCGCCCACGTGGCGGAGCTGAATGGCAAGGTGGACGCGGTGGTTGTGGGCTCCGCGGTGGTCCGCCAGATCGAACGCGATCCGGCCGGAACCGAAGCGTTCATGCGCAGTCTCACAGAACCGCTGAAGGGCGATATCTCGTAATCCTATGGCCGAAACCACGCCTGAACTTGAACTCTCAAAGTGCCGTGCCCGCATTGACGATGTGGACCTCCGGCTGCTGGCCTTACTGAATGAACGTACGCAGATCGCGGAGGCGATCGGCAAGATTAAACAGTCCGCGAACCTGCCTGTTTACGAGCCGAAGCGCGAGGATCTGGTGTACCAAAACGTGACCGCCAACAATCACGGTCCACTCCCGAATGACGCAGTCCGGCGAGTGTTCGAACGCATCATTGATGAAATGCGAAAAGTACAGCGAGACCGAATGGAGAAAACCGCATGATCGTCGTGATGGAAGAGCGCGCTGCAGAAGAACTGGTCCAAAGGGTGATTGACCGCCTGATGGAGGACCGGTTTGACGTGCACCGGTCAACGGGGGTCCTGCATACGGTGTTGGGCGGCGTAGGTGGTCCGGACACTTTTGATACAGCTATCGTGAGAATGATGGCAGGTGTGAAAGAAGTCCACCGCGTTGCTTCGCCGTACAAGCTGGCGAGCCGGGCGTTTCGGCCTGAGGGCACCATCGTGAAGGTGGGCGCAATCGAGATCGGCGGGAACAAGGTAGTGGTGATGGCTGGCCCTTGTTCGGTGGAAAATAAGGACCAGATTGAGCGGTCTGCGGACATTGTGGCCGATGGTGGCGCGCAGATTATCCGGGGTGGGGCGTTCAAGCCGCGGAGTTCTCCGTATAGTTTTCAAGGTCTCGGCGAAGAGGGTTTGCAGATGCTGCGTGCGGCGGCGGACCGGCGCGGGCTGGCGGTGATCAGCGAAGTGATGGAAATTTCGCAGATTCCGCTGCTCTCGGCGTATTCCGATATTTTGCAGATTGGTGCGCGCAACATGCAGAACTTCAATTTACTGCGCGAACTGGGCAAGATCCGCAAGCCTGTGTTGCTGAAGCGGGGTCCTGCAGCCACAATTGAGGAACTGCTGCTTTCGGCCGAGTACATTCTCTCGGGTGGCAATTACGATGTGATTCTGTGTGAGCGCGGGATTCGCACTTACGAGACGTACACGCGGAATACGTTCGATGTTTCGGCCATTCCTGCTGTGAAGAAGCTGTCGCACTTGCCGATGGTAGGCGATCCTTCGCATGGCACGGGGCGTCGGGATATGGTTCCGGCGATGGCGAGGGCTGCTGTGGCGGCCGGCGCGGACGCTTTGCTGATGGAAGTTCACCATGATCCGGACCATGCGATGAGCGATGGCGCGCAGTCATTGAATCCGGTTCAGTACAACGAGCTCATGGTGCAATTGCGGGCGCTGGCTCCGGTGCTCGGGCGCAGCCTGTAATGCGTACGGTTGCCATCGTTGGTGTCGGCCTGATTGGCGGGTCATTTGGCATGGCGCTGCGGAAGGCGGGGTATCCGGGCGCCATTCTGGGCGTTAGTTCACCTGGCACGATTGAGAACGCGGTGCGCTGCGGCGCAATTGACCGGGGCGTTTCGCTGGAAGAGGCTGCCGTGGTGGCCGACCTGGTGTTTCTGGCGCAGCCGATTTACGGGATTATTGCCACCATCGAAAAGCTGGCGCCGATGTTGGGCCGCTACACGCTGGTGACGGACGCGGGGAGTACGAAACAGGCCATTACAGCGGCGGCGTTGCAGCATCTCTCCGCGGAGCAATTCCTGGGCGGACATCCGATGGCGGGAGGTGAGAAGCGCGGGGTGGAAGCCGGACGTGCCGATCTCTTCGAAGGCCGCCGCTGGATTCTGGATGTGAACGCTGCGAATCAAGACCACTCGACGACGCGTGTGTTGCGGAAGTGGATTGCGGAGTTCGGGGCGCGGGAAGTGGTGATGGATGCGGCCATGCATGATCGCCTGGTGGCGTGGGCGTCTCATCTGCCGCAGCTGGCATCAACGGCGCTGGCGTCGGCGATTCAGGACTGCATGCCGCAGGCTCAGGCAGTGGCGGGTCCGGGCCTGATGGATATGACCCGGCTGGCGCTGAGTTCGTGGGATTTGTGGAACGATATTCTGGAGACCAATGCTCCGGAAGTGGCCGGGGCGCTGGATGGCTATATTGCGAAGCTACAGGCGCTGCGGGCGGATATGGGACGTGAGTTCGCGAACGGGAGTGGCTTCGCGAAGGCGCTGCGAGGGGAGACAAAATGATGCGGGTTGCGATTCAGGGCGAGCCGGGCTCTTACAGCGAGTGTGCGGCGCTTGATTTCTTTTCGGGCGAAGACGCGCGGATTGTTCCGTGCCGCGATTATCCGGATCTGTTCAGGGCCGTGAATGAGGGCACCGCCGACTGCATGGTGATTCCGATTGAGAACTCGGCGGCGGGGTCTGTTTATCCGTATTACGACCTGCTGCTGGAGTACGCGACGGAGCATGGTTTCCGCGTGGTGAGTGAGCGGAAGCTGCGGATCCGGCATAATCTGATCGCGCATAAGGACGCGAAGATTGAGGAGATTACCGAAGTGTGGTCGCACTTCCAGGCTCTCGATCAGTGCCGGGTATTTCTGCAAAAGCACGGCATGCGGATGAAGGCGGTTTATGATACCGCCGGGGCGGTGCAGGAGATTGCCGGGCAGGGTCTGCGCCACGTGGCGGCGGTAGGAAGCGCGCAGGCGGCTGCCGATAACGGCATGAAGATTCTGGCGCGGAATATCACCAATCACGTGGATAACTACACGCGGTTTCTGCGGGTGGAGAAGAATCCTCCGCCGGTTACGGTGGCGGGCAAGGTGAAGGCCACTGTAGTGTTTTGTATCGCCAATCGTGAGGGTTCGCTCTTCCGAACACTGGCGGCGTTTGGGACGCGGCGCGGGGTGGGTATTATTCGGATGGAATGCCGGCCCCTGATTGGCACTCTGTCGCAGAGGTGGAGTAAGTTCACGCGTCAGCATGGTGACGGGGAGGACGAAGGCGTTTGGGATCTGCTCTATTACCTGGATTTCCTGGCTCCCGCGGCTAAGTGCGATGCCGTATTGGCGCATCTGGGCGATTTAGTTCTGGAGAGCGGTGGCGACAAAGCAATGCAGTTATTGGGTTGCTATGACGCGAATATTCCCCTGCGGGACATTACGGGCGAGCCCTGGCGTAAGTCGAGGTAAGTGGCTGTGCGGGCGCTTACAGCACTCGTAGTGTTGCTGCCTCTGCTTGCGCTGGCACAATCGCAGAGCGCAGGGACGTTGCGAGGTCTTGTAACAGACGAAACGGAAGCTCGGCTGCCGGGTGCGGAGATCGTGCTGCGAAGTGCACTTACAGGCTACTCCAGTCGCGCGCTCACTATGCGAGACGGGGGCTTTGCGCTGCAGGGCATTCCTTTTGGCAGCTATCAGCTGAGCATTACGTCGAGTGGCTTTTCTCCTTCGCTCCGCAGCGTGGAACTTCGGTCTGCGGTGCCGCTTGAACTCACTGTCCGGCTGGGAGTTGCCGGAAAACAGACTAGTGTCACAGTACGGGAGGGGGCCCCTGGCCTGGTGGAGAACACGGCAGTAACGAGTGCTGTTGTGGACCACCTGATGATGGCGGCGCTGCCGGCTCTGACACCTGGGGCTGGTCTGAATGACGCGATTACCTTCACATCCGCCAATGTTGCTGCCGATTCGAATGGCTTCTTTCATCCGCTGGGCGACCATGCGCAGGTCAGTTATGTAATTGACGGCCAGCCGATTTCCGACCAGCGGAATAAAGTGTTCTCAACTTCAATACCGGAAAACGCGATTCAGTCGATGGAGCTGATTTCGGGCTCTCCGCAGGCAGAGTACGGGGATAAGACGAGTCTGGTGGTGAGCGCCAGTACCCGTTCAGGCTTGGGGCAAAAACCACAGGGTTCGCTTGTTGCGAACTATGGTTCATTTGGGTCGCTTGGAGAGCAGGCCACGTTTGCCGCCGGGAGTTCAAAGTGGGGGAATTTCCTCGCGTTCAACTCGGAGCGTACCGGACGATTTCTGGATTCGCCCGAGTTCCGTCCCATACATGATGCAGGGACGAGCGGAACACTCTTCGATCGTTTGGATCTGCAGCCAGGGCCAAAGGATGCGATCCATCTGAATCTGATGGTGGCGCGGAACTGGATGCAGATTCCGAATACCTATGACCAGTTGAATCAGGACCAGCGGCAGAAGGTGCTTTCGTTTAATGTCGCGCCGGGGTATCAGCACACCTTGGATGGGAGGACACTGGCGACGGTGAATGCGTGGTTCCGCCGCGACGATGTCGGTTACTATCCCAGCCGCAACGTGTTTGACGACCATCCGGCGACGCTGTCACAGCAGCGCTCTCTGGCCAATGTCGGGGTCCACGCTGACGTGGCACGGACTGCGAAGCGACATAACTTTAAAGCCGGTGTGCATTTGATGCAGACGCGTCTGGAGGAAGAGTTTTCGCTGGGAATAACGCGCGCTGATTACAATTCGCCGACGAGTCCGGGTTATCTTCCGGGGCTGGCACCCTATGACCTGACACGGGGTGGCCATAGTTATCAATTCCGGGGCCGCGCCACTATTTCCCAGGTCGCGTGGTTTGTTCAGGACACAATTACTGTGGGGAATTTTACCTTCAATGCCGGGCTGCGGTATGACTACTACAACGGCTTGGCGCGGGGTGGCGGACCACAGCCTCGCGGGGCGGTTTCGTATTTACTGAAAGGCACCGGGACGGTGCTTCGGGCTGGCTTTAGTCACACATTGGAAACGCCGATGAATGAGAACCTGGTGGTGTCGAGTTCCACCGGGGTCGGGGGGCTGGCATACAGCGTGTTCGGTTCGGCGGCCGAGCAACGCGCAATTGGGCTGGGAAGCAGGAATTCGTATGATGCCGGGGTACAGCAGAGTCTGGGGCGATGGGCGCGGCTTGATGTGCAGTACTTCCGCAAGTACACGCGCACTGCCTTTGATTTCGACACGCTGTTCAGTACTCCGGTAACGCTGCCGATCGGGTGGAAGCAGTCGAAGCTGGATGGGATCGGGGCACGGATCAGTACGCCGGAAGTGCGCGGGCTGCGTGTCTGGTTTACGGCGGGACATGCGAACGCGCGATTCTTTGGGCCGGAGACGGGCGGGATTGTGTTCAACTCGGCGCTGGCAGTAGGCGCGTACCGGCAGGATCATGATCAGGTCTATCAGCACAATGTGAACCTGCGGTATCAGCCGGTGAAGAATGCGTGGTGGGGCGATTTCACGTGGCGGTATGACAGCGGGCTGGTGGTGGGTGCCGTGAATGGTCTGGAGGACGCACTGGGTTTGACGGCGGCGGAACAGTCGGCGATCGGGTTCTTTTGTGGGGCCGAGAGGGCGACGTTGTCGCACCGGATTGCTTCGTGCGGCGGGAGTTCGTACGGCGCGGAGAGGCTGCATATTCTGGCACCCGGCGCGGAGAATGATGACCACAATCCACCGCGTGCGAAGGCCCGGAATATTTTTCACCTGGCGATTGGGCACGACAATATATTGCATGGCGACCGGGTGCGAATGGTGGTTCGGTTGTCGGTTTTGAATTTGGCGAATCAGGCGTCGCTGTACAACTTCCTGTCACCGTTCAGCGGGACTCATTGGGTGCAACCACGGAGCTGGCAGGCACGGGTAGGGTGGGAGTTTTAGCTCGTCGGATCCGTTCCATCCCTGTGTCCGGCAGGCAAGTCCTTATCCGCCAGAGGGGTTCATCGGACGCACGCAAATGTTCCGCCCTGCGCCGTGCTGCTTCACCAGTGCCGCGAACTCGAGCCGCCTGGCATAACCTGTTGGACAGGTCGATTGCGCGTCGTATTGTTTGCTCTTCCCCGGCCCCCGCCTTGCCGACAGATCACAACGCTGCCCATGGCCGTCCTGCTCTTCGATATAATTGCTGGAAACTGTGAAACCTACTATCTTCCTTCTGTTCGCTATGGGGACGGCCTTGCATGGCCAGGATATTTCCATGAAGGCGGCCAAGGTCCTTCAACAAAACTGCCACGCTTGCCATGGGGCGGGGAAGATGTCTGGGCTGGACCTGCAGTCCAGGGAGAGCATGCTGGCCGGTGGTGATCGCGGTCCCGCGCTCGTCCCCGGAAAGGCTGATTCCAGTCGTCTGTATCGGTTTGCGGCTGGGCTCGACAAGCCCTCAATGCCGCCTGGCAAGACCCTTTCAGACGATGAACTGCTCGTCCTTCGGGAATGGATTAATGCAGGCGCCCAATTCAAGGCTGTGGAACTGCCTAAGGCCGATGCGGCTGCGGTGATGTCGAAGCTGGAAGAGCGTCCAATTACCGCTGCAGAAAAGGCATTTTGGGCTTTCCAGCCGGTAAAGCGGCCGGTGGTGCCCGGAGTCGGAACATCGAATCCGGTAGACGCGTTTGTGACGGTCTCTTTGCAGGCGAAGCAGTTGCGTGCGGTTCCGGCGGCTTCGCGGCAAGTTTTGGCGCGGCGGGCATATCTGGATCTCTGGGGCATGCCTCCTACTCCGGAGCAGGTGGCGCGGTTTGTGTCAGATAAGTCGCCGAGCGCCTTCGCGAAGCTGGTGGATGAGTTGCTGGCGTCTCCTCATTATGGGGAGCGGTGGGGGCGGCACTGGCTGGACGTAGTCCGGTATGCGGATTCGGGCGGGTTTGAGTATGACAATGACAAGCCCAATGCCTGGCGCTACCGCGATTATGTGATCCGCGCCTTCAATACCGATAAACCGTATGACCAGTTTGTGAAGGAACAGATCGCCGGAGATGAGATTGCGCCCAATACGGAGGATGGCCGCATTGGCCCCGGGTACCTCCGGCTGGGTCTCGAAAACAACGTCAAGAACGACATGACCCGGCTCGATGAGCTGGATGATCTGGTGGCTACCACCTCGAATGCGTTTATGGGCATGACAGTGGGCTGCGCGCGCTGCCATAACCATAAGTTCGATCCGATTCCGCAGAAAGATTACTACCAGATGCAGGCGGTGTTCTATGCGGCAAAGCCTCTGGCGTATCGCCTGGCCCCAGCCGCGGACGTGGCGGCGTGGGAAGCGGCCGTCAAGAAGATCGACGACGAGCAAATCAAGCCCCTCCGGGCGAGCATTGTCGCCCTGGAAAAGCCCTATAAGGACGCGATTGTTGCAAAGAAGCGGGAAGCCCTTCCCGAGTACATGAAGCTGGCTCTGCGGACTCCCGAAGCACAACGGACAGATGGCCAAAAGCTGAACGCGATCCAGGTTGAAAAAACGTCGGCTACTGACGACGAACTCGCCGCGGCGGTCACACCCGCGGATGTGGCGCGGCGCACCGCCTTGCAGGCGCAGATCAGGAAACTGGAAGAAAACAAGCCTTCCATGCCCACAGCCCTTTCCGTCACGGAAGATTCCCGGAAGCCCCAGGAGTCGCACTTCCTGCTGCGTGGCGCGCCAGGCCAGTTCGGCAGCGTAATGCAGCCAGGTGTTCTCACGGTTGCAAAGTGGAAGGACTGGCAGTTCCCTGCGCCTCCCGACGATGCAAAGACGAGCTGGCGCAGGAAAGGTTTTGCCGAATGGCTGGCCGATAAAGAGAATCCGCTCACGCCCCGGGTCATGGTGAACCGCATCTGGCAGAACCACTTCGGCGAAGGGATTGTGCGGACACCCAGCAATTTCGGCAAGACCGGCGATGCGCCCACCCATCCCGAACTTCTCGACTATCTGGCCGATGAATTTGTGAAGTCCGGCTGGAGCGTGAAATCCATGCACCGCCTGATGATGAATTCGGAAACCTACCAGCGGGCGAGTGACGATATCGCGGCGGACGCGGCCATCGATCCCGAGAACAAATACCTGTGGCGCATGCCCCGCCGTCGCGTGGAAGCGGAAGTCATCCGCGATTCCATCCTCGCGGTGGCTGGCAATCTGGTTGACAAGCTCGGCGGTCCCGCCGTGTACCCGTATATCGATCCTGTGCTGTTCCAGTCGAGCTCCAAGCGGACCTGGGCGGGCAAACCCGATACCGATCCGTCCACCTGGCGCCGCAGCGTCTATGTCTTCAATAAACGCTCTATTCCTCTCCCCATGCTGGACATTTTCGATAAGCCCGATTCCGTCACCTCCTGCGCGCGACGCAACCGCAGCACCATTGCGCCGCAGTCCCTCATCCTCATGAACAATGCGTTTGTGGCCATGGAGGCAAGCAAGTTTGCCGAACGGCTTAGGTCCGTCGCAGGCAATGACGCGAAGGCCCAGGTGCGCAACGCGTTCCTCATCGCGCTCGGGCGCGAACCGAGCCAGCAGGAAGCGGAGCGATCGGTCGCATTCGTGACGGCCGAGGCGAATGGTCTGGTGGACTTCTGCCAGACGATGTTCAATCTGAATGAGTTTGTTTACTTCCCGTAAGCCTGGAACAGCCATGATCAATAAAGACCGTTTTATTAGCCGGAGAGATTTGCTGCGGACCGCTGGTGGCGGCATCGGGAGCCTGGCGCTCGCTGATCTCCTGCGTGCCGAAGGTCTGCAGCGCGTGTCACCCCTCGCCGTCCAGCAGCCCCATTTTGCCGCGAAGGCGAAGGCCGTGATCTCGATTTTCTGCTATGGCGGCGTAAGCCAGGTGGATACCTTCGATCCAAAGCCCGAGTTACTGAAGCGGCAGGGCGAGACAATTCCGGGCAAGACGATTCAGGTGTCACAGGGCACGCCGGGCGGGCTGATGCCGTCGTCGTGGCAATTCAAAAAGCATGGTCAGTGCGGTATGGATGTTTCCAGCCTCTTCCCGCATGTGGCAACCAAGGTGGATGAGATTGCGCTGATCCGGTCCATGTACTGCATCAGTAATGACCATGCGCCTGCCCTCTACCAGATGAATACGGGCTTCATTCAGGCGGGCCACCCGAGTATGGGCAGCTGGCTGACGTATGGTCTGGGTACTGAGAATCAGAATTTGCCGGGGTTTGTAGTCTTCGCGGACTGGCGCGGCGGCCCCATCGGCGGTGCGCCCAACTGGAGCAACGGCTTCATGCCCGCAGCCTATCAGGGGACTCCCTTCCGCTCATCGGGCGACCCGATTGTGGATCTGAAGCCACCGACCGAGATGACGCCGGAGCGGCAACAGAAGTGGCTGCGTCTGCTGGGGCAAATGAACGAAGAGCATCAGGCGAAGAACCCCGAAGATACGGAACTGGCGGCGCGCATTCGGTCCTATGAACTGGCGTATCAGATGCAGAGTTCTGCCGTTGAGGCCGTGGAGCTCACGAAGGAATCGGCCGCTACCCGGGCGCTGTATGGTCTGGATGAAAAGCCGACCGAGTACGTGGGACGGCAGTGCCTGATGGCGCGCCGTCTGGTGGAACGAGGTGTCCGCTTTGTACAGATCTATTCGGGCGGCGGCAACTTTACCGAAAGCTGGGACGCGCACTTCGACCTGGAACTGAACCACGGCATGCACTGCGCCGAAACTGACAAACCCATCGCGGGTCTCCTGACAGACCTGAAGAGCCGCGGCCTGCTGGATTCCACGCTGGTGATCTGGCACGGCGAGTTCGGCCGGATGCCGATTTCGCAGCGCCTCAACGGCCGCGACCACAATCCCCAGGGCTTCTCCGTCTGGATGGCGGGGGGCGGTGTGAAGGGCGGGACGATTCACGGCGCAACGGACGAATACGGTCTCAACGCGGTGGAGAATCGGACCTCAGTAAATGATTTGCACGCCACGATTCTGCACTTGATGGGCATGAATCATGAGAAGCTGACCTACCCGTATAACGGTCGGAATATGCGCCTGACAGATGTTGCTGGAAACGTGATTAAAGAAGTTGTGGCGTAGGGTAGTCGCCCCCGTCCTGCCTGGCCAGGCCCAACTAAATCACAACACTCCGCGGCACCGTAAATACCGGGTCGTCCAGGTCCCCCGTGTTCAGAACTCCGGCAGGTTCGAAGCAGAGGATCTCGGCCTCCGCCTCCGCGCAAGTCCGGTGCTCCACACCTCGTGGCACCACAATGCAGTCTCCGGGGCCCATCCGCGCGATGTGATCCCGGAACTCCACACGAAACTCGCCCTTCCAAACCAGGAAAAACTCGTCTTCCAGCTCATGCGAGTGCCAGGGGAACTCACCCTGGACCTTGATCACCTTGATTTCCTGGCCATTGAGCCGGGCGATCACTTTGGGGCACCAGTGTTCCTCGAAGAGACTGAACTTGTGGGGCAGGGAAATGATGTTCGGCATAACTTTGAGCTTGCCAGAAATAAAAACGCGGGCGCAAGCCCTGGGGTGTAGGGTGTTTGCGCCCGCTGTCGTAACGGGGATTTAAATAGGAGGCGACCCTCCAGGGGACAAGGTTACACCTTTAATTAAATAAAAGTGGACCAAGCCTATCGAACTGCTTATTAGACCTCGAACATGCCATCGAACAGGACGCTGGTCAGGTAGCGTTCACCGGAATCCGGCAGGATGACGACAATCGTCTTGCCCGCGAATTCGGGACGTTTTGCCACCCGGACAGCCGCTGCAACCGCCGCGCCGCAGGAAATTCCGCAGAGAATGCCCTCTTCCCGCGCCACACGGCGAGCCATTTCGATGGACTCTTCGTTGGTAACCTGTTCCACCAAATCAATAATGGAGAGGTCGAGGTTCTTCGGCAGGAAACCCGCGCCAATACCCTGAATCTTGTGTGGACCCGGTTTTAGGGGCTCACCGGCCAGCGTCTGGCTGATCACCGGACTCGCCGCTGGCTCTACCGCCACCGTCACAATCTTCTTGCCCCGGTTGTGCTTCAGGTAGCGGGAGACGCCCGTGATGGTTCCGCCGGTGCCAACGCCAGCCACAAATACATCCACGTTGCCTTCCGTGTCGTCCCAGATCTCGGGCCCCGTGGTCTTTACGTGAATGTCCGGGTTCGCCGGGTTATCGAACTGTCCCAGCAGCACATAGCGCTCCGGATCGGACTGCACGATCTCATTGGCGCGGGCAATGGCGCCGCCCATACCCCGGGCACCCTCCGTCAGCTCCAGCTTGGCCCCAAACACCGTCAGAACCTTGCGGCGTTCCATCGACATGGTCTCCGGCATGGTCAGGGTTACCGGATAGCCTCGCGACGCGCCCACGAAGGCGAGCGCGATGCCGGTGTTCCCGGAGGTCGGTTCAATAATCTCCTTTCCCGGCTTCAGGATGCCCCGCTTCTCGGCATCCCAGATCATGGAAGCGCCGATCCGGCACTTGACCGAGTAGGCGGGATTGCGGCCTTCGATTTTGGCGAGAATCGTTGCGGGGGCTCCGTCGGTGACGCGGCTGAGCTTAACCAGCGGTGTGTGGCCAATGCTGAGTGAGTTGTCGTTGTAGTACATGTTCAAATCTCCCAATTCGGTACAAAACGGTTGTGGCGCTCGGTCCATTCACGGGCCAGTTGCGCAAAAGTTGCGGTGTCGAGGACGGCGGCGAGCGCATCGTCGGCGCGCTGCCAAAGGTCGGAGAGGGGGGAACTGCCGTTGCGGCGGTTGCGGGACTTTTCTTCCCGGTGGCCTTCCACAAAGCGCAGGACCTCGCCAACCGTGATGGAGTCCGCTCGTCGGGCCAGCAAATAGCCGCCTTCGGCGCCGCGGCGCGACTCGACGAAACCACCCTGTTTCAGGCTGGCCAGGATCAATTCCAGAAATTTTTGGGGGATGTTCTGACGCTTCGCGATGTCGGCAATGCGCACCGGGTCGCTCGTTGCATTCAGCGCCAGGTCGAAAATTGCCTGGAGCGCGTACTCACCTTTGACCGATACGTTCATGAAAAAGCGAACCCATTCCGGGAAAGAGAGGAATCCCTATCCAAAAGTAGAGATTAGAGGGTTAGGAAGGAAACGTCAAGGGGGAGATCGAATTAGTCACGCGAAAACGGGCGGGGGAGAGGGGGGAGGTGGGCCGTTACCGCTGGTCTGCAGCAACCGGCCCGGTGGACTACATCTTCTTGCCCTCCATTTTGTCGTTCATGGAGTCAGGATGGGGAGGAGGGGCGGACTACAGAGGGCGGAGGGTAAAACGGATAGATCAGAACAGCGGAGGGCGGTTTCAACAGAAACGAAGCGGGCCGGCGTTTCCCATCAGGAA
Source organism: uncultured Acidobacteriia bacterium (assembly GCA_903929755.1). Classification (GTDB taxonomy): domain Bacteria; phylum Acidobacteriota; class Terriglobia; order Bryobacterales; family Bryobacteraceae; genus BOG-234. The sequence goes on from CAIYVZ010000101.1 coordinate 27,757, forward strand.
GCGAACCGGCCCCGCAAACTACATCTTCTTGTCGGTGGCGTCTTTCTTCTTCTTCTTGGCCTTCTTTTCCTTCTTCACGGGCTTATCGCCCATCTTGTCCTGTGCGAAGGAAACAGTGCTGAGGACCAGGCCGAGGCCGATCATGGTTGCGAGGAATTTTTTCATGTGTGGATCTCCTTATGAAGAATACTGACTGCCGTGGAAGTGTTTTGCGGGAACTGATGCTACAAAAAGAGGTGGGCCGACTGCCCGATATTCCGGGACAAGTCGGCCCGAGAGCAACTACTTGGCGGCGGGAGCCTTTTCAGCGTCCTTCTTCTTGCCCTTCTTGCCCTTCTTCTCTTCCTTCTTGGGTTCGTCCTTCTTGTCCTGAGCGAAGGAAACGGTGCCGAGAACGAGGCCGAGGCCGATTGCGATTGCGATGAGCTTTTTCATTGTGGTATTTCTCCTGTGAAATTTGGGCGATGTTGCTGCCTGTTGAGAATCATAGCTGACTGATCATGAAGGGTCCCTTAAGAGGTGATTAAATTCACTTCATTATTCGGTCACAAAGAGTTTGCGTAATGTTTTCATCTGGTTAGCTACTTGTTCGTTCTGCCGGATGTTAGTCTCCAGGCAAATGAAGAAGTCAGAATTAGCAAAAACATTAGGCCGCGAGACGGGCGTACCTCCAGAGACGGCGGCC
>CAIYVZ010000102.1 GCA_903929755.1 uncultured Acidobacteriia bacterium
CAGAACGGCCTGGGTAAGAGAAAATCCAAGGCTCGGTCATATCCGGTAAGCATTACGGGTGGCTGGCCAGAAAAAGACATCTGGCGAATCGACGTTTACACAAAAAGCTTGACACCACCCGAAATGCCAGCTTTCCCCGCGTCGTTGCGGACTACCCTCGCGCTTTGCGCGATAATGGTGGCGTGAACGCTCCAGCGGGTTTTTTGAATCAGGCCGAACTCTCACGGGGTGTTGACGACGCGGTTCGGCGGCTGGATCCGAAAGAGGTGGTCCGCGTTGCCTATTCGATCGGCAACGACTCCACGGATGAACCCGCGATATTCTTCCGTGTCGTCCTTACCGACGCAGCCAGCCGAGAGGATGAGCTAAGCGATGTAACCAGGCGCGTGGAAACGAGTCTTTTTGATGCGACACGCCCCATTGAGCACTGGGGCCTGATGCCGTATTTCAGCTTTCGCAGCTTTTCGGAGCAACGCATGCGAAACGATCCCGAGTGGGCATAGCGCGTGGCCTACCACGATGAGCTGTTGGATCAGGCGAAATATTTCTCGCCCGGGTCTGGCCAGAATGTTCGACCACGGAGTAATGAAGAAGGTATCGAGGAAAGTCGCTGATCCAGGCACATTGCCGTATGCTCGCGAAGATCCTGTTGTGGTGGATAAATTGAGATCCTTCCCCCGGCTGTTCGTCCAGCTACAGGAACAGCGCCACGAGGCCGACTACAACATCAAAGACGCCTGGACCCTTTCTCAGTCGCGAAAGGAAATGCTTGCGGCGCTTCGGGCATTCGTAACATGGCAAGAGATTCGGGCCGAAAAGATCGCGCAAGACTACCGCGTTTCGCTGTTGATTCGACCGCGCGATTGACCCTCTGGTTGGCTCCGGGCAGGGCTCGGCACCATAACGATGCGACCCAATTGGTAAGCTCCATACCATGCTGCATTCCAATGCCTCTCGCCGTGAGTTTCTGGCCCTCGCCGCCAGTGCCGCCACCATGCTTCGTGCCGCCGAGCCAGACTCTCGTCTTGCTGCGGTGCTGGCCCGTACCATCTCGGTGGACATGCACAGCCATGTGGGGATTCCGTTTGGCGTGCCGAACGCTCCGCTCCCCAAATTCGATCTCCCTGGCGAGATGAAGCGCACTGGGTTTTCCGCTGTCATCCAGACGTGGGAAGTGGACAGTGTTCCCGCTGCCGCGCCTGGCGTGGACTACACGCATTTCCACGAAGCGCTGGACTTCGAAGACCGCCTCCTCGCCGCAACCCATGTGAAGCGCGCCTTCACGCTTCGGGATCTGGAAACCGCGCATACGCAGGGCCAGCCCGTCATCGTGCAGGCTGCGGAAGGCGCGCAGTTCCTGGAAGGCCACATTGAACGCGTCGATGAAGCTTACCAGCGCGGCTTGCGGGTTTTGCAGCCTGTCCATGAGCGCGACGACCAGGTGAAACCCATGGCCGACATCTACACGCGAGCCGCTCATCTGGGTGGTCTGACGGAGTTCGGCGCTGCAGTGGTGAAGGCGTCGAATCGCCTGGGGCTGGTGGTTGATCTGACGCACATGAGTTACGACGCGGTGAAGGCAGCGCTGAAGATCTCCACGCAGCCCATGATCTTCTCCCACACGAGTCTGGTACGCGGCCCCGGCGAGAAGCCCGGTGATGCGAGGATGGCTCCGCGCCTGCTCCCTAAAGAGGAGGTTCGCGATATCGCGGCCCCGGGCGGCGTCATCGGCGTGTGGTGGCACGGCACGGACACTGTTCAGGAGTATGTGGAAGCGATCAAACGTGTGGCCGATGTCGCTGGCGTTGACCACGTTGGGATCGGCACCGATACTGATCTGGAACCGGGCGTGGGGCGCCTGTATACCAACGCGGTCTGGAAAGGCGAAACGCGCGCCATGTTCCCGGCGGTTGCGGAGGAAATGCTGCGCAGCGGTTTCACGCCCGAGGATGTTACGAAAATCGGCGGTGGCAACTTCTGCCGTCTGTTCGGCAAAGTGACCAGTGCCCGGTAAAGGGTCTGTTATCATCGCTCGCGGAGAGACATTATGACCCATCACGGATTTCTGGCGCTTGCGCTGGCTTGTATGGTGGCCGCACCGGTTTCGGCGCAGCGCTACACGGCGAAAAAGGACGGCGATGTGGTTGCGCTGGCGGACAGCACCGGCAAAATGAATGTCGAGGTGGTGACGAGTTTAGGCAAGGCCTGGAAGATCCAGGTGAACGGCCAGAATCTGGTCCGAACGTCCGCGTCGCTGGAGGCTTTTGTGGCAAATTCCGGGCTGAACGGGATGCCTCTTCTGGCGCCCTTCGCGAACCGCCTGGATGACACGGCGTTTTACGCCAATGGTAAGAAGTACAACTTCGATCTGGAGTTGGGTAATGTGCGCGGGCCGATACCGAGTACGGGTTATGTGAATGGCTCCAAAGCGTGGCAGTTGGTTGATTTCAAGGCGGACGGGAAGAGTGCCTGGGTCACGTGCCGACTGGATTTCTACAAGATTCCGGAGTTCATCAAGCAGTTCCCGTTCGCGCACACGATCACGCTGACATACCGTGTGCAGGACGGCGCGCTGGAGGTGCATACGCGGCTGGACAACGTGAGCAGCGAGCCGATGCCGGTGGTGATTGGTTTCCACCCGATCTACGAACTCCCCGACGGCAATCGCAATGACTGGACTGTGTCGGTGGACGCGAAGACGCACTGGATCGACATCCCGCAGCGGCTGCCCACGGGCGAGACTCAGCCGATCGAAAATTTCTTCAGCGCGGACAAGAGCCGGACGGAGATCCACCTGAAGAACTATGCGCTGATTGACGATGTATTCACCGACCTGATTCGCGACGCGAATGGTCGGGCGACGATGCGGCTGATGTACAACGGCAAGGAGTTGCTGGAGACACTGGGGCCGAAGTACAAGACAGTGCTGTTGTGGTCCACGCCGCTGGGCGCGGGTGGCGGTGGTGGTGGCCGGGGAGGTGCGGGGCGCGGTGCTGGACGCGGTCCGGCACAAGGCGCCGCGCCTGTGGCGTCTGGTCCGTTTCCGGTGGACCCCGCGCAGGGCGTGAGGGTGGCTCCTCCGGCCGTGGCTCCGGCGGCGGGTGCTGCTCCACTTGCGAGCACCGCGGCAACGAAGGGGTTTATTGCTTTCGAACCGATGGTGGGCATTACGAATGCTTTGAACCTGGCGCAGAAGGGGATCTACAAGGAACTCCAGACGATTCCGGCGGGCGGGTGGTGGGAAGAGAGTTTCTGGGTTAGTACGAAGGGGTATTAATATGCGGTCGGGGGCATCCGAAGCGAGGCTTAGTGGATATGGATCCCGTGCCGATCGCGGTACTTCTTCATGGCTTCCCAGTCTTCGGCGACGGCGGGTTCGGCTTGTGCCAGTTGGGCCCAGGTGAGGGGCGCTCGGCCTGAGGGGACTTCCACCATTTCGATGCACTTTTCAACCGGGCAGACGTTGTAGCAGAGACGGCAGCCGACGCAGTCGGCCTCTCTCACCTGCGGGTGGGGGCGGTGTTCTGGATGGGCTGTGATGAGGTCGATGCACTGGTGCGCGGTGTCATGGCAGGCCACGTAGCAGAGGTTGCATTTGATGCAGCGGGCCTGGTCGATTCTGGCTACGACGCGGAAGGACAGATCGAAGTTGCCGAAGTCGGAGAGGCGGGGCACTGAGCGGCCCTGGAAGTCGGCAATAGTTCGGAAGCCTTTTTCGTTCATCCAGTTGGAGAGGCCGTCGATGAGGTCTTCCACCACCCGGAAGCCGTAGTGCATTACGGTGGTGCAGACCTGCAGGCTGGTGGCTCCCAGCAGGAGGAATTCGGCGGCGTCGCGCCAGGTGGCGATGCCTCCCATGCCGGAGACGGGCAGGTTTGATTTGGCGAGTTCGGGGTCCGTGGCCAGCGCGGCGAGAAGGTTCAGGGCGATGGGTTTTATCGCCGGTCCGGCGTAGCCCCCGTGGCCACCTTTGCCTCCCACGCTGGGGCTGAGTTCCAGGGTATCCAGATCAATGCCGATGATGGAATTGACGGTGTTGATAAGGGACAACGCGTCGGCTCCACCGGCCAGCGCGGCGCGGGCGGGGAGGACGATGTTGGTCACATTGGGGGTGAGTTTTACGATGACGGGAAGCTGCGAAACTTCCTTCACCCACGCGGTGATCTGTTGGCAATACTCGGGGACCTGGCCGACTGCCGCGCCCATGCCGCGCTCGCTCATGCCGTGGGGGCAGCCGTAGTTGAGTTCGATGCCATCGGCGCCGGTGTCCTCAATCTGGCGGACGATGGTGCGCCAGGCTGCGGGCTTCGATTCCACCATGGCGGAGACGATGACGGCGCGGCCGGGCCAGTTGCGTTTCACGTCCCGGATCTCGCGGAGATTGATTTCGAGAGGGCGGTCGGAAATGAGCTCGATGTTGTTGATGGCAAGCATGCGCTGCGCGCCACTGTGCCAGGCTCCGTAGCGGTTGGAGACGTTCAGAACGGGGCCGCCGATGGTCTTCCAGACGGCTCCTCCCCAGCCTGCTTCGAAGGCGCGGTGGACCTGGTCGCCGGAGTTCGCCGGGGGCGCGGAGGCGAGCCAGAACGGGTTCGGCGATTTGATGCCTGCGAAGTTGATGCTCAGGTCGGCCATGTGTTTAACTCCTAGTCCTCTAACTAATCAACCCCGTGAGGGCCTTGTGGATTGCGGCGGCGGCGCGTTTGCCGTCCTGTACGGCCATTACGGTGGAGGCGGAGCCTCGGGCTCGCACACAGTCGCCGCCTGCGTAGACTCCGGCGAGGCTGGTTTCCATTTCATCGTTTATGCGGAGGTAGCCCCGGTCCGTTTCGAGGCCTCTGAAGGCGGGCGGTTTTTGCTGCCCGATGGCCTTGACGATCTGGTCGGCGGGGAGGGTGAAATCGGAGCCGGAAACAGGTTCGGGCAGACCTCGCCCGGTGCGCTGCATGCGGCGGCAGCGCAGGCCGGTCAGGCGGCCTTCATCGATGATTGCTTCCACGGGCTGGGTGAGGAATTCAAACCGCACGCCCTCGTTCTGGATGAAGCGGTACTCGTGGGTGTAGGCGGTCATTTCGTTAGCGGTGCGGCGGTAGAGGATGGTCACACGGGCCGCGCCGAGGCGCTTCGCAATAGTGGCGCAATCGATGGCGGTATTGCCGGCTCCGATGACGAGGACGTCGCGGCCAACGTGTGGTCCGGCGGGCGACGTTTTGCTTTGCTCGATGAATTCGAGACCGTCAACCAGGTGCTCTTCACCGCGAATGCCCAGGTCGGGAGTTCTGCCCAGGCCGAGGGAGAGAAACACTGCGGAATGGTCACCGATGAGCGAATCGAGGGTGACGTCGCGGCCGAACTCCACGCCGGAAAGAACCCGGACACCCAGGTTGCGGATCATCTCCACTTCGGCCAGCGCGACGCCAACGGGCTCGCGGAGGGCGATGATGCCGTAGGTGGAGAGGCCTCCGCCCAGATCGCGCTTTTCGTAGACGGTGACGGCGTGGCCGCGTCGGGCGAGTTCTCCGGCGCAGGACAGGCCTGCGGGTCCGGCGCCGACCACGCCAACGTGAAAGCCGGTTGGCGCGCCCACAGTGGGCATGGCTGCTCCGTGCGAGTAAGCGTGGTCCATGGTGTGGCGCTGGAGGCGTCCGATGGCGATAGGTTTGTGTTCACTGCCCAGCACGCAGGCACCCTCGCAAAGTTCCTGGACGGGGCAGACGCGGGCGCAGGTGGCGCCAAGAAGATTGGCGTCGAAGATGGTGCGGGCGGAGCCGGTCAGGTTACCGGTGGAAATCTTCTTGATGAAGCGCGGGATGTCGATGTGGGTGGGGCAGGCCTGGGTGCAGGGCGCGTCGTAGCAGAAGAGGCAACGGTTCGCTTCCACCAGGGCTTCGTGTCCGCTGAGCGGCGGGAGGGCTTCGGTGAGGCCGTTCATTTTGTCTTCCCCTTCATGGCAAGCACGTAGACGCCAGCGGCGACGCCAAAGCCTGCGAACCAGGCGTAGCTGTAGAGCCAACTCAGACCTGGTACGACCAGGCCGATGAGCGCCACCGCGATACCGGCCAGTGTACTGCCGATGGCGGCCGGGTTGAAGCCGTTGCGGTACTCGTAAGCTCCGCCGCGGCGGTATAGATCCGCAGTGTTCAACTGGCTATGGCGGACCAGGAAATAGTCGGCGATCATGACGCCGGCTACGGGGCCGAGGAGGCCCGAATAACCCACCAGCCAGCCAGTGATGTACGAGCCGTAGTCGCTCATCAGTTTCCACGGCATCATCAGGACGCCGACCACGCCGGTGATAAGGCCTCCGGTGCGGAAGGAAATGAGCCTGGGGTTGAGATTCGAGAAATCGTTGGAGGGCGAGACGACGTTGGCCGCGACGTTGGTGTTGAGCGTCGCGATGAGGATGGCGATGAGCGCGATGAGGGCGGCGACGGGCTGGTGGAAGCGGCCGATGAGTGCGACCGGATCCCAGACGGGTTCGCCGAAGAGGACGACTGACGCGGAGGTGACGGCGACGCCGATGAACGAGTACAGCGTCATAGCAAGAGGCAGGCCGATAGCCTGTCCGACCACCTGAGCTTTTTGGCTTTTGGCGTAGCGCGTGAAGTCGGGAATATTGAGCGCCACGGTGGACCAGAAGCCCACCATGCCGGTGAGTGACGGCACGAAGAAACGGAAGAACTCGCCCGGTGTCCGGAACTTGCCGGGGGAGCTGAGAACAGGGCCGAAGCCTCCGGCTTTGCTGGTGATCCAGAAGAGCAGCAGCAAACCGACTCCGAGCATGAGCGGCGCGCCAACGCCTTCCAGAATGCGGATGGTCTCGATCCCTCGCCAGATGACGGCCATGTTGAGCAGCCAGAAGGCGAAAAAACAAACCCAAATGGTGGCGGGGTTGTTCGCCGTCCCGGGCCAGGTGACCTGCAACATGGAGGCAATGGCCTGGCCTCCGATCCACGTCTGGATGCCGAACCAGCCGCAGGCGACGAGGGCGCGCATCACCGCCGGGAGGTTCGCGCCACGGACTCCGAAAGACGCGCGGACGAAAACAGGGAAGGGAATGCCGTACCTGGTGCCGGCATGGGCGTTCAGCAACAGGGGGACGAGAACTACCAGGTTCCCCAGCAGGATAGTGCCGATGGCCTGCCACCAGTTCATGCCGCCGGCGATGAGGCCGGAAGCCAGCATGTAGGTGGGGATGCAAACGGACATCGCCACCCAGAGAGAAACGTAGTTGTAGGTGCCCCAGGTGCGGTTGGCGGGCGCAATGGGGGCAAGGTCCTCGTTGAAGAGGGACGGGTCCGGAGCCGTGTTTGGGCTAAGGAACGGGATGGAAGTTATTGTACGCCGGAAAGATGCGAACGCGTCGGGCGTAAATAAATGGAGGAACGGTGGTCCCGGGGGCGTGCGATTCAGCACTTCCCCGCAGGTTGGACTGAAGCTGTATCCGGGGCCAAATAACCACATTATCAGCATCATTGAAAAACGCTACAAGCGGCGAAGTCTGAAGACGGACGAATTCATCTCTTCTTCGGGAGTTCGCTGGTACCCGTGATATCCCAGGTGGCGCGTCTCCAGTGGATCGTTCGCCAGCTCGTACATCTTCCACTCGCATGGAATCTCCGGATGCTCCAGGCTGTAGTACCAGTCCGGGATATTGCAACCCAGGGTGGGTCACTGTGACCCAGAGCAATTTTCGTACCACTTACGCGGGAGGGTTTGCGGACAATGATAACCCTGCCTATAATTGAGGCGTGAGCATGCTGGGACCAAGATTGCAGATGAAGGTGGCGCAGAAGCAGATTCTGACGCCCGGACTCGTGCAGATGGTTACCATCCTTCAGCTGAACCGTTTGGAGCTGAAGGAAATGATCAACCAGGAGATGGTCAACAACCCGGTTCTGGAAGAAAGTCTGGACGGGACGCAGGAGATTTCGCCCGAAGAACTGCAGCCGCTGCTGGAAGCGGAGCGCTCGGCGGAACCTGCGGATCGCGAAATGCTGGAAGCGGCCAACATCCAGCTGGAATCGGAATCGCGCGAAGTGGTGGATGGGGCGGCTATCCCTTCAAGCGAGATGTCATCGGATACTCCGGAGGCCACAGAGCCGAGCGAGACCACCTCGACGGATCCGTTCGACGAGATCGATTTCGGGTCGTTTTTCGACGACTATCTGGACCCGGGGTACAAGTCGCCAGCCGCGGAACCTTCGGAAAAACCATCGTTCGAAACGTTTCTTTCGCAGCCGCAGACTCTGCCGGACTACCTGCGCTCGCAGTTAAGTCTGGTGATTCTGGACGAAGACGTTCGTGATGCCGCGGAAACGATCATCGGCAATCTGGACGAAGACGGGTACCTGATCGCTTCCATGGAAGAGATGGCCGAGCAGGGTGGTTACAGCATGCCGGTTCTGGCGGCGGCGCTGAAGGCCGCGCAGGGTTTGGACCCGGCCGGCATTGCGGCTCGCGATCTGCGGGAATGCCTGCTGCTGCAGATTGAAAGCAAGAATGGCCGGGGCGGGTTGGCGTGGCAGATTGTTTCCGACCATATGCGCCAGCTGGAGATGCGTCAGTTTAAAGAACTGGCGAAGATTCTGGGGCGGCCGCAGGCACATATCGATATTGCGGTTTCCATGATTCGCCATCTGGATCCGAGGCCGGGTATGCGGTTTTCGGGCCCCGGCGAGCGGGCAATTGAGCCCGATGTTTACTTCATTCAGGACGGCGCCGATTTCGTGATCCAGATGAATGACGACGACGTGCCTCAGCTTCGTCTGAATGCGGATTACCGGAAGATGCTGGACCGGGAACAGGGCGCTACGAAGGATGTCCGCGAATATGTGCGGGATCGTTACACGTCAGCTATTCAGTTGATGAAGAGCATTGAACAGCGCAAGCAGACGATTCTGCGGGTTTGCGAGGCGATCCGGCGCAGGCAAGGTGAGTTTCTTGCCCAGGGCATCGATTCTCTGTTGCCGATGATGATTAAGGACGTGGCGGAGGAAGTGGGCGTGCACCCTTCCACGGTGAGCCGCGCGGTGGCCAACAAGTACGCGCACACGCCGCACGGTGTTTATGAACTGCGGTATTTCTTCTCTGAAGCTGTACAGGGGCCCGCTGGCGGCGAGACGCCGCTGCTGCTGCTGAAGCGCAAGGTGAAGAAAATGATTGAGGAAGAGGACAAGAAGCATCCTTTGACCGACGATCAGATTACCGCGAAGCTTTTGGATGACGGGATTGAGGTGACACGGCGCACGGTGGCAAAATATCGGGAGGATTTGAAGATCCCTTCCACACACCAGCGCCGCGTCCGGGACTAGAGGGTCCCGAAAAACAAGCTATGACAGTAACCTATGCAGGACTTCCGGTGTCCCTCTCGGTTGAGCAGACACAGAAACTGGACCATGAGTTCCAGAAGACGGGCAAGTTGCTCGATAACGGCAAGAGCGAAGTGGGAATACATGTGTTCATCTCCCAGGAGCGGCATCTGCATATTGCCGAAGCCACGGCGCATGTCCACCACCACGATTTGGCGGGAAAGGGCACTGGTGACGATATCTTCGCGGCAATTCATCAGGCGGCGGTTAAGCTGGAGTCTCAGGCAATTCGTCTGAAAGAAAAGTGGCGGGACGAGAAACGTGGCACAAGAGCAGTCGGCTCCGAAGAAATCAGCGGTGAAGAAAGCGTCAGCAAAGTCGGCTAAATTGCCGGCTAAAAAGCCAGCTCCTCCGTCGGAGCTGGTGGTGATTACCGGCATGAGTGGTTCCGGCAAGGGGTCGGTACTGCGGGCGCTGGAGGATATTGGGTACCACGCGGTAGACAATCTGCCGGTGGACCTGCTTCCAAAATTCGCGGAACTGGCGAGTGACTCGGCGTCCGGGCGGCGGGCTGCTTTGGTAGTGGACGCGCGCGACGCGGCGGGGCTGAAGAAACTTCCGGCTATGCTGCGGAAGATTCGGGCGATGCTGCCGGTGCGTCTGGTGTTTCTGGAAGCCGCGAACGAAGCGCTGATGCGGCGCTTTAGTGAGACACGGCGACCCCATCCTCTGGGGGGCGGTGAACAGCCGATCTCCCAGAGTATAGAGCTGGAACGGGCGCTGCTGAAGCGGGTGAGCGGCCTGGCGGATCTAACGATTGATACGTCGAAGTTCAACGTGCACGAATTGCGGGATTTCATCCGGCAAAAGTTCTCCGCTGAAGGCGACCAGGGGAAGATTCTGGTCTATGTGACGAGTTTTGGTTTCCGGCATGGCCTGCCGCCGGATTGCGATCTCGTTTTTGATGTGCGGTTCTTGCCGAACCCGAACTATATTCCGAAGTTCAAGCCTCTGACAGGGCGGAATCCCGCAGTGGCTCGTTATATTCGATCATTTCCGCAGACGGCGGAGTTTATCCGCAGAATCTCGGAGTTGCTGGTGTACCTGCTGCCCCACTACGTGCGGGAAGGCAAGAGCTACCTGACCATTGGGATTGGATGTACCGGCGGGCACCACCGCTCGGTGATGATCGCCGATGACATCCGAAAGAATATTTCGTTGGCGGGTTTCCAGGCGAGGGTAACGCACCGGGATATTGAGAAGCCAGTTTAGCTCCGTCCGCCAGGTGCCAACCCACGGCTCTGTCGCCGGGTCCTTCGCTCCGATGGCTTGATCGTGCCCCTTCTCCCCACGCGCGGAGTTCGGTAGAGCGGTGGCGGACGAAAGGTTTTCTTACGCCTTTTTCCAGTTGACGCCGATGCCGAATTCCTTCTGGGCGTAGGCGATGCTGCGTTGCAGGTCGTCGCGCTGTTGTTCTTTGAGCGCTTCGATGTACGGGGCGGGCTTCACGCCGGGGGAATCTTCGATGATCATGGAGCCCATGTAGGGGTGGCCCTTTTTGGCCAGTTCGGAGAAGCGGGCGAAGTCTCTCGCGGGCATCTTGGAGAAGCGGCTCCACCATTCCTGTTCGTTGTAGGGCAGGATTTGGGGCGGGCGTCCGGTGATGATTTCCAACTGCAGGAGCGCCTTGGGGCAGACCTTCTGGTACAGGGTCAGGAACGCGGTCCAGTCGATGACTCCGTCTCCGAAAGCAACCCACTGGGCGGCGGCTCCGCGGGGGTGTTCGAAGACGACGGAATCGCGGATGTGGGTGGTGACAGCGTAGGGTCCAAGAACCTCCAGCGTGAGCAGGGGGTCTTCCATGACGGAGACGGGGTTGCCGGTGTCGAGGCAGGAAGCGACGGTATCGCGGCCACTTTGCTCAATGATGGTGCGGGTTTCGGGCGCAGTCAGGTCGCCGTGGTTCTCGATGGCGATTTTGATGTTCTGGTCCTGGAATTCGGCTTTCACGGAGCGGAAGGTCTGGATGACGTTGTCCATCATCTCTTCCACGGGGCGGCCGGTGCGGCGGTCGTCAACGCCCCCCATGACGCAGCGCATGGATTTGGCGCCGACGGCTTTGGCGATGTGGAGGCCCTCGAGCATTTCCTCTTTTGGCGTCTTGCCTCGCGCTTTCCAGCCTTTGGCGAGGGGGCAGATGCAGCCGATACCGGCGTCGAGTTCAATGTTGAGCTTCGCGGCGTGGGCTTTTACCTGCGCGAGGTGGGCGGGTTCGATGCTGGCGTAATCGACCGACTCGGAGATCTGCATACAATCGACCTTCATGGAGGCGGCGAAATCCAGCAACTGGATATCCTTCCACTTGAAGGCGCGGACGGAGTAGGTGTCGAAGCCGAGTTTGATGCCGTCGCCGAGACGGGCTCTCGCCACCTGGGCTTTTAGCGCGGCTTGCGCGAGCGCGGCACCAGCCGCCGTCTGGATAAAGTTTCGCCGGTTCATTGTGTCTTTGTACCATGTTGACGCATGGTTGCCCTAAACTGGGGAGGAAGATGCCTGCCGCAAGAAAGAACACCACGGGGCCCGGATCGTCGGAAGACACACTTTCCGGGCGAGGCGTGCGGTTCACGCGACAGCGGAAAATTCTGCTGGACCTGATCGATAAGACGGGTGACCACCTGGATGCGGAACGCCTGTACCAGATGGCGAAGGCGACGGACCCGAAGCTGAACCGGGTCACCGTGTACCGGACGCTCAAGTTATTGAAAGAGGGCGGTCTGGTGGACGAGCTGGACCTGATGCACCAGGCCGGCGAACAGCACTTTTACGAAACGCGACGCAAGCAGGAGCATGCCCACGTGATTTGCCTTGGCTGTGGCAAGGTGGAAGAATTCTTCGGGGAACCGCTGCAAAAGCTGCGGCGCCAGATTGAGTCGCACTTCGGTTTTCAAATTCTGCTGGCGCGGACGGAGGTGGGGGGCTATTGTTCCCACTGCCAGGTGATGCGGGCGCGGGAAATGCGGGAGGCGGCGGAGGCTCTGGCGATTCTTGTTGTGCCGGAGAAGTCGCCGAAGAAGACGCCTAATAAGAAGACTCGGGTACCACTCAAGGCGCGGACCGCGAAGAAATGACTTCCGGCAGCGGCGTGATGCTGGTGGTGGAGGATGCGAACCACCGCCGAACCAATGTGGATCTGCGGACTTTTCCGTTTCTTATCGGACGCGGTCCTGAGAACCATTTGATTCTGCGAGACAGCCGCGTATCGCGGAACCACGCGCGCATTGTGCATCTGGAAGGCGGGTGCGTGCTGGAAGATTTGGGCAGCCGGCACGGGGTTTGGGTAAACGGGGCAAGGATTGGGCGGCAGGCCTCCCTCCATGGCGGCGAGAAGATCGAGTTCGGGGTTGCCGACGGGTACCAGGTTCACTTTGTCCGGACGGCTGCGGAACTGCGAAAGCTGATTGAGGCTCCCACGGTTGGGGTTGCCGACGGCGGCGACACTGGCACCGTGATTCAGGGTACGGCGAACCTGGAAAAGCTGCGGGCTGTGCTGGAAGTGGCGCGGTCTCTGCAGGATTCGTTCTCGGTTGACGACGTGCTGCATACCGTGGTGGATGCCGCGCTGGCGGTGACCGGGGCCGAACGCGGTTTTCTGCTGCTGTTCGGGGCGGGCGGGCAAGGCACGGAACTCGAAGTCCGCAGCGCCCGGGCCAGAGGCGGTGGTTTCCTCAGCGGCGACGAGCTTCGGGTACCTCGCCAACTGATTCAGCGCGCCCTCGAAAGCCGCCGGGATCTGTTCACCATGCAGTTTGATCCGGCGGCCCTGGATGAGCGGTCGCCCGGGAATACCATCGCCCTGCTGGAACTGCGCAGCATTTGTTGCGTGCCGTTGTTGCGCCTCAACATTGGCCGGGGCGAGAGTACGCAACTATTGGGCGCGGGGCGGTCGAGTGCGGGCGTCCTGTACATGGATTCGCGGCTGTCGAAGGTCGATCTGGCCGGGGGCAATCGCGAACTGCTGCAGACGCTGGCGATTGAGGTTTCCACCGTCCTTGAAAACGCCCGGCTGCTGGAACAGCAGCGGCTGAAGCAGAAGATTGAAGAGGAACTGGAACTGGCGCGCGGGATCCAGCAGAGTTTGTTGCCCCGGCGGTTGCCGGAAGAGGGTTGGTTCCGGGCGTGCGGGTCGAGCCAGGCTTCGCACGAAGTGGGGGGCGACTACTACGACGTGATGGCTCCTGCTGCCGATTTGCGGACCGTGGTGATCGCGGACGTGGCCGGGAAGGGTGTGAGTTCGGCGCTGCTGGCCAGCTTCCTGCAGGGCGTGTTCCTGGGCGCTGCGGGGGGGCTGGAGATTCCGGAAGTTCTGTCGCGGATAAATACCTTCATGACGGAGCGCGGGGAGCATGGCAAGTACGCCACTTTGTTCTACGCCGATATTCGGGAAGCGGGGCAGATGACGTGGTCGAACGCCGGCCACTGTTCTCCGCTGTTGGTTCGGGCGGAGGGGACGGTGGAGGTTCTGCGGGCAACGTCGATGCCAGTCGGCATGATTCCGGACGCGCTGTTCGCGGCGGAGACGCTGCAGTTGCTGCCGGGGGACCGGCTGATTCTATACACGGACGGCGTGACGGAAGCCCAAAACCGTGCCGGAGATTTCTTCGGCAAGACCCGGTTGCGGGAAGCGGTTCAGGCCGCTCTTGCCTTAGATTGCGCACGCATGCATGATGCCGTGCAGGCTGCGATCAGTGAGTTTACTGGCGGCGAGGAGCAGTCTGACGACGTGACACTGGTGGTGCTGGAGTTTGCGGGGGCGCGTTCCTGAAGAGTATTCTCGGGCTAACTACAACTTATCCACGATCACGCCCAGGGGATTTATCGTGCCGGGAGTCGGGATAAGGTCGAGCGCAAGTTTTTCACCCTTGAGGCGCTGGTAGACGGCGCGGAGGGCAAAATCTCCGGGGGGCGTGGTTTTCATGATTTGTTCCCATAGAGGCAGGGCTTCCGTGCGTTTGCCGTCCAGAATCAACGCGTAGCCGAGAGCGAGACTGCGGAGATTCGCGAGCGCCGGGCCCGGGATGATGCGATCTGCGCGGGCTGACCATTCCGCTGCCGGGGCGGAAGGGAGGACGACGAACTGGATGATGGCCCCGAGGGCACTTCGGGGGGGGGCGGCCGCTTTGGCGTCGCGGACAGCAGCTTCGCGGTCCTTTGCAAGCAGATCCCACACGGTAAGGACTTGGTAGTAAGCGCTTTGGGAATCCACTTTGTCCAGCTTCAGCACTTCCTGGCGGACCAGGGCGATGGCCTGTTTTTCCCGGCCGGTTCGATAGAGCCACTCGCCCTCCATGAGGCCCAGGTTGGGGGAACCCTGCTTTTCCAGCAGCGCCCGATATTGGCCGAAGAGTTTTTCAGATGCGGGCTTGTCGCCGGCGCGGTATTTCGCCCAGGCAGCTTTGTAAACACTGGTTCCGTTCTGGAAGGTCGGCGCTTTGGCGACGGATGCAAGATAGCTGGTGGCGGCCTCAGGATAGTGGCGGTACAGGAGGTGAATGTCGCCGGTGGAATCGTCGGAGTTCGGGTCCAGGGGCCGAATTCTGGTGTATTCGCGCATGGCGGCGAGGGCTCCGGGGTAATCGCCGGCCCAGGCACGGTTGTACCCGAGTTGATTCCAGACATCCGAGTCGTCAGGCAGCGAGGCGGATAATTTCTTCCAGAGCTCGGCGGCTTCCGCGTACTGGCCGGAGGTGGAACGGGTTTGGGCGAGTTGTCGGAGCAGGGGCGTGTCGCCGGGGCTGGCTTCGATGATCTCGGTCAGGGCGGCCACCTGGCCAGGCTGATCCCCGGCGAGTTGTGCTTTGTCCAGCTTTAACGTGGCGGTGGTGAGTTTATCCAGCTTTCTGGTAAGCGCCTCGTCAATCAGGCGCGAGGCCTCCACGCGGTCGCCGCGCGCGCTGGCCATGTGTTCCAGGGCGATCCAGGGTGGGCCAAACGCCGGATCGGCTGCAACAGCCTGGTGAAGGCCTGCCTCGGCGGCGGAAACAGGGCTCTCGAGGGCGGAAATATAGAGGCGCAGCGCGTTAGTATTTCCCGTCAGGTAGGGCCGCGGGGAGGCGGCGAATTCGCCCGAGAGCCGGGTGAGCGTTTCGAGCGTGGCCGGGCCGCTGACGGAGAATCTCCGAAGCGCTTTACCGGTCACGGTGTCCTCTTCTTCTGCGTCGAGGCGAACGCCCGTGGAGGTCCTTACGAAGTACCCGGAAATGAGGTGTTTGGCGCCGGCGAGAATGGCGGCCGAACGCTGGGTGGAGATCCCGGGGGCACCGGTCGATCGGGAGCCAAGAGCGGACTCATTTCGAGTGAGGGCGGAGGCTGAGATGACGGTGCCTTCCGCAGCGCCTGACAGCCCGGTGGTGAGAACATCACTGGCGGCGCGGGCAAGCCATTCCAGGGAAGGATCACCGGAAAGATTCTCAAAACGTAAAACCGCTAAAACCGAGGGGGGGCCGACAACCTTCTTCGAGCAGGAACCCAGGAAGACCGAACCGCCAAGCAGCAGGCCAAAGCAGAGAGATCTAACTCCGTTGGATTTTAAGCTTGGTAATCCGGTCAGGCTAAAGGACACGCGGCTCCAGGATCATTACCTGCTTAAACTCATCTGTTTCCCGGAGTGCGGCAAACTCGGGCGTCTGGGTTAGTTTCACTTTGTCCTTCAGGCCCTCTTCGAGCGATTTCCGCAGGGACTGCAGAGCGAGTTCGTTTTTACCCGACTTGGCGTAGAGGCGGGCGAGTTCATAGTGGTAGCGGGCGCGGTCAGTGACGGAGCGGTCCTGCAGTTCGGTGCCTACGGTCCCGCGGCGTTCAAAGATTTCAGGGTCAAGCGAGAGCGCTTTTTGGTACGCCTCGGACATTTCGGGATACCGGCCCAGCGAATATTCGGCGGTGCCCAGGTTGCTCCAGAACGAAGCGGTATTGGGTGCCAGCAGGAGAGCCTTTTTGTAGCGTGAAATAGCCTGTTTATAACGCTTCAGGGCATAAAAAATGGTGCCGTCGTTGTTCACCGCATCCGGATAATTCTTATCCATCTTCATGGCACGTTCGTAGTGCTTGCGCGCGGCGGCAAAATCGCCCAACTGGTGGTAGGCTATGCCAATCTTGTTCATCAGGACAGCGGTGGGCTTCTCTTCCCGATAGGAATCGATCGCCTCGCGATACATTTTGCGTGCCATCAGCACGTCGGCGCGCTGCTCAGGCGTGAGCTTTCTGGCCGCTTCCGTGAGCGGCGGTTTGGGCGAAGTGGTCCGGCTGTTGTCGGTTTGCCCGGAGAGAGTCAGGGTAAATATGAGGCTGAGCGGAACCATGCGAAGGGTTGGCATACGGCTTCCTGATTTCATTGGAGCATATTTGCGAACGGGACGCGTATGTGGCGAAACTCAACGCTTCCCCTTGGTTTTCGGGTCGGGTTGCTTGTAAGCGGATGGGGGTATACGGCGTGGCGTGGCACCCACTTTCTGCTGTGTTGTCTGGCCGGGCGTGGGGGCGGCGTCATCCCAGCTGGATACAGTCATTTCCTTTTTGCCGCCGTGCAGCGTGCAGGCCCCCACGGGCTCGGTGCCGGCGATGAAGACTTCAGCGGCACGTTCCGGGCAGTTGGCCGTGGCCGGCATGCCCGTCTCGGGGTCGATCATCACGGTGGTGACGCCGTCCGGGGCCGAAAACGGCCGGGCGTCCGCATACTGGCGCCAGGTGAGAGCCTTCTTCATGAACTCGGTCCAAATGGGCAGCGCGGAGTGGGCACCTTCAATATTCAATTCCCGATTGTCGTCGAAACCGACCCAGACGATGCAGAGCAGGTCGGAGGTAAAGCCTGCGAACCAGCCATCGTGGGAGGTGCCTGTCTTGCCGGCCGCCGGCACGGTAAACCCTCTGGAGCGGACCCCTGCGGCGGTGCCGCTGCGCATTACTTCTTCCAGCATGCTGACCATGAGGTAGTTCACGCGGGGGTCTAACACCTGTTTGGTTTCGGGTTTTTGGTCCAGCAGAACCTTGCCGTTGGTCTCCCGGATGAGCGAGACCAGGGTTGGCGTGACTTTGGTGCCCTGGTTGGCGAACATGGTGAACGCGCCCGCCATTTCGAGAGGCGTAGCCACATAGGAGCCGATGGCCATGGCCGGGGTGGCCTTCACATCCTCGCTGATGCCGGCCTTGTGCGCCAGGGCCACCACCGTGGAGTAGCCAACCATTTCGGCAACCTTGATGGTGGCGATGTTCAGCGATTTCGCCAAAGCACGGCGCAGTGTTACCGGGCCATAGAATTCATGTTCAAAATTACTGGGTTCATACTCTTGATTGTCGAAGATGAAGGTGGTGGGTTCATCGACAACAACGGAGGCTGGCGTCAGGGTGGTACTGCCTCCCACAACGGCCGTGTTCAGCGCTGCTGCATAAACGAAGGGCTTGAAGATGGAGCCGGGCTGGCGTTCGGCCAGGATCCGGTTTAGCTGGCTGGTGCCGTAATTCCGGCCCCCGACGAGAGCTTTGATTTCGCCCGTGTGGGGGTTCAGCGCGATGAGCGCGCATTGCGGTTCCACAAACGGTGCTTTCCTGAAGCGGGGCTGCTTCTTCACCAACTCGTCCACTTGCTTCATCCCCATGGAGACCGCTTCGTTGGCGGCTCGCTGCAGATTCAGGTCGAGCGTGGTGTAGATCTTGTCGGCGTGGGTGGAGAAGTCGTAGTTGGGGAAACGCTTTTCGAGGTCGTCGGTCAGCAGATCGACAAAGTAGGGCCCATCACTGGAGTCGGAGGCGTTGTTAACGGCTTTGAACGGCAGTTTAGAAGCTTCGTCGAATTCGCCCTGGGTGATAAAGCCATTGCCTCGCATCAGCGCCATGATGGCGTTGCGGCGGTCTTCCACTCTCTTGGGATGGCGGTACGGATTGTAGAAGCTGGCGCCGCGGGCAATGCCTGCGATGGCGGCGGCCTCGGGCAGCGTCAGGGACTTAATATCTTTGCCGAAGTACACTTGAGAAGCTTCGCCGAAGCCCCGGATGGTGAAGCTGCCGTGGTATCCCAGATCAATCTGATTGACGTAGAGCTCAAAAATCTGTTCCTTGGTCAGCTTTTGCTCCAACTGGAGGGTGATCATCACCTCGGCGGCTTTGCGTTTCCAGGTTCGAGCCTGATTCAGGAACATGTTGCGCGCCAGTTGCATGGAAAGCGTGGAGGCCCCCTGCTTGTTGCTGCCTTTGCGCACATCAATCCAGGCGGAGCGAATCACGCCAATAGGGTCGAAGCCGGAGTGCTGGAAGAAGCGTTTGTCTTCAGCCGAGAGGATCGCGTTTCGCAGCACTGCGGGGATGTCCTCGTAGCGGACAACCCTCTGCTTTTCCCGCGTCCGGTCAAACAGGTTGGTCAGGAGCTGGGGTTCCAGTTCGTAGATGGTGCGGGCGCTGTTGTCCTTCAGGGAGACGATCTTCTGGATCCTGTTCCCGCCGAACTTTACGGTGGCGGGTTCCTGGTCGAAATAGGAGTCGTTGCCGGGGAAGATCTCGATGGAGTCGGACCGCAGGGTGTAGTAGCCGATGGTGTTGTTGCGGTTTTCGTTATAACCGGCGCGACGCAGAACGGCGGCGATGTCGCCGGGAGTGGCCTGATCGCCAACAGAGACGGAGGTGGGGGCGGCATAGACGCGGGAGGTGGCTGTGTAAGGTCCGCCCTTCAGCCGCTCGTCAATCAGCCTGGCGTACTGGATATAAAAGTAAACAAAGGCTCCACCCGCAGCAAGGAAAGCGACCAGGGTGAGGCCGACCAGCGTTTTGCCTGCCGGGTGGAGGAAGAACCGGACCAGCAGGGCGTTGTGGGGAACGCGGACCTTCCTCTTGCCCCCTGCGGGTTCCGGCAGAGATCTTTTCGCGGATTTACCGGTTGAGTGGTCCACGGCCATAAGTTACAGGATATCCAGAGCGAAGCCTGCGCCAGGGAGGAGGCAGCGAGGTGCGGGGGTTATTTGCGGCCACCCGGTGCGGTTGGGGGGAGCGAGAGCCGGGCGGAAGGGTGAAAGTGGAGGTCCACCTGGTAAAGCCCCAGGTTGCGGTGGACGATGTATTTGAGCTGGACATCGAGCGCGTCGCCAGAACGGGTAATCTTGACGTCGCCGGGAAGAACGGGGAGGCGCAGCGCGCCTGCTTCGGCCAGAAGTTTCGTGCGGAGGGCGTCGTCAGTAAGGCTTACGGCTCCGTTCACTACGGTTTTCACTTTTCCGGTGAGGCGGTAGTTTTGCAGGTAGACAGGGGCCATGGCGAGCAGCACGGCTACCAGAGTGGCCAGTACTCCGAAGCCAGTCAGCGCGCGCCAGAGGGGGAGGCGTACGGGGTGCGACGCCAGCGTGGCGGTCAACGGTCGTCGTCCGATCCGGTACCTGCTCCGGGAGCGGCGAAGAGTTCGGTCCAGATATCGCCATGCTCGGTCCAGCCGGGCGGAATCGCTCCGGTGATTTGAAGCTCCTCAATATTGAGTGTGCCATGGCCGAAGGGGCATATATATTCCATTTTCGGTCTGCCGAGTTGCAGCATGTAGGACCAGGAACCGGTCTCGATGGGCATCAGGAGCCGGCGGAGACAGGTTCTGCAGCGGTATCGCTGGTCCCAAAACGCGAGGTAGAAAATGCCGCAGGAGAACAGGAACCAAACGCCCGCGAGCGTCGTGTATCCCAGATCGAAACAAAACTGGTAGCGGTTCAGGTGGAAGAGGGGCGTGTGGGGAGGCCAGAAACGGTTCAGGAACCAGAGGACGCCTGCGGCACCCAGGGCGGCGCAGGCCAGTTTGAGCAACAGGAACCCCCCGTACAGGGCGTGTCCCTTCATGTACTCCGCGATGTTCTGCCCGGCTGGCTTCATTTGTAATGGGGCTCTGCTTTCAATATACGGCAACGCGGGAGGAATGGTTGAGGTGATTTCTCCCTGTAACTTTGGTTGTTTGATAAAACAGGAGTGTCTTGCGATTTATTTTTCTGCTGGTACTGGCTCAAAGCGTCGATGGCGCAAACCGCAACGCTCACGGGCCAGGTAACCGATCCATCCGGAGCCGTAGTTCCCGGCGCGGCCGTCCTTGTGACGCACGCGGAAGATATACGGAAGCTTTCTGCAGGTGCAAACGGCGAGTATGCCGTGGCAGGGCTGGTGCCAGGGGATTACCAGGTTTCCGCGTCGGCAGCTCAGCTGACAATGCCGAAGCCCCTCAGCGTGACGCTAAGGGCTGGTTCGGCCACCGTTTTGAACCTGCGGCTGAACGTTTCCGGGGCGACACAGCAGGTGACTGTTACCTCCGACGCCGGCCCGGAAATCAGTACCGAAGCCTCTGCCAATGCCAGTGCAACTGTGCTGCGGGGCGAGGATCTGGAGGCCCTGGCGGACGATCCGGATGATCTGCAGGCTGATTTGGAGGCCCTGGCCGGACCCTCGGCGGGCCCGGGTGGCAGCGCTGTTTTCGTGGACGGTTTCAGCGGCGGGCAGTTGCCTCCGAAATCCTCCATCCGCGAGGTACGCGTCAATTCGAACCCATTTTCGCCCGAGTATGAGCAGTTGGGCTATGGCCGGATCGAGATTTTCACCAAGCCTGGGACCGACAAGTTCCATGGAAATCTTGGGTACAACCTGGGGACGGACAAGTGGAATTCACGGAATCCATATTCGGCCCTGAAAGCCCCGTTGTTGCTGAATGAGTTTCAAAATGACATCAGCGGGCGGCTTTCCAGCCGGGCCTCGTTCACCTTGGTGCTGGAACGCCACATGGTGGATAACGGGTCCATTACCAACGCGGTGACGCTGGATCCGAATACGCTGGCGACAGTCCCGATTGCCGATTTCGTGACCACGCCCCAGCGGCGGTTCGCGATTTCGCCCAAGATTGACGTTCAGTTGTCGCAGAACAACACATTTGCCTTCCGCTGGAACAGAACCGCTTCGAGTGCGAAGGATTCCGGTATTGGAGGTTTCGACCTGGCGTCGCGCGGCAGGCGGGGAGAGCGGATATACCAGTTGTTCCAGACGACGGAAACCTATGTTCATGGCTCAACCGTGAATGAGGTCCGGTTTCAGCTGATGCGGCACGATTCGTCGTACACGGCCAATACCTCGGCTCCGGCCCTGCTGGTTTCGGGGTCGTTTAACGGCGGCGGTGCTTCGGCTACCCAATCTTCTGACCTTTACGATTCTTCAGAGCTGCACGACTATGTATCTTTGGTTCGGGGGCGGCATTTCTGGCGTTCGGGAGTTCGGCTGCGGTGGATGTCAGAAGACTCCCGGCTGCCTTCGAACTTCAACGGCACCTTCTCTTTTGCGGGCGGGAACGCGCCGCAACTCGATGCGGCCAATCGTCCTCTGCTGGACGCCACGGGACAGCCTTTGCTCCAGCGGATTTCGTCCCTGGAACAGTACCGCCGCACTTTGCTTTTCCAAAAGCAGGGCTTGCCTGCAGCGCAGATTCGTGCCCTGGGCGGCGGGGCTTCTCAGTTTTCGCTGGCAGCGGGGCAGGCCGATTTCATCGCACGCCAGAAGGACCTGGGGTTGTTTGTGGGTGACGATTGGAAGGTGCGGCCCAATCTGACGCTGAACCTGGGCGTACGTTATGAGGGGCAGACGAACCTTCACGATCGTTCAAATCTTGCGCCCCGCCTGGCGCTGGCATGGGCCCCGGGGAGTACCGCGAAAAAGCAGGGCAAGACGGTGATTCGGGCCGGCGCAGGGTTTTTCTACGAACGGTTCAGCATGGGCTATACGCTTTCCGCGCTCCGGTACGCGGATAACAAGCAGGTGCACTACACGATTCCGCAGCCGGATTTCTTCCCCGCGGTTCCTTCGCTCGCCAGTCTTTCCGGGAATCTGGCGACACAGACGTCGCTGCTGGTGGATTCGCATTTGCAAATCCCGCTGATTCAACAGGCTGCGGTCACGCTGGAACGGCAATTGCCCATGAATACGACGTTTGCTGTCACGTATACCAACACTCATGAGTCGCACGCGTACCGATCAACAGCCATTAATGTTCCCGCGGCAGGTTCGGGAATTCTGCCTTACCCGGGACGCGGGCCCATTTTCTTGATCGGTTCCAGTGGTATCTATAATCAGAACCAGGTTCGGAGCAACTTCAATACGAAGTTGAACTCCATGGTGTCGATGTTTGGGAATTACAGCTGGAGCAAAGCGATGAGCAGCTCGGATGGGGTGGGTACCTACCCTGCCAACCCGGCGAGCTATGCCGGGGAATACGCTCCGGCTTCCGGGGACATTCGCCACCGGGGTCAGTTTGGCGGCACTCTGACAATGCGCTGGAATGTGCGGCTAAACCCTCTGTTCACCATGCAGTCCGGGGCCCCGTTTAATATCACGACCGGGCAGGATACGTATCTGACAACCCTGTACAACGCGAGGCCGGGGATTGTGAGTTCGCTGGGGAAGGCGGGCGTTATCCAGACGCCGTATGGTTTCCTGGACCCGAATCCGGTGCCTGGCGAGACAGTTTTGGGGCGCAACGCAGGCCGTGGTCCGAAGATTGTGACCTTTAATCTGAAGGCGAGCCGGACCTGGAAGTTCGGCCGTCCGGAGGAAGCCGGCGCCGCGCCGGGGAGCATGAGTTCGGGGCCTGGCGGGATCTTTGGCGGGGCTTCACCTGCACGCCGCTACAGCCTGATGGCGTCCCTGTCAGCCCGGAATATCCTGAACCGGAATAACCCCGGGGCGATTATCGGGAATCTTTCCTCACCGTTGTTTGGTCGCGCCAACGAGATGTTCGGGGCGTCGAATGGCGAGGGTTTCTCAGAAAATGCCAACAATCGGCGGTTGGAACTTCAGCTGCGCTTCTCCTGGTAGTGGCAGAGGGTTCGGTCCGGAACTTTGGCCATTTGTTCCTCGCTGAGGTGGCCGCCCAGGAAGCCATTCAGTTGTGCAGCCACGGTGGCGGGAGCTGACAGGCAGTCTCCGTAAGTGACTTCCAGGAGCCGGAATTCGGGTCGGCGGGCGAGTTCGGAGAGAACTCCTGCCAGGTCTCTGGCGAAGGCTTCAGCCATCCGGTCCGGGGCAAGGGCGGAACCGAGGGCACCACTGCGCTGCAGCATTGCGGTTTGGCTGGAGAGGACCTCTTCGGTCTCGCGGCGCATCAGGATTACCCGAAACTCCTGGCCGGCGGGCAGGTGCCGCAGCAGGGCGTAGATCACTTTTACAGCAAGTCCGGGGGCGCGGCGGACCCAGGCACAATCGTGGCGGGTTCGTTTTACCGGTTCGTACTCGAAGTAGCCCCGGGGATTATTCGCATCGGGGGGGCGTGTCTCGTCGGTGAGCAGGGGCATGCCGCCAGCTGCCAGCATCTGCATCATCATGGACGTGCCGGAGCGCGGCAGACCGGAAACTATGGTTATAAACGTTGGCTCTGGCATCAAGCGCGAATCATGTTACGCAGCAGAAACAGCAGATTCGCAGGGCGTTCTGCCAGTCGCCGCATAAAGTAGGGATACCATGCCTCTCCAAAGGGAACGTATAAACGGAGCCGGAAGCCCTCGGCGACGAGGGCTTTTTGCAGGTCGCGGCGGATACCGTAGAGCATTTGGAATTCGAAGGAAGCCGGGTTGATGTGGTTGTTCGCGATATAGGTCCGGAGGTGCCGGATCAGCTTTTCGTCGTGCGTGGCGATGGCAGGATAATGGCCGCTGTGGAGCAGCGTTCGGGCCAGGGTGGCGTAAGTGGCGTCCACCTCAGCCTTGGTCTCAAAGGCGGCGGAGGGCGGCTCCAGGTAGGCGCCCTTGCAGAGCCGAACGCGGATTCCTGCGGGGGTAAGGGTGGCGATGTCGCTGGCGCTGCGGCGGAGGCAGGCCTGGATCACAGTGCCGCACGCCCCGTACTTCTGGTGCAGGTGCGTGGCGATTTCCAGGGTTTGGCTGGTGTACCGGCTGGACTCCATGTCGAGCCGGACGAAGCCGCCCAGCTTTGCAGCCGCTTCCACCAGGGTGGCCACATTTGCTTCGCAGGCTTCGGGCGAGAGATCAAGGCCATATTGCGTGAGTTTGATGGAAATGTTTGGCTCAAGCCCCGCCTCGCTGAGCGCCTGCAACATGCGGAGGCCGGTGTCGCGGGAGGCGATGGCCTGCTCGAGGAGGGTGACATTTTCGCCGAGATAGTCCAGAGTGGCGGAAATTCCCTCGTTACGGATCTTCCGGCAGACTTCGACGGCTTCTTCCAGCGTGGAACCTGCCACGAAGCGATGGGCCAGCCTGCGTGTAGCGGGCGAGGTTTCAACCCAGCGGCGCAAGGCGGGCTGACCGGCCAGAAACAAAAGAGTTCGGCGAAGCGGCATCCAGTTTGATGTTAGCCGGAACCGCTCAGGAAACCCAGGCCATAATACGGGTGACCTGTCGAAATCCCAGACGCTCGTAGACGGCCAGGCCCATGGAGGTGGCCTGCAGGACCAGGGGCAGGTTGCCGTAGCGGAGCCTCGCGTCCTGCGCAATGTGGCGCGTTACGGCTTCGGCAATCCCTTTGCCCCGGTGGCTGGGGATGGTGGCAATGTTGTACAGCCCGATCGCATTCCCAAATGGCACCGTGGCGGCGGTGGCGACGGGTTCTCCGTCCTGAAAGGCCAGCCAGCACTCGAAATCCCGACTCGGGATGACCCCGGGATTGAAGACCTCGGCAAACCAGTGCGGCGGGACGCGAAAGCAAAGCGAGCCGATGGTACGGAAAATTTGAAGGTCGGCTTCTGTTGTCAGGCGGCGAATTTCGAGGCGGGGTGGGGCCGCGAAAGGGAGGGGGAGTTCGCCCGCCACCATGCCAGGGAGTTCGGCGGCGAGTCTGAGGCCAAAAGTGCCGCAGATTTTCGAGAGTCGGAGCCGCGCGGTCCAGGAAAGCCAGTCTTCGCAGACCCACATGGACCAGGCTCGCCCCTTCTCCCGAAAGTGATCGCTGGCGCTCTGCAGGCGGGCTTCCAGGGCGGCTGGGCCCTCAACAGGCCCGGAAAGAAAGGCCGCATTGAACATCTGAAAGCGGACTCCGAGCGACGCAATCGTCACGCCAGGCAGTTCCAGGAGGCTGGCGCGCTCACGTCCGGTGGCCAGAGCGCGGAACGATTGCCGGAGGTTTTCTTCGACGGGATGAAAGTCCATAGGGGTGACAGGATATGATGCAAGACTATGGCATCATCCTCGTCCAGTGTAAATCGGGCTCCGCAGCGCCCGCCATCTTCCCTCTCGGCATCGCTGCATCCCAGCCGGGTCCGGTATCTCGTTGTCGTGTTCTCGGTTATTCTCGCCATCATTACCTACATTGATCGCGTGGCGCTGTCGCAGGCGGCTCCTCAAATCTCCAAAGACCTGGGACTGAGCAAGACCGAGATGGGCTGGGTGTTTTCGTTCTTCCTGACGGCTTACGCCCTGTTTGAGATTCCCAGCGGCTTCCTGGGGGACCGGCTTGGACCGCGCAAAGTGCTGATGCGCATTGTGCTCTCGTGGTCGGTATTTGTGGCTCTGACGGGGCAGGCGTTTAACTGGATCTCCCTGCTGATTGTGCAGACTCTGTTTGGTGCCGGCGAAGCGGGGGCGTTTCCGAACATCGCGAAAGCGTTTTCAGTATGGCTGCCGAGTGAAGAGAGAGTCCGGGCTCAGGGTATTGTCTGGCTCAGTGCCCGGTGGGGTGGCGCATTCACGCCGCTGCTGGTGTTTGGCATTCTGAAGCTGGTCAGCTGGCGGCTTGCGTTTACCATTTTCGGCTGCCTGGGCACCATCTGGGCTGTTTTCTTTTACTTTTGGTTCCGGGATCGCCCGTCTGACAATCCAAAGGTCAACGCGGCAGAACTGGAGTTGCTGAAGGATAACCACGTCGGGGGGCACGGTTCCGTGCCGTGGGCGAAGTTTGCGGCTTCGAAGCAGGTCTGGCTGTTGGGTGCGCAGTATTTCTGCCTGTCGTATAGCTGGTACTTCTCCATCACCTGGCTTCCGACGTATCTTCGCGAGGCGCGGCATCTGGACCCGAAAGACAGCATGTTTCCGATCCTGGCTGGTTTGCCCCTCTTCCTGGGCGGCATCGGGTGCCTCTTCTCCGGTTTCATCGCCAAGCCTTTGGCGAAGCTGCTGGGCAGCACCACGGCGGCACGCCGGACTCTCGGCTGTGGTGGTTTCCTGATGGCGGCAAGCCTGGTGGCTCTGTCCACCATCCTCAAAGATCCGATTCCCGCTGTGGTCGCGCTGGCGTTTGCCAGTTTCGCGAACGATCTGGTGATGCCCGGTTCGTGGGGCGCCTGCATGGACGTGGGAGGGAAGTACGCCGGGACCCTGTCCGGCGCCATGAACATGATGGGCAATCTGGGGGGCGCGCTGGCGTCTCTGGCCGCGCCTTACATTCTGCGGTGGGCCGGTAACGACTGGAACATAGTCCTTTACGTTGCCGCCGGCGTCTACTTCATGGGGACCTTCTTCTGGCTGACGGTTGATTCGGTAACGCCGCTTGAAAAGGCGGAGGCTCACGCCTAGCAATCAGGGACCGCCAGAGCCGGTGCGCGCCTCCGCCGAAGACGGAGACCGGAGGGCCGGAAGGCCATTTCACCTGGGCCTGCATTTTCGGATAAGGTCTTTCCCGGACTTCTGGTTCGGCTGTCTCCTGTGCGCTAATAAAGGGATGGCATGGACCCGGATTGCGGCTCGGTCGGAACTACCTTCCGACGCGCTGATTGAGGTGGAGATTAATGGCCGCTATATCGCCGTCTGCAATGTCGGGGGCGAGATTCGCGCTCTGGACGGGACGTGTCCCCACCAGGGTGGACCTTTGGGGGAGGGCGCGCTGAACGGGGAGTTTGTGACCTGCCCGTGGCACATGTGGGATTTTCATTCCGAAACCGGGGCCTGTTCGTTTAATGACCGCGTCCGGGTAGCCGTTTATCCTGTGCGGCTGGAAGGCGAGGCCGTGCTGGCTGACCTCGTCGTGCCGGAGCCACAACATGCCTGAATTACCTGAAGTAGAAACCGTTGTCCGTTCGCTGCGCCCTGCCGTAGTGGGCCGCCGCATTTTGAACGCCGAATTTGGCACTTCCCGGGTGCTGCGGGGCCTGCCGCCCGATACTGCGGACGCTCTCCGGGGGCAGCAGATCACCGGCGTGGAGCGCTTCGGGAAGTTCATCGCGATTCGCCTGGACCGGGGCTGCCTGGTTGTCCACCTGGGGATGACGGGAAAGCTGCTGGTGGACTGCGAACCCACCAAATGGACGCACCTGGTCCTGACGCTCGACCACGGCACCGTGATTTACGACGACCCTCGCCAGTTCGGCAGGATCGAATATGGTCCCGATATACCGGACCGTGTGGCCGCGTTGGGCCCCGAGCCACTGGAAGTGACGGTTGAGGAGTTTGGCCGCCGCCTCCGGGAACGCGGGTCTCCCATTAAGGCAGTGTTACTGAATCAGGCGGTGGTGCGCGGCGTTGGCAATATCTATGCCGATGAAGCCCTGTTCCGCGCGGGGATTCGTCCGAAAAAGCTGGCTTCCGCGCTGAAGCGTGACGCTGTTGCGAAGCTCCACGCCGCCATGCAGGAGGTTCTGCGGGAGGCGATTGAGAGTCGCGGGTCCTCCGTCTCGAATTACGTGGATGCCGAGGGGCAGAAGGGTAGCTTTCAGGATTCCCACCGGGTTTACCAGCGAACCGGCGAGCCGTGCGTTACCTGCGCCACCGCGATTGAGCGCATTGTGGTGGCACAGCGAAGCACCCACTACTGTCCCAAATGTCAGCGTTAATCAGGAAAGACTGATCAGCAGATTTCTTACCGTAATGAAGGGAGGCGTTGTCTGCAAGCGGCCTTAGTCATACCGCTCATAGATAATGCGCTTGCGGTCCATGCCGAGAGCTTTCAGGCGCGCCCGCAATTCATCCACCATCTCGCGCAGGCCGCATATGTAGATATCGATATCCCTGCGGTCTCCCACAGCCTCCAGGACGTGCTCGTGGACGCGGCCGGTACGTCCGGTCCAGTTTGAGCCCGGACGAGTCAGCGTGGGGCGGTAGTCAAAATTCGGTCGCGTGGCTGCGAGTTTCCGCCATTCGTCGTCGTAGAGCAGAGAACTTTCGTGGCGTACCCCGAAGATGAGCGTGAATTGAGGCGCGTGCTTTTCGGCCAGCATCGCCCGAAACGGGGCAATTCCAGTGCCGGTAGCCACCAGGATGGAGTCGACAGGGGGCTGGCGCAGCACGAAGGTACCGAGTACGCCTTTCAACTGGAGTGTGTCTCCCGCTTCCATCGCGAAAAGGGAAGGGCTGAAGCGGCCGTCCGGGACCAGATTGGCGCACAGCGCGAACCGATTTCCGTCGGGCGCGGCCGCAATCGAATAGGCGCGGGTGATTTCGTCGTCGCCAACCTTCGTCACCAGCGAGACAAACTGTCCCGGTTGATAGTGGAACTCGCCGCCCTCGGCTTCGAAAACGAAATGGCGCGATCCCGGGGCCAGTTCGCGAGATTCGAGGAGCCTGGCGATCAAGCGGTAGCCTCTGCGCGTTCCACCAGGATTTGGCTCAGTGCAGGGTGCCCGTCGAGCGGGGGCGTAATGCGAATGCAGATGCCGTGCCGCGCTGCCAGTTCTGTTGCGATAGCCGGCAGATCTCGCCGGAGGTGTATCCCGAGCGTCAGGAAGTAGGGCAGGACCACAACCTCCCGAACACCTGCGGCCACCAGTTTTTCCACCGCTTCGCCGAGCAGCGGCGCTACTTCCAAAAAGGCCGTTTCCCAGTGTTTCCAGCCCGCGGTATTGGCAGCGGCCGCAGCAACTCGCCGCACGGCGTCATTTGCTGACTCGACGCTGGATCCGTGCCCGAAGACTACAAAACCTGTGTGCATGACTAGAGCATAACCTTTGGTTCCCCGGCGTCCGCGCTTACGTCGCCTCCCGGCAGTTCCAGTGGCATAGGCATCCGGAAACCGTGGATGAAATCGAGGAAGGCGCGGCTCAGGCGGCGGCCATTATTATTAGCGAATTCGAGACGCTGCAGGAAAACGATCATCTTCAGAATGTCCTGATCGTCGGTCATGAACTTCCCGGCGGCTTCGAGTTCCAGTTGGCGGAAGACGTGGACGCCTTTTTCCAGGCCTTCGCTGAGAGCCACCGCGCAGGGATTCCCTGACGGCGAATCCGAAATCAGTTCGGAACTGGTGCCACGATACTTCCGGATGGTTGCCTCCAGGGCTTCTCGGGCGTCATAATCGGTGGCCTTGCCTGTAGCGATGGCTGCATCGGCCAGGGCGGTCGCGAGCAGGGCGAGGGGAATCTGGAACTGTTCCAGAAATGCATCCGTTATCTTCACGTCAAAGTTCGGTGCTTTCGCTATGTCGAACTCGACGGTCGACTTCTCGTGCCGGTGCGCCGCGTGCAGGTATTCGCAGGTGAGGGGGCAGTCCAGCTTGTCCTCGCGCCCCTCGGCGCAGCAGACGGTACAGATCGCGGCTTCTTCCCTGGGACGGTTCAGCGCACTACAGTACCGTTTCGGTTTTCTGGTATTACAGATCGGGCAGGTCACTTGTTCAGTATATGGATGTTTGCGGTGGCCGTTTCGCGGCACGAAGGCATTGGAGACAATGGGGTGAATGCGCACCAACCTGTTTATTAAGGTCGTGGTCGAGCACGATTCGACCGAAAAGCCGGAGAAGCTCGGCAAGGAGCTTTGCCGGAATCTCGAAAAGGTTTTTGTGGTCCGTAAGGCCGAATTGTCCAGCTACGCGCCGGTAGAAGATTAACTCTGGAACAGCATGTACACGGAGCCGAAGTACTTCTCGTAGGTCCGAATGAAGTAGCGGTCTGTCATGCCCGCGATGAAGTCGCAAACAGCGCGCTCGGCAGAGACGGGTACCTCATCGTCCTGCGGCGGAAGCCGATCGGGGTTCTCCATGAGGAATTCGAACATCCGAGTCAGGCGTTCCATGGAGGCCTGGCGGTCTGACTGGAGCGTCGGGGAGGCATAGACGTTCCGGTGGAGACATTGCTTCATCAGGCGGCTGGTCTCGGCGGCTTCGGCGGTAAATTTTACCAGGCGGTCCGGATACGCACGGACATCGTCAGCATTGCCAACGGCCACGGAGCGCGCCTGCTCCACCGTTCCTTCAATCAGACCGGACACCAGGTGATCTACCAGATGCCGGACAGCTTCCTGGAACCGCTCGTGGTCGGTAGCGCCAGGAAATTGTGTCTCCACAGTCTCCACGATTGAGGCCCAGACGGGCACTTCTTCGGCGGCTCTTTCCTGGGTGATCAGGCCCGCGTTCCAGGCGTCGTCCAGATCGGCCGTGTTGTAGGCGATCTCGTCCGCCAGATCAATCAACTGGGCTTCCAGCGGCGGGCGGAAGCCGGGCAGGAAGGCGTCTCCCGTGGGACTGTCGCCGGGTTCAATATCCCGGGAGTGCTTCAGGATACCTTCGCGGACTTCGAACGTGAGGTTCAGACCCGGAAAACGGGGGTAGCGCCGCTCTACGGAATCGAGCACGCGCAGCGACTGGGCATTGTGGTCGAAGCGCTGGCCATAACGGCGCATCAGCGCGTCCAGCGCCGCCTCGCCGGCATGGGCAAACGGAGGGTGCCCCACATCGTGCGCCAGGGCGAGAGATTCTGTCAGGTCCTCATCAAGGCCCAGCATATTGGCAATGGTTCGGGCAATTTGAGAGACCTCAATCGTATGCGTGAGGCGGTTACGGAAATGGTCGGACAGTTCCGGAGCAAAGACCTGCGTCTTATTCTCCAGACGCCGAAAGGCACGGGAATGAATAATGCGATCCCTGTCGCGCTGAAAATCATTGCGATAGGGGTGGTCCGCCTCGGGGTATCGGCGACCACGCGACGAAGCGACGGGGAAACGCAGGTGCTCAAGCATGAAGGGCCGCCATGGATAAGGCGAAGGTCTGCGGCGAGGTTGCAGCCCTTACTGGGGGGGCAGTTCGCCGAGGGCCGTGACGGCAATCTGGCTGATGTCCGATTTAGGTTCCACCAGCGCGATCAGGATCTTCCGCGCTTCGGCGGGCTGTTTGGCCGAAAGGCCGCGGGCCAGAATGAAGTTGGCCTGGTTCTTTGAAACCATTGCGGTCGGGTTGTCTGCCAGGTCTTTCAGCAGCTTGCGGGCTTCATCCGTCTTGTCTTCGGCGAAGGCGATCTGCGCCAGCGCCAAACGCGCCATGGAGCCATATTCTGCGCCGCCGCCACTGGCGACATCGTCGAACTTCTTGCGGGCTTCAGTCAGTTTGCCGTTCTCTGCGTCAATCGCACCCAGAGCGTATTCCGCGATATAGCCTTCGCTGGAACCAGCCTGCTCTTTCGTCAGTTTAGTGTAGGCTTTGACGATTGCTTCCCGTTTCGCGCTTTCGGTTGCGAAGCTGACCACACCGGCCTGAGGGGCCCCGATAGGAGCAGCCTGCGCCTGAATCGCTTCGCCCAGCGCTGCCTGACGAACGCCCGCAGTGTAGTCGCGGTAGTAGAACGTCAGACCGACAACCAGGGCTACGGCAACTACCGCGCCACCATACTTATATATCTGGCTGCTGTGTGCCGAGACATTGCTGAAAACGTGGGCTAGCGTAGGCGCAACGGCATCATGCTTTAATTCTTTGCGCAAAGTTTGATCTGACACGAGGACCTCTGGAGAAAGTAACCCCTTATTTTAGCATGCGCCGGTTTTGTTCCCCCGGATGCCGGCACCCGATATGATAAGCAGGCTCATGCAAACAGCTCGTCCAACCCGCGTTCGCCACATTGTCTTGTGGCTCACTGTGGTCGCCTACATGATTACCTATATGGATCGCGTGGTCATCTCGGCTGCCGTTCCATCCATACAGAAGGAATTTGGCTTCTCCATCGTCACCATGGGCTGGATCCTGGGCTCATTCCGCTGGGCCTACTCGATCTTCCAGATTCCCGGTGGCTGGCTGGGTGACAAATTCGGGCCGCGTAAGGCGCTCACCTGGATCGTCGTCTGGTGGTCTGTCTTCTGTTCCGCCACGGCCGGCATGTGGAGCGCCTCGGCGATGATTGTCTGCCGTTTTCTGTTCGGCATGGGGGAGGCGGGCGCGTTTCCGATTGCCACCCGCTCCCTGTCGCGCTGGATGCTGCCTTCCGAACGCGGATTTGCGCAGGGGATCACCCACGCGGGGTCACGGTTAGGCGCTGCACTCACGCCGCCGATCGTCGCCTGGATCATCGTAGCGTTCGGCTGGCGCGCGGCGTTCGTCTCTTTTGGCTCGCTGGGGCTCATTTGGGCCGCGATCTGGCATTGGTACTACCGCGACAGCCCGGCAGAACACGGGCGTGTCAACGCGGCTGAACTGGCCCTCATCTCGCAGACCGTGGCGGTGAAGAAAGCTGCAGCAGCGGCAGTGCCGTGGAAGATGATTCTGTCCAGCAGCCAGATGTGGATTCTGTCGCTGGCCTACTTCTGCTACGGGTACTCGCTGGCCGTCTATCTCGACTGGTTTCCCAAATACCTGAACGCCGACCGCGGCTTCAGCATCGAAAAAATGGGTCTTTATGCCAGTCTTCCGCTCTTCGCCGGCACGCTGGGAGATATCTGCGGCGGCTGGGCATCGGATCTGCTCACCAGCCGTCTGGGGCTCACGGCTGCCCGCCGGGTGGTCGCGGTGAGTGGCTTCATTCTGGCGGCCGCCAGCATCTTGGCGGCCTGCCTGGTCCATGACCCGATTCAGAGCGTCTTGTACTCCTGCGTTGCCATGTTCGGGCTGGAACTGACAGTTGGCGTTTCCTGGGCAATCCCGCTCGACATCGGTGGCGATTTCGCGGGCTCCGTTTCCGCCGTTATGAATACCCTGGGAAATATGGGCGGCGCGGTGGCCACCACCCTCTCCGGCTATCTGGTGAAGTATTACGGCTGGAGCGCGACCTTCTTTGTGATGTCGGCGCTCTCCGTGGTGGCAGCGATTCTGTTTATGCGGATTGACGCCGAGAAGAAGCTTTCGTAGGGTCTATCTGGAAATAACCTGTCCATTTTCTGAGACGGAAGAGGGGTGGATCTGGCAGTTCCAGTCGCAGTGAAAAACATCCCACAGGCGTAACCGCGAACCGTTGCTGCCACCTCCGTCGGCGGGACAGGAAGCCCGCCCCCTCTCGTTGCCCCTGCGCAATCACCGAACGGGATGCTGCCGTGCCCCTACTTCAATGAAAACGAGGGCTTAAATGCCAGTAAGACGTTCCCCGGAACTCCGTTCTGGAATCCCACATAGCCGGAGCCTACGAAAACCATTCCGTTCGCAATTATGGGGCCTGCCGCACCAATCGACCCACCCTTGGCCGGTACGCGATTTACGGTCTCAAATTGCTGCGCGGTGTTGAATTCCCAAAGGGTCTGCCCGTTTCCAGGCGAGACCGCACGCAGCATGCCGTCCATTCCGCCCGAGAAAAACGCCCCAGGAATCACGCTGACAGCCGCCACCACGCCACGATGGGTGGCCATCGCTTCGGGAGTCTTCAGCGGAACAAACCATTTTTCAACCCCATCCGCGAGGTTCAGGGCCACCAGACCATTCCCCAGATGCAGCCCGAAGTAGGCATTCTGATCATCGACCGCCCCGCCAAACACGGTCTCACCCGCGCCGCCGCCGATCCCTCTCGCGATATCCTGCTCCCAAATCGTCTCGCCCTTCTTATCCGGATCGAGTGCGCGAACGACCGCCTGTTTCGGCGACGCGATAATCACCGTGCGCCCGTCCTTCATGGTGGCCAGACTCGGAGAGGCAGAATAATCCCAATCCGGACCGGTCTTTTCCACGCAGTTTTCCGGAGGATAAGGCACCTGGTTCCCGCGCCCGGGTCCGCGTCCAGGCCCCGCTGCAGGGCGACCCGGAACCGTCTGGTTGCATCCCCCGTGCCAGACGTCGTTTGCCCACGCCTGTTTCCACCAGAGAATCTTGCCGGAGTCCATATTGAGGGCCATAATCGAATCCGACGTGAGAGCAGGCTCCGAGAAACTATTTCCCGTACCGAAGTACAGAGCCCGCCTTTTTGTATCGACAATCGGCGTCGTCCATACGCCCGACCCTGACGGCCCCATGTAATCAACGCCCATCGAATTTTTCTTGATGAACCGTGGTTCCTCGGGGATCGTGTAGGTCTTCCAGATCTGTTTTCCGGTCTCCGCATCCAGAGCGACTACCGCTCCCCGGAACGTGCAGCAAACATGAGAAGGACTCCGGGATTCGTCTTCCTCCAGTGAGGCGACAGGCACGTACAACCGCCCCTGATAAAGCCGGGGATTGGCCGTGATCCGGGCGAGCGGTTGCGAATCTGCGAGGGTCTTCCAGAGCAGTTCCCCGTTGGTGGCATCCAGGGCATAGGCATTCCCGTGAATATCGCCGAAGTAAGCGAGCAGCCGCGAACTTCCCGCCTTCGCGGGACCTATGGTGATCCCGCTT
Organism: uncultured Acidobacteriia bacterium; assembly: GCA_903929755.1. Lineage (GTDB taxonomy): Bacteria > Acidobacteriota > Terriglobia > Bryobacterales > Bryobacteraceae > BOG-234. The sequence goes on from CAIYVZ010000102.1 coordinate 34,725, forward strand.
CTCACCATTGCCGCCGAATGGAATGACCAGTGCACGCATCCGGTCTCCGCATCCAGCGAATACACATACCCTGCATTCGAACTGACAAAGACCCGACCGTCCACGACTGTCTCGCCGTAAAGGGCCGTGGCGCCCGGAAACCCGAAAGCCCACTTTAGCTGCAGCCGCGAAACCTGCCCAGCCGAAAGCCCGGCAGCCTTGGCGGGCTGGAATCGGGTATTGGACAGGTCGCTCCACCCGTTCCACGCCGGAGCAGCCATATCCTTTACAGCCGGATGGCTCGCACAGACGTTTGGCATGTTCTTCGCATCGCCCGCGTCCGCCTTATCCAGCTTCCGCCCCCCCATGTATTCGGCCAGCAGACGTTTGTCTTCGTCGCTCAGCTTTTGCGCCATATTCTTCATGGCCCCCGTGGTGGTGGCCTCGTAGATGCGCTCGGGAGACATCTGCTTGATGACCGTCTCCGTTGGTGCATTTTCCACCGGCGGGTTTCCATGGCATGACGTGCAGTTGCTGTTAAACAGATTGACGCCGGTGCTCTCTGAAAGCCGTACCTGAGGCAGGGCCGGCGGCACCGTAAGTAAAAGAGCCGCCAGAGCTGACACCGCGGCATTCGTGGGTTTTAGAAAGAACATTAGAATTTAAACCTTACCAGCAATTGCCCTTCCCGGGGAATTCCGCCCAGGCCTGTCTGATTGTCGATTACCGACGCGTTTCCAGGCGACTGAGAATTGATATAGCCGAAACCGGAAGTCGGCACGCCTTTCGCATTCCGCTGCTGGGTTGCAAGCGCATTCGAATAGGTGGGGTCGGCCATCTGCGCCCGGTTGAATGCATTGAAGAACTCCAGGCGGACTTCGAGAGAGATGGCTTCCCGTATGGTGAACATCCTGCCGATTCCGAGCTGCTCGCTTGGATGCCGCTGGAAGCGGTAGTCATTGTAATAGGCTGCGGCGGTTCCAAACTGCCCCGGCGCCGGGTCCGCCCAGGCGGCCGGGTTAAACACGAAGTCCTTGTTCGGATCGATGCAGTGGCAGTTCAGGTCCCTGAGGAACAGCGGCTGGCCAGGCACCCGATTCGCGAAAGTTCCGGAGGCCAGAGTTCCACTCGTGGTACCTGCCTGTGTCGCCGACGAATTACCGAAGAGGAGATTCTGGAGGTTGTTTTGCCCCGATGGCACCAGGATGGGGAAGCCGCTGGAATACTTGAGAACGCTGCCGATGGTCCAGTCGCGAACGACGCTGCGGACCCAGCGATTTCCACCCCATGCCGGTGCCTGGTAAGATAAGCCAACTGCAAGAACGAGCGGCTGTGAGAAGCTGGAGATCATCTTGTTGACTGGTGAGTTGTAGACGTTATTGGTGACGCCGACGCCGTACTCCAGTTCTTTCTGCCAGGTGAAGGCTGCGGTCCCTGTCAGTCTGTGGGCGTAGCGCTTGTTGACTTTCACTTGCAGCGCGTCGTACCAGCTAAACCCGCGGTCCGACGCTGACGACGCGATACTCCCGAACTGGGGGTACGGCCGCAACACCTGGGCTACGGTCAGACCAGTGGGGTATCCGGGATAGGGCGCTTTGATTCCACGAGCGGCTGCCGCCGGTGAGTTCCACGGGCTGGTCAATATTGCGCGGTCCGCAGCATTGGTAATGTCGAAGCCTTTCTGTTGCAGCATCTGCGGCGACGAAGCATTTAGCTGCAGGACATTGTTAGAGAGAATGTGCGACGACCGATTGCCCACGTACGCAGCTTCGACCATCAAGTCCGGCAGCACCTGGCGTTGCAGGGAAATATTCCACTGATTGATTCGGGGGGGACGTCCGCCTGTGTCGTCATACCAGTTGGGAGCGCTGGTGATGGTGCCCGGCTGAGGAAAGATTCCGGGATCATAGGTCGCCTCGTATAGCTTGTTTACGTCGTAACGGAGGCCATTCTGGAAATTGACCGCCGCCTGGCCGTAGTTGGTGGTAGTGAAATTGAGGGTATTGAAGCCACCGCCGACACTGGAACCGATGGAGGTGGAAGGGGTTCTGCCATACACTAACCCCCAGCCGGCGCGAAGCACGGTCTTGGAATCGATCTGAAAGGCAAGCCCGAGCCTGGGGCCGAACCCGAACTTGTAGGGTTGCGTAAAGCTGCAATTACACTTCTTCGGGCCGTAACCCTCGTAAATAGTGGCTCCGCGAAGGCCGCCTGCCGAAGGGTTCGGCAGGTTGGGGGCGAAGGAAGCCGACCTGTCATTTAGTTCGTGGGATCCGGTCTGAAGGTCGTACCTCAAACCGTAATCGAGGGTGATCTTGCGAGTCACCTTCCACGTGTCCTGGAGGAATGCCCCGTAGGCCCACTTGCGCCGCATCACTTGCGACTGGTTGCGGATGGAGGCGCTGTCCGCATCGCCCAGGAGGAAACTGGCATAAGGGAAGCCAATGGTTCCTCCACCGACACTGGTGGTCTGCAGATAGGGCAAACCGGTTTCCGCAGCGGAAAACACATAGCTGCCACCGGTTGCGCCGCTCCGGGAAGAGTCGAAGTCGCGCCACCACTCCGCGCCGGCCTTATAAGTGTGGTTGCCTTTTACCAGCGTTCCATTCAACACGATAGTGGGATGATCGTCCGTTCGGGGCAACGTATTGTTATTCCACCCCATCGTTGCATTAATGCCACCCTGGTTTGAGCCGAGGCCCGCCACGGAAGGAAAGCCCGCGGGACTCAGGAGTCCGCCTGTGAGCCCCAGTTTGCCGACGGCGTCGAAATTCCTGGTCAACTCCGGACTGGCATCAACGTGCCAGTAACGGATTTCGCCGACTCCAAGATGAACCAGAAAAGTAGGTGTGAAGGTATGGTCAACACTTAGCCGAAACGAGGGCGTATGCGTGATAAACTCCCGGGCGTTTGAAATCGGGTGAGGTAACCCGTCACCCGCGCTCTTACTGGTGAAATTCCGCCACGTCCCGAAGTAGAATGAGAGCTTCGTCGCGGCCCCGACATTGTGATCAATTTTAAAGCTGGGAAGGGTGGTTGTAGTGGAAGTGGAATCAACCAAAGCCAGATTGTTGGTCAAATTTCCATTGGTCGGTACCGGTATCAGCGCCTGAATTTTCTGCGCTACCGAACTGAGGCGACTCTGGGGAATGATGTTCCCCGGAAATACGGTGCGGACGAGCTGTCCGCTCGGCGCGGTTTGATTGGTCAGTGGATCGTAAATCGCGTTTTCCCGGATGGAATTGCCCAGAGGATCGGTCCCCAAAGTCCTGCCCGTCAGCGCACCGCTAAAGTCTCCCGTGCGATACGCAGCGGTAGGTACCGTTAGCGCCGCACCAGAGACAATCGCCGTCTGCCGAAACTGATCGATTGTGAAGAAGAAGAATGTCTTATTGCGGCCGTTGTAGAGCTTGGGCAGCCATACGGGGCCTCCGACGGTGAAGCCGTAGTTGTTGTTGCGCTGCCGCGGCCGAATCAGATGGCCGTTGCCATTGTCGGTAAAGGGTCGCCCCGCATTCAGAAACTCATTTTGCAGATAGTCATAGCCGCCGCCATGGAACTGGTTCGTGCCGGAGCGCGAAGTGAAACTTACCAATCCGCCCTGGACCTGGCCATACTCAGCTGCAAAGTTGCTGGTCAGGAGGGTAACTTCCTGCACGGCCTCCGTGGAGGGGTGCGATTCGGAAAGATGCGACGAGGCCATACCAAGCAAAGATATGTCCTGCCCGTCAAGCAGGTATCGTGCCTGATTGGTGCTGCCGTTGGCGCGAAACACAAAGTTGGTGCCAACCGTATTCGCGGCGCCAGGGACGAGATCGAGACCCGCCAGAGGGCTGCGTGTGCCATAGAGGCCATTCCCTCCGATGGTTAGCGGAAGCCGGTTGATCTCGTCTCCGCCCAGGGTCTGACTCTGTTCGGCACCCTCCGTCTTCAACAATGGAGCATTAGCAGTAACAGTGACCGTCTCGGTGTTGGCACCGACCTGAAGGAGAATGTCAATGCGGGAAGTCTGCGAACCCTGGACATCGATACCTTCGCGCACGTACTGGCTAAAGCCCGGTGCTGCGACAGTGAGGTTGTAGCGGCCAACGGGCAAGGAGGGCAGCGTGTAGTTACCCGTTCCGGTAGTTACGGTTTCAAAAGGCGCGCCCGTTGCGGTATTAATGAGATTGATGCGGACGCCCGGGACCACAGCGCCTGCGGGATCAGACAGCGTTCCGGTGATGGTCCCCCGGTCACCCTGGGCAAAGGCCGTTACCGCGGCGAGAATCAACCACAGCGACAACCTGAGGAGAAGGCCCCCTTTCGCGAATTGGGATGATTCGTAATAGAACGCCGTTCGAAGTTTCGAAACCTTCATGGTCGCCACTCTTTCTGTTGTGTTGGGAATGCGGCTGGAGTGCTCTCGGTGGGAAGGAAACTCGTAACAGTTCAGGTAGGGCGGGAATTCTTGAGTAGGGACGTGGGCGGTTGTGCCAGGCGGTGTGAGCGGATGGCGCTGTTGAGGTAGTCGAGAGGGTGACGGTTCTGCATGCGGCAGGTTTGCGTGACGGTCAGCAGG
>CAIYVZ010000103.1 GCA_903929755.1 uncultured Acidobacteriia bacterium
ATGGCGGTGAAATCAGACAAGGCCGATCTGCTTGGCATCGTTCACCTGGCTGGCGGAACAACGCTTGCGAACATGACTCGCTTGGGCAACGAAGCCCTATCCAACCAGTCGATCGCAGGCCTGCTCACGATCTCAGTGCCAGTTATCGCGCTGGCCTTGATCAAAGGCGGCGAGGTTGCGATGTCTGGCGTTGTCAGCTCGATCATGGGTCCTGCCCAGGGCGCGGCTCAGAAGGCCGGCGACTCGATCGGTCAGGGCAACATCACGGGCGGCAGTGTCACCTGGGGCATTGTCAATACGAGTGGAGTGAACACCGGCAATTGGAGTTCGAGCGGTAGGTCCTGGAACAACACCAACGCCAACAAATACAGCACCACGCCTGAACATTCGGGAACCGACCACTCCATAACCAACAATGCAGACGGCAGGGTCTGGCAGAACAGTAAGGGCGATGTAACAGGCGCTCAGGTTTGGGGATTCAACGCCGGCGGAGCTAGCGTCGGTGCCTCGGCATCCAGGTTAGCGAGCAGCGTTAAAAGCGATAACACTGGTGTCTCCGCAATTGGTACAACCGGAGTGAGCAACACCACTACCGACACGACGAGCTCAACTTGGTCGACTTCCAACGGAACTCGCTTCGACGTTGGAACGTACAGTGGTTCTTATATTGGCGGCTCACAAGTTATTGGGAGTAATTGGGGGACCGACTCCAAGATGGAAACCGACAGGAGCTCACAGGGCCAGGCAAGTACATTTCGTGCTCAGACTGAACAGGCGCAGTTGGGCATTAACTTTGGCGGCTCTGCCGCGGTCGGGGGTGGTGGCAGCCAGGGCGGAGGTAGTCAAGGTGTTGGCGGTCAGGGTACTGGCGGCCAGGGTGGTGGAAGGCCCTCTTTCAACTTTGGAGCCAAGCTCGGTGTTAACGGAACTCAGTCTCTCCAAAATTCGTATACCGGCATGACTCTTGACTCCGCAAGAAACAGCTTGGGCTCAAGCGCAGGCACCAGCATCAGCCAGAGTGGCGAAACCGGATCACGCTCGGGGAGCGACAAGAAAAGCGTGGCATCAACGTCTGCGGACCTGACCAATTCGACAGGAAGGCAAAACGCCAAACAAGCCGGCAAATCGGCCGCAGTGGTTACGAACAACACCGCCAGCACAACCAATAGCGCTGGCGATTCGAATGCGATCACTGGCACAACGAATACTGCCGAACCAGTGCTCCGCGAACTGGGCGCTTTCACGGGAAATAGTGCCCAGGAGAAACTGGAATCTACTCAAAAAGCACTTGCGAAAGCTCGTGATCCTGTGCAAACGATTCCGGCGGTCCAAAGAGCGGCTGAAGGGCTCAGTGCGTCACCGACCGGAGAAGCAGTGTTGAGCGCCGGGGGTGTGCAGCCACCTCAGTCGCAAGGGGCCGTTAAAGCCGGTGGCGATAAGGCAATTAACGATTTCAGTAAAGACGGTCCGAAAAACCCCAGTGCAAGTCCTGCGCCATCGGGATCGCCGGGCGGCGCGGCTCCGCCAACTGCCCGCCCGTTTACTCCAGCAGGCGGATCGCCGGGTTCACCAGTGGACTTGTCCAGAAATGCGGCGGGTGCTTACGGTGGATATGCAGGCCAGGCTACCGGGACATACAACAGTCAGAAAGCCGAAACCGAGAATCAGGCTGGAGCGACAACTGCGGGCGTCGGTGCGTTCAGAAATCGAAGCCCTGATGCCTTGACCGCGGCAAGAAACGAATTATTCGGGGGCCTGACGTTCAACAGTGCTTCGGGATACGCAAGCATCTTGCAGGACAAGGCTGCAAACGATCCTGCACTAAGGTCAGAGTTGAGCGCTGTCGCAAAGAACGGTGGTCAGATGACCGAAAATCAGCAGAAATACTTCGAGTTAAAGCTTCGCAAATAACACGGGCGGTCCTAGTGGTTGTTCCAGTCGTTGTTCCAACCAACTGGATTACCGCCGGCGTCAACCCCCGATCCCCCGGGGATTGGAAGCCCGGTAGCCGGGTTGAACTGCAGAACTTTGTCGTCAAACTCCAGGGGAACTCCTTCCCACTGGAAGGCGGATCGATCCGCTTCTCCTGCAGCGATCAACTGACTGGCAACTCGAGTGTTGGCCAGCGGATCGAAATAGCCGACCGGCCGGAGTGTCCCAAATGACATGGCCATCGCTTTGGTGAAGGTCCAGCCTGCGTGCCAGACCTCCGTGAACACGGTCTTGATATCCATGTTGTTTTCCTCTTCGTTTTGCTGCGAATAGCTTTTTTGCAGGCGAGTCTCATCCTCGCTCATCTAGAGCGAAAAAGACAGACCAGAGCCGACCGACGTTAGCTGCGTCGGCGGGATCCAGGGGTGCGTTCGCGGCTTGAGCTTGCAGAAGCTCAGAGGCCGACATTTCAAGTTGCAAGCAGAACATCCGTTGCGTGAAGGTTTTTCTTCTACCGTCCCCCAGGTACGGTAGAAATTTCGGAACTTTCGTCTAAAACTGACCCATAAGGATAAGGGAATTACCTATTTTTGGTGTGAAGAACCTAGCGTTTTCGCCTCAAAAAACCGTCCATATTCGCTAGTTTTCCATTCGGATCAGTGCCTTAGTCCTAAACCGCGTCGTGTTCCATCGGATCTCGTTTAAGAATTTACTCTCGTACGAAAAAATGCACTCGTACCTCTTGTTGACCTGATATCTGTCGATGTGTAATCTTTGTCTAGCGGTACCCGGCGCTGGTCTCCCGATTCGGAAGCCGGAGCCGGAAAAGAAAAAGCCCCCGGTGTTAGCTGCACCAGGGGCTTTGGATGGACCTAAACGACTTTTTTGCAGTGGTCGTGCGGGCAGAACCAATGTGAATAACGGAGTTGCTACCCGGGGGGGATTGTAGCTCCGTTCAGATCTGGAGGGCAATATGCCTTTCATTCTTAACGGTATTTCCTGGCATGGGCGCGTCTGAACGCATTGCCCAGCTAGTTACGCCGGCCGACCATTTCGCAGCGCTCGCAAGCGAGCAGCGCAGTGATCATCTCCTTTGGCTCAAGGGACGCAAGCAGTCCAATG
>CAIYVZ010000104.1 GCA_903929755.1 uncultured Acidobacteriia bacterium
GCCAGCGCCACGCCCGCTACGGTGAGCCCGGTCCGTACCGGTCGCCGGCGGAGGTTGCGGGTAGCCAGACTAAAGTAGCGGCGAATAATGAATGGGTCTTGTTGTGCGTTGTTTGTTTGGACGTTCATATCGGCCTCCTAGAGGAATCTCACAGCCGTCGCCAGTAATTGGTAGCCATCACCATAAGGAACAACCTGGCCCTCAACGCGGGCTTTCCTGCCTTCCCGCATGGGTGCCGTCATCGCGATATCCTTCAGTTCCACGCGGAGTTCGGCATTACCCTGGCGGAAAAAGAAGAAGCAGCCCATACTGCGGCACTGCTGGCGGATGACTTCTTCCACCGTAACCGTCTTAGTTACGTACGCTTTAGGGTGTTCCACCAGCTCGATGACGGAGGCTTGTGGCGCTCCGGCGAACGTTCCGTAAAAGGTGGGCAGTTGGGTTGCTCTCCAGAGCAGGATTCCGCCGGCTACAAGGATGATGGCGCAAAGGGCAAATATTTTTTTCATGGCGTTATTCCTTTCCAGTTAGTTGGTTTTTGTATTGGTCTGTTTTGCCCGGGCTTCGCTGGCCCTCAGGAAGAAGGGCTCAGAGCGTTTCCCGAACACAAAGAAATCAAGCAGAATCAGATTCTTGCGAACAGCCCGCAGGGAGGCCTGGTAGTCGTACTGGCCGCTCGGTTCCAGAGTCCCCGGAGCCTTGACTCGTGCCAGCCTGTCAGCTTTGGACGCTGGCTGGGCAACCGCATAGTAGTCATGTTTGTAGAAGTCCGCCAGCGTCAGACTGGTGAATTGCGCCCGGAAGTCTTTGTCCCGAAGCTGTTTCGCCGCCGAGCTTTCCAGCCTCTGGAAGAAGAAGCTCTTGATCTCGGCAGTGGCAGGGTCGACGGAAAGGAAAACCTGAATGACGCCGCCCTTTCCTGGCACATTCACGCCATGTACGATGCCGATCTTCGTGTTGCCCGCGAAAACCGTATAAACCGTATAGGGCGTTTCGTAGGTCTCATAGATTGTGTCCAGGTCGCTGCCAAGCCGCGCTTTCAGGCCCTTGAAGAGTTCAGCACCGTCTTTCAGGCGGGGAAATTCGTTCAGGTCTTCCCGAAAGGTGGTCATGCTGGGGAACAGGTACTTCAGGTCTTCCGCCGGATTACTGAGCGTGCAGCCAATCGCCGCCAGCAACTGAACCGGTGTAGCCAGAATTAAGAGGGCAAAAAAACGTTTCATCAGAGCTTCCTTAGCGGTACACGTAATACTGAAGAGCAATAACGGTGAAGGGCCGGTCGAATGGGCCGTGAGCTTTCACAGACAGCCGGCGTTCCACGTCGAACTTCACCCAGTGCAGATTTGAGCTCCCCGGGTCGTTGCGAAAGTACCAGGAGACTTCGCCGACAACCGAAGCATCCACGCCCGTCGGGTCCTGCCAGAAGCGCCGGTACTGGGTGGCCAGCCCCCAACGACGCGAGGCGTGCAAGTATTCGCCTTCATGTAGTTCTGTGAAAACCGAATTCCGCGCGTCCAGGCCTCCGCTGATCTCATTCGTGAAGGTGAGAGTGCCACGGTTCACCGCATGCCGGTAGCGCCCGTCCAGCCCAACTCGCTGCGTACTGACCGGGTGAATATGGCCCGCGTGGACTGCGGCCAGACGGTCACCCGCGATGACCGAAACGCCACCTTCCAGACCATACCGGGCACTGTATCGGCCCGCCAGGCTGAGGCGAAGCGCCGCCAGACCCCGCTGGCCGTTGTAACGAAGCGCATAACCCGAACCCACCATGTAATACGCGTCGTAATTGAAGTGGCGATTGACCATGCCGCGCATGCCGACGTACCAGTCCCGTTCGAAGCCGAAATTGTCTTCGTTCGAAAGCTGCAGCACCGTGCCATGTGTATCCGTCTGCGTATTGAGGCCGAACGGAACGTAAAACCGCCCGGCTCGAATGTTGAATCGCCCGGCATTCTTACCTTTCCTCTCACTGCCAAGCAGAGGATTCAGCACATTGTAGAGATCCAGGTAAACGTTGTGATATTCGAAGGCCCAGCCCGGACGGCTTTGGCCTTCCATGTCGTTCATTACCGGATTGAAGCCGTCACGCCGCACCATCCGGCCCTGGAAGTTGAAGCTGGCCAGCGTGGAGGTCTCCGTAGAAAACTTTTTCAGGACCTCGAATCCCAAAGACTGCCGGCTGGCCGCATTGCCATCCTGATCGAACGTGAACTCGGACATGATTTCCTTGCGGAAACCGAAGTTGGAGTGCGTGAAGCGATTCATCCACGATTGCGCAGGCACTGGGGCGGCCTCCGCAGGGTTAACCACCGCGATGTCGGCAAACGGGTCCTGCTCGGGTGCCTTCTGGGCGTCAGCCCTCAGGCCTCCGGTAAGGAGGATGGTGGTGGCGAGCCCGAAAGCCCGCGCTCTAAGAGTAAACATGACCTTTCCTGCATTCGAGAGTCAACTGGAGAAACTACGGGACTCGTGGCGTTCAGAAAATTGTTGGCTCCGCCTGCGCGGAGCCAACTCAGAAAAGGGAGCTAGATGAGGAGTTGGTGGAAAGCGATGTATCGAAACTGCAGCGAATAAAACTTCACAGCAGGCACGGAGGGAACGACTATCACTGCGGCCCGACCAGGCCACGTTCTATCGATCGCAATAACGGGAACGGTGATCTCGCCATCATTTGCCGCAACGGGTGCGGGAGCGGACTGGGAGATGCTGCAGTGGCAATCGGGAGATGTCAGATCCGGAATTCCCGGTCTTGCTTTGTGCGGACAGCAGTTGTGCGAGGGATCACGCTTCAGCTTTGCAACCGAGGCGCAGATATCTGCCGGAGCCAGGGACAGAGAGAGTGCAATCAGGCTTGCGAAAGCGCCCCGGATTGTCCTGCTCAGCAAAGACATACTCACTAATACCCAAGCAAGTTTCGGGCCGCTGCGAAAGTGCTGATTTGAAAGGTAATGCCCTGCCGCGCCACCCCACGCTGCGCCCAATGGCGCAAGTCTTGGGTCAGATTCCTAAATTTTGAATAGCCGCGCGAAGGCATCGCGCGCGTCTGCGGCACTGCCAGGCTGCTGTACCGCCGAAGCGGCAGCCACAGGCGGACGGTTCTGTGCCGCGCTGCTCGAGTCTCGGGCAACTGTGACTCGCGCATAGAACAGGGTGCAGTCGTTCGCCTTGTCCTTCGCAACCACGCGCACGGGCACAGGCTTATTGCACTGAAACCGGGTGGAGGGTTCAAAATGCGCACACTGCTTGCAGCAATGTAGTGCAGCGTTGCATTTCGGACAATTCCCGGTGTAATCCGTGCCAGGCTGCAGCGTTGTCGCGCAAGCGTAACAGCGCGAAGCTGTTACGGACTGCACGAGCCGGGGGAGCCGGGGGCCGGTGATGTCGATGGATGGTCGGGGACCGGAAGGTTTAGGCCTGTCGCCACCTCCGTTACGGTCTCCGTTGCCGTTCTTATTTGATGGGGGGCTATCGCTGTAGCCGCGTTGTCTGTATTTTCGGTCGGAGTCCACTAAGAACAAACTCCATTTCTATATATGATGCGCCTGGAATAGGGACGGGGAGTCCTGGCGCTGAAGTCGCACTGCTGATGATCGCGAATGAAAACCGGCGAGAACTATTGGCGCGGACCGCGCCACCCGTTACCACCATCGCTACACCTCATTAGTACCACGGAATGTTTCGTGTGTACAATAGCCCCTGCCGACAAGAGATAGTGACACGGGCCGCCGGGATGTTGCACCGGTTCGGAGAACGATTCCGGGAGCCTCTTCACAAGGCCCGGACATGTGGCCCGCCTGGGGGAGAATGGTGGGGTGAAGTGGCTTGGTCTTTTCGTGGCAAGTGCTGCCGTGCTGCAGGGCGCTCCTTCCTTTAATGGGGATGTGGCTAAGATTCTGCACGCCCGTTGCGCCAACTGCCACCACTCCGGCGAAGTGGCTCCCTTTCCCCTGGTGACTTACGAAGACGCCAGGAGTAAGGCTAAACTGATCGCCGAAGTGACGAGGAACCGGCATATGCCCCCCTGGCAACCAGAGCCCGGCTTCGTCAACTTCGAAGGCTCGCGGCGGCTTACCCAGAAGGAAATCGCCACGCTTGCCCAGTGGACCGACGGTGGTGCCGTTCGCGGCAAAGGCGCCCCCCCCCTCGCTCCAGTGTTTCCCCGGGCGGACGAGTGGCGTCTGGGCCCCCCCGATCTGGTGGTAGATCTCCCGGAGCCTTTTGAAGTTCCCGCCGACGGAACCGACATTTACCGCTGTTTTGTGGTGCCCATGAAACTGGCCACCGACAAATTCGTCCGCGCCGTTGAATTCCGCCCCTCAAACCGTCGCGTGGTCCATCATGCGCTCCTCTTTACCGACGCCAGCATGTTGCAGAGGCAGAGCAGTTACCCCTGCTTTGGAACCATCGGCCTGTTCCCCACCGAAGGCCTGGGCGGATGGTCGCCGGGAAATGCGCCCATTCAGATGCCGGAAGGCGCCGCCGTACCGGTGGTTCGAGGCTCCAGACTGGTAGCCCAGGTCCACTACCACCCCACCGGCAAAGTAGAAAAGGAAAAGTGGAGCGTCGGATTTTACTTTACCGATAAAGCTCCCGTTCGCCGCGTGGTGGACGTCGGTCTGGCATCTCGCGTGATCGACATTCCAGCCGGGGAAGCGAACTACGTAGTAAAGCAACAGTTCACCGTTCCCATTGCCGTGGATGCCATCGGTGTCATCCCCCACGCCCATTTGCTCTGCCGCGAAATGCGGGCGTGGGCCACCCTCCCCAACGGCAGGAAACAGTGGCTGCTGAACATAAAGAAATGGGATTTCAACTGGCAGGATCAGTTCCGCTATGAGCGCCCCATCCGGCTCCCCGCTGACACCAGGATCGAGATGGAGTTCGTCTACGACAACTCGGCCGCAAACCCACGCAATCCCCATTCCCCGCCCCAAAGGGTGGTGGCGGGCCCGGGCATCGCCGACGAAATGGCCGGCGTCCATATTCAATCCATTCCCGTGAACATGGAGGAATTGCCTGAGCTGGGACGCGCTTTATGGGGCGCGGTAATGCGGTCGGTCGGCGGTAGCTTTTACACACTCCCGCAGTAGTTTGGCTCTGGCAGAGCATCAACCAGCGCCACAGAAGCCGCAAACCCCGGCGGGGCTGTTATCGACACAGACAGAATGCCTTCATCCGGTTGCTGGAGCAGTGGCGAGCCCGCGGCCTTGGTGCGTGATTCGCGTTCCGTCCAGCGCTGAAACAGGGCCGGCACCCCCGCAGGCAGGTTGGTTTCGCCCGTGCGGGCCAATAGTTTGCCGATCTCAACATTGTCGCGGACCGCTTCCACATCAATGCCCACCGGAGCCTTGAGACAGACGGCGATCATGGCCCAGCCTCCGGAATGCGAGAGATTAAACTCGAGATCTGCGTTCGCCAGACCCGGTTTGCCATGGGGACCAATAGTGAAGACAATATCCAGTGCAGGCGTGTTCAGATAGCCTGCCAGGATGCTCCGCAGCGCCGAGTGCGCCGCGACCCAGTGGGTGCGATCCCGCTCAAAATGGAAACGCGCGGCACGGGTGGACTCTTCCGCCGTCAGGATCATCGGTTGCGCTTGGTTGAGTGAAATGGTCCAGATATCGACCGGGACAAGTGCCATGTCAGAACTCCAGTGTAACGGTGGCCCGCAGCCAATCGTTCACAATAGTAAGTTCCGATGAAATTGCAAAACTTGTGTGTCGTGGTGTGTCTGGGCTTTGCTCAGTATGTTTGGGGCCAGGCAGCTCCTGTTCATGAAAGCGTCGTAGTCACGGGATCTGCCGAGCCAACTCCCCTCGATGAGGCTGACCGCGCCGTGCGGGTATTGAGTCTTCCTGCTGGTGAGCGAGCGCTCTATGACTCCTGGTATAGCCTGTTGCAACTCGATCCGGCCTTGAATCTGATGCAACGGTCTCCGGGTGGTTTCATCGCCGATCTGTCGATTCGCGGTTCCACTTATGGGCAGACTCTGGTTCTGGTGGACGGCATGAGAATCAATGACGCGCAGACAGGACACTTCAATCTGGATCTCCCCCTTCCCCTCGAACTGATCGGCAGCCTCGAAGTCCTGAAAGGTTCCGGTTCCACACTCTATGGCTCCGATGCGATTGGTGGGGTGGTGAATGTACGCACGCGGACACCGGAAGCCCCGGAGTTTCGCGTGCTGGGCGGCGCCGGGACTTACGGCGCCAATCAGCAGCATGGGTCGGGGGCCCTTCGCGGCAGGATATGGAGCGAACAACTGGACTTCGCCCGGGATTTCTCCAAAGGCTTCCGGGCCGACCGCGATTACCGCAATCTCGCCCTTAGTTCACGAACCGGATATCACTGGAAGCCCGGTTCGGGAAGTCTGTTACTCGCCTACAGTGATCGCCCCTTTGGGGCAGACCAGTTCTATGGCAACTACCCTTCCTGGGAACGCACAAAGACATGGTTCGCGTCCGCCCACCAGCAGTTGGGGGATAACACGGATCTCGGTATCTCGTACCGAAGACATACTGACCTGTTTGTGCTGTTTCGTTACTCCCCGCAGATCTATACCAACCGGCACTTACTTGACAGCTGGCAAGGTACTTTGCGGCGGCACGATAACTTGCCGAAGCACGCGGTTCTCAGTTATGGCGCAGAAGGGCTGAGTGAAGAAATTCAGAGTACGAATCTTGGCCTGCGCAGCCGCAAGCGCGGCAGCGGTTACGTGTTCTACGATATTCGCGCCTTAAAGCGGTTCTCCCTCTCAGCCGGCCTGCGTGAAGAATTCTACGGCTCGGGTCAGGTAGCCACCAGTCCCTCTATAAGTGGTGCCGCATGGATCAATTCCAAATTGAAGGCCCGCGCCTCGGCAAGCAGAGCGTTCCGCCTACCCACTTACACGGACCTCTATTACTCAGACCCTGCCAACAGAGGCAATCCAAACCTAAAGCATGAAACGGCCACTAACTACGAGGGCGGCCTGGATACTTACATCCGCGAGGGAGTGAAGGCCTCAGTAACTGTATTTCACCGCCGCGACCGGAATGTGATTGATTACGTACGCGCCACCCCGGCTGACCTCTGGCAGGCCACCAATTTCGATAAGTTGAATTTCACCGGCATCGAAGCTTCGGGCGAGTTCCAGCCCGTTAATGGACAAACTGTCCGGCTGAGCTTCTCCGGCCTGCACGGAGTCACCGCCGGGCAGGGCATCCTTCTCAGTAAGTACACGTTTAACTACCCCGTGCAATCCGGAGTCGCCGAGTGGCGGGGTCTGGTTGCCGGTAAGGTTGCGGCAAGAACGCGCCTCGGCGCGGTGAGCCAACTGAACCGCAGCCCTTACGCTCTCTGGGATACCTCGGCGACATGGGCCGCTGGCAAAGTGCGTCCGTTTATTCAGATTGCCAACATCACCAGTACAACCTACCAGGAGATCCCTGGCATCGCCCTCCCCGGGCGGACCTTCATGGGCGGCATTGAGATCGTACTCAGATAGTCCGTCTGCCGCCGCAATCCGCCTATAATTTAGACAGTGCTGAATCTCCTCGACGAGATCCAGAGTCAGGATCCGGGTCGCGCACGCCCTGAAGTTGCGCCCATCCTTCGGTTGCCGGAGGAGGCTTTGCGTACGGTCCGGGCTTTGCTTCCGTCTTTACCGAATCCGGAACAATCTGCTCACTTTCTAAAGAGGCTGATCCAGGAGGCGCCGGTTGGCGCCAACGCCATCGCCGGCAGCGTCAAAGCTCTCCGCTATGCGCTGACCGTGTTCTCCTATAGCCAGTTCCTCTCGGCTGTGGTGATTCGCTATCCGGAATGGGTTCTTGAAATCGCCGAAGCCGATAATCTGCACCGGGGATTCCTGCGTGAGGAGTATGAAGCGGCGCTCGAAGCCGCCCTGCCCACCCCCGGTCTGGCCAAACCCGTTGATCTCGCCCTCTTCCGCCGCAAGCAGATTCTTCGCATTGTTCTGCGGGATACCCTGCGCTTCGCCGATGTTTCTGAAACAGCGGAAGACCTCTCAAACCTGGCTGATGCCATCCTGAACGTGGCCTGGAGAACGGTGCGGCAGGAACTCTCCCTTACCCTGGGGCCGATTGATAACCAGTTCTCCGTGATCGCGCTCGGCAAGCTGGGGGGACGAGAGCTCAACTACAGCTCCGATATAGACCTGATGTTTGTCTACGGCGGCGGTGGTGACGCGTCGGACTTCTTCCGTTCCGCAGCCCGCCGCCTGACCGAGATTCTCTCCACTTACACCCCCGAAGGCATGTGTTACCGGGTGGATCTGCGCCTGCGCCCCGATGGCAGTCTGGGCGAACTGTGCCAGCCCCTGGATGCCGCCCGGCGCTACTACGGCTCCCGTGCACGTGACTGGGAACTGCAGATGCTGATTAAAGCCCGCGTCGCGGCCGGCGACGCCGGGCCGGGCGACGAACTGCTGGCCTTCGCCGAGCCCCTGATCTACGCCACCACCACAGACTTCCGCACGGTGGAGGCGGTTTCCGAAACCCGCGCGCGCATTCACGAAAAGCAGGACAAACGCAATCGCACCACCGGCCTGGACGTTAAGCTGACCCGCGGCGGCATTCGCGATATCGAGTTTCTTGTCCAGTGTCTGCAGCGGCTGCATGGTGGCCGGGAGCCCTGGGTTCGGCACGGTGGAACCCTGCTGGCTTTATCACGCCTGCGCGACAAAGAATTGCTCTCCAGTGCCGAATATTCACGCCTGGTAGCTGCGTATCAGTTCCTGCGCCACCTGGAGCATCGCCTTCAGTTCGACGAGGACCGGCAGACCCACACGTTGCCGAAAGATCCCGACGCTCTGGACAGCCTGGCGCGTAAGATGCCCCCGGGGTTGCCCGGGGTCCCTCGCGCCAGTACTCTGCAGCGCGCCCTCGACAAACACTTCAGCGGAGTTCAAAGCCTTTACGACCGCGTAATTGACTCTCAGATTTCCGGCGTCGCACCTGCCGTCATCCCGGAACCCGAAGTCACCGAACCGAAGGTGCAGGTGCAGGATGCGCCCGCTCGCCCTGATTTCCCGTCCAAGAACCTGGCGCGCTTCCTCGACACCCTCGCCCCTCACCTTTCCCGCTTTCTGGCCGAAGGCGGCGTGCGGCGCGGTCGCGAAAGCATGGAATCATTCCTCGAGACGGTGGTCTCCATTCCACAGTGGCTGTATCGCCTGGACAGCAACGAGGAACTCGCGCGCTGCACGATTGACGTGTTTGAACATAGCCAGTACTTCGCCGATCAACTGATCCGGCGGCCCGAGCTCCTGCTCGAAGTGGAACAAGCCTGCGGCGAGCGCCAGGGCCGTACCGGTTTCGTCGCGCCCCGGGATCCCGTCGAAATGCGGCGCTTCTTCCGCGAACAAATGGTCCGCATCCAGAGCGACAGCGTTTACCACCGCGTTCCCGTGTTTCGTACCCTGGAACGTACCTCAGATCTGGCTGAAGCCCTGATCGCCGCCGCCTACGAAGCCGGTGTGGCCGAAGCTCTTGAAAGTTGCCCTCCCCCCGCAGGCTACGAACTCCGCAATCAAATGATGGTGGTGGGTCTGGGCCGACTCGGCCTGCGCGAGTTCGACCTCGCATCAGATGCCGACCTGGTGTTCGTTCTCCCCGACGAAGATTCCGCAGCCTCCCTCTTCTGGACCACCGTTGCCGAAAAGATTATCCAGATCATCGGCGCTTACACCGGCGACGGCGTTATGTTCAATATCGACCCCCGCCTGCGGCCAAACGGTCGCGAAGGCCCCCTGGTGCAGTCTGTCGCCGCGTACCGGGAGTATTTCCAGAAGTACGCCGAAGCCTGGGAAGGGATCTCCTATATGAAGGCCCGCGCCGTGGCTGGCGACATCGAACTCGGCACCGCGTTCCTCAATCAGCTACAGGAAGTGGACTGGCGCCGCTACGGGCAGAGCGGACGCTCGCGTACCGAACTGGCGCAGATGCGAGCGAAGCTCGAAAGGGAGCAAGGCGGCCAAAACCCCCTGAAAGCTGGTCCGGGCGGCTATTACGACATCGATTTTGCCCTCATGTATCTCCGCCTGCGGGGCGGCGGCCTCTTCTACAAGGTGCTGAATACGCCTGCGCGGATCGAAGTGATTGAACAAATGGGTCACCTGGACCGTGAAGATGTGGAGATGCTCACCTCCTCCGCAACCTTCTACCGGGCGCTCGACCACGGAATCCGCGTCTCCACTGGCCAGGCTGATGGACGCCTCCCCGCCAACCCAGCCCAGGTTGCCATTTTGACCGAACTGGTTGGCCGCTGGACGCCCCCAGGGCTTCTGGATGGCACCCTGGAATCGGTCGCCAGGCGCGTCCGCCGGGACACCCGGGCCTTCTTCGTACGCATCTTCGGCCCGGCCTAAGTAGAATAGAGGTGCATGGTACGCGACGGAATATATTACGCCTTGGGATTTCTTGTGGCGGGCGTTTTGGTCTCGGCCCTCCTGAGTCCTCTCGCCGCAGTCCCTTTTGTCATTTTGGCGGCCTTCTGCGGATGGTTCTTCCGGGATCCGGAGAGGCTACTGCCGGCAGGGCCTTTTGCCCTGTCTCCCGCTGACGGGCGCGTAGTGGCCGTGGTGCCGGAAAACGGCCGCACCCGCATCAGCATTTTTCTCAACATCTTTAATGTGCACGTGAATCGGGCGCCCATCTCCGGGATCATCACAAATATCGAATACAAGAAGGGCGAGTTTCTGGTGGCCAGTCGGCCGGAAGCCACCGAGCGGAACGAGCAGAATGTCTTCACCATCCGCGCCAACGACGGAACAACGGTGGTGTTCAGCCAGATTACCGGCCTCATAGCCCGCCGCATCGTCTGCTACAAGAAGACGGGCGATTTCGTCCAAGCCGGTGATCGCGTCGGCTTAATCAAGTTCGGCTCCCGAGTGGACGTGTACCTCGGTCCTGAGTGGCACATTCAGGTGAAACCGGGAATGAAGGTTTCCGGCGGCTCCAGCGTCCTGGCGCAGAGGGCCGGTGAAGTTGTCTTGACGGAATTGGTCTCTTCACTACCCCTGAAGGAGGCCGCATGGCAGACGTCATAAGCGCCAAGCCACGGCACAAGGCGGCTTACGCACTCCCCACCCTGTTCACTGCGGGAAATATCTTCCTCGGCTACATTTCTATCGTGCGGACCATGCAGGCCGCCATGGTTTATGGGTCCGATCCGAGTGCGGCCGCCCTGCATCTGGAAGTGGCCGCGAAGACGATCGGGTTTGGCTTTATCCTGGATGGCCTCGACGGTCGCATTGCGCGCATGACGAATACCACCAGTGAGTTCGGGCGTGAGCTCGATTCGCTGGCCGATATCATCAGCTTCGGGATCGCACCGGCAATTCTGGCTTACGTCTGGGGCGTCCAGTTTGTAACGGATTCGCTGGCAGCCACGTCGCTCGATCAACTCCAAAGGGCTGGCAAGTTCGTTTCCTTTCTCTTCCTGGTCTGCGGTGCCGCCAGGTTGGCCCGGTTCAATATCCAGAAGAACCCGGTCCCTAAAAATCCCGGTGCGCCGGACAGGAAATACTTCGTTGGCTTACCGATTCCGGCCGCAGCAGGGGTTGTCGCATCGGTGGTTTATGCCACGGGCAGCACGCCTCTTACAAGCGCGTTGTGGTCAACCGCCTGGGTTAGTCTGCTTGCTGTGCTGGCGTTTCTGATGGTCAGCACCTGGCGTTACTGGAGTTTTAAGGAACTGAACATGTTGCGGCCCCGGTCGCCCATGATGCTGGTGGTGATGGGCGCGGTGATTTTTGGCATCTGGAACTGGTCGCAACCAGTTTTGTTGCTCATGTCCGCTGCGTACATGCTCAGCGGCGTAATTATTCGGGTGGCGGGGCTCATTCGCCGGGTACTGCGGCCCACACCAAAGGTGGAAATACAGGTTGGCTGACATAATCGCGCTGGTAGGTGGAGATACGCTGCTGGGCCGCGAGATCCGCGACGTTTTCAATGAGTCCTCTCTTGGAGGACAACTCAAGCTCGTAGCAGGGGACGAGGACGAAAGCGGTAAAGTCGTCGCCATTGACGGCGGGATTTCCATCCTCACCGTACTTCACGAAGACGACCTGAACGATGCCAGAGTTGTGATTCTGGCTGGCGGCCTCGAAACATCCCGTAAGGCGCTCGCCTCGAAACCGGAAGGTATCGTAATTGATCTGACCGGCGTGGCCGAAGATGAGCCCGAGGCCCGGCTGCGCGCTCCCCTGGTGGAGGATTTGGACCCTGACTGGGAGAGAGGCGATCCCGCCGATCTGGATGGTCCCATCATCGTCGCCCATCCCGCGTCAGTAGCCATTGCTCTTCTTCTTCGCCGCCTGCACCGCTCGTTTGGCGTCCTCAGCTCCGTAATCCAGGTGTTTGAACCAGCCAGTCAACACGGCAAGGTTGGTGTGGATGAGTTGCAGCAGCAAACCGTCAGTCTGCTCTCCTTCCAGAAGCTGGAGAAGAAAGTTTTCGATTCGCAGTTGACGTTCAATATGCTGGCGGCACTCGGTGAGGAAGCCCACATAACACTGCTGCACGTTGAAGAGCGCATCGAGCGACACCTCGCCACCCTGCTGAATTCGGAAGATCCCGTCCCGATGCCGTCACTTCGGCTCGTCCAGAGCCCCGTATTTCATGGCTACTCCATCTCCGCATGGGTCTCCTTTGAGGACGCCCCTTCGCCAGCCGAGATTGAAGAAACCCTGTCCGAAGCCGGAATTGATGTTCGCGGTGCCGGTTTGGAACCGCCGAATAACGCAGGGATCGTCGGCCAGACCGGGATCGCCGTAGGCGCGATTTCCTCCGACCGCAATAACGGCAGCGCCGTCTGGTTGTGGATGGTGGCCGATAACCTGAGACTCACCGCCGAGAACGCGGCCCGCCTGGTGATGGAAGTTCTGTGATCCGGCTGACAAAATCCTGTGCCCTGCTGGCGTTGAGTTTGCTGCTAACCAGCTGCGGCTACCACGTCGGCAGCCAGGGTAACCTGCTGCCAAAAGATCTGCGAACCATCGCCGTTGTCCCGTGGGGTAACGCGACGTCGCAGTACAAACTGTCTACCTTCATGGCCGAGGCCATTTCCCGCGAACTCATCTCCCGCACCCGGTACAACGTCGTCTCCGACCCCAATACCGCCGATGCCACACTTTCCGGCGGCATCGCCAATATGTTCACCAGCGCCAGCGTTTATGATCCCGTTTCGGGCCGCGGAACGGGCGCGCAAATCATGGTGCAGGTCCAGGTAAAACTCATGGGAAAGGACGGTAAAGTCCTCTTCTTCCGTCCCAATCTGGAGTTCCGGGACCGCTACGAGATCGCCGTCGACCCCAGGCAGTACATCGATGAAAGCCAGGCCACCCTGGAGCGGATCAGCAAAGACATGGCACGTACCGTGGTCAGCTCAATTCTGGAAAGTTTTTAGGGGAACGCAACGTGACGCCTGCTCAGTTTCTGGGACGTGTGAAGCGTAAAGACCTTCCGCCTGTGTGCCTGTTTCTTGGCCAGGAAGGCTATAACCGGACCCGCTGCAGGCAGGCGTTGGCCGAGGCCTCTCCCGTGCCAATGGAGAGATTCGACGTCGGCGAAACCCCGCTGGCCGCCATTCTGGACGACGCCCGAGCCATGTCGCTGTTCGCCAGCGAACGGCTCATGTTCGTCGGCAATGCCGAAGCAGCCTTGCCCCGGGGGCGCGCCGCTGCCGCTGCTTCCGAAGAAGATTCCGACGATGATGGCGATGCCACGAGCCCCGCTTCCGGCGCAGCCGCAAAGGGTGGCGACCTGCTCGCGGCCTACGTGAAGGACCCCACCCCCGGCGTAACCCTGATTATTGAGGCTTCGCGCTGGGATTTCGAAGGGGAGGAAAAGGCGAAAAACGAGCGTGTCCGGAAATTCTACGGGGCCATCGTGGAAGTTGTGGAGTTCCGCGCTTTTGATGCGGCAGCTGCCCGTGCCGAACTGGATCGGATCGCGAAAGCCCTGAAGGTGGAAATTGAGCCCGCCGCTGCCGAAGCGCTGGTGGAGGCGTTGGCCTCGGATGTGGGCCGCATTTCGGTGGAACTGGAGAAGCTGGCGCTCTATGGCCGGCCCATCACCGCCGAGGAGTTGCCGCTGCTTGTGCCGGACGCCCGCGAGAGCACAATTTTCGCCCTGGTAAATGCCCTCGGCAGACGCGACCGGGCTTTGGCCCTGAGTGCTCTCGACTCCCTGGTCCGGGAAGGCGAGTACCTGCCACTCGCCTTGTCCTTCCTCGCCACTCAGTTTCGGATGGCGCTGGTTACCCGCGAAGCCAATTTGCGCGGCGCCAGCATGGTTCAGGGACATTTCCAGAAGGCCGGAGTCCCCATGTGGGGTTCCCGCGCGGATCAGGTCTGGCAAACGGCATCAAAGTTTTCCCGGCCCCAGCTGGAGCACGGCCTGAAGCTGATCTTTGAGGCCGACCGGGACTTGCGAAGCGCCCGCCCCGACGACCGTATCGTAATGGAGAACTTTGTCGTGAAGCTCTGCGCTTAACAACAACGTTTTCCGAGCCGCGCGCGCCGACAAGCGTTCCGGGGAACCCGTCTTGTGCCAGTCTATATGCGTGGAGCCCGACGTTTGCGAATCAGCGTGAGGCCTCCCCCCGGGTAGACGGCAAATACGCTGTTCCGCCCCGAGACGGGCAAGGTGTTCCCGGCCGGAACAGTTCAGCAACACAGATATTCCTAAGTTATTGAAAAGGCGGCATACAGTTCTGGCGGTTCTCATGCCCCTGCAGTGGCATGAGAATTTTAGGCGCGTTGACAGTCATCGTGCTGTTGGCCGATACCGCAAACGCCTCCAGCATTTCTTTTGGCACCTCCTCATCCGGCAGTTCACGGAGTCTCACTATTGATGGCAAGAATTCCGGGAAGAGCGATGACGATGAAAAGAACAGGAAGTACGGCGACCCGGGGCCGGGCAATAGCAACACTTACAGCTCCTGGTCACAGGCCTCCAGCCGTGGCGGCGAAAGGAACGACGGCGAATACCTGACCGACTCGATTTCAGCCAGCTACGGCCTCGACGTCAACTTCCAGTATTCGCACGGCGAAGGAGAAGACGGATTTTCTTTCCTTGTCCTCGATGCCTCAAGATCCGATAAGTCCGGACGCGAGGAGTCCATCCTCGGCATCGAGTTCAACCGTCAGGTTTCCAGCGATGGCGCGGGGGGAAGTTCCTTTCAGGACCTGCTTTCGCTCCGGGGACCTGGCGACGGCACCAGCAACGCCTACACCAGCACCAAAGTGGAAAACTACGCCCTGATCGCTACAACCGCCGGGGTTGACGGCAAGTCAATGAAAGAGGACAGTGACTGGCGCGCACTGCCGGACAAGCACAACAGCGACCCGCAGGACACGGAAGTAGTTGTGGACACCACCCAACTTGGCGACCGCAAGCTTCCCGTTACCGTCTTAATGAAAAACGAGAAAGGGGAAACGGTGGTGGTGGCCCGGTACGACGCTTACAACGAAGTGAAGGACTACTACGGTGGTGCGGAGAATATTCCGCTGTCCATGCGAATTGGTTTCTCGGGTTCCACCGGTGGCGCCACTACAGCAATCACCCACACCAACTTCACCCTGGCTGACCCTGGCGCCGCCGCGCCCGAACCTTCAACTCTGATGTTGGGTATCGGGGGCCTGTTGCTTGCCGGAGCGGCTGCCTGGAAGAAACAGAAGGCCCGGGGGTTGGCTAAGGCTTGTCCCGCAACTCAGCCAGCGCCTGCTTCCCCTTTGCGCTAAGCGGCTTCAATTCCAACAGATGCTCCACCACGGCCCGCGCGGCATCAACGCGGGCCGTAGCCACATAGAGGCTTGCCAGATTCAGATAGAATGCTTCTTCCCCCGGCACCGCTTCCATACCGTACCGATAAGCGGCAATCGCGTCATCGAACTGGCCCACACGGCGATAAAGGGCGGCAAGGTTATTGATTGCCGGCGCGTAATCCCGGCGCGCGGCCAACGACCTTTGGAAATAAACCCTGGCTTCCGCGTCCAGCCCCTGGCGTGCAAGAAGCTCGCCCATTTGGTTGGCTGCAGCCGCATCTTTCGGATCCGCCTCCAGCGCGCGCTGGTAAAGCTCCGCAGCCTCCGCAGCCCGCCCCAGCGCAGCCTGTGCCTGGCCCGCATTCACCAACGCGGTCACCAGTCCCGGATTGATCTCCAGCGCCTTCTGGAAATACCGGAGCGCCTCCGCGATTGTCCCTTCCCCAACGGCCACCGCTCCCAGCGCATTCCACCCCTCTGCCGACTTCGGATCCAGCTGGAGCGCCTTTTCCAGATTGCGCCGGGCTGCCGGATTTTTCCCGGCAGAGAGGTGAATCTTCCCCATCGCAATCAGGGTCCGGGCGTTATCCTGCGGTGCGAGTTGCAGATAGCGGAGAGCCGCCTCGGGGTAACCAGCGGCGTAAAACGCGGCCCCAAGCGCCGAGTAATTGCGGGATGGCGGACTCAAATAGCGGCCCGGGAAGGGCAGCGCGGAACCCGCCTGGCCTCCTCCCCGGAACGATATACTTCGAAGCCGGTTTTCCGCATCCACCGTCAGCCAGGCTGGCAGCGTCAGGTCGGCACGCAGGTCGTAAAGGTAGCGAACTAAAACCGCGTAGAGCTCCGCGCGCGGCCCGCGAAGCGACGCCGGAAGCTCCAGCACGCCGGGACCACGAAATACTTCGGGTAACGGCAGCGGCTCCAGAAGCGTAATATCCCCAAGTTTGGTTGAATTGTCGCCGGCTACCGGCTGCGCAGGCTCCGTGGACCGCTTGTTGAAGGCTATCCGGCGCGGGGTCGCGTTACCCTCCTCAATGTCGTATCGGAATCCCGCCTCGAACTCGCTAAAAGTCTGCCGCGCCCCGCTGGGCCATACGATCTCAACCCGCGCCGCCACTGTTCGCTCGGCAAGACCAAAATGCAGCGTTTTGGTGTGCTGCGAAAGGTACCCGGAACCCGCCTCCACGAACTTTACGGCCCCGTCCACCCCCACTCGCGTGCCAATAGCATCTCTATTTGATGCAACACCCTTCAGCCGGAGCGCAATGGCGTTCGCCATCTTGCCGGAACGGTTCCCGAACACCCGCACCTGTGGCCCGAGTCGATTCTTCACAATCAGATCCAGAGAACCATCGCCCGTCAGGTCAGTAACCGCAAACGCCCGGCTGTCGGCAGCAATATCCAGACCGCTGACACCGGAAAAATCGTAATACCGACCACCCCGCCGCACATAATAAACATTCGGCTGGTGTCCGGCTTCACTATATTTTTCATGCGCCGCCTGGCTCAAAGCATTCCAGCCATCCTCATAGTCTTTCTGGCCGGACGCGGTCGCAACTCGCCGCCAGAAGAAGCTTTCCAAATCTGTCCCCGGCGAAACAGTTGTTGCAGACTCGTTCGTCAGCATCCCCGCCGTAATGAAGATTTCGGGTGCCCCGTCGTTGTCGAAATCAAAACCACCCGACGACCATGCCCAGCGCCCCATCTCCACTCCCTCGGCGGCGCTCGTATCCTCAAATGTGCCGTCGCCCCGGTTCCGCAGCAGCGAGTTGCCCCTGGGGTGACGACGCCACACGTCAGCGGGGCGCAGGTCCTTCGAGGCGACAATTCGTTGCCCGGCATCGCTCCACATGTTGGAAAGGTAGAGGTCCGGAATACCGTCCCCGTCATAGTCGAACCACGAAGCGCTCATACCCGCGCCGGCGTCCTCGGCGCCAGCTTCAGCCGCCACATCGCGAAACACCCCGTTCGTGTTCTTGTACAGGTTCTTGAGCCCGAAATCGTTGGCCACACAGAGGTCGGGCCACCCATCCCCGTTGTAATCGCACCACGCGGCCGACAAACTGAACCGATCATTATTGTGGTTCAGACCTGCGGCCTGGGTAGTATCGACGAACGCCCCGGTGGTCGCAAGCTCGTTCCGGAACAGGAAATTCGCGGGCCCGTTGCGGGCATCCGGGTAAGGCAGCGGATAGCGGTATTGCGCGCCATCCCGGAAGAAAGTGTACGAGCAGAGATACAGGTCCAGGTGGCCGTCCCGGTCATAATCGGCGGCCGCCATAGACGTGAAACTCCCCTGCGGCGCTGTCCGAAAGCGAAACGCATTGGCCTGTTGCTCAAACTTACCGCCCCCGCGATTCAGAAACAGCAGTGGCCCTTCCGGTCGCAGAACTACCAGATCCTGTACACCTGCATTGCGAAAGTCCGCGAAGAGAGCTGACGACGTCGCATCCAGCAGACCCAACCCAGACACCTCCGTAATGTCTTCAAACGTGCCGTTCCCCCGGTTCCGGTAAAGACGGTTCGGCAGCCCCGCGGGTTGACACACATAAATCGCGTCGAATCCCGAGTTCTCAATATCGCCGGCGGCAATGCCGTTGTGGCCGTGGACGTCAATTCCGGTGGCGGCATCCAGATTCGCACGCCAGTACGGAATCCCGCGCGTCAACTGCCGCTGGAAACTCGCTACCCTCGCAAACGAATACCCCGTGATATCGGCGAACAGCGGTTCCGCGCTGGTGGTAACTACCTCATCAAGAGCCTGAAACGAGGTAAGTTTCCCGTCCCGAAACGCCATCTTCCAGTGCCCGACACGGTAGCCGCTCGAAGCAGAAATCTCAAACCGAACCCGGTCTTCCGGCAGGACGAAAAATCTGGCCACCCCTATTTTCCCCAAAGAATCCAGCCATCGCCTGAGCTCCACGGCAAAGTCGGCAGGCCCTGCGGCAAACTCAGCTAGTGAGACATCCCTGGCAATCTGCCGGTACCGTGTCGGAACCGGCGATGCCCCGCTGAACCCCGGAGCAAGCGCCAGCAAGCCGGTTTCCGGCAGCTGAGCCAGTTCTGCGGCAATCTCAAAGGCGTGCTTTTCCAAGGGGAATTCGTCATGCCCGGGTTCTATGTGCCGAAGAATCCCCGCATACGGCCTCACGGGATTCGCCACCTCCACCGCAACTTTGCCTTGGCCAAAGCCAGGTGTTTCAGCCTCGCGCCACGTGCCCACCGCAGCCGCGATTCCCAGAAAACTCCTTCGGTTGAACCTCTGCCTTGCCACCAAGCAATCTTATCCGGTTGTGGCTCGCTCCGAGCTACCCCAGTACAAACAACGGATCCCGCATTTTTGTGTCGGCCACCCTCCCCTGTAGCGTGTGTCCCGTAACGCCCCACCGCTGATGTTCTAAAGCGATACAACAGAACAGGTCAGCTATTTCTAAGTTGTTGATAAAAAATGAAAGACGCTTTGGCACCACGCCTGCACTTAGAAGAGCGTGCAGAATTTTGGAGAGATCTGGTTACCGCTCGCGCAGGTCCCGGCAGGGCACGCCGCGCTGGTCTTCGAATCCAGGCTGCAGTCCGTCATCGGCCCGAAGCAGCTCGGCTTGAAGCGGGAAAGATCAACGAAATGAACTGTCAACTGTGCAAAAAGCCATTGCGTCGCGCCCGGAGGGACTCCTTCCCGGACGTCATCAAGTCCATCATCGGAATTTACCCATGGCGGTGCTCTCATTGCGAAAAAAACTCTACAGGGTCCGCACGGAACAACTGGCTCTGGCGACGAGCATCTGCGTTATTGCGCTCTGCGTCCCGGCCATGGGCCTGGCCTGGTACAAGGGCAGACACGCTGCCCCCCTGCAGAAGGCGGCCTCGGAAGAGGCACCGAAGATGACAGTTCGAATTCCCGGCATGGATCAGAACCCCGACCAGATCCCGCACCAGAATCAGGCGATACCTCAGGCACCATCGCAGGTAAGCTTCCCGGACCGTGGCCAGTGTCCCGTCATTTACATGGCGAACATCCTCCACAACGAAGACATTACCCAGATGTCGGAAGCGAAACTGACAGCCGACGTGATCATCCGCTTAATCCACAACTCGGCGCACAGCTTTCGTGTGGACCCGAGAGCCCTGATCGACCTGAAGAAGCTGGGAACTCCCGACGAGGTAATAGGGGAAATGATCGATGTTACCGCTTCGTATGGCCCCACACCACGTACTGCTTCCGCGCCACAGCCCCATCCGGCGAGCCTGACAACGGCCGAAGTGGCGGTCGAGGCCACCTATTTCTCAAGACTCGGAACTCCGAGTACCAGAACCCCTTTATTTCTCTAGACCTACACATTCACCCGAACAGGGGCGATAATGGTGGGCGGCACCCACTCTTGGCCCCAGACTCAGATAAGCTCATATTTGTAGCCGACGACGATCCGGCCATTAGCGCGCTTGTCAGCCGTTGGCTGGAACTGGCCGGGTATGAAGTCTCCGTTTTTACGTCCGGCGCAGCCTGCTTTGAAGCTCTTTTCGAAGACGATCCGGCCGCTGTCCTCTTAGACGTCGAATTCCCCGGCCAAAGCGGTCTGGAAATTCTCGATCTCATCCGCAGTCACCACCCGCACCTGCCCGTCATCATGCTGACCGGGGACGACAAGGTGGAAACCGTAGTCCGTGCCATGCGTTGTGGCGCGTTTGACTACCTGACAAAACCTCTGGACCGCGCCCGCCTCTTAACCACGCTGCATAATGCCGCCGAACAACTTCGCCTGGTTACCCGCGTAGCTCAACTGGAGCGCGAGGTTGCTGGTGGCTATGCCGGAATTATTGGAAAGTCGCCGGCCATGAAGCAGGTATTTCGGCAACTGGACCGTCTCAGCCGTTCCGATGTGACCGTGCTGATTCGCGGCGAATCCGGGACCGGTAAAGAGTTGATCGCCCGCGCGCTCCACGATTCCGGTGCGCGCGTGCGCGGACCTTTCGTAGCCGTAAATTCCGCCGCCATTCCCGAACCCCTGCTGGAATCCGAATTATTCGGCCACGAGCGCGGGGCCTTCACCGGGGCCGTCGATCGCCGCATCGGGAAGTTTGAAGAAGCCAACCGGGGTACTATTTTTCTGGATGAGATTGGGGAGCTTTCCCCCACCGTCCAGGCCCGCCTGCTCCGCGTCCTCCAGGAGCGAACCTTCAGCAGGGTCGGCGGCAGCGCCACCCTGAAGTCCGATTTCCGCCTGCTTTCCGCCACCCACCGCAATCTGGCAAAAGAAGTGGAAGATGGCCGGTTCCGCGAGGATCTCTACTTCCGCCTGGCCGTCTTCGATCTCGAGATTCCCCCGCTGCGCGCGCGCACCGAAGATATTCCCGCCATCGCCCTCCATTTCGTGAAACTGTATGCGGCCATTACCAACAGCTCCGCTCACGCTATCTCCCCCGCAGCTCTGCAAGTTCTAACCTCCTGGCACTGGCCCGGAAATGTCCGGGAATTGCAAAACGTCATCCAGCGATCTCTGGTGGTCGCGGATGGCTCCGAAATCCAGCCTCGTGATCTTCCCGAGAGGATGCGGGGCGGCCCGATCGCTACTTATACTCCCCCCATGGAAGGGGTCGCGACGGAAACGGGTACTCTCGAAGAAGCTTCACGCAGTCTCATGCTCCTCGCCCTCGAGCGCCATGCCGGAAATGCCTCTGCAGTGATGCGAGAGCTGAATATCGGCAGGGCCCGGTTCTATCGGATGCTTCGGAAGTACGATCTGGATACCCGCATCGAAGCGTTCCGTCAGGCAAGATAGCCACGCAAGAAGAAGGGTTTTTTCAAACATGTACGGAATGGTCAACAAGGCGCTGCAGAACATGGTCGTCGAAGCTCACGGCGAACAAATCTGGGAACAGATTCGAACCCGCGCCGGTGTCGATATCGAAGTCTTCATCAGCAATGAAGGGTATCCTGACGAAATCACTTACCAACTGGCGGGGGCCGCGAGCGAAGTCCTGAAGGCTCCCGTGGAGGATCTTCTCCGCGCTTTCGGGTCTTACTGGGTTCTGAAGACGGCGCGCCAGGGTTATAGCGAACTAATGACCGCCGGAGGGAGAACTTTGCGGGAGTTCCTCCTCAACCTTCCCAATCTCCATACCCGAATCGGCCTGATGTTTCCGCAGCTTCGGCCACCCGAGTTCTCCTGTAGTGAGGTGGCGGAAAACTCGTTGCGGCTCCACTATCGCTCCACCCGCGACGGCCTCACTCCCTTTGTAGTCGGCCTGGTGGAAGGCCTCGGCCTGATGTTTGAAACGCCCGTAGTGGTAACTCCAGTACCCGAAGCCCACGGCCCGGGGCGAGATGAGTTCCTGGTGTCGTGGCCGGGTTGAGCGAGTCTCCCGTGGGTCTGTCCCTATCAGCCGACGCTTTTTGCCGCGTCTTTCCGTTCCATATCGCCTTTGACCGGGACCTGCGCATCACGCAGACCGGACCCTCCCTGTTGCGACTCTGTCCGCAAGCTCTCCCCGGTACCGCCCTCGCCTCCTTGTTCTCTATCGAGAGGCCCGCGGACCTGGGAAGTTTTGAGGCTATCGCCCTAAACTCCGAGCAGGTTTTTGTCCTCTCCGATGCCGAGGGCCGCTATCGGCTCCGGGGCCAAATGCTCCCCCTGCCGGAAACGGATAAAATCGCTTTCCTCTGCTCTCCCTGGCTTGCTTCACCTCAGGAAATGGGAACTCTTGCCCTGACCCTGAACGACTTCGCGATTCATGACCCGGTGGTCGATTTTGTCCAGGTGATGCAGTTGCACTTGCTCGCCGTTGAGGACCTCAAGGAACTCGCCAGCCGCCTGGCCGCGCGGCGAAAAGCCCTCACCCTGGCCAACCAGAAGCTGGAGAGTCAGTTTCAGGAACTCAAAAAAGCACAGGCACTTACCAAAAGTATCCTGGAGACGGCACCCGATGGCTATCTCGTTACGGCGCTCAACGGTGGAACCGTCAGCTTCAATCTCCGTTTCCTGGAAATGTGGGAAATCCCGCCGGAATTGACCTCTCAAAAAGGTCCCCGCAGCCTCCTCGACTTTTCCGTAAGACTTGCTCTCGACCCGAATGCATTCTGCGCCGACATCCTCCAGCTGTTTGCAGATCCGGAACTGGAAAGCCAGAACGTAATTCACCTGGTGAATGGCCGCGTCTACGACCGCCACTCGAAGCCGCACCGGCTCGGGTCGGAAGTCATCGGCCGGGTCTGGACTTATCGCGATATCACCCTTCAGTGGCGGGCCCAGGAAGAATTGCGCCTCAGTGAAGAGCGCTATCGCATAGTAGCGGAGGGTGCTTCCGACGGTATTCTCACCATCGATACCTTAGGCCGCATTCTCTTTGCCAATACGATCTGCGAAGGAATCTTCGGCTATTCCCCGGCTGAACTTTCCACCATGCATTTGACCGATCTCATGCCCCCGGAAGTCCGGGAACAACACCGGCAAGGCTTTCGGCGCTACCTGGAGTCCGGCGTCCGAAAACTGAATTGGCAGATTGTTCCGGTGGAGGGGCTTCACCGCAACGGCAACCGCGTGCAGTTGGAACTCTCTTTCGGGGAATCGGTACTGGAAGGCAAGCACTGGTTCACCAGCATCGTCCGGGACGTCACGGAACGCCGTAAAACCGCTCGCATCCTTGAGGAGAGCGAAAAACGGTATAGAACAGTCGTCAACAACATCCAGGAAGTTATTTTTCAGACCGACAGGGCCGGGCGATGGACCTTCCTCAACCCAGCCTGGGCCCATGTCCGCGGTGAATCGGAAGATTCCTCCCTCGGGCGTCGAACCGGGAACTATATCCACCCCCAGGACCGTGGCGAGGCCCTCAAAGTCTTCCGGTCGCTCATCACCGGCCACATCGAAGAAGCGCGGCACACTCTCCGCTTTCTGCGGGCCGACGGCAACTCCCGGTGGGTCGAGGTCGTCGCCCGAGCCCTGCTGGACGATTCCGGCTGCGTCACCGGAACCTCAGGCACCCTCACCGACATCACGGAACGCCGCGAATGGCAGCAGACCGTGGAAAAAGGGCGTGTTGCCGCGGAAACCGCCAATCTCGCCAAGACTGAGTTCCTCGCCAGCATCAGCCACGAGATCCGCACCCCTCTGAACGCCATCGTGGGAATGTCGGAACTCATGGCCGAAACCACCATGACCGAGGAGCAGAAAGATTATCAGTCCACCGTTCGCGCCAGTGCGGAATCTCTCTTGCATTTGATCGGCGATCTTCTCGATGTCTCCAGAATCGAAGCCGGAAAGATAGACGTGTACGCAGCTCCGTTTGATCCCGCAGAAGTCTGCGAAGAGAGCGTCAACATCGTCCAGAGCCGGGCTAAGCAGAAGAATCTTGGGCTCTATATCTACGCAAACAAAGCGCTCCCACCTTTCGTTATTGGTGACCGCAACAGAGTCCGTCAGATCTTAATCAACCTCCTCACCAACGCCATCAAATTCACCACCGAAGGCTTCGTCGCCGCAGAACTGGAGTGGGCGATTGAGGCGGATGAATTTGTGGATCTCGTCTTGCGCATTCGCGACACGGGTCCCGGAATCTCCGAGGGTGACAGAGCCAGAATCTTCGACAAGTTCGTCCAGTTGGGCCCGGCTTCCCGGTTGTCCAGCGGTGCGGGTTTGGGCCTGGCCATCTCACGTTCCCTGGCTACTGCGATGGGCGCGAACATCTTGATCGATTCCACCGCCGGAAGGGGCAGCACCTTTACGCTCGCCATGAAGCTGCCCCGCGCGGCAAAGCGCCCTGTGGAAGACCTGCTCTTCCTGCAACGCTGCGAGCGGCTATCCGTCCTCCTGCTGGCACAACCTGCTGCCCTGTCTCAGCTGACGCCCATGCTGGAGGCGTGGGGCATCCGGCCCGATATTTGCGAAGACGCGGTTGAGGCCGTCAAGTGCCTTCGCCATACAAAATACCACCTGTTTGTAGGTGATGCCACCCTGAACTGGCATGGGAATTCCTCGAATCACTTAATGGAAGCCCTAACGGAAGCCGACGGCCTCAGCGTTCTCCTGGTGCCCCACCAGGGAACCAACGCCCGCAAATGGCTTGACCGCCTACCCCATGCGCGGGTAATCGAGCAACCTGCTTTACCTTCCCGAATCCAGCGGGCCCTGCGGCGCGTGATGGGGGAATATGAAGTACCCGCCCCTCCTCCCGCCAGGACCTTACGCAATGGGGGCAGACCCGCCGCGCGCTTGCTGGTCGCCGAGGATAACCCTGAAAATCAGCGACTCATTCAGCGAATTCTGGAAGGTGCCGGCTATCAGGTGGATGTCGCTTCCGATGGCTCAACCACCGCTGAGATGGCTGCCGAGTTTCGTTACGACGCCATTCTGATGGACCTCCAAATGCCCGGTCTTGACGGCTTTGAAGCCACCGCAGCCATTAGAGAACACGAAGCCGCTGCCCACACAGGCAACGTACCAATCATCGCGCTCACCGCTCACGCGCTTACCGCGTATCGCGAAAGGTCTCTCGCCGCAGGCATGGATGGCTTCCTCACCAAACCTGTGTTGCGCGAACACCTGCTCAATCTGTTGCAGGATAAGATCGACTGGCGGCCCCTGATTCTGGCGGTCGATGACGACCCCTCGATGTTGAAGATTTATCAGGCTCACGTGAAGTCTTTTGCCGAGTGGAGGCTGATTACTGCATCCGGTGCCGCTGAGGCGATTGCTGCCTTCGATCACAACAACGTAGCGCTCCTTTTGGTGGATGTGGAACTGGATGGCGCCAGTGGTCTGGACGTTGCCAGACATGTGCTTTCAGCTGCCAGACCCGCCGTTCCTGTCGTCGCAATTTCCGGCCACACCGGCCAGGAGATCTCCCGGCTGGTGCGTACCGCCGGTTGCGTGGAGCGCCTCGAGAAGCCCCTCCATCGCGAGACCCTCCTCGCAACACTCACGCGCTACGCTCCCGGCGCCCCGCAAACCCAGCTACCGGAGTTTGTGGAAGTGGATCCCGACCTCTCCGACTTGATTCCCTCGCTTCTCGAAGATATTCACGTCTCTGCCGCAACTATGGCCACCCTGTGCGCCGCCGGAGATTTGGAGGGTGTCAGGAAGTTGGCTCACCGCGTCAAGGGCGCCGCCGGTGGTTACAATTTCCACACCATTACCGCCATCGGCCGCTCGATTGAGAACAAGGCTATCGCGGGAGACCTCGCCGACACCAGTCGGTTGATTAGTCAGCTCGATGAATATATCAGCAATGTGAAGTGGAGAGCGGCCGTTCCTTCCAACCTCCCTTCGTGACCCTGCGCGATACAATTTTCCCATCATGATGAGATGCCTTCTGGTTCTGCTCGCTGTTGCGGGGCTCGCGGTTGCGGACACTTATCCCCGCCAATCAGGTGTGGATGCGCTGCACTATACTTTCCGCATTACCCTGGGCAAATCAGGTGACGACATAAGCGGTGAAGCTACCGCCGATATCCGCTTTCTTTCCGCCGGAGTCCAAACCCTGCTTCTCGACTTAGCATCACCCGAGGCCGGCAAAGGGATGACGGTTTCTGAGGTTTCGTCCGGGGCGACGCCTCTGGCTTTTTCGCATCAGCAGAACCGCCTCGCCATAGCCCTGCCCGTCGCGCCCGCCCCCGGGGACCGGCGCCAGTTCACCGTGAAATATCACGGGACCCCCACCGGTAGTTTCGTCTCTTCGTTGAACTCCCACGGAGACCTCGGTATCTTCAGCGCCAATTGGCCAGACCTCGCGCGGCAGTGGCTCCCTGTCATTGATCACCCCTACGATAAGGCCACCAGCGAGTTCCTCGTCACCGCTCCCGTTAAGTATCAGGTTGTTGCCAATGGCGTATTGGTGGAGGAACGCGCTCTCGGCAATGGCCAGCGCTTAACTCACTGGCGGCAGGATCAGCCAATCGCCTCCTGGCTGAATGCTGTAGGTATCGCGGAATTTTCTGTCAGGACTTTCGCCGTCATCAGAGGCATTCCTCTCCAGACCTGGGTTCCCTGGCAGGAGCGCCAGGCGGGCATAGATACCTTTGACCTTCCGGCGCGGCAGGCCCTCGAATTTCTCTCCGACTTTGTCGGGCCATACCCCTACAGCAAGCTGGCAAATATCTGGGCCTGGGTGCCCGGTTTCAGAGGCGGCACCGAACATGCTGGCGCAATTTTCTATGCCTGCTGTCAGTCATCTCCCGATGTTGTCTGGCATGAAATCGCCCACCAATGGTTTGGCGATGCAATTACCGAGAAAGACTGGGATGATATCTGGCTGAGCGAGGGCTTCGCCACTTATTTCACCCATCTGACCCGCGAACACTATGAAGGGCGCGATGCCTTTGTTGCAGGTTTGAGAGCCGACGCGCCCCGCATCTTTGCTGCCGAGCGACAGTTCCCCGGCGAGCCTGTCGTGCATAACAACCTCTCGGATATGAAAAAAGTGATGCAGCCCAACCAGGTCATCTATCAAAAGGGCAGTTGGGTCCTGCACATGCTGAGAGGACAAATCGGTACCGATAACTTCCGGTCCGGTATCCGTGAGTATTACCGGCTGTATCGTGATGGCAACGCCTCCACCGATGATTTCCGCCGCGTCATGGAAGAAACGGCGGGACAGGCTTTGCGGTGGTTCTTCGATCAGTGGTTACATCGCTCGCCATCACCCGTGGTAGCCGGTCTCTGGCACTACAATTCTTTGTCCAAACACATCGAGTTGTCCCTGACACAAACGCAGGCCGGCCAGCCGTATCGACTGCCTCTGGAAGTTAGTCTTACGGTGGATGGTAAGCCTCGTATCCAGAAGCTTGAGTTCACGGCGAAGCAGCAAAGCTTCACGTTTGCCGCCGAACGCGAGCCCTCCTCACTGATGCTCGATCCGAATACCTGGATCCTGATGGACTCTCGCCTGGAGAAGAACTAGGGACTTATGCGGAAGATACTCGCGCTTCTCTTACTGACCCTGCCCGCACTGTCGCAACCCGTTTTTACGGACGTCTTCCCGCCGGAAGAGTTCGCCGCGCGACGTTCGAAAGTGATGGCAAGCCTGGGAGATTCTGTAGCAATTCTGCTCGGCACCACCGAGACTCCCGGTGAGACACCCCTGCGGCAGAACAGCCAGTTTCATTACCTTTGCGGAGTTGTGGAACCACGTGCCATTCTGGTCCTGGACGGCAGTACGAAGAAGGTAACGCTGTTCCTGAATCCTCGAAATATCCAGCGTGAGAACTCAGCGTACGGTCCCGGTCTCTATCCTGGCGACGATGCTGCAAAGTCTGTTGGAGTAGACGTAGTATTGGAGCGTGCTGAGTTTCAGGACTTCGTCAAGGGCCTCGCCGCCAAGGGCAGGACCTTCTACACACCCTTCCACGTTGAGGTTCTCAGCAGTGTTTCACAAGGCGACCCGGACAAGCTTTGGGCGAATAATAAAAGCGACCCGTTCGATGGCCGTCCGTCGCGCGAAGAGGCTTTTCGCACCCACCTGAAAGACGTTGCGCCGAACTCGGAAATCAGAGATCTGGATCCGATCCTGAATGCTCTGCGCGCAATCAAGAGCCCTCGTGAGATAGCTGTCATTCGCGAGGCGACGCGCATTGCGGGCCTCGGCATTATGGAGGCTATGCGCGATGCGAAGCCCGGCATGGCTGAATATGAGTTACAAGCGGATGCCGAGTTTGTCTTCAAGAAATATGGCGCATTCGGAGCTTCTTACTTCGCTCTGATAAGTACTGGCAGGAATACTTACTACACTCACTATCATCGGAACACAGCAGTTCTGCGGGCTGGCGACCTTGTGCAATTTGACTACGCCCCGGATTACAAAAACTACCAGGCCGATGTGACTCGTGTCTTCCCGGCCAACGGTAAATTCACGCCCTGGCAGCGCGAGTATTACGAGATCTACCGAATCCTGTATCAGGCCGTAATCTCGTCAATCCGCCCCCGCGTCACGCCTGGCGATGTTATCAGAGACGCGGTTGTGAAGATGGACGCTGTCATGGCCTCTTATAAGTTTACTGACCCGAAGATACAGGGTGCCGCTAAGATCTTTGTCGACAGATACCGCAGTCAGGCTGCAGGAGGTGGAAACCTGGGACATACCGTCGGCCTGGAAGTTCACGACGTTCGCCGCCTGTCCGCCACTCTGGAACCTGGCGAGATCTTCACCATCGAGCCCGAGATGCGTATCGAGGAACTCCACCTCGGCATGCGATTCGAAGACATGCTCCTCATCAGTAACAGTTCAGGTAGGGCGGGAATTCTTGAGTAGGGACGTGGGCGGTTGTGCCAGGCGGTGTGAGCGGATGGCGCTGTTGAGGTAGTCGAGAGGGTGACGGTTCTGCATGCGGCAGGTTTGCGTGACGGTCAGCAGGC
>CAIYVZ010000105.1 GCA_903929755.1 uncultured Acidobacteriia bacterium
CACGTTGACAGGCCGGGGTATTGGCAGTTGCACGGTGACCGCGACGAAGGCTGGGGATACGAATTACACGTCAGCGACGAGTGCGGCGATCACGGTGACAGTGGGCCAGGCTGCGCAGACGACGTTGATTGCGGTGGCGACGCCTGGGACGGTTGCTTACAACGGCACGTCTGCCTTGACGATTACGGGCGGCACGGGTAGCGGAGCGGTGAAGTATGCGGTAGCCAGCGGAGGCAACAACTGCGTGATCGAGGGCAGCACGTTGACAGGCCGGGGTATTGGCAGTTGCACGGTGACCGCGACGAAGGCTGGGGATACGAATTACACGTCAGCGACGAGTGCGGCGATCACGGTGACGGTGGGTCAGGCTGCGCAGACGACGTTGATTGCGGTGGCGACGCCTGCGAGTCTTGCTTACAACGGAACTTCTGCACTCTGGATTACCGGCGGCACGGGCAGTGGAGCGGTGACGTATGCGGTAGCCAGCGGAGGCAACAACTGCGTGATCGAGGGCAGCACGTTGACAGGCCGGGGTATTGGCAGTTGCACGGTGACCGCGACGAAGGCGGGGGATACGAATTACCCGACAGCGACGAGCGCGGCGATCCCGGTGACGGTGGGTCAGGCGAGCCAGACGATTACGTTCGTCAATCCTGGCCAGCATGGCGCGGGCTCGCCGCTGATTCTCGCCCCAACAGCCAGTTCCGGGTTGCCGGTCAGTTTGTACTCTGGTACGCCCGGCGTGTGTACTTTAGCCGGGACAACGGTAAATCTGCAGGCCCCCGGAACGTGCACAATCTCCGCCAGCCAGGGTGGCAATTCCAACTACCTTCCCGCGTCCGACGTTCTACAGAGCTTCCAGGTTTTGGCAGTTAACCAAAGCCAAACCATCACCTTCTTCCCCATCGGGAACCTGGCCCTCGGGACCAAGCCGTTTCTCCTCGGCGCCACCTCCTCTGCGGGCCTGGCTGTAAGCTTCACTTCGACAACCACTTCTGTGTGCACGGTCTCCGGGGCGGTGGTGACCCTGGCAGCAACGGGGACGTGTTCGCTGAATGCCGACCAGAGCGGGACTGCATTATACGGAGCGGCAGCCACTGTAACCCAGTCGTTTGTTGTCCGTGCCGCTCCCGCGTGTAGTTACTCTCTGAATGCCGACGGCACCCACGTACCCGTGGATCGGTCTAACTGGGCGTTCAGAATCCTCACCACTCCTGGCTGTGTGTGGACTGCTGTCCCTGGGGTTGGATGGATCACCCTTACGTCGGGAAGCTCTGGCACCGATTCAGGAGAAGTGGGTTTCACCGCAAGCGCCAATGACTCCGGCGCGCCCCGGACAGGCACCATCACTGCGGGCGGGCAAACATACAGCGTTCTGCAATTTGCGTCGGCTTGTTCGTTTGCTTTAAGTTCCGGCAGCGCTGCCCTCCCGGCCGCAGGTGGCTCCCTGACGCTGGAGGTTTCGGCCTCCGCGGCTGGTTGTGTTTGGACATCGTTGCCCTCCAGTGCGAACGTGACAATTACGCCCGCCACGGGCACGGCCCCCGGGCAGGTCACCATAGCAGTGGCAGCTAACAGCGGCGTGTCTACCAGTAACTTCGCGCCCGTGATCGGGGGGCAAATCTTTAATATCAGTGAGGCCGGAATCAATTGCGGCGCTACGCTGAGTGCCTCCAGCGCCAGTTTTCATGCCAGCGGCGGCACTGGCTCCGTGGATGTCACGGTGCCGGCAGGGTGCACCTATTCCGTGCTTCCGGGGTCCAGTTGGTTATCGATTACCTCGGGGTCCACGGGCACCGCAGCCGGTGGTGGCCCACAGACATATCGCTTGCTCTACACGGTGGATGCCAGTTCCAGCGCCGCCGCGCGCTCGGGCGTACTCCGGATCGGCGGAGCGGACCTCTCCGTGTGGCAACAGTCCCTTGCCTGCACTGTCACATTGGATACGACGGCCCTCGGTACTCCGTTTGGGAATGCCGGGGGGACCGGTTCCATCCATGTTGCGTCCAACAGTGCGGGTTGCGCCTGGCTCGCGGGCAGCCCTGACCCGTGGATCACCCTTTCCGCCTCGGCTGGTACTGGCAACAGCACCGTTACCGTCACGGTTGCAGCCAATAGCAGTGGCGTCCCCCGTGACTCGAACATTATTCTCGGCGGCCAGGTGGTGGCCATCGCTCAGGTTGGTTCCAGTTGCTCCTATAGTCTCCGTTCCGCTGATGCTACCTTGCCGGCCGTCGGCGGGACAGCCAGCGTTGGTGTTATGGCCGCCAGCGGTTGCACCTGGGCTTCCAGCGCGAATGCTGCCTGGCTTACCATCTACGGTTCCGGGTCTTCCGGTAGCGGGGACGTGAGTTTCCGCGCTACTGCAAATCCAGGAAACTTACCACGCACAGGCAGCTTGACCGTGGCGGGCAAACCCTACGCGGTCACGCAGGGAGGTGCCGTATGTTCCTATAATCTGAGCCGGGGCAGCGCTGTTTTCGGCGCCGGAGGCGGCTCAGGGTCGGTTACTTTCAACACCACAGTGAACGGTTGCACTCCGCCGCCGGCCGCGACCCGAGCCAACTGGCTCAGCGTCAGCCAGGTCTTTAGCGGGACTTCCGGCACCATCACTTACGCCATAACTGCCAGCACGTCCGATTCTCCCCGGACGGCAACGATCCTGATCGGCGACCAGACCTTTAGCCTCAGCCAGGCAGCCGCCACCTGCGCCTATACCTTGTCGCTGACAAGTGCAGTCTTCGGCCCGACGGGTGGCACGGCGAATATTACGGCTACAGCCAGTGGCGTCGGCTGTATCCCGACTGTCTCCAGTCCGGCAGGTATGGTCACTCTCGGCGGCATCTCCGGGCCTGTTGCCAATGTCTTCACCCAGGCCTACACGGTAGCGCCGTTCTCTTCCGCAACCAACGCTACCCGAGTCACCTCAGTCAATGTGGGCGGCAACCTCTTCCAGATTAAACAGAGGTCCTTTTAATCCAGATGAGACAGTGTTTCAGAGCAACTACATGGCTGGCGGTACTCCTTGCCTTTTCGTTCGTGCCGGCCAACCTGCTTGCGGGAACACAGGGGCCCGATGCGGGGGGCTACAGCGTGACAGACTCTGCCGCGTACAGTTTTGTTGACGTGAGCGCTGGCGGTGCCAGTATCCTGGCTGGTTCTGATGACGACACAGCCTTACTCCAGTTGCCTTTCCCGTTCACCTTATACAGCACTACGTATACCTGGATCTGCGTCAGCACCAATGGTGCCGCCTGGTTGATTACCGATCCCGCGGCCTGCCAGCAAATGGCCGGCATCGACTTCGCGAACGCGGACCTCACCGCAGCCTCTTCCCCCCATGATTTGGCCGCTATTCTTCCCCTCTGGTCCGATCTGGAGTTTGTTTCCCCGGGCGCTGGTTCGGTGTTTTACCAAACCATCGGTTCGACGGGCTCGCGGCGTTACGTCATTCAGTGGAATAAGGCCTTCCCGCAAGGCTCCGCCAGGCCCGTTACCTTTGAAGCCATCCTGTCCGAACTTGGCAACACGATCACATTCCAATATCAAACGGTTGTTCTGGGTGGTGGCAACCCCGCTTCTGCCGGGGCTACCGCTACCGTTGGCATTCGCAACATGGGGGGGCGAGACAGCGGTCAACAACTGCAGTGGAGCTACAAGTCCGGCGTGGTGGCGGACTCCTCCGCACTGGCCTTCACGCTGGGGGGCGGGCCGTTGCCTGTCGTGCTTACCTCGCCCGCCAATGGAGGTACTGGCTACACAAATCCTGTGCTCACCTGGACGTCTTCTGCGGGGGCTACCGCTTACGACATCTATGTGGCCAAAACCTTCCCGCCCGTTCTGGTGGGCACCACCACTTACGGCACGTTCACCCCCACTGTAAGCGCGGGCAGCACCTACAACTGGAATGTAGTGGCCCGTAATGGCGCCGGCCAGAGTGCCTCGTCCACCTGGACGTTTACCACGGCGCAGCAGCCCCCGTCTGTTCCCGCCTATACTCTGATGACGTTCGCCCCGGCTGCGCTCACGTTCAACGCCGCAGCCAACGGCGCACCCCTGACCCAAACCTTCAATGTCACCTTTAAAAGCAGCATTCCGCTGGGGTACCTGGGCTATTACGCCACCGCCACGGATACGCTGGGGTGGCTGAATGTCTCGCCCGTCAGCGCCATCACCACCCCGGTGGCCTCCACTGACGGCCTCTTTACCTACCAGGCTACCCTCACGGTGAATGTGCTTCCGGCAGGAGTGACTCCGGGGACCTATAACGCGGGCGTCAGTGTCCTGATCGGTTCCACCAGCCTGACCCTTCCCGTTACTTTTGTTAAAAGCGCGAGCGCCGCCATCGTCACCGCAGCGCCGGTCTCGCTCAGCTTCACTTATCGCCAGGGGCAAGCCCTGCTGCCAGCTGCGCAAAACCTGGCTATCACCAGTGACCCCTCGGGTTTCCTCATCACCCCGCAGGCCGTCCTGACGGGGGGAGCGAACTGGCTCTCTGTTCCGGCAGCCACCCTGACATTCCCGGCCACCCTGCCGGTATCTGTGAACGCGAGCACCCTTGCCCCCGGTACCTATAACGGCCGGGTACGCCTGCTGGCCGCCAGCGCAACGGCACTCGAAGTCCCCGTCACGCTGACCGTAGTCAGCGCGAACGCACCTGTGGTCAGATCCGGTGGCGTAGTCCCGATCTACAGTAAAGCCACCAGTATCGCCCCCGGTTCCTGGCTGTCGCTGTACGGCAGCAATCTGGCGACCACGACGGCGATGTGGGCGGGCGACTTCCCCACCACGCTGGGCGGCGTCACCGTCACCATCAACGCCAAGCCCGCCTTCCTGTGGTACGTCAGCCCCGGCCAGCTCAACGTGCAGGCGCCTGACGATACCGGCACGGGTACCGTCACGGTTGTGGTGACGAATGAAAACGGGAGTACCACGTCAACCGTGACGCTGGCCGCCGCCAGCCCCTCCTTTAGTCTTTTTGGCGATGGCCGACACCTTGCGGGCTATATCCCCACACCAGATGGCTCGGGCCAGTATGGCGGCGGAACCTATGATCTGATCGGTCCGGCCAACGCCTTCACGTTTGCCACGCGTCCCGTTGCCGTGGGCGAAACAGTAGTTCTCTTCGGCGTGGGCTTCGGCCCCACCAATCCTCCGGTGCGTGCCGGCGCTGTCTTCTCCGGTGCCGCGCCCACGGTGAATCCGGTCACGGTTACGGTCGGCGGTGTCCCCGCTACTGTCACTTTTGCCGGTATCACCTCTGCCGGACTTTACCAACTCAATGTTGTGGTCCCCGGCGTCTCCTCCGGAGACCAGGCTGTGGTGGCCACCGCAAATGGCGTCCAGACCCAGATGGGCGTCGTTCTCGCCGTGAAGTAAGCGGAATTACTGTTCGTGTTCTGTTAGCGAATCAATTGCGGAAGGTAACCGTGCCCCGGTGAGCGGCATATGCTCACTGCCACCTTCGTGCGGAACCCTGTGTGTTTTCACTCCACCGGCCGTGGGAGATGTTCAGCGGGGCGGGTAGTGCAGGCCATCATCTGGGCTGCGGTACGCGAGGAGGCGAAGCGGACCTGACAGGGCAATCACCGGTTTAAACAAGAAAAGCTATAATTGCCACCGCCAGATGCCGATACCTATGATATAAAGGGAGTTCGGCTACCAAAGTGAGAGTGAATCAGACCTCTGTTCCGCAAGCTCTAGCCCCGGAAGGGACTGCGGGGGCATCTTCTCCGACCTCGAAACTTGCCCCGGCAGCCCGGGTGCTCGATGAGGTTGAACTGTCGCGGGCTGCGGCCGTAATCCCGGAAGATCGTTCGGGAAAAATTGCCGCAGTGACTGCTGCAATTAGCGATCGCAGCTATTTGCCGCCTTCACTGCCCGTAATCCGTGCCTTGGTTCAGGGTGCGATTTCCCAAACGGAACGGGCCCGTGCGGAGGCGCTTTCCGCGGGGGGCGAAAGCCAGGACAAGACGCGGGCCACATAGTTGATTGTTTCCGGTATCATAGCCACGCCCGTCGTATCTACCCTCCGGGCACCCGCGTTATAGGCACTGAG
This sequence comes from uncultured Acidobacteriia bacterium, assembly GCA_903929755.1. Classification (GTDB taxonomy): domain Bacteria; phylum Acidobacteriota; class Terriglobia; order Bryobacterales; family Bryobacteraceae; genus BOG-234. The sequence goes on from CAIYVZ010000105.1 coordinate 6,059, forward strand.
CGTCATATTCAGGTCGCCGCCGTAGTGATTCATCAGTTGGCTTAGAAGTGTGGCCCCCGCCAGGACATTCTGTTCAGGATCGAAAGCGTTGTTGACCCCCAGTTCCTCAGCCGTACCCGGCATCAGTTGCATTAAACCCATTGCGCCCCTGGCAGAGATGGCGCATGGTTTGAATGCGGATTCCTGCCGCATCACTGAATGAATCAGCTCCGCGGAGACGGACGTGCGGGCTGCAACTCTCGCCACGAGGGATTTTATCTCCGTCTGGGGTAACGAATCGCAGGTGAACGCGATTTCCGCAGGCAAACGCTTTCCCGGTTGGGGGGCATTCGACTGCAGGGGGTGTTGTTGGCGCGTTACCGAGAGCTGCTGGGCGGCGATGGATTGCCCCATTGCCGCTACGGCGACCCGCTGCCTGCTGATGGACCTCTCGACTCGTTGCTGCAAGCTATTTTGAGCCGGGACTCCACTCGGGAAGCTTTGAGCCTGGACGTGTGAGGGCGACAGGCCCGACCCAATAACAAGCCACAGCCACGCGATTTGCCGATGTTTTATAAAAAGAATCTAAAACCTCTCGAAATCTGGAGCCACGCGTCGATACGGATCATTGAAAGCAGCTTTCAGCATGTTGTAACCGGCTGTTCTCGTCGAAGAAGAAAAAATGCAAATTCTACCTGCCACCCCGGCTACAGGCACCGGACCATCTGACAATCCGGCACTTGACAGTATGCGGACCGCCTTAACTGTAGCGAACCGGATGAATAATCTGGCTATCGCAGATCGGCAGTTTTCAGTAGTTCGAGATCCAGGGAGTGATCGGTTTGTGATTGTTATGCGAGACAGTAAATCGGGAGATGTTCTGGACCAGTTCCCGCCGAAGGAAGTTTTAAGAATGTTGGCCCAGCTGACATCGCAAACAGCTGAAAAGCCGGGAGAGATATCGGCATGAGCTGGAGCGATACGTATCTTGAAACCAGAGTGCTGTCCGCGGATCCCGTAGCCTTGGTCGCCATGGCCTACGAATTCGCGTGCCTGCGCGTTCATTCGGCGCGGAGTGCTGTGGCAAACGGCGACATCGCCGCCCGCAGTACGGCTATTTTGAAAACGATTGCGATTCTGGCTGAACTGGAGAGCTGCCTCGACCATGCGCAGGGTGGGGAAATCGCGGCCAACCTCGGCCGGCTCTATCGGTATATGATCCAGCGGCTCTCTGAGGCCAATTCCAAACAGCAAGATAAGCCGTTGGCTGAGGTTGAGTCCTTGCTGCAGACACTGGCGGAAGCCTGGAAGACAATCAGTCTGGCGCCGCACCAGTCTCTGGCCACCGCTGCGGAAAGTAACCCCCTGGTAGTGGAAGTACCTAAAGAGTGGAGTGCTTTTGTGGGGATGGAAACAGGACTGGGTCATGGAGCACAGGGCTGGAGTGCGTAATTACTTGACGGGCTCTTGAAGGCCTTTCACCAAAAGTGTGGCGAGCCCAAAGCCGCCGCTGCTGGCCAGTGACTGCGCGAAGTTTTCCTGGGCGTATTCCATGGCAGAAGAAGCGGCGTCGTCCTTCTCGGTCCCCAGCCACCCGCCTTCCGAATCTCGCATCGATTTCAGCATCTGGCCGATCAGCAGCGCTTCGAACTGTTTGGCGGACTCCCGTACTTTAGCCGGGTCATCTTTTGCCGCAAGGCCCGTGTTGGTGGAGTTCGTGACCGAACTGAGTTTGTCGAGTGTCATGATAGCCTTTTCTTAAATCACTGCGAGCTCGGCCTCGAGAGCACCTGCGGCTTTTAAATTCTGCAGGATCGAAATAATATCGCGAGGCGTAGAGCCTATCGAGGTGAGTGCCTGAACGAGTTCCTCGACAGTTGCTCCGTTCTTCAGGACGAGGTTCTTCGTAGCATCCTGGGTGACAGTGGTGCTCACCTGCGGCGTCACTTTTGTTGTGCCCCCGTTGCTGAGCGCATTAGGCTGGGAGACTTCCTGGGTGGTTTGAATTTCAACTGTCAGGTTGCCCTGCATGATGGCCACGGGCGCAATGTGAACCTGTTTCCCCATGATGATGGTCCCGGTTCTCTCATTCACAATGATTCGGGCTGTGGCATCAGGCTCGATCGTCAGGCTCTCTATTTCTGCAATGAACTCTGTCGGTTGTTTTTGCCAGTCTTCGGGCACGCCGATGGTGACGCGCGCCGAATTATCGGCGTGCGCTGCGCCTGCGAACCGTTTGTTGACAACACTGGCGATCCGTGCCGAGGTGGCGAAATCTGCTTGCTGTAGTTGCAGGCGCAACTGGTTACCGAAGGCAGGTGCGGGCACGGTGCGTTCCACAATGGCCCCATTTGGCATCCTCCCCACCGTCGGGTGATTGACTACCTTCGAGTTTCCCTGTCCACCGGCGACGAAGCCGCCGATGACCAGCGGACCCTGCGCTACGGCATAAACCTGGCTGTCGGATCCTTTCAGCCCCGTCATCAGAAGTATTCCGCCCTGCAGGCTGGGGGCATCGCCAATGGCAGCGGCAGTCACGTCGATCCTCGACCCCGGCTGTGCGAATGGCGGCAGGGTTGCAGTAATCATGACGGCAGCGGTATTTTTCACCTGGATCGCGGTGGGAGAAACCGTCAATCCCATGCGTTGCAGCAGATTAGTTAAACTTTGGGCGGAGAATACTGTCTGGACGCGGTCGCCTGTCCCGGCCAGTCCCACTACCAGGCCGTAGCCAATTAGTTGATTGTCCCGCACGCCTTCAATAGAGACCAGTTCTTTGATTCGGGTTTCGGCGCGGCCGACACAGGCAAGGGCCAGCAGAACAGTCACTTTCTGAAACAAGTTTTTCATGATGATGGAAGGCTAAAAAGGAAGTAATCCGAGAATCATTCGGTAGAGATAATTGGGGCGGTGGATCGCGTCGTTGATGACGCCCTTACCGTCGATTGTGATTTCGAGTTGTGCGATCCGGTTCGTTGTGATCATGTTGCCGGGACTCACGTCAATGGCCCTGGTGATGCCCCTTACTTTTACCAGTTGGTGTTCCGCGTTGACCTGCACGTCTTTGGTTCCCTCCAGAACGAGATCGCCATTGGGAAGCACGTGCGTCACGCGTGCGCTCAGTGTGGCGCTCAGTTGTGTGCCGCGGGTGGTACTTCCGGAACTGTTCAGCGAAATATCGTTGGCGGAATTAATGCCTGCCGCACCACTTGTCGCCTGATAAGATCCGCTGACAGCGGTCTGGAGGGCCGACTTGCGGGACGTCTGTGTCCCGCCTGTTGTAATGGCCGAAGCCTGCTCAGCTACGATGATCGTAACCAGATCGTTCACCTGAATGGCGCGCATATCGCTCCCCAGGTCTGTGATTCGCGAAGTAGGCGTCCACAATGAGCCAGCCGAGGCTTGGGCCACTGACGGTGTGCCATTCTTTAGCGCCTCCTGAATGTACCGGTCGAGTCCGGTGGGAGCCTCCACTGTTCGTTTTTTTGACGCCCCGTGCAAAACGGGTATCCACGCAGCGATACAAAGAAACCCAATGAGTAAACGGGTAGGTGGCATGTTAGTTGCGCTCTCCTTCGCCGGGCGTGACGATTGCCCTGTCCCGGGCTTCAATGCGCGCGCGGAAGAGTTTTTTGCTCTCCAGGTTACGGATATCGATTGTTTCGCCGACGCGGCCCCCAGTTTCTGCCCGACCGGTCAGCGCCAGATGAGCGGCCCCGAAACGCACTTCCACGTGGATAAGATCGCCACGATTTACATCATTGGGTACCGTCAAATTATCGAGACGAACTTCCCCGCCAGCCGCAATCGGCCGCAGTGGAACCATGCCGGCTACCTGTTCCAGCGTGAATTCGCTGGACTTTGTTGGTGGATAGCCTTCCACCGTTTCCAGGCGTAACTGTTCCGCGCGAACCGGCATTCCGGACTTGAGGACATCAATCGCGACCACCCGATTGAATGGTGCCGCAATGCGGACCTTCGCCTGCACTGGAAACCGACGATCGCCAGCGTAAATGATATTGCCCCGCCAAAACAGAGGTGTTTTTTGATTCGGTGCGGCAGGCGCGCCCAGCCCCTGAAGCGGAAAATCCAGCTTTCCGTCAGGTACCAGGCCGGGGCTTGTTTCCAGTAGTTCGATTCGGGCCCCAGTCAGATTCAGGGTCTTGCGCATCTCATCAAGGAGTTGCTCCCTGTTCAATAACCCGGTGGCGAATCTGAAGCACACCTGGTCGGGTGTGCCGACCGCGAATGAAAAGCGTGAGGCGATGGACTGCAGTTCAGCAGGATAGAAGATCCGCGTACTCCCTGGAAGGGGGGCGGGTGCCAGGGGGCTTTCTGATGGTATCCTCGCGAACGCCGGATTGGCGCTGGCGAGATCCGAGCCTGTAATCTGCGGTCCCGTGATGCTGATGCAGGGAGTTTCGGCCACGGCCAACTGAATATAGGCGAGCAGAAGGAGAATCTTCATTGCTTGAGGTTATTGACTTGCTGATACATCTCGTCGGCGGCTTTCACTACTTTGGAATTCGCTTCATAGGCGCGCTGCGCGACAATCAGGTTGATGAATTCCTGTACGATGCTCACATTGGACTGTTCGGTATAGCCCTGCAGGAGAGAGCCGAATCCGTCCTGGCCGCCGGGAGGGCCGACTGTGGGGGTGCCGGAAGCTTCGGTTGGCGCGAAAAGATTCTGCCCCAGACTGTTCAGGCCAGCCGGGTTCTGGAAGCCGGCGAGTTGAATCTGGCCGGCTTTTGTGGCCGCAGTCTGGTTCGGCTGCATATAGCTGACCGTCCCATCGGCCGCGACGCTAACCGACAGCGCATTGGGCGGGATCGTGATCTGCGGCTGCACAAGATTTCCGTTCGATGTCACCAGACTGCCGTCTTTATCCACCTGGAAAGACCCGTCGCGGGTGTAAGCGAGTTGCCCTGAGGGCTGAACCACCTGAAAAAAGCCGTTTCCCTGGATGACCAGATCCATGGGATTACTGGTCTGCACAAAATTTCCCTGCGTGAAGATAATTTCGTTTGAAGCGGCGCGCGTTCCCAGCCCCAACTGCAAGCCCGTGGGTACCGTTGAATTGGCGCTGGCGGCGGAACCCGGCTGTACCATATTCTGATAAAGCAGATCCTGAAATTGCGCCCGACGAGCCTTGTAGCCGGCTGTATTCGCATTGGCCAGGTTGTTCGCGATGTTATCGACGTTAAGCTGCTGGGCGGTCATTCCGCTGGCAGCGCTGAAGAGAGCTCGTATCATAAGTTTTCCTTTGGTTCGTATCTAGCTGCCGACACGCGCTACTTCCTGTATCGACTTCGTATCCATCTCGCCCGATATCCCGATTGCTTTCTGCAGCATTTCGAACTGCCGCATGATGGCCACCAGCCGCATCGCCGAATAGGCCACCGGAACATTAGAGCCCTCAATCTTGCCCTGCTCAACCACGGGATTGTTCACAGGGACAGGCAGGTTATTCGGATCTGTATTACGAAAGTTGGAACTTCCAACTTTTTGCAGCGGCTCGGTGGAGGGAAAGGTGATTAGTCCGATTTGACCTATCGTCTGGCCATCCTGCTGTACGTTTCCTTCTTTTGTGATGTTGATCTGCTGGCCCGCAGTAACTCTTATGGTGGTGCCGCCCGGTGTTTGCAGAGGATAGCCGTCGCTGGTGGCCAGTTCCCCGGCAGGCAGAATCTTCAAATTTCCGTTTCGCGTATACAGCGGGCCCTGGGGGCCAGTGACGGTCAAAAAACCTTTCCCGTCAATGGCGACATCGAGAGGGTTGCCGGTAGTCTGAATTACGCCCGGGGAGAAATCTGACCACTGTTTCTCAACAACGGGCAGCGCCATGCCGGCTCCCCCGTCGATTCCGTTCCCGGAATCCTCAGCGGCGTAGATCCCATAGAATTCCCGATCACTCTTGTATCCGCTGGTAGCTGAATTGGCGAGGTTGTTTGCCAGCAGATCCAGAGACTGCATCCGCGATCGAAGGCCGCCCACAGCGGCAATAGCCAGATTATCCATTTGTACGGATGTTACTCCTGCAACTGAGGGGCCGAAAAAGAGTTTTCAAAAAAGTCCTCGAAATTCTTCATATAACACCCGATACGGAACTACAGAGAGGAGTATCTTCCTGTCAACGGCTTGACACTTGCGCTCGGCGTCAAATCTATGACTGCTTGAGTCGTCTCTATCTGCTTGAAAAAGCTGGAAGCTTGCTTTGGCCAACTGACTGCACTATGTCTGGCGGTGCGAATCTCTTTTCCAATAGCTTCAAACATGCTGGAGTCCGGTACCGGATCGTCTGCGGTTCCTCCCGAAGTTAATGCCGCCGGGTTCCGGGCTGAGCTGAACTCCGCACGCTCCGGATTCTCTGCCCAGTTCGATTCATCCCGGGCCGGAGACCAGGCAACGAGCAGGACCGAATCCGACCTGCCATCCAGGGCTGGAAATTCTACCGCTGCTCACGGCCACGCGGGTATGTATCAGCCGGTGTCGGCGCTGTCTTCCCGGCACGCTTTTAGTTCATTCCTTGTTTCAAGTCCGGCCACTCATAGCGGATTCAATGGTCAGCCGCGTGCCTCCACGAAGTTGTCTGTGCCGGCAGTCGGTGGCGCGACCCCTCGCTCGCAAGGAAATCGTACGACGCTTGCAGCGAGCGTAGAAACAGAGAGCGTAAAAACAGAGAGCCTAAAAGAAGCTCAGCCCCCCGCGGATGACGTGATGCCTCAGGCGTTGGTGTCTCAGGCTCCCGCCGTGCCGGCTTCGGTATCCGGGGCAGGCGCACCCATATGGGTTCCAGGGCGGGGCAGTCAGTTGGCAACGATGCTCTCCGGCTTCACCGGGAACCGGCCAGAAGCATCAGCCAGCCAGGAACCTGTTCACCCGGGCCCGGTGGGTCAGGCCGTTGTGGTTGATACTGTCCGGCAAAACGGACCGCCGGAGATTCTGGCCTTCGCTATCAAAGTGCAGGCCGCCGGTGTACCGGGAGCAGTTTCCCCGATCGGAGCTCCACTAGCTTTTGTGCCGGCATCCAGTTTGCTCGGGCCAGATTCACGCCGGGGCTCTTTGGCGACTAACTTTACCACAGGCCTCACGGATGACGCGGTCGATGCTGCCGTCGGCAGTGAGGCTGTTGCTGCAGGTCCCGCCCCGCAGGGGGGCATTGCGGACCGTGCCATACAAGATGCTGCGCCCTGGGTGCTGGCATCCCCGCTGAAGGTGCCTGCAGGCGCCATAAAGTCTCTTTCTTCGAGTACTCCATCAGAAAGTACCGGGTCGGTCCGGGAAGCAGCATCCAGCAACTCGCCATCGAGGGGTTTGATGGGCGCTTCCGTCCCGGACCACGCGACATCGCAGCAGCACGGCAGCAGCGAAGACAAAGGCGGCTCCTCTGCTGAATATGCCACCAGCGCAGACACCGGGAAAATGAAACTGGGCAGCGGGAACCCGACTGCGGACCCGCGCTTCGGCGAAGGCTTCCTGTCGGCAGTGGACGTGTCCGGGAATCGAGCGGATTCGGCTGGACAGTTCCCGGCGTCCGGAAAAACGGAATCGCTCTCATCCGCCCCAACCGCACGGCCCACCACACTCACAGAGGACGTTCGGCCTGCGCTGCCGGCGCTTCCGATGAAGGAACTCTCGATGCGGATTGAAGCGGCCGAAGGCCAGACCGTTGATATTCGAATCGTTCAGCGTGCGGGTGATCTTCAAATTGCAGTCAAGTCCGGCGACGACTTCACCACCCAGGGTCTGCGGCATGGCCTGTCCGATCTGGAAAATCGCCTGAATCAAACCGGATACCATACCGAAACATGGCAGCCGGGCCAGGCCACGCAAGAGAGCAGTGCCGCATCCTCGGACAATTCTTCGAAGCACTCGCAGTCAGATGGATCGCCATCTCATTCCGGCGGGTCTCAGCAAGATCGGGACCAGCGCCAGGACAACCCTTCTAACCGGCCTCACTGGATACAAGAACTTCATTCGAATCTGGGCAGTGGCCCCGAACCCTCAGGACAATTCAATGGCATCGTCAATTAACTCATTACTCGGTACTTCCGCCGCCGCTTCGAGCGCATCCTCCGGCTCCGCTTCCAGCTCTTCGGGCACAACGGGCCTTGGGGCGGCCGCTCCCAGTCAGGCTATTTTCCTCCAGTTACTGGTGGCACAAATGAAAAATCAGGATCCCCTGAATCCGGCCGACAGCACCGCATTCGTTACGCAGTTGGCCCAGTTCAGCCAACTCGAACAGGATATAGCGATCCGGAGCAATACGGACATACTGGCCGCTGCGGCTAACAGCAGCAAAGTCGCCGTCCCCGCGTCTGGTGCAACCGCAACATCCACCCAGAAGCCGATTACAAACTCATAGGAATCTTTATATGCAAATATCTTTTTCAACGGGCTTGTCCGGGCTCAATGCAGCCTCCACAGCCATCAATGTGATCGGCAATGATCTGGCCAATCTGAACACCACGGGCTACAAGGCCAGCGAACTCGGGTTCGCGGATCTGATGTCACAGCACCTCGGAGGGTCTGCTGCGAACGGCGACCTCGGGTTGGGTGTTGGGCAGGCTACCGTCAACCGTGTTTACACGCAGGGCGCGATTCAGGCCACAGGCGGATCGACGAACGGGGCTATTCAGGGGAATGGCTTTTTCATGACAAAGGATAGCCAGGGCACGACGTTTTACACCAGAGACGGCAGCTTTACGGTAAGTGCCGCCGGGCAGCTACAAAATACCGCTGGTCACTCTGTCCAGGGATGGAGCGCAGGCGCTAATGGAGTGTTGGACACGAGTGGCCCGACAGGCAATCTTTCTGTTCCGATTGGTGCAACCGTCGGGGGAACGCCCACCAGCACCATGAGCATGAGCCTGAACCTGAATGCAACGCCCTCCGGTACCTCTACTCCAGCCTCTTTTTCCACGCCTGTTCAGGCCGTAGATTCCCTGGGGGCGATCCACACGTTGACGGCGAAGTTTACCAACACGGCAGTGAATACATGGACCTACTCGGTGACGATTCCGACTGCCGAGGTGAGCACGGCTGGTGCAGCAACGGTCGGTACCGGGACACTGGTTTTCAATGCGAGCGGACAGCTGAGCAGCCCTGCGGCCACAGCTGTTCCATCGCTCGAGGTCAAGGGTCTGGTGAACGGTGCAACTGATATGGCGATTGCCTGGAACCTGTACGATCCCGCAACGGCTGCTTCGAATATTACCCAATTCACGCAAGCGTCAGCTGTGTCACAGATTGTTCAGAATGGTTTCCCGGCAGGAAACATCAGCTCGGTAAGCCTGCAAGACGGTGGCCTCCTGATGGCAAGTTGTTCCAACGGCCAGCAGTTAACAGTTGGAAAACTAGCGGTGGCGACAGTCAATAATCCGACGAGTCTCCATGCCGTTGGTGGTAATGAGCTGGTGGCCACAGCACTCACCGGCACCCCCGTTGTGGGCCAGTCGGGTACCGGCTCAGCCGGAACAGTTCTGGCAGGTTCGCTGGAAAAATCCACCGTTGACATCGCGGCGGCGTTTACCAGTCTGCTTACTTTTCAGCGAAGCTACCAGGCAAACTCGCGAGCTATTACGACGGATGACCAGATTCTGCAGGAAACGATTCAGCTGATCCATGCGTAACCCCCAACTCTGATGGAATCCCTGAAGCTAGCTCGGTTTATGAACATACCGCTCACGGTAGAGGTACTTGTGGAAGGCCTCCGTATGCCCATCCGGGACATTCTTTCGCTCCAGGTGGGCAGTATCGTCGAGTCAGGCACGTCCGCAGGCGGAAATATTAGTGTTCTGGCTGGCCATTCCCTGTTGGGTCTGGGCGAACTCTCTGTCTCCGGCTCCAGCGTTTCTGTTCGGATGCTCCGGTTTGAGGGAGATAGTTAGCTAGTGGCTGATTTACAGCAGGTTCTGGCCGTTTCTGGAGTATTGCTGGCGCTTGTCACCTCTCTTTATGTATTGAGTCGTAAAGGCCTGGTGCGGTTCACTATGCTCGGAAAGTTTACTTCAGATACACGGCGGATGCAGGCAATCGAGCGCCTCACGTTGACCGCTCAGCATTCGCTGCACCTGGTGAAAGTGTCGGGCAGGGAATTCCTGATTCTGGTTTCTCCCACCGGCTGTTCCATCGTAGACAGTTACCCTCCCGCCGCTAGTTCCCACCAGGATGGATCCCTGTTGTGAGTGCAAGAGTTGCCCTCCTCGCCGTCTTTTTCGGCGCGCCGGGGCTCGCTGTAGCAGCCGCTTCTTCAAACGTCCTGGGAATCGATTTGGGGAAACCTGGGGAATCTCTCAGCGCGCCTCTGCAAATCGTCGTTCTGTTGACGCTGCTCACTCTGTTACCGGCGGTGATCATGTCGATCACTCCGTTCCTGCGCATCTCGATCGTGCTTCATTTTCTCCGTCAGGCTTTGGGGACCCAGACGACGCCCTCGAATCAGGTGCTGCTCGGCATGTCGCTGTTTCTGGCAATGCTGATCATACAGCCGGTGGCGGCCGACATGTATCACAAAGGCTGGGAACCGCTGCAGGCGAACACGCTGACGGCCAGCCAGGCTTTCGAGGCGGGCGCCGAACCCCTGAAGACTTTCCTGGTTAAGTTCGCGCGGCAGAAAGACGTGAAGTTGTTCCTGGATATCTCGCACGCTCCAGCACCTCGCAACGTTCAGGATCTGGAGTTGAGAATCCTGATTCCCGCCTATATTCTTTCCGAGTTGAAAGCCGGATTTCAGATTGGCGCCGTTCTTTTCATGCCGTTCCTCATCATCGATCTGGTGGTGGCTTCGGTCACGCTTTCAATCGGCATGATGCAATTGCCCCCCGTGATGATTTCGGCACCTTTTAAGATCCTCCTCTTTGTTCTGGCGGACGGCTGGAATCTTGTAATCGGCTCGTTAATGAAAAGCTTCTACGTATGACGCCGGAATCTGTGATTCAGTTGGTTCGTGAGGCGCTGCTTACCGCTCTCTTGCTGAGTGCGCCCTTGCTCGCCGTCGGCTTCCTCGCGGGCATCGTGGTCAGCTTTGTCCAGATTCTGACTTCCATCCAGGATTCCGCATTCAATGCCATTCCACGCCTGCTGGCGTTTCTGGCGGCATTCATTCTCTCGATGCCGTGGATGTTACAGAAGATGACGGTCTATATGGTTAGTATTTTGGGAAACCTCGGTCGCTATGGGAATTGAGCAGTTGCTGTCCACTTCCAGCGTCCTTGGGTTCTTTCTGACGCTGGTGCGCCTGACGGGGGTTTTCGTATTTGTTCCCCTGCCAGGGCTCCGAAATGTGGTGGATCCTGCCCGCGTTGTTTTGGTCCTGGGGCTCGCGCTGGCGTTATATCCCCAGTGGCCGCACCCGGATGCGGGCGTGAACGCGGGTCTCTTTGCCGCCTGGTTGGTTTCTGAGGCGGCGCTGGGCATCGGAATTGGGCTCGCGGTCAGTTTCACCGTGGAAGCCTTTTCCGTGGGTGCACAGATGATTGGTCTCCAGGCCGGTTACTCTTTTGCCTCCACTATCGATCCCTCCACGCAGGCGGACTCTACCATCCTGGTGGTGTTCGTTCAAACCGTGGCCGCGGTCCTGTTCTTTGCCATGGGCCTCGATCGGGACATCATCCGAATTTTTGCGCGAAGCCTGGAAACATGTCCTCCCGGAACGTTTACCCTTTCCCAGGGTGCCGTGGAAACCATTCTGATTGCGGGTTCCACTATGTTTTCAACAGGGCTTCGCCTGGCACTGCCCATTCTGGCGGTCATGATCATGGTGGATATTTCCATCGCGCTCCTCGGTCGGATTAACGGTCAACTGCAGCTGATGTCTATTGCTTTCCCCGTGAAGATGGTGGTCGGGTTGGGGCTTCTTGCCTGGATCAGTATCCTGCTGCCGGCCCTCATGCGTGGTGCCAGCGCTACCGGGTTTGCTGCCATGCGCACGTTGATCAGGCAGCATTAAGCGGCTATGGCGGACCAAAAAACAGAGAAACCGACCGCGCGGCGCCTGGAGAAAACCCGCGAAGAGGGTAACTTTCCCACGGCCCGGACCTTTGTCAGTGCGCTCCAGTTTCTCGCCTTCGTGGCGCTGCTGCACGCTTGGGGACCCGGCTGGACGCACCAGCTGCAAACGGCCTTCATCGGCCTGCTCGAGTTGGCCATGAATCCCCGATGGGCTCCGATGGATCTTGCCTACCGCTGTCTCGGCACCATGAAACAACTGATGACGCCAGTAGCCATCTTCGGTGCCGTCATGATCGGTATCACCCTCGGGCTCCAACTCATCGTCACCGGATTTGGCATCAGCTTCAAGAAGCTCATGCCCGATCTGAAACGCCTGGATCCTCTTTCCCATTTGAAAAATCTTCCGAAACAGAATCTGCCGGCCCTTCTGCAGGCGATGATGATGCTTCCTGTTTTCGGCCTCACCGTCTATTACCTGGTGAAAGATAATCTCGCCGGCTTCCTGTCCCTGCCTCTGAACAGCTTGTCCAGCGGTGTCAACATGGTGACCGGTTCCATTCAGTCGTTGTTGTGGAAAGCCTCGGGTCTTTTTGTCGTCTTCGGGCTTGTCGATCTTGTGCGCCAGCAGAGCCGTTACCGGAGCGAGCTGAAGATGAGCAAGCAGGAAATCCACGACGAGATGAAAGAGATGGAGGGCAACCCCGCCGTCAAGCATCGCATGCGCCGACTCCGTCGCGACCTGTTACGCCGGCGAATGATGCAGGACGTAGCCACCGCCTCCGCCGTCATCGTAAATCCGACTCACTACGCCGTAGCTATTAAGTACAGCCTCGAATCGAAGGGTGCGCCTCTGGTGGTGGCAAAGGGCCAGAACTATCTCGCGCTCCGAATTCGTCAGCGAGCGCTTGAAAATCAGATCCCTCTGATCGAAAATCCTCCGCTGGCTCAGGGCCTCTACCGGGCGGTTGAGGTAGGCCGCGAAATCCCGGCCGAGTTCTACAAAGCTGTGGCAGAGGTCCTCGCCTACATCTACCGCGTGATGGACGGCAGAAGACAGTACTAACGAAAAGGACACCGGACCTTGCCTCAAAAGAAAACCACACCCACTACCGCGGCCCCCAAATCGTCCTCCTTGCTGTCGGGTGCGAACCTGCGGGATCTTGGTGCTCCTGTCGCGGTGCTGGGGATCGTTATCGCCCTCATCACGCCGTTACCCGGCGTAGTTCTCGACGTTCTGATCGTTGTGGACATCATGACTTCCGTAATCGTGATGATGGTGGCTATGCATATTCGGAAGCCGGTGGAATTTAATGTATTTCCCACAACCCTCCTGCTGTTGACGCTGTTCCGGCTCGCCCTGAATATTTCTTCTACCCGCCTCATTCTGATGAACGGCAACACCGGCACTTCGGCCGCAGGCGACGTGATTGAAGCTTTTGGGAACTTCGTGGTCGGCGGCAACTACATCATCGGGACTGTCATCTTTCTGGTGCTGATCGCCATTCAGTACGTTGTAATTAACCACGGCGCTGTGCGTATCTCGGAAGTGACCGCCCGATTTACCCTGGATGCCCTCCCTGGCAAACAGATGTCCATCGATTCGGACCTGAGCACCGGGCTGATCGACGAGACCGAAGCGCGGTTACGGCGCAAGAACCTTGCCAAAGAAGCTGAGTTCTATGGTGCGATGGACGGGGCTTCCCGTTTCACACAGCGCGACGCGGTGGCCAGCATTCTTATCACCAGCATCAACATTATTGCGGGATTCCTGATTGGTGTGTTGCAGCATGGCATGGATCTTGGTCATGCACTGCAAACCTACACCGTGCTCACTATCGGCGATGGCCTGGTCACGGTTATTCCCGCCCTGATGATCTCTATCTCGGGTGGCCTGATTGTTACCCGAGCCAGTTCCGATGAAAAGCTCGGTGAGGACTTCGGAAAGCAAATCTTCGGCAACCCGCTGCCGCTCATGCTCGCCAGTGGTGTTCTCATCATTCTGGCTGCGTTCCCGGGGCTGCCGACAATTCCCTTTTTGGCCATGGGTTCCGGGCTGGGCTACGCCGCCTGGAAAATGCACGAAAAACAGGCCGCGGCCGAGAGTGCCGAAGCCGTTTCGAAGCCCGTAGCCGTCAAAGAAAATCTGGAAAGCCTCCTGAAAATGGAACCGCTCACGGTGGAAATCGGCCTCGGGCTCGTCAAGTACGTCAGCGGCAGGGAGGAGTCGCCTCTGCTCAGGCGCATCGCCGGTATTCGGAAACAACTGGCCGGCGATATCGGGTATCTGCTCGGACCCGTCAGGGTGGTGGACAACATCTCCCTGAAGGCCCACGAATATCTGATTCTGTTGAAGGGCGCGGAGATCGGTCGCTATGAAATGCCCCCGGGCTGTGAACTGGCCATTCCTGTGGGTAAGAGCGAGCCTCCCGCGGGCGGACGGATCAGCAAGGAACCGGCGTTTGGAATAACGGGATGGTGGGTCCAGGCCGACCAGTCGGACGCCGCGCGCCGCAAAGGTTTCACCGTGGTGGACCCGGTGAGTGTAATGGGTACTCACCTGTCGGAACTGATCCGGCGCTATGTCCACGAACTGTTTTCGCGGCAGGACGCCAAACGTTTTCTTGATCGCGTGGCGGTGGATCACCCCAGAGCGGTTGAGGACCTGGTACCGAAGCTTCTGCCCCTTTCGGCCGTTCAGCGTGTCCTGCAAAATCTTCTGCGGGAACGCGTCTCCATTCGCGACTCGCTCACCATTGTGGAAGCTCTCGGCGAGGCTGCTGTCAGCATACGAAACCCTGTCCTGATTACTGAATATGTTCGGCAATGCCTCCGGCGCATTCTCACCAAGCCCTATGTCAAGACGGCCGGCGAACTGCCGGCTTTCCTGGTAAGCCCCCTTCTTGAGCAGATGGTGGAGTCCTCTGTTGAACACGGCGAACAGAGCAGCCACATGACACTGGCGCCGGCGGCTATTCGCGATATTCTGCAGCGCATCTTGAAGCGAGTGGGAACGCCGGAGACTCCGGTGGTCGCCGTCACCAGTTCCGCCTCTCGCTATTTCTTCAGGCAAATGGCTGAGCCCTCTGTTCGCAATTTGTTTTTCATCTCCCACAACGAGATACCCGCGGAAGTAAAAATTGTTTCTCTCGGAGTGATCGATTAGTTATGGCAACAAACGGGAATCCGCAAATTCGCGTGAAGTCGTACTTCGCAAAGTGTGTTACGGACGCTATGGAAGTAGCCCTTCGGGAACTGGGGCCGGATGCTCTTCTTCTGGATAGCCGTCCATCTCCCCCCGAGGCCCGGCACCTGGGGCCGCTGGAAGTGATTTTCGGCGAGACTTCGGAAAACAGCAGGGGAGCTTTGCCGCCCCCTTCCGTTTCGACACTGGAGATTGATGCACTGTGCCGGAAAGTTGACGATATTCGCAGCCTGCTGGTTCGGACTACGGCCAGTACGCCCTATGGCGGCGCACGCGCGCGCCCCGTCCAACAGGTCCTCATTGATGCCGGGCTTACCGCCGCGCTCGCCGATGAAATTGATGAAGCTGTCTACCTGCAAATTCGAGCCCGCACCGAATCCGGGAATCCACGTCACGAAATAGTTCAGGATGTAGAGCCTCAGCTGGTGCTGCGCACAACGCTCGATAATCTGAACGCCCGAATCCAGATACGTCCTGAGCTCGGAAAGATAACAGCCCTGGTTGGACCTCCAGGTTCCGGTAAGACATCTGCACTTGTCAAGCTGGCGATTCGCGAGGGGCTCATGAAGAACCGTCCCGTAAAACTGCTGTCTGCAGACACATTTCGCATTGCGGCTTCAGAACAATTAAGAATCTACGCCGCCATCCTCGGGGTACCCTATCAAGTCGCAGAAAGTTGTTCGGCTCTGGCCCAGGCGATGGATGCGGCTCCGGCCGGTTGCCTTCTCCTGATTGATACGCCGGGGCTGAGTCCGGCACTCCTCGAAGGTCCCGGAGCAGATCTTGCGGCCTTCTTTCGGAAGCGTCAGGATATTGACGTCCAGCTGGTTTTGACAGCCACCACGCAGTCCCGCGACATGGAAAAGGCCACGAACCGCTTTGCCGCCTTTCGTCCCTCGGCGTCGATCTTCACGCGACTGGATGAAACCGATTCGCTCGCCACGCTGTTTTGCGAGGTAGTTCGTAACAAGATGCCCGTGTCGTACCTGTGCGACGGGCAGATTATTCCCGAAGACCTGGAATCCGCTACCAAAGAGCGAATTACCGAAGGTTTGGTACTCCACTTGCTTTCTGTATTGACACCCGTGTCTGAGTGAACGAATCATGAGTATTGGAACTGCCAGTTACGGGCCGCAGGGGAGTATCGAAAGAGATGCCGCCCAGACGCGCGAAGCACTCGTGCTGGAGCACCTGCCTCAGGTGCGTATTATCGCCAGCCGGATTTACGATCGGTTGCCCGATCATATTTTCCTGGAAGATCTGATTTCCACCGGCGTTCTTGGTCTGCTGGCGGCAATCGACAATTTCGATTCTTCGTATCAGGTTAAGTTGCGGACTTATGCGGAGTATCGAATCCACGGCGCTATCATGGACAGCCTTCGCGAGATGGATTATGTCCCGCGGGATGCGCGCAAAAAAGCAAAAAAGATCGAACAGGCTATTCAGGTTGTGCAGCATCGGCTGGGCCGCGAGCCCCTTGAAGAAGAGATTGCGTCAGAACTTGAACTCTCGACCACTGAATATCAGCGATGGCTCGTGGATTCCCAGGAAGTGGAAATTCACCGAATGGAATCGAACTCCGGTGACGAGACCCAGGATCTTCTCAGCGTCATTTCAGATGACGAAAGTTCCTGGCCATCCCAAATCATGGAACGAGCTGAACTGCAGAGGCTCCTGAGTCTGGCTCTCGACAGGATGCCCAGACAGGAGCGTCTGGTGCTGTCGCTCTACTACTATGAGGAGCTTACATTGCGGGAAATTGCGGAAGTCATGGAGATGCATCTGTCGAGAATCGGGCAGTTACGGGTTCAGGCGATTCTGCGTCTGCGTAGTCACCTTGAAAGAGTATGGCCTTCCACCAGGGGGGGGCGAGAATGACAAACACCAAAGCCAACACTCCGAAATCGTCGCCGCGGGACGTCTGGGGCGCGGAGTTGAAAAAGGTACTGACCGAAGCTGGCTCCAGCGAGCCGCTGGTAACTACCACCGTATTTGACGGGAGCGAGATGCCTGCCGATATCGTGTGGTGGCGAGCTGCGGGCAGCCCCGTAATTTACATCGGTGCCGGAACGGAGAACGCCGGTTCGCTTCCGGTGAGTTTCGCTGATCTGTTGACACAGACCTGGGGCCCCGGTGAAGTCACGCCGGAAAGTCCCGCCGATATTGTGGAATGGGAGCTCTGGACCGTCCGCTTTGCCAGCGGGGAAGAGGTAACGTTCTTCGTTTCGCCCGATACCACCCCGGCTCAGGCTACCTCCAATCTTGAGATCCTGATGGATATCGAATTGCCTCTGGTCATCCGTTTTGGCCAGACCCAAATGGCCTTGCGCGACATTGCAAAACTTACGCCCGGTTCCGTTATTGGGTTCGGGCGCGGCGTGGACGAACCCGTTGAGTTGCTGGTAAACGGTCAGTTATTGGCGCGCGGAGAAGCCGTTACCGTCAAGGGTGCGTACGGCATTAGAATTTCGGAAATATCGAGTCGCCGCGAGCGCCTGGTGACGTCGTCGCTTGCAGCTGGGAAGAAGACACTATGAACCTGGACTGGATACTCTCGCCTGCAATGCAGGGAGCTATTATGACAGCGAGCTTTCTGGGGTCACTTGCCATCTGGATCATTACGAAGATGGAAACACGCGCGGCCTGGCGAGAGTTGGAGGCGTTGCGGACGGCAACGGAGGCAAAGATCGAAGACCTGGCAGCGCAGCTCCGTCTCTTGCAAGCTGCGCCCGTGGCCGAGATCGCCCAGGCTCCCTCGCCCTTTATGGCGGTGCAGGGCCTCAATCTTACGGCACGCGCGAAGGTCCTGCGAATGAACCTGAGAGGGGAAACCCCTTCCAGTATCGCCGCTGCGCTGGGAGTTCAGTACGAAGAGGTCGCATTGGTCCTCAAACTGGACCGAATGCTCGAAGCGTCAGCTTTTGTCATGGAGCCCTCCGCGGGTCCGCCTTTGCTGACGAATTAAATCTCCGGAGTCCGCGGCCCTGTTCGCTCAGCCGCGCGGCGCCACCATGTCCAACCATGCTGTGCCATGCTCTGCGCTTACTCCGCTTGTACAGCATTCAAAGCCCGTAGTTTCATGATCAGCGTGGTGCGATTGAGGCCCAGGTCGGCTGCGGCCCTGGTTTTGTTTCCACTGGCCTGCTTCAAGGCATTGTTCAAAAGCGTCAGCTGGAATTGCGTTACCGCAGTATCAAAGTGGATCTTCTCTTCGGGTATGTCGGGGGCGTAGTCGGAGAATACCGTGAGGGGCACCCATCGGTCCGCGGGCACGGCCAGGCCGAAATCCCGGGAACACAGCAGCTCGCGCGCCCCGCTCACCGCTACTGCCATCTCTATCGAATTTTCCAGTTGCCGTATATTTCCGGGCCAGGGCTGGCGACACAAACGTTCCAGGGCTTCTGGCGCGACCCGCTTTAGCGGAAGCCTTTCCAGATTGCAGATTTTCACAATAAAGTGCTCCACCAGCATCGGGATGTCGCTCGTTCTCTGCCGCAGGGTTGGCATGTGCAAGGGGACTACATTGAGCCGGTAGAACAAGTCGGCTCGAAACCGGCCCTGCTGAACGCGTTCCGCCAGATCCACATTGGATGCGGCAATCACTCGAACGTCAATTTTTACCGTCTCCGAACTACCCAGGCGCTGAATCTCGCGATCCTGTAAAACTCTCAGGAGTTTCGCCTGCAGCTCCAGGGGCATGTCGCCAATCTCATCCAGAAAAATTGTGCTCTGGTTGGCCTGTTCAAACCTGCCGATCCGCAAATTGGCGGCACCTGTGAACGCGCCCTTTGTATGGCCGAATAGTTCGGCTTCCAGTAAATGTTCCGGAAGTGCGCTGCAGTTGATGGCGACCATGGCACGTCTGGCGCGGGGACTTGCGCCGTGTATCCCGCGAGCTGCCATCTCTTTTCCCGTGCCGGTTTCGCCACTGATCAGAACCGTACAGCGCCGCGGCCCGACCAGGCGAATGGTGTCGGCTACTCCTTGTATCGGGAGCGATTGCCCAATTAGATTTGCCCGCCACGGTTCTGCCTTCGGATCTTTGCCATGTGCTCGAAGCTCGATCGCGGTTTTTGCAGCAAAAAGCCCCATCAGGGTTTTTCGGATCTTTACAACCGACGAGTTCCGGTCGAAACAATCCGCCGCCCCGGCTTGGATGAGTCGCACCACTTCCGGTGTTTCAAAGGCTGCGCAGTAGAACGCTACGGCAATCGTCGAGTCCATCGCCTGCAGCGCTTCCAACGTCTCAGCCAGAGACTCTGCGGGTGAATTCACCACTACCAGGATGCACCCGATGTTCTCCCTTTGCAGCACCTGGTGCGCCTGCGTGAGATTCGCAGCGTGGACACACTGGAAACTCTGGAGCGCATGGGTCAGCTCAAAGTCGTCGCCGTCTGACCGGTCTGCAATCCTTAATATTTTGCTGGACAATGAGTACTATGTGTATCACAGTTGCTGGCATAGAAGTACGTTGTGGTACTCTTATTTAGACTTCGAAGTGGTTTTAGTCATTAAGATGAAGTGCAATCGGTATTCTGGGATCCATTGCAGGTGCTTTCGTTTGTTATTACAAATCGTTACGTGAGTCGTACTGCGGTCATGTGTTGTGAATGAGTGACCTTCAAACCCTATGAGCATTCAGGTTCAAAGTAACGTTTCGGCTGGACTTGCGGGATCGCCGGTAAATCGCGCTGATCTGGCCAGTTCAGCGGGCGCAAGTGGCAAACGCGGAATCTCGTCCGGCGTCGATGGTGGTGATCAGGTTCAGGTTTCCTCCATCGTTGAATCGATCGCAGCTTCCACCTCGGCCCTGAACCAGGCACGTGCGGCCAGGGTTGCGCAACTTAGTCGTTTGCATTCCAGTGGAAATTACAGCGTCTCATCTGCACAGGTGAGTGCGGCGCTCATCACCGGGGCTTCCTCCGGGACGTGGGCCGGTTCCGAATGAGCCCGGTGGGGGAGCAGGTTCGGCAAGCGGAACAACTGGTGCGAACCGCGACCGAGCAGTGGGATGCTACTGATTTATCGAAGGTCTGGAATTGCGTTTTAACCCTCGAAACATCCGTGAATAGTCTGACCACCGCCGCTGGTGTCCTTCATGGTTCTGCCGGCACGCAAGTTGCCCTTCAGGCGCAACCCGCTCTTTTGCAACTGCAAAATGATGCTGTCCGACTCCAGCGTCTGGTAGACGCTGCTGCCTCATTCCTGCGGAATCTTCCTGGCGAAGCAGGTACTGCGGGAAGTTCTTATCAGCCAGTGGGTTCGCAGGAGCCGCACCGAAGCGGATCGGGGACCTGGATACTGGAAGGCTAGGTCCATGGCGAATCTTCTTACACAATTTGGAGTGGCAGGAAATGCTCTGGGTGTTCTGCAGGAGGCGCTTAGCGTTCTGCAGAACAACGTCTCCAACGCATCCACGCCCGGGTATGCCACTCAGCAACTGAATATACAGGCACGGTCGTCTGATTCGATTTCCGGCGGTGCCGGTGGCATCGTCGCCCAGGGCTTGATCAGTTCCCGCGATACGTATGCCGATTCTGCGGTCCAGCAGACCCTGCAGTCGCTCGGTTTCTATACGGCACAGGCGCAAGGTACCTCTTCCATCCAAAGTTTCTTTGATCCATCGGGGACGTCCGGCGTGGCTGGTGCTCTTACCAGTCTTTACGGTGCATTTTCAGCCTGGAGCGCCGCTCCGGCGGATCCGGCAACCGGCCAGGCCGTCATCACCCAGGCGAAGGCCTTCTCTGAATCGGTCCAGGTGTTGTCTAAATCTCTTAACTCCGTGGGAAATCAGTTCAACCAGCAAATTTCCTCGACGGTGTCCCAAATCAATACCCTGGCGAGCCGTATTCAGCAATACAACCAGATCAAGCGCGCGAATCCCACCCCGAACCCCGGGGCAGACGCCAATCTGGAAGCGACTCTCGAGAGCCTTTCCCAGTTGACCAACCTAACGGCGGTCTCCCAGTCGGATGGCACCATCACCGTTCTGGTCGGCGGTGGCGCGCCCCTCGTTATTGGTAGTCAGCAGTACCGCATTCTCGCCCGTACCGCAGTCAGTACAGAGCCTCCGGTGACAAACCCACAGTCGCCCCCCACTTCGCAGATTCTTGGTTCTGACGGCAAAGATATTACTGCTGAATTGACCGGTGGCCAACTGGGTGGCTTGCTGGACAGCCGGAATCGTGTCCTGGCGTCTATTATCGGAGACTCGCACCAAGCGGGAACCCTGAACCAGTTTGCGCAAGGTATCGCCACGAAAGTCAACACCATCCTCCAGGCTGGCACTGTATCCAATGCAGTTGGTGCGGCGCCTGGCAGCGCGCTTTTTACTTATAGTTCGGCTGACGCCACCCAGGCGGCAGGCTCGCTCGCCGCCAGCACCTCCATCACGCGCGGGCAACTTGCGCCAGCGAACGCGTCCGGCAGTTCGAACGGAAATGCTCTGGCTCTCTCGGCCCTGGCGACCCCAGGCAGCGCTCAGATCGACGGGCAGAGTTTCCTGTCATTCTTTGCAGGCATCACCAGTGCCGCCGGGCAGGAGAACTCCTCAGCCAACGCCAACCAGACCCTCCAGCAACAGGTTGCCACCCAGGCGCAGTCGCAACGCGACCAGATTTCCAAAGTCTCGCTGAATGATCAGGCCGCGCTCTTACTTCAGTTCCAGCGCGCGTATCAGGCCATTTCCGAGCTTTTGAGCGTGGTCAATTCCCTGGCGAACTCCATGCTTAGTATCATTCCGCAGCAATAGTAAAGGCCATTGATGAATCTGACTTTATATGGGGCCAACCAGCAGTTTCTGGTGGATCTACAGCGCACGCAGGCACAGATTCAGGATGCCTCAGCGCAGTTAAGTTCCGGGCATCGACTGCAACGCGTCGCGGACGACCCTGCCGCCATCGCTGAGATTTACCAGTTGCAAGCCGAAGTTACCCTGAACCAGCAGACCCAGGCGAATCTCCAGCGTGCCTCGGCCGAGCTGATCGCGGCGGATACGGCGCTGCAGGGCGCCATTGCCGGAATTCAAAGTGCCATTTCACTGGCTGCACAAGGCGTCTCCAGTACCTCATCGGCTCAGGCAAGGGCGAATCTGGCCATCCAGATCCAGGGGCTGCAGCAAACCCTGGTGGGTCTCAGCCAGGCCCAGGTGGGCAATCACTATATATTCAGCGGCGATCTGCCAAACCAACCCTCGTATCAACTGGATCCTACACAGCCGGAAGGCGTGGCCCAACTCCAATCGGCCTCCGCCACCCACGTGATTTACGATACCAACGGAACTGCCATCGCTACCGCGCTAACCGCCCAGCATATTTTCGATCCGAAAGATTCCCAGGGGAATCCTGTCGCAGGCAATACCTTCGCCGCTATCAACGACCTTGTCACGGCCCTCAGGAACAACGACATGGCGGGCATTTCCGCCGCCGCCACATCCCTCCACGCCTCCAGTGACTACCTGAACAACCAGCTCGTGTTCTACGGCGACGCCGCAAATCGGGTGACCAACGCTACTTCACTTGCTCAAAAGTTTCTTGTGCAAGAACAGGGTAGTCTGGGCGAGTTACAGGATGCCAATATTGCGGCCATCGCGCTTGCGCAAACGCAGGCCCTGAACCAGCAGCAGGCGGCACTCTCCCTGGAAGCAAAAATCAACCAAATGCCAACCCTCTTTAGCTTACTGGGCTAACTCGAACACACTAATGCCCGACGAGCCGCAAGTTCCCCCAATCGACGCTCCTGCTGCTCCCGCGCCGGAGCTCTATGAGCCTCTTGTCTCCGGTAACCTGGCCGCGGAGACCCTGGCGCTTGCCCACCAGATCAATCGCGTGTTTTTGCAGGCGGTCGAACCCGCGCTGGTGGACCTGCTGCAGTTGCCGGTTCAGTTGATTCCGCGCGAGACGTCGCAGGCGACGGTTGCACAGGCGCTGAATGACTATTCGGTGGGGGATCACTTTGTCCCTCTCGAACTGTCCCCCGTTTCCGGCTCCGGATTTATTGCGTTTTCGCCGCCCCTCATGTTTCTGGTACTGGACATTCTGCTGGCAACCCCGGATGAGCGCCGGATAAATTCCGGGCGTACCGTTACGGCTATCGAACTGCACATTTTGCGCGAGCTGTTTGACTTAATCGCCCGTGCGGTGAGGGCAAGCTGGAAAGAGTTTTATCCCTTGGCGCTCTGGCCTGTTCATGCTTCGGGTGACGAACTGGAAGGCCTCATCAAGGCCACCGCGAATGATCCCGCTATAGTATTCAGCGTCAGCGTGGAACTAAATGGAGTATCCGCTAACTTCCGTGTTATTCTGCCCACTTGTCTGTTCCGGATGGCTGAGCTGAAGCTGCAAGTGCTCGCGCCCCCCCAGACCAATCCTCCGGCGATGGACAAAATTATCTTCAATCGGCTCGGCGACGCACAACTGGATCTGGAACTTATGCTCCGGGGGATGAGCATTCGGATTCGTGACCTGCTTGATCTCACGCCGGGCCGAATCCTGATGCTGGGGCCGTCTCCCGGGCCCCCGTTCGAGTGCCTGGTAAACGGGACCCTTCAATTCACCGGAGATCTGGGGTCGAATGATGGGAAATACGAACTTCAGATTGAGACTGCCAGCCCCGAGCCTTCCGGCGCGTAAGCTGGTTTCACTGCCAGATGCCGGAGAAGGTCAACGCAGAGTTTCTTCTCTGAGCTCTCGGCCGACAAAACCATGAACCCCCGCGACTTCTTTATGCGGGACGCCACGCACTTCAGCAGATCCGCACGCTCAGAGTCACCGCTGTGTTCCTGGGGTACCGAAAGTTGTGCGATCTCTTTTAAGGTCATGCGCATCTCGCGCTGGCTGCTGGTGAGCCAAACGTCCAGCAAGGACTGTGCCAGCAGTTGAACAGGGGGTGAATAGTGTGCGGGGGCTGTATTCATAAAAGTTCGCTACGGTCCTCATCGTCCGCCCCTCGGTAGATTCTAGCGTTTGTATCAATATTCTCTGCGTCGCAGCAGATCAGGCGGGCGCTATAAGTTTCGCAGAACTTCTTCGAATTATTCGCCAAACTGCCGATGTGGGCTATCTACGGACCCTTGATGATAAACGTCACCCGGCTCGACCACACCCTCCTGATCGTCAATAGTGACCTGATCGAGTTCATTGAAAATACCCCGGATACCGTAATTACCCTGTCAAGCAACCAGAAAGTAACAGTTCAGCCCCCTACTTGAAGGTTTCCGGCACGTCGAAAGGGTACTCGAAGAAATCTTTAAGAATCTTCACTTTAGACCTGGCGCTTTGGAACAAGACCTGGCAAGCTGGATAGTTGGGTGCTTCGAACGGCCAG
>CAIYVZ010000106.1 GCA_903929755.1 uncultured Acidobacteriia bacterium
CTGCCCATCAGGTACTCATCAGCCTCGGTCCCGCCGGTCTCCTCGCACCGCCAGTCGAAAAATGCCCGGTAACCGCTTCGCCGATCCGGTTTACATGATTCCGAATGCATGTCGCCTTTTTTCATCCCGACAGGCTCCTAGACAAGGCACTCGGTGGCATGGTGTCGCTGCCTAAACGTGTACCTGTATTGATTAACTATACGGCTAAAGGCGCGAAATACGAGAAGAAGCCTGACAGCGCTGATCTCGACCTGCTAAAGAAGATTGCTGCGCTCCCCATTCCTGAAGAAGTTCCTGCCCTTGAACTGCCTGATATGCAAATGCGGAGAGTGGGCCGTATGCAACCCGCGCACATCACTCATGTTCATCACTTTTTCCTGGCCCGCGCGACCCACGCTCTTTCGGGCTTGTGGCGCCGAGCGACATCAGTCGACGATCCACGAACGCGCAACATGCTGCTGTTTTTTGTAGAGCAGGCCATCTGGGGGATGTCCGTTCTTGCGAGGTATGTTCCCACTCATTATTCGCAGGTCAATCAGTATTTATCCGGCGTTTTTTACGTCGCCTCGCAGATAGTGGACCCTTCACCTTGGTACATCCTCGATGGAAAGCTGAAGCGACTGCAGAAGGCCTTTGGTCAGGCTTATTCGGTCCCCACCGCTGCGAGCATAACAACGCAAGACCTGGCTCACTTGGCGCTGCCCGTCAACAGCATCGACTATATATTTACTGATCCGCCTTTCGGCGAAAATATTTACTATTCTGATCTAAACATTCTCCTCGAATCGTGGCATCGAGTAATAACCGCATCCGCAACCGAAGCTATTGTTGACCGAGTCAAAGGCCGCACGCTGCTGGACTATCAGCAGCTGATGAGTGATTGCTTCGTAAAATACTTTCGAGTCTTGAAACCCGGTCGCTGGATGACGGTCGAGTTTCATAATTCTCGCAATAGCGTCTGGAATTCAATCCAAGAGGCATTGCAGCATGCTGGCTTTGTAGTCGCCGATGTTCGCACGCTGGACAAGAAGCAAGGATCGTTTCAGCAGATTGTCAGCGGTAACACAGTAAAGCGCGACCTGATCATTTCTGCCTATAAACCCAACGGCGGCTTGGAAGATCGGTTCAAAATAAAGGCCGGCACCGAAGGTGGTGTCTGGGACTTCATTGAGACCCATCTACGACAGCTACCGGTATTCGTGTCAAGAGACGGAGCGTCAGAGCCGATCGCCGAGCGACAGACTCATCTCCTTTTTGACCGAATGGTGGCGTTCCATGTTCAACGCGGCGTGTCCGTCCCATTAGCGGCTCCTGAATTTCATTCCGGTCTTCAGCAGAGATATCCGGAAAGAGACGGGATGTATTTCCTGCCAGATCAAGTTGCCGAGTACGACAAGAAACGAATGTCCGCCAAGGAAGTCATCCAGCTTGAGCTGTTCGTGTCGGACGAGGCGTCGGCCATCCAGTGGCTCAAACAGCAACTCACAAAAAGGCCTCAGACATTTCAGGAGCTACATCCGCAATACGTCAAAGAGATTGGAGGATGGCAGAAATACGAGGAGCGCTCAGAACTGTTGGATCTGCTGGAGCAGAACTTTCTCCGCTGCGACGGTACGGGCAAAGTGCCGAGCCAGATTCACAGCTACCTGTCCAGCAACTTCAGGGAGATGCGTGGTCTTGGCGACTCCGACCCAGCGCTCTGCGCGAAGGCTAGGGACCGGTGGTATGTGCCGGATCCAGCGAAATCCGCGGATCTGGAGAAACTGCGAGAGCGCGCGCTCTTGCGCGAATTTGACGGATATCGTGACTCCAAGCAAAAGAAACTAAAGGTATTCCGGCTAGAGGCGGTCCGAACTGGCTTTCGTCGTGCTTGGCAGCAAAATGAATACGCCACCATATTAGATGTCGCTGAAAAGATTCCTTTGGATGCTCTTCAAGAAGACGGGATGCTGCTGATGTGGTACACCAACAGCCTCACAAGAGCGGGGAGACAGTCGTGATTACCCGTTGGCGGCTTTTCAATTTCAAGTCAGTGAAGAGGGACACTCCTTTGGAGTTCGGGCCGCTCACCATCTTCGCCGGACCCAACAGCAGCGGCAAGAGCACTTGGATTCAGTCTCTCTTGCTGGTAAGCCAGACGCTTTCCAATCGCGTCCGCTCGCGTTCGGTTGTTCTGAATGGCTCCCTCACCAAATTGGGCCAGTTCGATGATTTGAAGTCCTACGGCGGCGACGCCAACGAAATCGTGATCGGTTGCGAGTGCGAGCCGCGTGGGGACCGATCGATCATGGCGCTCGAAGGCCCACAGAACGCCGGGCGGCGTATGGTGTTTTACGGTCGGAATACAGATCAACTCAAGGGCGTGGCCTGTGAGTTGGCCTTCGATGCCAATATCGACAGCCCTCAGCGGGAACTCTACCAATTGCAGCCACAGCTGTATTCGTGTCGAGTAGGGGCAACTGCGCGTGGAGAAGACAATATCGACGCCAAGAGCTGGATTGAAATTCGGAGGGCAAATCTGTCCGGTGCCGACAGCATTACTGAGAAGATCCGAACGCTCGGCATCGAAGAGCCTGAAAACGACGTCCTCAAGAAGAGCCTGGAACTTGACGTGAGCCTGGACGAGGATTCTCTTCAGGACATAAAGGATGAGTATGCAACCGCAGATCCCGTGGGCTGTGTCACCCGTCACTTCCTGCCCGAGACTCTGGGTTTGCGGATCAACGTGGCGGAAGAAGAAGCGCGCGCGATGGTCAGCACAATTTGTGAGGAGCCATCGCGGGGCCTTCGGCGGCGCATGGCATCGGATAAGGACGCGGTCATTCCCGCACAAGTTCTGGCGGTGTTGAAAGAAGCACTCGGAGAAGAGTTGTGGGCGCAGATTCTGCCAGAAGCAGGCCAGGCCAGTCTCGTGAACAACGATGCACCCTTGGTCGTGACTGTTCGCGACTGGAGTATGCAGGTCAGGCGCCTGCCGCTCAATCGCCGGGCAGAGATTCGGCGGCTTATTCAGGGATTAACCGGAAAGTTTGTTGCGGCGTTCAAAGAAGATAAGCCTACTCGCTTTATCGTGGTGCCAAGTCCGCCGCCGTCTGACGTGATGGACGGCATCATGTACCTCGACTACTTTTTCACCAACGCAGTTAAGTACCTCGGTCCTCTTCGTGATGAGCCGAAGGCGCTGTATCCCTTGGCAACCGGCATCGACCCTTCGGATGTCGGGCTTCGGGGAGAATATACCGCAGCAGTTTTGGACCTGCATAAAGGACAGCGGATTCGGTACCTCCCGACCTCGTCTTTCCAAACGCCCGATATCAAGGCAACCACTTCGATGCGGACTCTGGAGGCCGCCGTGACGGATTGGCTGATGTACCTCGGCGTCGCCGAATCCGTCGTGACGATCGACAAAGGCAAGCTCGGGCACGAACTTAAAGTTGTGCCGCCCGGCATGTCGCAGGCCCACGATCTGACGCACGTTGGTGTTGGGGTCAGCCAGGTGCTGCCAATTCTCGTCATGTGCCTCCTCGCAGAACACGATACAACCATGGTCTTCGAGCAGCCAGAGCTTCACTTGCACCCAAGAGTTCAGACGCTGCTCGGGGACTTCTTCTTGTCGATGAGCCTGCTCGGAAAACAATGTATTTTAGAGACGCATAGCGAATATCTCATCAATCGCCTTCGATTCCGGGCCGCAGCGGAAAGAGACAAAGGCGAACTGGCCAACGCCATCAAGATGTATTTCGTCGAGAAGCATGGCGACACTTCCGCGTTTCGCCCGGTAGTGGTAAATGAGTTCGGTGCCATCCAGGATTGGCCCGAGGGCTTCTTTGACCAATCGCAAACCGAGGCTGAGGGTATTCTTCGTGCTGCCACCAACAAGCGGCAAGCCTCTCGTGGGAGGCTGCCCGGTGCTGAGCGTCACAATTGATACTGCCGTTTTCGCTCCGCCGCCGCTAGGCGCTGACCCAGCAGTTGTTCGGACCTTCGTTACGACGCTCCTCGAATGGCGAGAGGCCGTGAAGGGAAAGATCCTGGAAGTCTATACAAGCGCGCATGCCCCGGATCTATTGGGCAATTGTGACTTGTATCCGATGCGCCCTCATCTGAAGCAACTGCTACAGGAGGCGGGAGCGTTCGAATATGATGCAAACACGATCGCGGTCGTTGCTCAGACGCTCCTAAGCACAGCCAGGATCGAAGACGTTCTGGGCATCTCCGACGTTTTGGTTGAGGATTTGACGTTGAACCCAGATTGTTTCGCCGCGCACTCGCCAGCGGCACTTCGAGATTATGCAGAACGTTGCGCGGTCGCATTGTCGCTCGCTGGGACTTACTTCGAAGAACCGCAGCTTCGGTGTCATGCCCTTGCTCTTGGCTCTAATCCCCAAGGCTCGCCGGTACAAATTCGAGGCATGATCGTTGAGCTTGATCACACCAGGCACGACTTAGGCGCGCTACCGAGACAACCGAGCTACTTCGAGGGTCACGTTTCAATCTGTGGCAGTGTTCATCGCTTTCTGTTGGCGCTCGACGAAGCCAACGTCCTGCGATGGGCGAGCAATGCCGGGGAGATTTCCACTGCGGTGAAGGTGGCGCTCTACAAGAAGCGGGCTTCCGACGGGATAACCACGGCCTGGGATCAATTGCCTGTTTTTGAAGTTGGCTGCGGCTTCTTTGATAGCCTCCAGGCTCACCATGTAGATTCGGGTTCTGAGTTGGCACCTAAGCTCCTTCGTGCGGTCGTCGAAACAGTTTTTCACGAGAACCTGGCCGCTACACATGCGCTCAGGAAAGGGCCAGGCCCTAATGAAGACCAGCGGATGCGGGGCAAGGATGCCGCGTGGCGCCGGGATGTGGATTATGAGTACCACCTGCACTATTGGGAGCGCGCAAGCGGCATAGTCGAACTGGGGTCTGTGGGCACACACAACGATTTTTCGATTCCCGAGTGCGCGTCTTGATGACCATGCAGGAACTCCGACACCCATTGCCAACGAACAGCCATCGTTTCGGAGCTTGGCATGCGCTAACCGTATCTTGGTTGAAGCTTGGCTGCTGTATGACTGTTGATGATCTCTATTCTGCTTGGGAGCTTGCCAAGTGAAGAGGGACGGAGAATGGTATTTCGACGAGGGGCGGCGGCTGCGGTGCCAGGTGCTGGAGCAAGTGAGCAACTGGGGGCAAACTGCGGTTCGTGTCTGGTATCCGGAAACTCAGACTATCCTCCTCGTCGCGCCTGAACACCTAACGCCGGTTGAGGATCTTCGCACCAGCCCGCGGGAGATCGCCTATATCACCGCCGCCGCTAAAGTTGCAGACGCGCTCGACGAGAACACGTTACTGGCTCCGATTGAATCAGCGGTTATCCCCCTGCCACACCAGATTCTTGCGTTGCTGAAAGCGGTCTCTTCAGACCGCGTAAGGTTACTTTTGGCCGACGAAGTCGGGCTGGGCAAAACTATCGAGGCGGGCCTGATCATCAAGGAGCTTAAATTACGTGGCTTGATTCGCCGCGTTCTCGTCGTTGCTCCAAAAGGCCTGGTGAGTCAGTGGGCAGCTGAAATGCAGACTCATTTTGGTGAACAGTTCCGGCTGCTGTTGCCGAGTGACTTCCCAGCTTTCAGGCGGGTTGCCGGGCAGGACAATATCTGGAGGATGTACGACCAGATCATCTGCCCCATGGACGCTGTGAAGCCGATCGACACTCGGCGCGGGTGGTCCCAGGAACAACTCGCCGAGTACAACCGGGACCGCTTTGAAGACCTGCTGGCTGCCAACTGGGATTTGATCGTGATCGATGAAGCTCACCGCCTGGGTGGGATGACAGACCAGGTGGCGAGGTTCCGACTCGGACAAGGGCTGGCTGAATCCGCGCCCTATCTTTTGCTGCTCACCGCGACGCCACACCAAGGCAAAACGGATGCCTTTCATCGCCTCGTCTCGCTTCTCGACAAGACGGCGTTTCCCGACTCCGGCTCGGTCAGTCGCGAGAGGCTTGAACCGTATTTGGTCCGGACCGAGAAGCGTAAGGCTATCGACTCACAGGGCAATCCACTGTTCAAACCTCGGCGGACGCAGTTGGCGCCAGTCCACTGGAATGATCGTCACTTGCTTCAGCGGCAGCTCTACGAAGCGATCTCGGAATACGTTCGCATCGGATACAACCAGGCGATCCGGGAGAAGAAGAACTACGTAGGCTTCCTGCTGATTCTGATGCAGCGGCTCGTGACTTCCTCAACACGCGCCATCCGGACCACGCTGGAACGTAGGCTGGAAATGCTTCAGGCACCGGACGAGCAGTTGTCGCTGTTCCCAACGGGCTTCGACGATGATTGGCCGGACATGGATGGTCAGGAGCAGATCGAGATGCTGCTCCGCATGCGAACTAAGGCCCTCCGGAATGAACGCGCTGAAGTGCAATTGTTGCTCGATCTCGCGAAACGTTCAGAGGCGACCACGGCGGACGCCAAGGCGGAAGCGTTGCTTGATTGGATTTATCGGCTGCAGCAAGAGGAATCCGATCCTGATCTGAAAATTTTACTGTTTACGGAGTTCGTGCCGTCGCAGGAGATGCTGCGGGACTTTCTTACGGACCGGGGCTTCTCAGTCGCCTGTCTGAACGGCAGCATGGATCTCGATGCGCGGAAGCAAGTCTTACAAGCGTTTGCGGGGGACGTGCGTATCCTCGTTTCCACTGATGCCGGCGGCGAGGGGTTGAACCTGCAGTTCTGCCATGTGGTCGTCAACTTTGACATCCCCTGGAATCCGATGCGGCTTGAACAGCGGATTGGCCGTGTGGACCGAATCGGTCAGGGCCACGTGGTCCGGGCAATGAACCTGGTTTTGCAGGATACCGTCGAATTCCGGGTGCGAGAGGTTCTGGAAGAAAAACTCGCCGTGATCCTACGCGAGTTTGGCGTCGACAAGACGGGTGATGTGCTCGATTCCGCTGATGCCGGAGAGATTTTTGATGAGCTCTACCGTGACGCCATACTGGATCCGTCTGCCGTCGAAAGTAAGGTGGATTCCGTTCTCACCAGGGTTAGGGCGCAAGCTGAGGCGATGCGGCGAAGTACCAGCCTGTTAGCACAGACGGCGGAACTGAGTCCGTCAGAGGCACAACGACTGCTGGGTCATCCGCTGCCCTACTGGGTTGAACGGATGACGGTGAACTATCTCGAAAGTTCAGGCGGCAAGGCGGAGAAGTCCAAGGCAGGCTGGAAGCTGCGATGGCCCGACGGCACGACCACGCCATCCGCCGTCTTCACGCTCGGGGATGCGGAGAATCAGCCCGCAGCCGTCCATTTGACGTTGGAGGAACCGCGAATTCGGGCCATTGCGACGCGCGTGCCGCGCTTTGTCCCGGGCCAGCCGATTCCAGCCGTTGAGGTGTCCGGCCTCCCTTGGGAGATCCGGGGTTATTGGTCTTTGTGGACGGTTGCGATTCGCAGCGCGGAATGGTGCAAGGAACGAGTCTTAGCCTTATTTCTCCACGATGACGGGCGCGTGCTATCTCCTACTGCACGGCACCTGTGGATGCTGCTGCTGGAACAAATGCCAGTGCCTGATCGTTATCTGGACGGCAAGGAATCCACCCGGGTCTTCGGGGACGTGACAGTGGCGGCGGAGCGTCACGGCCATGCTCTGTACGAAGAACTCTTGCGGTTTCACCTCGAGCGGCTCGGCCGCGAAAAAGAGAATAAACGCCATGCTTTCGAATCCCGGCGCCGCGCTGTCGAGAGAATTGGGTTGCCTGCTGTGCGTCAGCACCGGCTGAATGAGCTGGTGAGAGAAGAAGCAGCCTGGCACCTTGAGTCGGAATCGCGCGCTCACGTCCACCCCGAGCTGGTCCCGCGGTTGATCGTCCGTGTGGAGGGTCGAGGCAATGCCTGATTGGCGCACACAAATTCTGAAGGAGTTCACGCCTGGCATCCAGCCGATAACGGCAGTTGCCGATCCTGACTGTTTGTTGACTGAGCCAAGTCTAAGCCAGGCGCTGGCGGAACAGGGCTTCGAGTCGCTCTTGTTTGAGGATTCGATCCCTTTCAGGTTTGCTTACGAGTCACTCTTTCGTTCGCGGCTGGATGCGGGTAAAAGCGTAGACCTGGTGGTGCTGGTTGGCGCGGATGCCTCCTCCCTGGAGAAACTTCCGTTCGATGTTCTCGCTCGTGCCAGAAAGCTCTCGTTCGCCTTGGCGGATATTTTTCCTCAATTCAGTTATCCTGTGCTGCGCGCTTTAGAACCGCAGTACCTGGACCTGCTGTATGAGGCGCAGCTTCGTTTTACTCCCGGACTCCTCGGCGAAAATGCCACAAAGGACTTCGTCCGTAAGCGTCAGAGCAACCCCATCTGTAAACGAGGACTGTTTTCTGGTGAAGTGGTAGGGTGACCTGGGGATTTAAAGGCGGGAAGTGGTCCAGGCTGCGGGTGTGTAGTCGCCAATGTGCCGAACCGGCAGGTTTGCCAG